>NZ_PVNP01000150.1 GCF_002993365.1 Marisediminitalea alba
ACTACCGCCTTAGCCGTTTACTGGATGATCTGAGTTCAGGACGGCTGGATGGCAGTTATCAAAAACAGCTTCTGGCCTTATCAAAGAAACAGCTGCTGGTAATCGATGACTGGGGAATGGAAAAGATGAGCCAGGAGCAAGCCGGTCATCTGCTGGAGTTACTGGAGGATCGTTATCAAACAGCCAGTACCATCATGGTAAGCCAGCTCCCGGTTAAAGAATGGTACAACATGATAGGCAACGCCACGGTGGCAGATGCCTTGCTGGACAGGCTGATCCACAACAGTCATCGGATTGAGTTGGGAGGAGAATCAATGAGAAAACTGGCGCAATCCGGACAGATAGGATAAAAATAGGGTTAGAGAAAAGCGAGGAAAACAGGCGTCCGGATTAAACCGGTGCCGGTGTCCGGATAAGCCGGAATATGCAGATGGGTTTGGAATGAAACATAAGCGTAGCTCAGGTCGCGCCCCCTCTGATATCAAAGAGAATTGAAAAAGTGAATAATCTGATAGTAAGATATTGTAATAGTTAAGCTCTAATGCTCGAAAGTATACTGAATCGTGTTTCACTAATGTTGAAAGAGCAACGCTATTGAATTCTTTAGAAATTGATAAAGAAGACGGATTTCTTAATGATCTTAAAAACCCTAGTTCATTAAGAAACTCACCAGCTTTTCGAATGGCTATGTTCTGCTAAATTGTTGCTATACTGTATATGAATACAGTTATTGAGGGTTGATCATGATCCCAGCACAATTTACAAAGCTTATAGCCGAGTTAGAACACTTAACAGATAGTCAAACCCGTTATGTTGAGAAGCTGCTGAAAGGCACTGATAGCGTCTCACAGTTGATAACAGAG
>NZ_PVNP01000151.1 GCF_002993365.1 Marisediminitalea alba
TAATCTGATGAAAGCAGGCCTTAGCGAGAGTCGGGCATGGTGGTCAGCGACAAACCAACGAGGTGCATGGTGGAATGCGGGGGCTAGCCATATGAATCAGGCCTTCAGAAAAGGGTGGTTCGATAAAATGGGGCTGGTATCACTGCTGGAGTGTCACCGACAGTTCCAGTGTTAATATGAACCGCCGTGGTACGGAACCGTATGCCCGGTGGTGTGAGAGGACGGGAGTTGTAAAACTCCCTCCTACTCGATTGTTGTTAGCCGCTAAAGCGAGTAGCGGGTTATTTAGGCTGGCAATCCAGTGACTGACCATTTACCTCCTGGCTGTCTGAACCCATCAGGTACAAATACAGCGGCATAATGTCGGCCGGGGTTTTTAGTGTCTCGGCATCTTCGGCCGGGAATGCTTTAGCCCGCATGGCTGTGCGTGTTGCACCCGGATTAATGCAATTAAACCGCAGCGGTTTGTTTTTGTACTCATCGGCCAATACCTGCATCAGGCCTTCAGTAGCAAACTTTGATACCGAATAGGTGCCCCAGAACGCGCGGCCTTTGCGGCCCACTGAGGAACTGGTAAAGATGACCGAAGCGGCCTCGGCCTTGAGTAACAGCGGAAGCAGTGGCTGCAGCATATACATGGCGCTGTTGAGGTTTACCTGCATAACCTGTTGCCACTCATCCACCGGGATTTGAGCAAAGGGGCTTAAGTGACCCAGCTTGCCGGCATTAAACAATATGCCATCAAGTACACCAAACTGGTCGCTGATGGTATTAGCCATATCCTGATAATGTTTCGGGGTAGCACCATTTAAATCCAGCGGTATAATCGCTGGCTCGGGAGAGCCGGCTGCGACAATCTCGTCGTAAACCGCTTCCAGTTTGCTAACCGTTTTACCCAGCAGAATGCAGGTAGCGCCATGGGTAGCATAGCTGATAGCAGCTTGTCTGCCGATGCCGTCACCGGCGCCGGTAATGAGAATGGTTTTTCCACTGAGTAAGTGGTCCGGTGCGATATAGTCGTTCATAAATCAAGTTTCCTGCTAAACTTTCTCATCATACCCAGCATTTAGGGCGCAAAAGTGCTGTGATGATACAAATATCCTGTTTTATGTAAACCGATTCTTTTACGTAGTTGAAATAAGTTACTACGATAGGTGTATAAATTGACGTTTTTACAGTTATTTACAAGAATGGGTTACAAAAAGTTAACAATATTTTGCAAAATCATCGTAAAGAAAATAATATGTGTTTAGTAACTGGTCGTACTTGTTCGATATTTGCCCAGCGATCAAGGTATTTAGCCTTCACAAAAGCTGTCGGACTTATCATGAGCCAGAATAACAAAAATCCGTTTTGTAGGGAGATATAATGAAAAAACTAATCCTTAGCACCAGTGTGGCCTTGGCACTGGGGTTAGCCGGTTGCGGTGGCGGTGAGTCCATTGACGACATTAATAACGAAACCCAAGTCGACACGCCATTTTCTCGTATAGTATTTGACCCGGCCAACGGCGATCTGAATATTCCAAACGATTTATTAATGTTACCTGGTGATGATGGCTTCTTTGACTATACGCTAAACATTCCGGTAGCCGATCCAACTGATTTTGGCGACCCTCAGAATGCCCTGAATATCCTCGATGGCTGGTCTATTCAGCATCCGTTTGCCATTGATGTGCAAACCTCGTCAGGTGTGGCACTGGACGCTTCTACCTTGTCGGCCGGTATCCACCTGTTTGAAGCAACTCTAGGCCTTGATCAGAGCGACCCTGAGTGTGCGGCGGCAGCCATCCCTTCATCTGGGTGTAAGCTGGGCGACCAGCTCACCTACGGCGTTGATTATGTATTGTCACTGGTTGATGATGACACCGTAAGCGTTGTCCCGCTTAAACCGCTTAAACCAGCTTCCGGTTATATGCTGGTAATGACCACCGATCTGAAAGACACTTCCGGTAAGGCAGTGCAGGGGTCTACTACCTGGGATCTGGTGCGTCAGGATATTAACACTGCACCACTGGCTACCGAAGATCAGCTGACCTTACAAACGCTGGTAAACTCCTATATCACCCCATTACTTGGTGCGGGTTATGAGCGTGAAGACATTACTTATGTGTCTGCTTTCACAACCCAGTCAACAGTTGATGTGATGGGCACGGTTAAGCAACTGCTGGTTGCCGATCTGGTGCAAATTCTTACCACCGGTCAGGGTAATCCGGCAACGGCACTTCCCGTTGTTCAGGTGCAGGATGCCGCCGGTGCGGATAATGCCATGGAAGCACTTGGTCTGATTAGCAGTGCAACGCTTGATGGTGCGCTGGCATTGGCCAAAGAGGGGCAATCTGCTCAGGTTCAGGCGGCTATCGATGCCACTGATTTCAGCTTGCTACAAACCTGTGATGGTATTTTTGGCACTTTATCTGGTCAGCTAAGTGCATACTGGGGTGGCATGGAAACTGTAGCCGCGGGTATTTCGCAGTCTTTTGCTGCCGAAGCCGGGCCATTCTGTGCGGCTAAACGTTACACCGGTTCTGTTTCGCTGCCGTATTATCTGCCGGTTCCGTCGATGACCAATCCACTCGCGCCGGTTAACGACTTCTGGCATGCTGCCTGTGACAGCGGCATTGTGCTGGCTGGTGCGCCAGCTGAAGTACTGGCTATGGCGGAACCTGGTCCGAACTACGAAATGTGTACCCAGGTTGGCTTGTCTGATCTGCGTGTGAACGGCGAAATGATTGATGATGCGCGGAACGTTACCCGTTACAGCCCCATCCCGCAAACCACCATTGCGGAAAATCCGTTGGAAGTACAAGTTACCATTCCTGATCCGGCCATTGCTACTGCACTGGGATCCCCGATCAGCAAACCTGATGCCGGTTGGCCGGTAGTCATGCTGGTGCATGGTATTACCGGTACCAAAGAGCAAATGATGGCTATTAGCGGTACTTTGTCTCTTCACGGTATTGCAACTGTTGCCATTGATTTGCCATTGCATGGCAGCCGCGGCTTTGATGTAAACGGTGATGGGGCCGACGATATCAGTGCAACCTTTGTATCACCGACTCACTTTATGAATCTGGCTTCACTGCCCACTGCGCGTGATAATGTTCGTCAGGGCATGGCTGATCTGCTGGGCTTGCGCCTGGGTTTAAATGCGGTGGCTGATATGACCGCAACACAGGCCATTGATTTGGACGTGTCAAAAGTGTCTGTAATGGGCGTTTCACTGGGAGCCATTACCGGTGCTAACTTTGCTGCTATGGCAAACAGCTCTCTGGGTAATGATACCCTTGACGGTATGTTTGCTATTAACGCTGCCTCACTGGAGTCACCGGCCAGTGGTATTGCTACCTTCCTGATGGAGTCACCGGACTTCGGGCCGTTAATCAAAGCCCTGTTACTGAGTGAGTCGTCAGAAGACTTTGTTGCTTACGTTGGCCAGGTTTATGGTGAAAACGCCACAGAAGAACAGCTACGAGAGGCCTATACCGATTTCGTCGCACTGCTTGATGCTGATGCCAGAGCTGAAGTTGAAGCGTTGTTTGCGCAGTTTAACTTTGCCGCCCAAACCATCCTCGACGCCGGGGACCCGACTGCTTATGCCGGAATGCTTGGCGCTACTACACCAGTGCACTTTATGTCGGTAGTGGGTGATGGTGGTGAGAATCTGCCGGATCAGGTTAACCCTGTTGTAACTTCGCTGCCATTAGCGGGCCAGCACCCAATGGCTGCCATGATTGGTCTTGAGCAGGTGACGTCTACCATCTCATCGGAGACCGGTACGGTAAGTGGTCAGGTACGCTTTAACAGCGGTGCGCACGCATCCAGCTTAAGCCCGGCTGCCGACCCTGCAGTTACCCGCGAGATGCAACTGCAGGTGGGTGGTTTTATCAAGTCTGAAGCACAGGCACTACCCATCACTAATACCGATGTAGTGGCCAACTAACACTACTGCACTAATGTGAGTCCAATAAAGCCAGCTTAGCTGGCTTTATTTTTGTCTGGCGGGGGAGTCATAGCACGCTGAATAGGCTTTGTGTGTCGTCAGCGAAGACGATCACTGGTATGATTCAGCTTGAAAAATCAGACAAACAATAACACAAGAGGCATTTGTGGAATTCTTATACGAATACGGACTATTTTTAGCAAAGGCAGTCACGCTGGTTGCCGCAATTGTGATTGTTCTGGCCCTGGCAGCAGGTGCTGCGGCAAAACAAAAACAAGGTAAAGGGCAACTGGAAATTCATTCAGTGAGTGAGCAGTTAAAAGACATCACGCACTATGCTCAACAGGTGACGCTGGACAAAGCCAGCCTGAAGAAACTGGCTAAAGAACAAAAGAAAAAGCAGAAAGAAAATAAAGAGCCGGCAGAAGACAGCGGTAAACTCTTTGTTATCGACTTTAAGGGCTCAATGGACGCTCACGAGGTAGAAAAACTGCGCGAAGAAGTGACGGCCGTGTTGTGTATTGCAACCGAGAAAGACGAAGTGCTGGTTAAAGTCGAAAGTGGCGGCGGCGTGGTGCATGGTTACGGGCTGGCCGCTGCGCAGCTGCAGCGTATTCGTGATAAAGGGTTAAAGCTTACCGTTGCGGTTGATAAAGTGGCCGCCAGTGGCGGTTACATGATGGCCTGTGTGGCCGATCATCTGGTGGCCAGTCAGTTTGCCATTATTGGTTCTATTGGGGTATTAGCTCAGTTGCCTAACTTCCACAAGTTACTGAAGAAGAATGACATCGATTACGAGCAGCACACCGCCGGTGAATACAAGCGTACGCTCACGGTATTTGGTGAAAATACCGATGAAGGCCGGGAAAAATTCCGTGAAGAGCTTGAAGCCGTGCATGTGATGTTTAAAGACTGGGTCAGTACCAACCGCAAAGAACTGGATATTGCTAAAGTGGCAACCGGTGAATACTGGTATGGCAGCCAGGCGCTGGAGTTGGGCCTGATTGACGGCATCAGTACCTCTGATGATTACATCATGAGTGTTTACCCGAAGCGCGATATTTTTGCGGTGAAATTTATGCAAAAGAAAAACGTTGCCGAAAAGCTGGGGATGTCTTTTGCTCAGGGCGCAGAAAGGGCCGCAATGCGTATGGTCAGTCAACTTCCACAATGGTTTAAAAAGTCGTAAATGAGTAAGCAAACCAAAGCGCGAATTATTGAAGCCGCCGAGTACCTGTTTGCATTACAGGGCTACGGACAAACTTCGATGCGTGAAATTACCGCCCGGGCCGACGTGAATCTGGCCTCAGTAAATTACCACTTTGGCAGTAAGAAAAACCTCATCCAGGCGGTGCTCAAGCGTTACTTTGATGTAATGATGCCGCAAATTGATGAGGCGCTGGCGAAGTTGGTTCCCAGCGTGGGTCGAAAAGGCGTGGATCAGGTGTTGCAAAACCTTAAGGGGCCGCTGCTTAACCTCAATGCGGTGCAGCCCGATGGCACCGAAATGTTTGTGCAATTGCTGGGTAAGGGCTATACCGAGTCGCAGGGCCACCTACGCCGCTTTATCATGGGCAGCTACGGTGAGACGGTCCAAACCATACTGGCCATGTTACGCACCGCATTACCAGCAATCCCGGCCGATGAATTATTCTGGCGCTTGCACTTCGCTATTGGCAGCTTTGTGTTTTCCATGGCATCGAGTCAGGCGCTGAAAGACATTGCCAAGGCGGACTACCAGCAAGACATCGATATTGCCGATGTGATTGAACATCTGTTTCCATTCGTTGCCCAGGGGATCAGCGGCGACGGCTATCAAAACGAGGGATAAATCGTGCTGACGACTCAACTTGTTGATTATCTGAATAAGGAATTGCAGGTCGCGACCATCAAGGATTACTGTCCGAACGGCTTACAAATTGAAGGTTGCGCGGATATCCGGCATTTAGTGACTGGCGTTACCGCCTCTCAGCAACTTATCGATGCCGCCATTGAGGCCGGTGCCGATGCCTTGCTGGTCCATCATGGTTATTTCTGGAAGGGCGAGAGTGAGCCACTGGTTGGCATGAAAAAACGCCGCATTGCCAGTTTACTGGCCCATGACATTAACCTGCTGGCCTATCATTTACCCATTGATATGCATCATCAGTGGGGTAATAACGCACAGCTTGGTGCCTTGTTTGAACTTAGCAACGTTGTGCCTTTGGAAGCCGTAAGCCCAGCGGGTATTGTTTACCAGGGCGAAACTTCAACCACTCTCGGTGAACTATCTGCATTAATCGAGCAAAAGCTGGATAGACCCCTGGTAGTCTGCGAAGGCAAAGCGGATAAGCCGGTTAACAAGGTTGCCTGGTGTACCGGCGGCGGACAAGGTTTTATCGAACAGGCGGCAATGGCCGGTTGCGATGTATTTATTACTGGTGAAGTGTCGGAGCAGACCATCCATATTGCCCGCGAAATGGGCATTGCCTTTATTGCTGCCGGCCATCATGCTACCGAGCGCTATGGCGTTAAAGCAGTGGGTGAGCACCTGGCAGGTGAGTTTGGCCTGAAGGTAACCTTCATCGACATTGATAACCCGGCCTGAGAAGACCCTGTTGAAAGATCAATCCTTTAATGGCCTGGCGGAAAAGTTTAACCGTAATATTTACGGTACTACCAAAGGCCGTTTACGCCATCAGTTGCTCTGCGATGTGTTAAGTGAAGTGCTGGCCGAAGAGCCGGCGCAAAGCATTATTGAACTGGGCGGTGGCACAGGCGTGATGTCTGCTTTTCTTGCCGGGCTTGGTCATCAGCTAACGCTGACTGATATTTCAGAAGATATTTTAACTATCGCCCGTCAGCAACTGGATGCCGGTATCGCCGTCAGGCAGGCCGACTTATTCGACATCGATGACCTCGGCGAGTTTGATGTAGTGGTGTGCCATGCCGTGCTGGAATGGCTGGCCAGGCCCTTTGAAGCACTTAGCGTACTGGCTGATCGTATGCGGCCGGGCGCGCGGCTCAGCCTGACTTTCTTTAACCGCGATGCGGCGCTGTTCAGTAATGCTGTGTACGGTAATTTTGAGTACATTGCCCGCGGTATGAAAGTGAAAAATCAAGTGCGCTTAAACCCTCAGCAGCCGCTGGTGCCCAGAGAAGTTATCGCTGAAGTACAAAACCTTGGTTTTACAGTGCACTCAATGCGCGGAATTCGCTGCTTTCATGATTACCTTCGTGACCGTGACATGGCAGATTCCAAATACGAGGAACTACTGGCCACCGAACGTCAGTATGGTCACCAGGAGCCGTATTTATGGCTGGGCAAGTATTTTCACCTGTGGCTGGAAAAACGGCCGGATTAATCCGGCAGAACCACAAAGCGGCTGTCGTCGGCCGTACCATTGTTAAGTGCCAGAATATTCTGCAGTGTCACTTCGGCAATCTGATCAAGAGCTTCAGCAGTAAAAAAGCCCTGATGGCCGGTAATCAACACATTGTGAAAGGTCTGCAGTCGCTCAAATACATCGTCCTGAATAATTTCGCTGGAATGATCGCGGAAAAACAGTTCTGATTCCATTTCATATACGTCCAGGCCCAGGTAGCCAATCTTGTGTTTTTTCAACGCTTCAATAACCGCGTGAGTGTCGATCAGGCCACCGCGTGAGGTGTTAATCAGCATCACCCCATCGCGCATGCTGGCCAGTGACTCGGCATTAATAAGATGATGACTCTGTTCATTGAGCGGACAATGAAGGCTGATAATATGGCATTCCTTAAACAAGGTCTCGAGACTGGTATATACCACTCCTTGTTTAATCAGAGCGTCATCAGGGTAGGGATCGTAACAATAAATCTCACAACCAAAGCCAGTCAGTAAACGTGCCAGTGCGGCGCCGATATGGCCGGTTCCTACAATTCCCACTTTTTTGTTATGCAGGGTAAAGCCCAGCAGACCGTTAAGGTTAAAATTGCCTTCCCTGACCCGGTTATAAGCTTTATGGGTTTTGCGGTTCAGCGTCATGATAAGCGCCAGAGCATGTTCGGCAACAGCCTCCGGCGAATACGCGGGTACCCGTGAAACGGCCAGTCCCAACTCTTTGGCGGCAGCGGTATCAACGTTATTGAATCCGGCGCAGCGCAGTGCGATATGTTTAACGCCCTGATCGCTTAACTGGTGTAAAATCGAATTGTCGAGGCAATCGTTAACAAAAGCACAGAGCACATCGAAATTCTGGCACAGCGAGACGGTCTTCGGCCCCAGGGAGGTTTCAAAGCTGGTCAAATCAATCTGCTCATACAGCGGATGCTGTTTAAATGATTGAATGTCGTACTGCTGCGCACTGAACATGGCAACGCGTGGTGGAGGAGTCATTAGCAATCCCGTTGTCTTTCCCTGTACCGCTAATACTATTAGGATGCGCCCTACAGTCAAGTTAAGCTTGCTTCAATAAATTGTCAGCGTGTTACACTTGGCAGCGCGACATTCTTCACCTTGATTCGGGGACTAAGGAAAAATAATGAAAGTGAGTTTTATTGGTTTGGGCGTAATGGGATTTCCCATGGCCGGGCATCTGCAATCCAACGGGTTTGACGTGTGTGTATATAACCGCACTACCAGTAAGGCTGAAAGCTGGCAGAGTCAGTATGGTGGGCGCATAGCCACCACACCTTGCGCAGCGGCAGAGGGCGCCGAACTGGTGTTTTTATGTGTAGGCAACGACGATGATGTTCGTCAGGTGGTTTATGGCGAGTCTGGCATTCTGGCTGGCACCAGTGCGGGTACTTTGGTGGTTGACCATACCACAGCGTCAGCCGAACTCGCCCGTGAGCTGGCTGAGGCCTGTGCAGCACAGCAGGCTGGCTTTCTGGATGCGCCGGTTTCAGGCGGGCAGGCTGGTGCAGAAAATGGCCAGCTAACGATTATGGTTGGTGGCGAAGAGGCCGACTTTGCCCGCGCGCAGCCGGTTATGGATGCTTACGCCCGTCACAGTCAGCTGATAGGTGGTCACGGCAGCGGCCAGCTGGCTAAAATGATGAATCAGATTTGCATTGCCGGGATTGTTCAGGGCCTTGCCGAAGCCCTGCACTTTGGTGAGCAGGCCGGGCTTGATTGTGGCACCGTAATCGATGTTATCAGTAAAGGCGCTGCGCAGTCGTGGCAAATGGAAAACCGTGCTGCAACCATGATCAAAGGAGAGTATGAGTTTGGCTTTGCGGTTGACTGGATGCGTAAGGATCTGGCGATCGCTTTGGATGAAGCTCGTAAAAACGGGTCGACTCTGGCCCTGACGGCGCTGGTTGATCAGTATTATGCTGACGTGCAAAAAAGCGGCGGTGGGCGCTGGGATACGTCGAGCTTATTAACCCGTTTGCATCAGGGTTAAGGCGGGGTTACCGGGTTGGCGGCGCTGGCGTGAGTTGCTGCCATCAATACCTCATTAATTTGCGGGTATTTCTTCTGTAATCTGGCAAAACGCTGCTGGTTAGTTTCAGACAGTTCACTGTGATGAATTTGCTGAACCAAATCATTCAGCAGTACACTGCGGTAGCTACTTTGTTGTTCTACCAGCAGTGTTTGCAACATGTTGAGAGCAATCGCCGGCAATGACGGGCGTAGCTGAAGGGCATGATAGAACGCGGCAAGCGCTTCCTGATACGCTTCTTTTACGAACAATTGCTGCCCCTGTTCGTTAAAGACATCGGCACGGCTGTGGGCCAGGCCAGATTCTTTTTCTGCATTAATTAACCTGCTTTGCAGCGTTTGCTGTTCTGCCGGCATTTCTCCCAACTCACTTTTTACTTTTGCCATATCAAGTAAATACAACGCCTGGGTTTCATTGCCCAGGGCGCTAAACACTCTGGCGGCTGTAATTAACGTGTTTGCAGAACTTCGATTAAATATCTGCATGTGTTCACGTTGAGTGAGACTCCTGGCCTTTTCCCCCTGATCTTCCAGCACATAGCTGTAGGCCAGTAAATAATCGTGGCGCTGTCTGACCAGCGAGTCGCCCTGGCTGCGTGCCGCTACACCAGCCAGTTTTCTGGCCTGTGTGAGACTCTCACCACGGTTATTCATCGGACTGTTTTGGGCAATGCTCAGGTAAAATTCAGCCAGTTCGAAGGTGAACTCGTCGAAGCGTTCTTTGGTGGAGCGGTTATACTCACGTTTTTTTTGCAGTAAATCGATACTTTCTAGGACCCGGTTTTGCTTCTGGTATGTCATCGTTTTCAGGCGGGTCGCCGGCAGGCTGAGTTCACTGTCCTGAATGTGATCCAGATAGTATTCGGTTTTCTCATAAGCCGCTTGCTCAAAAGACAAACACGCCAGCCATTCAAATGCTTTATCGCGGGTCAGCAGGGTATCGAGCATGGCATCCAGTGATTCCTGGCAGTCCGGCCAGTTACCCATTAAAAACTGACATTTTAATTTGCCCCACTGGGCCCAAAGTACCTTATCGGATTGCTGTAGCACCCGCTGATAAATATCGAGCGCCTCGGCATATTGATGAACCTGTAATAGCAGTCTGGCCTGAAGTTTTTCCAGGTCGGAGCGCAGTCTGGCTGACAGCGGCGACTGAAGCTGTTGCTGAATCTGATCAATAGCCCGATCGCAGTAACCATCATCAAGGTACATCAGCGCTTTACTGGCTTGCTTGCGGTACTCAAGGTAATGATTCAGTCCGCGTTGCAGTGAATTGATAGTGTAGGGCTTGAGTAACAGCAGGTCGGGGTGAATGTCGATAATCTGGCCAATGGTCTGAGGCATTCTGTCGGCGGTGAGAAAAATGATGCCGGTACTAGGGCGGATAAAATCAGCCTGTCGCAGGGCCTGCACCCATTCAACACCGTTACGGCGCTGGCCAAGATGAAAATCAAAAATTAACAGTTCGAAATGCTGCTTGCGCAGCACGTTTTTTAACTCACTGCCGGTGCTAAAACTCGCCACTTCCAAATTACCCATGGTAATCAGATGGCTACGAATGGTGGCCCGGGCCGTCGCATTATCTTCAATAATTGCGACTCTGATTTTTTGCACCATTCATCTACCGCGTTCGTCAGTGTTACCTGAGTTAAGCATATCAGCAGGGACCTAAAATAAAAGCGTAAATTCAATAATAGGTATGGTTATGACTAACAATGTCACAATTTATTTACATTGTTAGCGCAGCTTTCACGCCGCCTTACGTTTACGTAAACGGAGTCATGCTATAGCGTTAGGATAAAACTAACGACAGAGAATAAACGGTAATGCAAAACGTTAAACTATTAATCGATGGCGAGTTCCGATCTTCCGCCAGTGAACACATGATTGATGTCACCAATCCTGCCAGCGGCGACGTGATCGCCCGCGTACCGGATGCATTAGCAGAAGAAACCGAACAAGCAGTAGCTGCCGCTAAAAACGCCTTTCACAGCTGGAAAAATGTGCCGGTAACAGAGCGCGCGCGGGTGATGATGCGTTATCAGGCTATCCTAAAGCGTGAGCAGGAACGCATTGCTAAAGTCCTTGCCAGTGAAACCGGCAAAGTGTTTGATGACGCCATGGGCGATGTCTGGCGTGGCATTGAGGTGGTTGAACAGGCCATGAACGCGCCTGGCATGATGATGGGCGAAACGGTAGAAAATGTTGCCCGGGGCATTGATACGTACAGTGTTATACAGCCTCTCGGTGTCTGCCTGGGCATTACGCCGTTTAATTTTCCGGCCATGATCCCACTATGGATGTTCCCGCTTGCTGTGGTGTGTGGTAACACTTTTGTGCTCAAACCTTCCGAACAGGATCCGCAAACACCGGTATTACTGGCCGAATTATTCATGGAAGCCGGTGCGCCAGCTGGTGTGCTGAATGTGGTTCACGGTGGTCGCGAGCGGGTAGACCAATTGCTTAATCATCCGGATATCGCAGCGGTTTCTTTTGTTGGTTCAGTGCCGGTGGGTAAACACGTTTATCAGACGGCGACCGCTAATATGAAACGCGCCCAGTGTTTTGCCGGTGCCAAGAACCATACCGTCGTCATGCCAGATGCCAACAAACAGCATGTGATCAATAATCTGGTTGGCGCTTCCGTAGGCGCTGCCGGACAGCGCTGTATGGCTATTTCGGTAGCGGTATTTGTTGGCGATGCACAGCAGTGGATTGACGAGCTGGCCAGTGCCATAGCCGAAGTTAAACCCGGCGTATGGGATGATAAAGACGCCGGCTTCGGGCCGCTTATCAGTAATGCTGCCAAAGAGCGCGTGTTGGGTCTTATTCAGTCTGGCAAAAAAGAAGGCGCTACCTGTCTGGTAGATGGCTCAGAATGCACGGTAGAGGGCTACGAACAAGGTCACTGGATTGGCCCCACGGTATTTAGTGATGTGTCGACCACTATGCGCATTTACCAGGAAGAGATTTTCGGCCCGGTGCTGTGCTGCCTGTGTGTAGATTCACTGGATGAAGCGCTGGCTATTGTTAACGACAACCCTTACGGTAACGGTACTTCTATTTTCACCGCCAGTGGTGCAGCCGCGCGTAAATATCAGTCTGAAGTCAGCGTAGGTCAGGTAGGTATTAATGTACCCATTCCTGTGCCACTGCCATTCTTCTCGTTTACCGGCTGGAAAAACTCCTTCTTCGGCGATCTGCATGCCTATGGCAAGCAGGCCGTACGTTTTTATACTGAAACCAAAACCATCACTTCGCGCTGGCCAGAAGACAGCATTCCCGCCGGCCCGAACCTGACGATTAATTTACGCTAGGGAGACAGTCAGTGGATTTTAATCTAAACGAAGACCAACAGGCTTTTGCTGATGTGGCAGCCCAGTTTGCCAGACAGGCACTTGCACCATACGCCGCGCAGTGGGATAAAGACCACACCTTCCCGGTAGACACCTTACGTCAGGCCGGTGAACTGGGGTTCTGTGGGCTTTATACCCCGGAAGAAGACGGCGGGCTGGGACTCAGCCGCCTCGACGCATCGATAATCTTTGAACAACTGGCTATGGGCTGTACTGCCACCACGGCCATGCTAACGATTCATAATATGGCCACCTGGATGCTGGCGTCTTATGGCCAGGCGTCGGTGAAAGAAACCTGGTTACCGGATCTGGTTAGCGGCAATAAGCTGGCTTCCTATTGTTTAACCGAGCCCGGTGCCGGTTCAGATGCAGCCAGCTTAACCACCAAAGCGGAGCGGCAGGGCGATCAATACGTACTCTCTGGCAGCAAAGTCTTTATTTCCGGTGCGGGCAGCACCGACTTACTCATAGTGATGGCCCGTACAGCCAATAATGGTGCGAAAGGGATATCTGCGTTCGCAGTACCTGCAGACGCTGCGGGTATCAGCTACGGTAAGCCGGAAGAAAAAATGGGCTGGAATGCTCAGCCCACGCGGATGATCACCTTTGATAGTGTCAGCATTCCGGCCAGTCATTTACTCGGTGAGGAAGGTCAGGGTTTTACTTTTGCGATGAAAGGGCTCGATGGCGGCCGCATTAACATTGCGACCTGTTCTATTGGTACGGCGCAACAGGCGTTAAATACCGCCCGTGACTACATGCATGAACGACAACAGTTTGGTAAGCCTCTGGCAGCATTTCAGGCGCTGCAATTTAAACTGGCCGATATGGCAACTGAACTGGTTGCGGCCCGGCAGCTAGTGCGGCTGGCTGCATTCAAGCTTGATGAGCAGGATCCCCAGGCCACAGCATATTGTGCCATGGCAAAGCGTTTTGCAACCGATGTAGGCTTTACGGTGTGTAACGAGGCACTGCAGATCCATGGTGGCTACGGATACATTAAAGAATATCCGCTGGAGCGCCATGTGCGTGACGTTCGGGTCCATCAGATTCTCGAAGGTACCAACGAAATTATGCGCTTAATTATCAGTCGAAGCGTGCTGCAGGAAGGTAGCGAACTTGTTTAGGAGAAAACGGTGACAGATAAACTACAGAGCAGTCTTATTCCGACCCGCTGTGGACGCCAGATTGGTCATCTGCAGTTAAATAAGCCAAAAGCGCTTAACGCGCTGGATCTGGATATGGCCATTGCGATGCAGCAGCAACTGGATGCCTGGCGAACGGATGACTCAGTGTTAATGGTGGTGATAAGCGGCAGTGGCCCCAAGGCATTTTGCGCCGGCGGCGACATTGTCTCCATGTATCAGGCTATGCAGTCGGCGGCTAATCAGATCCCGGAGTTTATAGCCGAGTTCTTTGCCACTGAATACCGTCTTGATTACACCATTCATACCTACGATAAACCGATTATTGCCTGGGGTGAAGGGATTGTGATGGGCGGTGGTATCGGCCTGTTAGCAGGTGCCAGCCACCGGTTATTGACAGCTTCATCCAGGCTGGCCATGCCTGAAATAACCATTGGTTTGTATCCCGATGTCGGGGCAAGCTATTTTCTGTCCCGCGCGCCAGGTCAGAGCGGGTTATTCGCCGGGCTGACAGGGGCGTCGTTAAACGCTGCTGACGGACTGTTTATTGGTTTAGGCGACTACATCATGGCTAATGAGTTTTTGCCTTCACTGCTTCAAGCGCTTGGTGACACTCAGTGGCAGGACGGGCAGGTGACTGCTCAGTTAGATAAGCTATGTGAGCGTTACCAACTAAGCGCCGATGAGCGGCCTGAGGCACAACTAGCCGTTCATCAGCACAGTATTGATGAGGCCCTGCAGGGCTGCACAAGCGCTAGTGAGGCAGTAAAAGCGATACTGGCCATGCCGTCTGCTGAGGATGAGTGGCTGAGTAAAGCGCAGCATTCGCTGAGTAAAGGCTCGCCGATCACCATGCACCTGGTCTGGGAGCAAACCCGGCGGGGTAAATCGCTTTCGCTGGCTGAATGTTTTGAGATGGAACTTATTATGTCATGCCGCTGCGCCGAGTCGGGCGAATTTGCCGAAGGCGTCAGAGCGTTACTTATCGACAAAGACAAACAGCCCAAATGGCGCTTTGCCGATGTAGACAGCGTCACTGAAGACATAGTTGAGCTGCACTTTACCAGCCCCTGGGAGCAATCCCCGCTAACACTATCCGGAGAATAATCATGACACAAATTGCCTTTATCGGATTGGGTAATATGGGTGGGCCAATGGCCCGCAACCTGTTAAAACATAATCAGCATGTTACGGTGTTCGATCTGATGCCGGAAGCAGTTGATGCATTGGTAGCAGCCGGAGCACACAAAGCAGGCTCACCGCAGGAAGCGGTAGCTGGCGCTGATGTAGTGGTAACCATGTTACCCGCCGCAGCCCATGTTAAATCCCTTTATCTGGGCGAAGACGGTTTGCTGGCTCATGTTGATAAAAGCGCGTTACTGATCGACTGCAGTACCATTGATGCGCAAAGCGCAATCGCAGTGGGAGAACAGGCTAAGCAGGCAGGTATTGCCTTTATTGATGCGCCGGTGTCCGGTGGCGTTGGCGGTGCAGCTGCCGGCACGCTTACGTTTATTATGGGCGGTAGGGAAGCAGATGTTGAACGGGCCAGGCCGGTGCTGTCGATGATGGGGGCAAACCTGTTCAGAGCCGGTGATTTGGGGGCCGGGCAAATTGCCAAAGTCTGCAACAATATGTTGCTATCGGTCCTGATGGCAGGCACGTCCGAAGCACTGCAACTGGCCATTGCTAATGGCCTCGACCCCAAAGTGATGTCAGACATTATGCTGCAAAGCTCGGGATGCAACTGGGCCCTGCAAAAATACAACCCTTGCCCCGGCGTTATGGATAACGTGCCATCAAGCAATGGTTATCAGGGCGGCTTTATGGTTAAACTGATGAATAAAGATCTGACCCTAGCCATGGATACCGCTGCACAGGTTGGCGCAGCTACACCTATGGCCTCTGCGGCGCAGGCGCTGTATCGACTGCATCAGGGGCAGAGCAACAACGCCGATAAAGACTTTTCAAGTATCTTTAATCTGTTTGCAAAGGACTAAGACTTTCTTCAGGCGGATATAAAAATAGCAGCCATTTGGCTGCTATTTTTTTGCTTTACTGTGAGAACCGGGTGAGGTGTTTGATTGCCCGGCTGAGTAAATCAACATTGAGCGCATCGTCGCTGCGCATCTCATTGCTGATATGCGTGATATCGTAACTACCGTTACTTAATACGTCGATACGCTGATCGTTGAAGAACACCACAATCTTTTCACCAGAGGTACTAACTAACCAGTCGCGCTTTGGTGATAACAGATTCTGACCGGTGGAGTAAAACTGTGAAGGCGCGCTACAACCCATTGCATTGAGCAGGGTTGGCACCAGATCTTCGGTGCTGGCCAGTTCGCTGTTAACCGCTAAATTGGTGTACAGCGTGCCTTTGGATTGCTGATAACCCGTAGCTACCATCACCAGTGTGTTGGTTAAATCGCTGCGCTGCAGTAAACGGGTGAGCGCACCACCGTCGGCAAATGCCACCACAATATTGGCTGAGCCGGTTAACCGCTCACTAAAATCAAGCTCGGTAAACTGCGCTTTAAGCTTAGCGTCTGAGCTGGCGTATAGCTCGGTGCTCAGGCCATAGGCATCACTTAAACCAAACAATACCGGTTGCGTGGTCTTGAGGCTTTGCTGATACAGCTCCGGAACCCCGTAAAGCGTACTGGTGATTAAGCCGCCCATGCTGGTAGAGGTGGTGAAGTAATTGTCGATATGGCGCAGGTCTGCTTCTTTCATCGCCTGGCTGATATCCGCGTCGTCAATCTGTACCAATAACAGCGCTTGTCTTTCTGGTTCCAGTGCGCAATATACCGGATCCGACGGGTAATTAACCTGATGAATATCCGGGTCAAACTGCAATTGCTTGCGCTGTTCGTAGCGTTCGATATCGAGCAAACCGTAGCGTGACATAGTGGTTTTTGCCGTCGCCGGATAGGACAGCGGAAACATGTTGTCCTGTTTAATGATTGGCTGATAGAGCTGGGCATCGGCCCAGACGTGAATAGCATGGCCAGACACAAAACACACGACAAAAAAGCTCACCACCCGGCGGCCGATACGATAGTGCATTAAGCGGTCGATGCGCTTCCAGACGGCATTAGCCAGGATCAGCTGAAAACCAAACCACACCACAAACAACAGCAACAGGTACAAAAACTGTTGCCAGCCAAACTGAAACAGCTGGGCTTCGGCTTCGTTCTTTATCAGGTAGGCGGAGTTATGACTTAAATGAAAACCGGTGCGGTTATACAGCAGCGCATCAAAGGCCATTAACGCCAGCCCGAGCGCTGACACAGCGGAGGCAATGGTTTTTATTACGCGCTGGGAAACATCCAGGTAGCACAGCGGCAGAATAAATATCACAAACCCAAAAAAGGTTAAAAAGCTGATGTGCCCGAACCAGTTTGCAAACAGGTAAAAGGTACCCAGTACCGTACCCGGCGCCGGTGAAGAGATAACAAACACAGAGGCAATAATAATGGCAATGACGATATTCGCCAGTGCAAACCAGTGACCCCAGTTAACCAGTTTTGTTACCCGTTGACGCCTTGGGGATTCTGCTAAAATCATGGGGGTCAGGCCGTTCCTTTCACGCTTTTTACCAGCACGCTGGCAAACTGTTCAACCATCGCTTCGCGATTGGCAGGGGGTACCTGATGCTCAAAAATATGAGAAATGACATTTCCCAGTACCATTAAAGAAAGATCACGACTTGCACCGTGTTTTTCTAGTACCATAATAACGTCGTTCATCAGACGTTCGAATTCAGCATCACTGTATCGGCTTTGTTGGGGCATTTTACGCCTCTTATCGTTAAATCGCTTGAAAAAGCAAAGTTTTTGGCAATAAAGCGATTATAATCGTTGTGCATCTGATAACAATCATTCATTCAAAAAACTGCATCATTCATCAACGAATTGGACACTGGTAATTCATGAGTATATTGATTCATCATTTTGTCGTGCATCAACTTATCGTTAATAACGAAGGTAAAATGCAACTGATCCCCCGCGAAGGCTGCCTGCCGGTAACGCCGGCGCTGGAACAACTGGGCCAGCAATTACATCACACCTTTGTGAGTAAGCCGGGCAAAGGGGTAGGACATTTTATTCAAACAGAACAAGAAGATGCCAGCTTTGCTGAATCGTTAAACGGCTACACGGCCCATCATGACGCGTCGCCTGCAGACAGCGACACGGCATTTGTGCCTTTCACCAAAACCGCCGGTGATCTGCTGCTGAAATCGCTGGTTGATACTGGTCAGGTAGAAACCGGGTTTGTGCTGTTTGTGCATTATGAATATCTGGCCACCCAGTACTTACTGGTTACTTTACTGAACACCAAGGCCCATGTGGAGATCAACCAACAGCTGGAGCTTAACAGTCGTGAGCATCTGGATCTGGCTAAAATGCAACTGGCGGTGCGGATTGATTTAACCCAATACCGCATTCAGCCGGAACAACAGCGTTATGTGAGCTTTATAAAAGGGCGCATGGGGCGCAAGGTTTCTGACTTTTTTATGCAGTTTGTTGGCTGCGAGGAAAAGGTTGATGTGAAGCAGCAAAATAAACAGCTCATAAGCTCAGTAGAGAATTATCTGGCCAGTGAAGGACTGGATGCCGAAGAGAAAACCGCGCATCGCACCGAAGTCTCCAACTACTTTAAGCAGCAGATAGACAGCGGAGACAGCATAAGAATAAGCGAACTGGCCGAAAAGTTACCCCGTGATGAAGACAACCAGCGGGACTTTGCCCAGTTTACCCAGGGGCTGGAAACGCCTATTGAGCCAGAAGTCCAGCCAGACCCGGCAGCGATACGACAACTGGCGAAGTTCAGTGGTCAGGGCGGCGGCGTGTCGCTGAGTTTTGACCGTAAATTACTGGGTGACCGTATTATCTATCACCCGGATTCCGATACGCTGACGATTAAAGGGATCCCACCTAACTTAAAAGACCAGTTAAAACGCAACAGCTAAGCTAGCTAGTGGTACAGTCACTGTACTATCGCTGGTATACTAAGTGGATTATTGGGCGGCTCGCAGTCGGCGGGCCGCCAACCTGTTAAAGATTAAACGAGATACAATGCAATTATTTGTAAACGACCTCACCGTCATGGACTTCTCTTACCTGTGCCCCGAGCGTGGCATGGTTGGTGAGAGCTGGATTGTGGATGTGCTGCTGGATGGCACCTTGAATGAAGAAAGTATGATCCAGGATTTTGGCGTGGTGAAAAAGAACCTGAAACGCCTGATCGACGGTTATATCGACCATAAACTGCTGGTACCGGCAGAAAGCGAACAGGCGCATATCCGCCGTGATGAAGACTCAGAACAAGTAGAAGTACGCTTTGATCTGACTAATGACCAGGCTATTCAGATGTATTGCCCGGCGGAAGCCTACGCGTTTATATATGCACCGACGATCACCATGGACTCGGTAAGTGAATATCTGCGCGAAGTAATAGCCACTCATCTTCCTGATAACGTGGACAACCTTACCATTAAGCTACGCACGGAAGTCATTAACACACCGTTTTATCACTATACCCATGGGCTAAAAAAGCACGATGGTAACTGTCAGCGGATCGCACATGGCCATCGCTCGCGGGTTGATATAATCACCAACGGCAATGAGGATCTTGAAAGCGAAGCCTATTGGGCCAAGCGTTGGGAAGACATTTATATTGCTTCCCGGGAAGATCAGATCAGCGCTGATGCGCTGCAGTGTCAGCATCGTTTAGCAAACTATGATGATCATGTCTGTTTTGCCTACGAGGCGGCCCAGGGCTATTTTGAAATTGTGTTACCCGAATCAATTTGCGAAATCATTGATACCGACTCAACCGTAGAATGCCTGGCGCAATACATTTATACCCAGCAAAAACAACGCTTGCCAGATGATAGCTGCTGCGTGATGGCTTACGAAGGGGTGGGCAAGGGAGCCATGGTAGGTGATTAAGCTTAAAAGCTTACTGCTTGGCTTGTTATGCATAAGCAGTGCGTTACAGGCCATTGAACTGCGCGGTGAGTTAACCCAGGGTAGTTTATTGCGCGGCGAACTTATGCCCGGTAGTGCGGTGTGGCTGAACGATGAGCCGGTAAAAGTACTTCCAGACGGTAAATTTGTGGTGGGTTTTGGCCGTGATGCCAAACTCACTCAGGCGCTTCGCTGGCAAACGCCCGAGGGAGAAGTGCAGACCCGTGAGATCACCCTGACTGCCCGTGAATATCCCACACAACGTATTGAAGGCGTACCGCAAGCCATGGTAACGCCGCCCAAAAGTGTGCTGGAGCGGATAAAGGATGATAACTGGCGGGTCGCCAAAGCGCGTAAAACCAGTAGTGAGCGAACAGATTTTGCGGTGGACTTTATTTGGCCAGCCGAGGGACCAATTACAGGCGTTTACGGCAGTCAGCGTGTATTTAACGGTGTGCCAAAACGCCCGCATTACGGTGTGGATGTTGGCGCGCCAACCGGTACCCAGGTGATTGCACCGGCCGGTGGCAAGGTTACTCTGGCACACCCGGATTTATATTATTCTGGCGGCACCATTATTATCGACCATGGCCTCGGGGTTAACTCAACCTTCCTGCATTTGAGCAAGCTGACGGTTAAGCCCGGCGACCTGGTGGAACAAGGCCAGAAAATTGGTGAGATTGGTGCCACGGGCAGGGCAACCGGGCCCCACCTAGATTGGCGCATCAACTGGTTTAGCGAACGCCTCGATCCGGCGTTGCTGGTACCGCCTCGCCAGTAGTGACCGAATGGGCGGTTACTGCCGCCCTAACCACGCTACTGCTTTTGCTTCATCGGTAATTTTCAACACACAGCTTTGCGCCTGAGCGGGGAGTAACGGCAGAGTCAGGTTGAGCAAGCGGCCATCCCTGATTACACTCAGTGCCAGAGGCTTGTCATTCGGTACGGTAAGCAGCCGCTGCAATAATTTTGAATTCACCACGTAGCCGTCTACAGCGATAAGTTTATCGTTTATCTGCAAACCAGCCTGACACGCCGCTGAGTCTTCCAATACCGCCTGAATAAGTAAACCGGTATCGGTATCTTTAGTCACCGCACCAAAATCATAGCGGGGCGATACTTTACCAGCCGCCTCATCGCCGCCCTTATCTTGTAAAGAAAGCGGGGTCTGTACGCTTTGGCTGACACCAATATGTTCCAGCAGGCTATCCATCGCCACGTCTTCGGTGCCATACACCACAGCATCGAGATATTCTTTTACGTCGACATTGAGTTCGTCACGGCAAAGTTGTTCTATCACATTGGCCGGCGTGCCGCTTTCATCACCGTATTGTGCCCACAGCAACCGCATCAGATCGTCCAGGTTGCATTGGTTGTTACTGCGCTCGCGCAGCAAAATATCCAGCCCCAGAGCAACGATGCCGCCTTTATTGTAATAACTGACGATGTGGTTGATTGAACCGGCGTCCTGTTTATAAAACTTGTTCCAGGCATAAAAGCTCGACTCGGCAATGCTTTGCTTAAAACGTCCGGCATTTTTATACAACCGTGTGAGGTTTTGCGCGACTATTTTAAAGTAACGCTCCGGCGGGATAACACCTACGCGGGCCAGGGTGACATCGTCATAAAAGCTAGTGAAGCCTTCGTAAATCCACAACTGGTCGGTGTAGGTTTCCTGACTGAGGTCGGGCACCACCATTACATCGGGTTTAATACGCTTAACGTGCCAGGTGTGGAATAACTCGTGGCTACACAAACTAATAAAGTTAACATAGCTGTCGCTGAGTTCTTCAGGCTCACCGGCCAGGGGTAGTTCAAAGCGGGGGAATAACAGCGCAGTAGAGCTGCGATGCTCCAGGCCACCATAGCCTTCATTGGCAATCAACGTCATAAACAAATAGTGTTTAACCGGGTAGGGCTTACCAAACAATGATAAATGATGCTGGCAGACTTTTCCTAAATCGGCGCACAGGCGAGGCATGTCATACTCTGTGGTGCCACTGAACATCAAAGTAAAGGTTATGCCATCTACCTCAAAGTCGGCACTGGTGCATTCACCAATAAATATTGGGTGGTCGATGAGTTCGTCATAGTCGGCACTGATAAAACGGTTATCCTCAAGGTGAGGCAGGGTGGTTTCTATTTGCCAGTCGGGCTTGCTCACCGGGCTCTTAATTACCAGTTCGCAGGGCAGGTTTTCACTGCCAGAAACGCAAACAAAAACACTGGTGCCGTTACAAAAGGCGTACTCATCGTTGATGTAGGCGCTACGTACTGACAGATCGAAGGCATACACCTGATACGCTATCTCTACCGCCTCGCCGCCAGTGGTTAACTGCCATTGTTGTTTATCCAGCAGTTTAACGTCAATGGGGTGTCCTTCAATGTTAGTGGCGGTAAAGTTAACGATATTGCGGGAAAAGTCGCGCACCATATAGCTGCCCGGGATCCAACCCGGCAGGCTCAGTGTGAGGTGTTCACTGTCCAAAGCCGGAATGGATAAGGTGACATCAAACAAATGCTGGCTGACTGAGTTTACCGATAACGAATACTGAAGGACGGGCGATGGTTGCGCCATGGAATATACCTCTTCTTGCATCCTGTTTTAGCCAGGATGGACATGAATAGTTGTTTAATACTGAAAATATGATTATATAGCTATAGTGATTGCGATTCAGTTTTAAATGATGCCCAAACAAAAAAAGATCCTGCTTAGTAGTGCTGATATCAATAGCTTACAGTCGCTTATGCCTGGCAGTGTGGTGGATTTACAAATCTCCACGCCCACCGCTCCCAAGCGGGTAAAAACCAGCTATATTGGCGCTGATGTACCTAATTGCCTGTTGTTGCAGGTTCCCAGTGAGTCCCGTTGGGGTTATCTGCGTGACGTGCTGGTGCCAGACAATGAAGTGGTTTTACGCTACGTCCTGGAAGGCGATGAAGGCAAGGTGATTGCGTTTCGCTCTCACGTAATCAAAGTTATTACGCATCCGGTACCCATCCTCTTTGTGGCTATGCCTGAATCGCTACAGACCCTTGCACTGCGCAAACATAAGCGCTGGACACCAGGTATCCAGGCCCGGGTGACGGCCAGCGATGATAAGCAAACCTTAAGCACCGACTGCATGATTGTGGATGTGTCCTTTCAGGGATGCCGGTGCGTACTCGAATCGAGCCCGGAATTCCCCATTCTGGAAAACGGTAAAACCATTCAACTTAAAATTGCTCAAGACAAAGAAAACGTGATTAAAGGGATCATCAAAAACAGCAGTACCACACAAACCAGGGTGTTTTATGGCGTTCAATTTGCCGCAGATGCACAAATTGTTAAAAAATTGTTGGATCGTTTTATTGTTGAGCTTTAGGATAGAAGCTACGCTGGTTGTACCAGCGGCGGAAAGAGGGCGACCATAAAACAATTACTTGCCTCATTCCGGATCAGACAGGAAACGGGGACAATTTGTATGCGTGATATTGAACGGCTGTTTAACGAATATTCAGAAAGCCACATGAATCCAACCAATAAGATGATTCATAACCTGGCCGTGCCGGCCATCTACTTTTCAGTTATCGGGTTGGTCTGGTCTATACCAGTGCCTGGCTTTATTGAACAATACGGGGTTAACTTTGCGCATATAATCGCTATCCCGGTACTCTATTACTACTTTCTGCTGTCTGGCCCGATTGGAGCTGCCATGACACTGCTAACCATTGCCTGCTTCCTGATTATTGAACAAATCGCCCAATCGACGGTGCCGGTCTGGCAGGTGAGTGTAGGTGTATTTGTTATCATGTGGATTTTGCAGTTTATTGGCCATGCTATTGAAGGTAAGCGGCCGTCGTTTTTCACCGATTTACGTTTTCTGTTGATTGGCCCTGCCTGGGTATGGGGCAGTTGGCTTAAACGGTTAAATATTAGTTATTAATCTTCCGGCAATGTGGCAATTAGCGCGCAAAGACTGTACCGTCCACATTGCCTGCTACCCTCAGGTATGACAATAGTGCGATAAATCGTAAATCAATTACGACTAAGCCATTATTCACCCTCACAAATACACGTATAATGCAGTAGATGATAAAACAATCTGGTACCTTTGTGCTGAAGTGGCAGCGACTATTTGAAAACAATGAACGTTTATTCTGGGTATTGCATACCGCAGGGTGGGCGGGATTCGCCGTGGTTTATTACATTGGGTCGTTTTTGCATGAAGTTCGTCCCATTTTTCTGTTTATTATTATCCTTAATTCCTATGCCGGCTGGATTTTAACTATCCCGCTGCGCTACGTTTATCGCTGGGCGCGCAATCAGGGAGCCGTTAAGTTACTGCTCACCGTGCTGGCCGCGTCTTATGCCGTTGCACTGTTATGGGCAGTAGTCAAAAACGTTAACTACTGGGAAATCTACAAACACGGCTTCAGGCCCGATGCCTGGTATATGTATTTCAGCAATACCATTGATTCAATGATCATGATCGGCTGTTGGAGCGGTTTGTATTTTGGTATTAAAAACTTTGAGATGCTGCAGCGCGAAAAGCAAAACGCCTTAAAAGCCAGCACCATGGCTCACCAGGCGCATCTTAAGATGCTGCGCTATCAGCTTAATCCGCATTTCCTGTTTAATACGCTTAACGCCATTTCGACGCTGATCCTGATGAAGAACAATGATACCGCCGAAGCCATGGTATCGAGACTGAGTGACTTCCTGCGTTACTCGCTGGATAACGATCCCATTAAAAAAGTAGCATTAGGTCAGGAAATCAAAGCATTACGGTTATATTTAGAAATCGAAAAAGTGCGTTTCGGCGAACGTCTGGAAGTGGTCTGGAATATCGAAGAAGATTGCGAAAACGCTATGGTTCCAAGTATGATACTGCAACCAATCGTTGAAAATGCCATCAAGCATGCTATCTCTAAGCTTGAACATGCAGGCAAGCTCACCATTGATGCACGCAGATTTGGTAACGATCTGCTCCTTGATGTAGCCGATAACGGCCCGGGGGCAGATATTCTGGATGGTCAGTTAAGCCGCACCGGTGGTGTGGGTCTGCCTAATATAAAAGAACGCCTGCACGCTTTGTATAATCGGAATTTTGCTTTTACGGTTGAACATAATCAGCCGCAGGGAGTACGCGTTAGTGTTCGTATTCCTTATGATGTAAAGGATATTTAAATGAGTCAGCAAAAAATTAAAACTCTTATCGTCGACGATGAGCCTCTGGCCCGCAGTGGCTTGCGCTTACGCCTGGAAAAGTTCGATGATGTAGAAGTGGTTGCTGAATGTCAGAATGGTCTGGACGCAGTCAGTATGATTTCTCAGCATCGTCCGGATCTGGTTTTTCTCGATATTCAAATGCCCGGCTTAAATGGTTTTCAGGTAATCAACAAGCTCAAAGAGCTGAAACAGCCCATCCCGATGATTATCTTTGTTACCGCTTACGACAGCTACGCTATTAAGGCTTTTGATGTCCACGCACTCGATTACCTGCTTAAGCCAGCCGATGACGAGCGCCTCAGTGCGGCCATTAAGAAAGTTCGTGAGTACTTTGTCACCCAGAACCAGGACGAGCAGTCCAGAAAGCTGGTCAATCTGGTGGCCGAATTAACCGGTGACGATTGCGAAGAAATTTTACGTAAGCTGGCCAGTGGGGAAGCCGTAGAAACGAATCCTTACCCGGATGTCCTGGCGATTAAAGACGGCTCAGAAGTTACCCGGGTAAATGTATCTGATATTCAGTGGATTGATGCAGCCGGTGATTATATGTGCGTCCACGCCCTGGATGGCATGCATATTATGCGTAAAACCATGAAAGAACTTGAGCAGGAACTAAACCCGCAGTTGTTTGTGCGTGTTCACCGCTCAGCTATTGCTAACATTCGTTATGTGAAAAAACTGGTGAGTCACATTAGTGGTGAGTATCACCTGATCCTGAATAACGATACCGAGCTAAAAGTGAGTCGCAGTCACCGTGATAAGGTGAAAGCGGCCATGAAGATGTAAGCTAAACCAATTACAGACTAATACAAGACGGCGCATTAAGCGCCGTCTTTCTTTTGTGAGCCCTAAAGCATGGACTTCGGTAGGTAATTATCACTAGTGGTAGAGCTCTGTCTGTAGGAGTCGGAGAGTAACCCGGCACCACATACTGAGGAATATTGATTTATACTGCTCAAGGCGGCTTTGAGCGAATTATAGTCATTTCATCCCTGAGAATTACACTTAGACAGTGGTTCAGGGTATGCGCTTATTGGTTACGAATATTGAGCGAAAATCATTAGATGATTACCGCTTTTCTTTGGAGCCAATAAGTGCTCCATAGCTCACTAACGAATACTCAGGGCATGCACAATAACTGCTAGCTATATTTCTTTCGAAGAGCGTGGAATGCATACCAATCCTCAATTAATAGGAGTTGGTGAAAATGACCAAAGATAGATTTGCAGTACATGTCGGGTTGGATTGGGCAGACCGAAAACATGACTTATGTATTCAATTTAGTTCTGGTGAGCGTTGCTTCCAGGTAATAGATCACTCCCCAGAATCTCTTGATACCTGGCTTAAAAACTTGCACAAGCAAGTAAAAGGTCAAATAGCGGTGGCTCTCGAATTAAAGAAAGGGCCAATTGTTTACGCGCTTCAAAAATATCCGTTTGTGACAGTTTTTCCAGTTCACGCATTATCTTTAGCTCGCTACCGGCAAGCATTTTGGCCGAGTGGAGCAAAGGACGATCCGCAGGATGCAGAATTGGCGCTTGAGTTAATGCTGCGCTATCCCAAGAAGGTAACGCCGATTGAACCCAGTAACAGTGACATTCGTTTGTTACAGCAATTGGTGGAACAAAGACGCCAGCTAGTGGAAGACAAACGCCGGTTTGTAAACCGGCTAATCAATACACTCAAGCAGTATTATCCTCAGCCGCTTGAGTGGTTTTCCCATCGTGGTAGTGCATTGTTTTGTGATCTAATCATTCGGTGGCCAAATTTGCAGACTTTAAAACGTGCTCGTTCGTCGACTATAAGAAGCTTCTTCGAAACAGCACGAGGCAGAGGTGCCGCAAATGTTGAGAAACGTATTGTCAGCATAGAACAGGCGATACCTTTAACAAATGATAGTTGCGTAATCGAAGCCAACGAACTGATGGCTGTTTGTTTAGCAAAACAAATAAAACTGGTGGTCGATAACATTCAGGCCTATGACAAGCGAATAGAAAGTCTCTTTGAAACCTTACCTGATGCGAAACTATTTAAGTCTCTTCCAGGTATCGGACCCTGCATGGGCCCGAGAATGCTTGCGGCACTTGGTGACAATCGCGAAAGATTCCATAGTGCCGAAGAAATACAAAGTTATGCTGGAATAGCTCCCGTTACTGAGCGAAGTGGTCAAAAATGCTGGGTACATTGGCGATGGCAATGTTCCAAGTTTATTCGCCAGACCTTTGTAGAATGGGCTGCAAAAACAGTGCAATCATCATACTGGGCAGAAATTTATTACCAAGGACAAAGGCGGAAGGGTAAATCGCATCAGTCTGCAATTCGTGCCTTAGCTTACAAATGGATTCGAATTATCTACCGCTGCTGGAAGACTCGGACATGCTATGATGAAGCGAAATATTTAAGAGCGTTGAAGGAGCGAAATTCGCCCCTTCTTTCGGTCTAAAAAACTGGTTAAATGTCTCAGGGCGTGATGCGGACGTTGACCTACGCCTTAAAACATGACCGCTTCAGACAAACAGCAGACATTCAACGCTGGCATTTGCGGTTGGTTTGGAGCGCAGCGAAAAAACGTTCTGAAAACATGCGCTTTATATTTTGCTTACCTCAATTCTCAGCTGGTACCCTTTTTGATACTCAAAATGCAAAGCATTGGTAATATTATTCAGGTACGAAAATATACACATTGATTTGTTAATTATTCCTCTATCAGCGGAAACTAGGACATTACAATAAGATGCCATTCCAGCGTGCTGCCCATCTGACATTATGTTCTTAATCTTGTCTCTTTTCGCAAGACCTTTGTCGGGGCTAATTCCTAACATATTAAGCACAATATATGCCCCAGATATTGCACCGTGCTGAGTATGCTGAACTCCCTCAATACCCGGAATTGGTTCGAAGCCAAAGAACTGATTTTTTGTGATATTTGGTACTGAAGGTGAAATTAAATCCCAAATTTCATCAATTGCAGATTCAGATTTCGCGATAGCTTTCCGATTTTCACTTGTAACTCCAAACGCGCTTCTTGTTTTATCAATTGGGAGCCTGTTCTTTAGGTGTTTTTCAATTGTGACTGCCATCTCCTTCGACACTTTAGATGCTTTCTCAACTAGATCATCGCGCCTTCCATCAGGAATAATACTAGAGGCTGTTGATCTTTGAACATTATTTGTTCAGCAGTACATTGGTAGCCACATCATCATGAATGCCAATGCGACTGTACTGCTATAGTTTCGAGCTAGCTTGTCGTATCTTGTTGATATTGCCCGGTACCTTTTTATCCTCAAAAACGCGTTTTCAACAAGATGCCTATATCGATACAGGCACCAGTCCATATCGTCATTACCTAATTTGTTATTTCGTTTGCGTGGAATATTGGCATCTGCTCCACTTTCTTCTACGTAAGCTCTAAAAGCTTCACTGTCATAGCCTTTATCAGCACAAACAATATCGGCTTGTGGGGAGTTTATTATCAGACTTTGTGCATGTACGATGTCGTTCACTTGACCACCGGATAGTTCAAAATAAACGGGCAGGCCACCGCTATCTACCGCAAGGTGAATTTTCGTTGAGTTACCACCTCGACTTTTTCCGATGGCCTCATCTTGTTTACCCGCTGCACCGCTACTATCCTGATGCGCTTTAACTATACTACCATCAAGAAACAACCATTCTGGGTCACCCTCGGAGGCTAAGCTTTCAAATAACTTTTGCAATATGCCTTTCTTCGACCATAAATTAAATCGTCGGTAGACCGTATTCCAGAGACCAAATTCAGATGGCAAATCCCGCCACTGAATGCCGGTACGCATTCGGTAAAGTATGCCCTCCAGGGTATTTCGGTGCTCATATTTGTTATAGACTCTGCCACTCTCCTTTAGCAGT
>NZ_PVNP01000152.1 GCF_002993365.1 Marisediminitalea alba
TAATCTGATGAAAGCAGGCCTTAGCGAGAGTCGGGCATGGTGGTCAGCGACAAACCAACGAGGTGCATGGTGGAATGCGGGGGCTAGCCATATGAATCAGGCCTTCAGAAAAGGGTGGTTCGATAAAATGGGGCTGGTATCACTGCTGGAGTGTCACCGACAGTTCCAGTGTTAATATGAACCGCCGTGGTACGGAACCGTATGCCCGGTGGTGTGAGAGGACGGGAGTTGTAAAACTCCCTCCTACTCGATTGTAATAATACTTTCTAGCGACGGCCCAGTTTTCGCGGGCCAAATCGGCGCCGCGATATCACCTGCTGTTCATCTTCCTGTTGCATCTCGGCGATCTTCGCCTGCAAGGCCTTTCTGCTCTGGCTATCTTCTGCGTTGGGTGCGCCGTCTTCCTTAACGTGGATCAGCGCTGCCTCCACCACAGGGTTAACCTGATTAGCCCGGGAGGTATCAAAATCGGACTCTTTCGCCAACGTATCGCCAAACACTTTGTCGGGCTCATCATTATTCATTTCCAGCTTTCTGAATTCTGCTTTGGTTTCTATCAGTGCTTTAACTGCCTGGGCCTGGGTCTCACTAAACTTAAACTGCTGGCTTTTAAGCTGCATTCTGCCACCGAAATAAAAGGCAATAATCACGCTTAGTAAGGTCCAGTAGCCGTCGGGTATTGAACTTAAGGCCAGGGTTATCTCGGCAAGGTGGGTAGGCGAAAAATAAGCGATCACAAAAATGAACAGGATCAGTGACACTATCATGGGCCGGATAAGGCGGTTAAATGCATCGGCCAGTGAATCTGCCCAGGTGCGGTTTTGGCGGGCATTAAACTCGGCCTGATAAGTTTTTAACAGCGCCATTTGTTCGTCGGCGGAACGTTGTGCGTCTTTTTCCTTGTTAGACGTAAATACGCCGGCGACGGTCTCCACACCTTTGGATACGGAGTCGGTGATTGCCGAGATGGGGTTTTCGAATAGTTTGCTCATAATGGTTCTGCCTTATGCCACGCGGTAATCAGGTAAGAAACTTCTGGCTCTGGCCAGCCAGCCTTTAAGAAAACCATTCTGACTGGCGTCATTGGTGACAATATCGGCGTAAAACATCTGGCGCTCTTCAACCAGTGCGACGATCATCCAGTCGCCCAGTTCCTGTAAACACGCATAGGCCTGGGCTTTACTTTTAGGTCCCATAAGGCCATCTACCACTAACGGGCCATAACCTGCGTCATTACAGACTTCCTGTAAAAATTTGATGGCTCGCCGCGGCCCGTGATTTACTGCACTGTCGAACAGGAAAGGCTGGATAGGCGGCGGAAGTTTATCGATGCGTGGCACGCGGTAATAATTGAGCTCGTAGATGTCTCTGGCGGTTTCCACATCCAGTGCTTTTACCATATCAGCTGTAACGGCCACTTCCAGGTAGCGGGAGAGGGTTTTTTGGGTAATGCCGAAATTAGTGGGGCCGCCGCGATCTGCCGGATGGTTCACATAGCCGCCTTCTTTAACCAGTATCTCGTCTATCATCGTTTCTACATCCATGTTGCCTCCGACTTTTCTGTGTTGTGGTTAATAATTAAACACACAAACCGGGGTATTTGCCACCTTTGTGATGAATTAATGTACAGTGCGTGAGGCGGTTAAGCCTGAAAGAGATGACGATAACGGCGAAGCACCAGAGGGGCACTGGTGTGGGTAGTATAGAGTAACTCCGGACAGGAGCGGCCTTTACCTTGCCGGCGGGTGTAAACCCAGGTCTGGATGGCTTTGTTGCGTGAGCGCAGACAAACCCTTTCCCGCCGGTAGTAGGGGATGTCCTCCCAGTTGTCTGCCGCTTTGAGTTGTTCAGGGGTGAGCCAGAGGAGTGAGCCGCGTACGCTTTGGTGCGGCGAAGGCTGAATAAGCCGATAGCCATCGTAGCCCATGCGCAAGCGCCAACCGTGCAAAACTGCGGGTGAGGCGGTGAACTTGCGGCCAAATAAGTGGCGTTGGTAGCGCGGCAGCAGCAATGTGCCGTAACAAAATACTGCTGCCAGTTTGCTTGGCAGTGCCAGGGGATCAGCGCCCGGCTTTAGCCATGGCTTTTTCACACTTGTCGCGCCACTCAGCATCCAGCACCTCAAGGCCAACATAATCGCTGGCTCTGGCAAAATAGTCAGGGTTGTAAACGCTGCGCATCAGCTCGCCGACGCTAACCGTTTTCGCTTGCCTGCTTTCAAGAGCAACGCTATCGCCGGTATGAATAATGCCGGTTCGCAAAACCCGGTAATACCAGCCGGTAATGCCGTGGTTGCCAGTAAAGCGATCGAGATTAGGTGTGTTAAAACGGTGGTTAATTTTATTACAGGGCGCGCGCGGGGCTCCTACTTGTACAACGACTTCACCAAAGGCGTAGATATCACCAATCATTACAGTTTCATCGGTCATGCCCTCAACCGTAAGGTTTTCACCAATGCTGCCGGCTATGGTCTGCCCAGCCAGGGCCGGATAGTGTTGCTTTATTAACTCGTAACCTGCCAGACTGTACTGATGAAGCACTTTTTCCGGGCCGCCATGTAAGCGCTTATTGGCCTGGGTGTCTTCGTCGGTTCTGTCGTGATGAACGGTAAGAAAATAAGCCGGCTGTTTACAGATGGCTGAAAGCGCTTTTCTTGGCCCGAGCGGCGCGGGTTTCCCGGCATATAACGCGGCTACTTGCATAATGGTTCCTTATAAATGGCTGTGGCAGTATCCAGACGTAAACCAGTATAGCGAAATTGGTGGCAATACTTCAGCCGGCAGAACGGCTTAGTGAAAAAAATACAGTCATTTATATTCGGCATTTAAACCTTTCGGTTCAACCGGGCGACAAAGCTTTTGACAACACTAATGATAAGTAAGCAGACACACTCAGTATGACGATAGAACAGGGAAATGTAGTAAATGCCGAGGCGGCATTTACCCAACATCAACTGCAGCAGCAAATTGAAGCGGCACAGCAGGGTGATATGGTTGCCTACAGGCAATTGTACGACCGGTTTGTAGGCAAGGTGTATGCGTTGAGCTATCGGTTAACCGGCGATGCTGCGATGGCAGAAGATGCTACCCAGGAAGTGTTTGTGCAGGTATGGCAGAAGTTAGGCAATTTTTCAGGCAAGAGCCAGTTTGCCACCTGGCTCCATAGCGTAACTGCCAACATCACCATTAGCTATCTGCGCAAGCAAAGAGGGTGGTTAAAACGGGTGTTTTCTATGGAGCCGGAAACGGAGCAGCAATTACTGGCTGAACCGGCAACCGACCTTACGCAACTGGACAAATGTATTGTGAGATTACCGGAGCGGGCGCGGCTGGTGTTTGTGCTGCACGCGGTGGAAGGGTATCGGCATGAGGAAATTGGCCGCATGCTCAACATGGCCACCGGTACCAGTAAGGCCCAGTATCACCGGGCCAGAACATTATTAGAGGAATGGTTGGGAGAAGGCAGTGAATAATCATCCGGACAATTTAAAGCAACAACTCGACAAGCTGCCCGAGGATATTAAGCCATCACGGGATTTATGGCAGGGCATCGAACTGGCCATTACCCACGATACGCCCGCAAAACCGGCGCGTTCCAGATGGCCGCTGGCGGCTGCAGCTGGCTTGGTTTTACCGGCAGTACTGGTGTGGCTGTTTATGAACGGTGGTCATCAACCGGTTGGCTCTACCAATCCAACCGTGGTTGCCCAGATGAGTAAACAATTTGAATCGCAGAAGGCTTCATTACTGGTGGCTTACCGCGACCAAAACGCCGTGGCTGATAACTGGCAGGGGCAACTGGCTGAACTTGAGTCGGCAGCTGATGCAATAAAGGCCGCTTTAAAAAACGATCCGAATAACATGGCGCTCTTGCGAATGCTGCAAAGCGTGTATCAACAACAGATTGACCTTATTGAGCGAGTGCACGCGCCCAAATGGCAACAAATTTAATAGGTGAATTATGCAATCTTTAACGACTACACAATGTTTGAAGAAACTTTGCTGGGGCGCAGCAATAGCTGGCGCACTGCTATCTGCAAATGCTTTTGCGCAGGAAAAAATCGATCGGGTGCTGGATACCGACAGCAAGCCCTTTGTGGAAATGGAACACGTATATGGCAAGGCCGACATTAAAACCTGGGATAAAAATCAGGTCAGAATCACCGGTACTTTGGGTGAGCTGACTGAGGAGTTTACCTTCGAAAAACGCGGTAATTCCGTGGTAATTGATGTAGAGGTTAAAAAAAATCACTATCGCTGGGAAGATAAAGACGAAGCGAAGGACAATCTAACCGTTTATGTGCCAGTAGGCAGCCGCTTTGCCTATGAAACGGTTAATGCGAATGTAAAAATAGAAGGGCCGCAGGGCGGAACATCCATTGAAGTGGTCAACGGTGATATTGAGGGCCGTAATCTGGGTGGCAAGGTTAACGTTGAATCAGTAAACGGTGATATCGAACTTAAAGGAATTACCAGCATGCTGACTGTTGAAGCGGTTAACGGCGACATTGAAGTGGATCACGACAGCACAGAACCGCTCGAGGTAGTGAGTGTTAACGGTAAAATTGATGTGCGCAGCAATAGCCGCGAAGTGAGCGTAGAAACGGTGAACGGTGATTCATCCCTGGAGCTGGTTGAGGTAGACGATCTGGAGATGACCTCAGTGAACGGCGATGCGCGGGTATCGATGAGCCTGGCGGATAATGCCGATGTGGAAGTTGATACCGTGGGGGGGAGCATTACGTTGAGCTTCAGTGGCGATGTGTCGGCCCGTTTTGAACTGGAAGCGCATGCAGGCGGTAGCATTCGTAATCACATCAACGATAGTAAAGTCAGCAAGGCCAAATACGGCCCGGGCCAGTGGATAGATTTCACCGAGGGCAACGGCAATAGCCGGGTAAGAGTCTCCACAGTAAACGGTCGCGTAACGGTAGCTAAATGAATGAGCGACGCTGTCGCTCATTCACCCCGGAGATTTCGTAAGAAATCATCCGGGCTCTCTTTTGCCGTCATACCGAAAGATACGCAGTATCTATCCGGTATCTCCCTAATAGTCTTACTCATCCAAAAGAACATTTAAAGGTAGTCAGGCTGTTAAGGAGATACCGGCTAGGGGCGGGTACTACGGAAAGAAATGTGCCCCGGGACCTCAATGGAAATATTTGTTACCCTGACCGGCCTGTTAACCACTGCGTAATTTCATGGCAAAACCGAATAAAAAAGGGCCGGTAAAAACCGTCCAGATAGGCTGTTTACAGTGTAAAACTCCGCTTTTTAAGTACCGCAAGGGCGGTAAAGGTACGCTGGTGAAATGCTTTAAAGAGCGAATTGTTGAAGATCACACCGCAACACCTTGCCGGTGCCCGGGATGTGGTCAGGAATTTGCCCGGGAAACCCTTATTCGTGGCGTGCCCGCCTTCAAGATGATAGGCGGTAAAGTGCACATGAAGTGAAGCGGTTAAAGTTTTAGCGGGTTACTGGCTAAGCAGCGCTTTAACTTTATCGATGGGCAAAGCATGGGCTTTGCCTCGATGGCCGTCTACCTCTTCGGCCATCAGTAAACTGTTATAAATAGCTTCTTCGGCGCAGGGCTTCAGCGGTACTGAAAGCAATGAAGTAATCGCCGGCACCGTTGGTCAGGCTGGCGCCGGTGCTGGATAACTGGTTTTTCTGCTTTATGGATGCTTATCCAAATATCGCCCTCAAACTGAATTTGGTTAATAAGCAAATAGACCTGAAGCAGGAAGGCATTGATGTGGCTTTTCGGATAGGCAATCAGGGCGTCCAGGACTGGGTGGTACGAACTTTATTTTCGTCGACCTAGTCATTAGTTGCGGCGACAGAACTGCTGACCAGGTTACCTGAAATATCGCATCCTGATGAATTGCATCAACTCCCCTTACTCGCAGCCCGAAGCCTTTCTGCATGGCAACTGACCCATCAAAATGGCGAGCTGTTTGTTATTGATATTAGCTGCCGCCTGGTGGTTGATGAAATGAGCACCTTATTAAAAGCCATAAAGCGAGGCATGGGAGTGCGCCTGATGCCTGATTACATGCTGCCAAAAAATCTGGCAGATGCCGGACTAACCCGCCTGTTACCTACATGGCAAGCACCGGAGAAACCTGTGCAGATGCTGTATTCAGACCGTCAGTATATTCCGCGTAAGGTCCGCGTATTGATCGACAGTATGCTGCAACAGGCGGAGTTGTACTCACCCCGAGCCAGTGCTGACCCGGTAACTGTGTTAAGTCTGACTTAATAATCCTATGGCATAAATCATCTTATCCTCAGAGCAACTAAAATTTGTTGCCCATTGCGCGGTAAGGTTTATGCAACGTTCTATACATAATTATCGGCTTTGTACTGCCTTCGTTGTTTGTGGCCTGTTCAGTCACAACGCTGTTGGTGACGAGTTATTCTCTGATGAAGGCTGCGGCGCGGATGCTCCTCACGAACAACCGCAAAAGGTGGCTGAAATTGTTATTAACAGCCAGGATATTTTTGACGAGTCTAAAGCAGGTACCGGGTTTCTTCATCGTCTGGCTAATCGTTTCCATATTACTACCAATGCTGATGTCATCGCTGAACGCCTGCCCTTTAAAAAAGGCCAGCAAGTAACCCCTGAACAGCTCGCCGAAGCTGAGCGGATCATTCGTCGTGAGATGTATATTCGTGATGCGAGAGTCACCTATATTGATACCTGCAACATTGACGATATGGCCAGAATTCAGGTGGAAACCTGGGATAATTGGTCGTTGTTGCCGTCGTTGAGTTTTGGCCGTAAAGGCGGTAAAAACCGCTTCGAAGTGGGATTTAAGGACGATAATCTCTTTGGTCGCGGCATACACGCCAGTGTTGAATACAAAAGTGATGAGCAGCGCTCGGGCTTTCGTTTTGTTACTCGTGCACCCATCTCATTTATCCCGCATAGCAACGTCTTGCTGGATGTTGAAGACAACGACGATGGCAGCATTGTGCAATTTCAGTTTGATAAGCCTTTTTATCAGCTCTCAACCGAAAATCGCTTCCTGGCTAACTATTTGTCGTTCAAACGCGTGGATGAAATTTTCCAGAATGGCGGCACCCGTAATGTGTTTGAACATGAAGGTCATCAGTACGATCTGGCTTACGGATTTCTGTTAGAGCGTGAAGGTGACGATTTGCATCGGCTGACCTTCGGCGTCACCGACCAATTGGATAAATTTGCACAACCAGAGGACGGTATTGAGACCGGGTTCCGTCAGGTCATTCCGATGGAACGCCGTTTTGTGTATCCCTGGGTGGAGTACGAATATCTGCAAAATGATTTTAAGGTTCTGCAGGATATTTACCTGACTAACCAGAACGAAGATATCAATTTGGGATGGTCGGCAAAGGTAAAGCTCGGCTACGAGACTCATTCCCCGGACAGTTCAATGGGGATGCACCTTAATAGCTCCGTATCGCGGGGATACCTGTGGGATAGCAGTTTGTTACTGTTGGGCGCTGATTTGTCAGCCACGCTTGGCGTGCTGGAAGACGATTATTTTAGTGCCAGTCTCCATGGCGAATACTTTGACCGCTTGAGCAGCAAGTTCGCGTTTTACACTTCTGGCTTGTTGTCGATAAGCCAGCATCCGTTTTATGACCTGCCGGTTACCCTTGGTGGTGAGAGTGGCGTACGGGGTTATCCGCTGCAATATCAGCATGGAGATGACCGGGCTAAGGCATCGGTAGAACTTCGTTATTACCCCAAAATTAATATTTACCGCGTGCTGGATATGGGCATGGTGGCGTTTTTTGATGCCGGGAAAGCCTGGTCCGGTGAGAGCAGCCGCGATAACGAAGATGGCGGTGTGCTGGCCAGTACCGGGCTTGGGGCAAGGTTTTATTCCAATCGTTCCAGTCACCGCAATGTTATCCATGTGGATATGGCTTTCCCGCTCAGTAATGGCGAAAACGTCGATAGCTGACAGTGGCGACTGCAAGTAAAACAATCTTTTTAACCCTATTAAGCGAATGATAATGACAACTCAACCTGTATTCCGATTGCCAGCTATTCCAAAGTTCCAATGCAAAGCGGTGCATTTGTTACTACTGGTTAGTGTGGTGACTATCTTTTTGTTTAATCGAACGTTTCTGGCCATGTTCTGGTCCGGAGTGAATATCAGCTCGGCACATGACGTGCTGTTTGCTCTGAGTGTTCCGCTTTTTATGGTCATAGTAATGACCTTGCTAACGTCTTTGTTGTCACTGGTCGTGGGCTTGCGACTTGCCATAATGATTAACTTTGCGTTTGCTGCGCTGGTGAGTTATGCCACGTCTTCATTTGGCATTGTGTTTGATAAGGAAATGCTGCGCAATATTTTTGAAACCAATTCGCAGGAGGCGTTCAGTTATGTAAACTTATCGGTAATCGGTTATGGGTTACTGGCCGTGCTAGTGCCTGTGGTAATAATGATGAGGATTCGGTTTCGCGATACGTTTAAGCAGCGCGTAGTGTCGGTGTTTGCCGTGAATGTACTGGGGGTGCTGGGCGTTATTGCTATTGCTGCGCTGTTTTATAAAGACTATGCGGCGTTTTTTCGTAATCATAAGGAACTGACCAAATACATTACGCCGGTAGCGGCTTACGACTCTACCTATAAATATGTGCGTGATACTTACTTTACTGAGCCTACGCCGTTTAAAATGCTCGATCCGGCTCCACAGCTTAACCCCTATGTCGCCAACTCAACTACGCTCACAGTAATGGTGGTGGGGGAAACCGCCAGGGCAGATCATTTTCAGTTACAAGGCTATCCACGGGAGACTACGCCTAACCTGGATCGTGAAAAGGTGCATTACTTTAGCTCGGTCTCCTCATGTGGCACGGCTACGGCAGTTTCTGTGCCCTGTATGTTTTCGCGCTTAAACCGTGATGAGTACGATCACTTTACCGCAGAGCATCAGGATAACGCGCTGGATATTATTCAGCGAGCCGGTGTGGAGGTTGCCTGGGTTGATAATAACTCCAGTTGTAAAGGGGTTTGTAAGCGCGTACCCAGCTTTACTGTAGAGCCGAATGAGGACTCTGGTGAGTGCAATAAAGACACCTGTTACGACAGCGTACTGGTGACTGCGGTAAAACAATATATCACCCATTCAAACCGCCCTAACAAGTTGCTGGTACTGCATATGATTGGTTCGCACGGCCCGACATACTATCAACGCTACCCTGCAACCTTTAGGCGTTTCACACCGGATTGCCAGCAAAGTGATATTCAGAATTGCAGCAATGAGGCGCTGATTAATACTTACGATAACACGATTGCCTATACCGATTACGTTTTAGGTGAAATTATTGAGGTATTGAAGCACAGTGGCATCGATAACACCCAGCTTTTATATGTTTCTGATCACGGCGAATCTCTGGGCGAGTCAGGGTTATATCTACATGGTTTTCCCTACGCTCTGGCGCCTGAATCACAAACTCATGTGCCGATGCTGTTCTGGCAAAATCTGCAGTCTGATTATGCCGGGGTTAATCGGGATTGTGAGGGAAAATTCGCCTCACAAACCATCTCCCATGACAATGTTTTCGATATGCTGCTGGGCATGACCGGAGTGGAGTCGATTGCCTATCGGCCGGAGAATAATGCGTTTAGCCATTGTGACAAGTCACTGGCCGGTATATTAAGTGACTATCCGGTTGCTGCGGCACCGTAACCAGGCGCCGCTTCGACTATTGCTGAGTGACCAGCACCAGTTTTTGTACCCGTCGGCCGGTCGAGACTTCAGAGGTGTAGAGATTGCCCTGGCTGTCGGCCACCACGCTGTGTAACCAGGTAAACTGGCCGGGGTAACGGCCGGGGCGGCCAAAGCTGCCAAGCACTTCATAGGTCTCGTGCCAGAGTACCCAGATACGGCCGTTCATCATATCGGCTACATACATGTATTGGTTGTCCGGTGAGAAGGCTACATCGGTGGCAGTGCCAAGGCCCATGGTTTCGCCAGCAATCACTAAGTCCCGCACAAAAACAGCCTTGCCGTTGGCATCGTTTCTAAACACCTGCAGGCGATTGTTGCGCCGATCGCACACATAAATCAGGCCGTTATCAGACTTTGTCACGCAGTGCACGATATCGCCAAAGTTGCGCGCATCGGTGTTGATTTTATCAGCCCCTGCGGTGGCCTGGGATACATCAAAATCGCCTGCGCGGGTTCCACCCCCAGGGATGGATGCATAAGCGCCCCAGTATTGTGAAAACGCATTGTCGATGGTGTTGAAACCGATAATACGTTTATTGATATAGCCGTCGGCGATAACCACTTCATTGGTGAAGGTATCGTGATAAATATCCGCCGGGTTGCCCAGCGATTGTTTGCTCTGGTTACCTTCTGTGCTGTTACGCGTACCAAACTGGCGAATGAATTTACCCTCCGCCGTAAAATTCAGTACCACGTGATCGCCTTTGCCGTTGCCGCCCAGCCAAACCGTATTGTTATCGTCTACAAATAAGCCGTGTACGGTTTGAGGCCACTGGTTAACCCCGTCAATCTCCGGCGCGATGGACTCGCCACCCCAGCTGTTTTTCACTTGTCCGGTTGGAGAGATTTGTACCACATGGGGAGCGGCTTCACAGCAAACGCCGGTAGGCGGCGTTTGTTCGAGTGCCAAATCAAGTGGGCTCAGCGAGTTGGGGCGGTGCAACAACCACAGGTTGTCGGCCTTATCCACCGCCAGCCCCGGCACCTGACCAATAATCCAGGTATCGGGCAAATCAGGCCAACTGGCATCCACTTTAAACACTGGCATCGGGCGCGACGCGCCTGGCTCGGGGTAACTCTCCAGCGCTACCAGTGTCTCACTGGCAGTCGCACTGATTGAAATAAGCCCGGAAATTAGCAGTAACAATGACGTTATCTTCATGACATTCCTGTTTGGCGAACGGCCTTGGTTTTGAACTTTAGTATATAGGCTTCGCCATGATAAAGGATCATTTTCCCCTAACAAACGATGCAAGCTAGCGCTAAATATCGCATAATAACCTCCTTGCAAATTATTCAGGTATATCGTCAGGTGAAAGTTGTTCCGGCCAGTTCCGATAAAAGCGTAGAAAAACTCAAGGTGCCGCCGCACAGCATAGAAGCTGAGCAGGCCGTGCTGGGTAGTATGCTAATCGATCCGGAATCCTGGGATAAGGTGTCTGAGCTGGTAACAGATGCCGAGTTTTATAACCGCTCGCATCAAATAGTATTTAAGGCGATCCTTGATTTGCTGGCGCAAAGTCAGCCGGTCGACCTGATTACCGTGTCAGAATTACTCGAAAACAACGATCAGCTCGAAGACGCAGGTGGCTTTGCCTATTTAGGTGAACTGGCCCGCAATACGCCAAGTTCTGCCAACGTTACCGCCTATGCAAAGATTATCCGTGAACGGGCTATCACCCGGGAGCTGATTGGCGTAGCCAACGAAATCGCCGAAGTGGGCTATAATCCGGAAGGTCGCGACAGCGCCGATATCCTGGATATGGCCGAGAGCAAGGTGTTTGAGATTGCGGAACGGCGCACTGGTGCCTCAGAAGGGCCACAGAGTATTGAGTCGGTGCTGGGTAAAACCATCGACCGTCTTGAAGCGCTGATTAAAGACAACCGGGAAGTCACCGGGGTAACCACCGGTTTTTCCGATCTGGATAAAAAAACCAGTGGTATGCAACCTTCCGATCTGATTATTGTTGCCGCCCGTCCCTCAATGGGTAAAACCACCTTCGCGATGAACCTGGCGGAAAATGCCATGCTGGCGGAAGACAAACCGGTACTGGTATTCAGCCTTGAGATGCCGTCGGAACAGATCATGATGCGTATGCTGGCATCACTCAGCCGGGTGGATCAAACTAAAATCCGTACCGCACAGCTCGACGATGAAGACTGGGCGCGTATTTCAAACACCATGGCGATGCTCAAAGAAAAAGACAATATCTATGTGGATGACTCCTCCGGCCTGACGCCCATGGACGTGCGTAGCCGCGCCAGAAAGCTGGCCCGGGAGCGCGGCGGACTAAGCATGATCATGGTGGATTACCTGCAGCTTATGCGGGTACCATCATTAAGCGACAACCGTACGCTGGAGATTGCGGAGATTTCACGCTCACTCAAAGCGCTGGCCAAAGAGCTGAACATCCCTGTTATCGCCCTTTCACAGCTTAACCGGAGCCTGGAACAACGGGCCGATAAACGTCCGGTTAACTCGGACCTGCGGGAATCCGGCTCAATCGAGCAGGATGCCGACTTAATCATGTTTATTTATCGTGATGAGGTGTATCACGAAAACAGTGAAGACAAAGGCGTGGCTGAAATTATTATTGGTAAGCAGCGTAACGGCCCCATCGGTACCTGTAGGCTCACCTTCCAGGGGCAGTTTTCACGCTTTGATAATTACGCGGGTCCCGCAGTACCGGATGAATATTAAAAGTACGGTTAAGCGCTTAACAACCAGTACATTAACGCACCACCGGTAAGGATCCCTATCAACAGAGCAAGCAGAACACTGAGTGTTTGTTTGCCAATGTTTATCGATTGCCAGCTCGACGAGTCAGCTTTGGGAACTACCAGTAAGGAACGCTGTGGTACTTCAAACACTGCGCTCAGGCTCATCACCGTTTCTGTGGCTGCGTTACCTTCTTTTTCTACCCGCTGAATGGTCCTCAGACTAACTCCGCATAGTTCGGCAAGTTGTTGCTGGGTCCATTGGTGTTGTTGTCGTAGCGCTTTTATCTGCAGCGCATCGATTTCCACAGCGCTGCTCCTTATGCAACCAGGTACTTGACTAGCGCAACCGCTGACAAACCAAATAAGAACCCAAACGCAAACATTTTCAAAATATTAAGCCAGCTGCGTTTGGATGATGAGACAAATGCTTTTGACTGAGACGCGAGTAATTCGCCGTTTTTAAACACTTCGCACTCCAGATTACCGCGCATTAAACTGGTAATATGGTACCGCACAAGGTACTTATGGCCGTTGTGTACAAAATGGTGTTCACTGACAGTTTTCAATAGTTCGCGTTTGCTCGATACCGGGTTATCGTTTACATAGACCGTTTCTTTTCCTGACCAGGCAGAGCCGTTCACGGCAATATCGGTATCGCCATCATTAAAATAAAACCAGTATCCATCGATGAAATTGGGTGATGCCATTGCTGCACTTTGGTTGTGTTTAGAAGAACTTAAGTGTGCCATATTCGGGACTCCATACCTATATAATAAGCTGTAATTTTCGTGTGTCGTAAGTACAAAGGCTGTGCTTAATTGACGCCACTATTGCAGCATGATTATCCGGCGAAACGTGACGACAACGGGGCGACTACATACCGACTGGCATATGACAGCGGTTATGACACTCATGTATTTCAATTGTCTAATTGGTTGTGAGTGCTTGCTAACTTTTTTCTGTCCGGAGGCAATTGACCTTGCTTATTGCACCGGTTTTTAATAGCCGTTACTCTGATGGCCGCTTAACTCCGGTATCCGGGAGTTACAGTGCGAGTATGTAACGGAGCAGAAGAGAAGCCCCTATGATAAGAATAATCAGCCTCCTGACCGTATTGGTCGCTTTGCAGGCATGTCAGACTTTACCGGACACTTCGAAGAACGAGGTAATGAATTTGCCCTATAGTGAAGTGGCTAGTCAGCGTTATCAGATTGCAGCGTCGAATATCGCTTATGCACACAGTTCATTGCAGCGCATTTACTACTGGCCAGCTCAGGTAAAAACCCAAAGTGCACTCATTTTTATCCACGGTGGTTGCTGGCTGAATGCTTATGATTTCACCCATGCGCGCGGACTTTTTACGGCGCTGGCAAAACAGGGCGTGGCTACCTTTGCCATTGAGTATCGCCGAACAGGCGATGCGGGTGGCGGTTGGCCGGGCACGTTAACCGATATTCAACAGGCCTTGCCGGCAGTTAAACAATGGCTGGATGAAAAAGCTTTGGGTGACGTACCCGTTTACCTGGCTGGTCACTCGGCAGGTGGACACCTGGCTTTGCTGGCTGCGCAGTCCTTAACGTTCCCGGTTGAGAAAGTTATTGGCCTGGCCGCCATCACTGACCCGGCTTCCTACGCCACGGGAACCAACAGTTGTCAAAATGCTACGCCGCGTTTCTTTAACGGCATGCCAGATGAGTTACCAGAAGCGTACGCGGCGGCAACGCCGGTTACTGCTAAGATATCTGCTCCGATTATTTTGCTCCAGGGCGATGCTGATACTATCGTCCCTTTAACGCAAAGCGAGCTGGCAGGCAGCGAAGCGATAATCAGTGAGGGAGCAGGTCATTTCGACTGGTTGCACAGCGCCACGCCTGCTTATCAGCTGTTTCTCAATCAATTACTTAAAGAGGGCAGATAATGTTGAGCATAGCGCAGAACCTGGACAGGCAGGATGCCCTTGCCGCACTACGGCAGCAGTTTTATCTGCCTCAAGGCACTATTTATCTGGATGGCAATTCGTTGGGGGCACTACCTGTGGCGGCCAAAGAACGGGCTGTTGAAGTTGTGAATCAGCAGTGGGGGCAGGACCTCATTACCAGTTGGAATAAACACGCCTGGATCGATTTGCCCCTGCACTGTGGTGAACTGATTGCGCCGTTGATTGGTGCGGCGCCCGGCCAGGTAATTTGTTGTGATTCCATATCGGTTAACTTGTTTAAAGTATTAAGTGCTGCCCTGCAAATGCAGAAAGGCCGAAGCAAAGTGATTACCACCGTTGATAACTTTCCTACCGATATTTATGTCATTGAGGGGCTCAGGCAACAACTGGGCGAGGTTTCCTGTGAGCTGGTATTGAGTGAGGAAAGTGAGATTGAGACGCAACTGGATGAACGTATCGCCATCCTGTTGCTGACTCAGGTGAACTTTCGAAGCGGACGTTTACTGGATATGCGACGCATAACTGAACTGGCCCATGAAAAAGGAATTCTGGTGGTTTGGGATCTGGCTCACTCTGCTGGCGCACTGCCGGTAAAACTGGATGGCTGTAATGCCGACTTCGCTGTTGGTTGTACTTACAAATATCTGAACGGCGGTCCTGGTGCGCCTGCATTTATTTATGTGGCTCAGCGCCATCAGGGCGAATTTCAACAACCCATAAGCGGCTGGATGGGACATGCTGCGCCCTTTAGCTTTAATTCCGCTTACGCGCCTGTGCCAGGTGTTAAGCAAAATCTTTCAGGTACTCCGGCAGTGATTGCAATGAGTGTATTAGAAGCAGCGCTGAATGTGTGGTCAGACGTAGACATGTTGCGGGTACGGCAGAAATCCATGGCAATGGGCGAATTTTTTCTGGAATGCCTGAAAGCCTGCGGCCTGGATGACGAGTTTGTCTGTGTTTCGCCTGATTCTGCGCTGGAAAGGGGCAGTCAACTGGCGTTTCAGCATCAGCATGCCTATGCGATTTGCCAGGCGTGGATTGACGCGGGTGTGATCGCGGATTTCAGGGCGCCAGATTTACTCAGGGTTGGCTTTACACCACTGTATATCAGCTTTGAAGAACTCTGGCAGGCTGTGAATAAATTAAAACTGATTATGGAAAACAAAGAATATTTACGCGACGCATATCAATCAATTCAAACGGTTACTTAACCCTAAAATTTCTGAATTAGATTGTCTATTGATTACGATACTTGTGAATAGCGCGCACTTGGCTCAGGGTAAACTGGCGCAGTGTGCTGAGTAAACCTTTTGACGGCGCAGCTTCTTCATAGTCGAGCAACTCACCCTGCGAGGCTAAAATTCTGGCTGAAATACTGTGCTCACACATTATCGCTGTCAGCTTTAATCTCAATAAATCTTTGTTAAAAGCTTCAAAGCTGCTGCTGTTGTACCATCCACCTGAAAACAACCAGCTGCCCACATAATAGGCTCCTGATTCATTATAAAACTGTTTCAATAATGAATACGAATCAGCTTGCCATGTAGAGACATTTTTGCATTCGCCAAAGACTTTTTGACATTGATCAACAAGTAAATTTGCCGCGCTGGCGTTTACCATGAATATTGCTGTTGCAACAAACGAAGGAAGGTTCATGCCCAGTATCGTGCATTCACGTTGAGCCATTTTATGAAGACTGCCACCTATTACGGGGACCGGTAGCTGACGGAGCTGAGCCGCTGCCTGAAGGTACTTCACTACCGACGACAGGTACAACGGATAATGACTAAATACAGTATCATTTAATAAAATGAAAGATGTTGACTCATCAATTTTTCTGTTTTCTCTTAGATAAGTGAGTCCTTCTACCCATCCAGAAAACTCAGCATTTTGATTGGTTCCTGTAACCCTATCTGCAGGATAATCCGCAAAGAATTCTTCAATTTTGACGGCGTCGTCATCTGCGGCGTTGTTTACAATCACAACTCCTTCTGCGCCAAATGTTTTGAATAGCTTAAATAAAGCTCTAAAACGTTTATGTTTCTCGGCTATCCGGGCAGATGAGTAAACAACAAATATTACCCAGTAGTTTTCCAGTGTTACCGTGCTCTTTCTTATCATTAGTTTAGCTATTTCCTGTCAATTGCTTGAGTTTTCTGCGCTCACCAATAGATAAAGAGTAGTATATTTTAGATAGAGGCCGGCTAACCTGGGGAATGATTGTATCGAACAAGAGTTTCCCCCAACGCTCAATAATACTATCGACAGAAAAATCGTTAGCCCGCACAGCACCATTACTAATCATTTTCCTATACATATCGGGGTTATTAATCAAATGATCAACAGCATCCATTAGTCCTCGTAAATTGCTCACTTCTATATAATCGAGCTCACTTTTTCTCAGTTCCTGATACGCTATTTCCGGACCAAGTATGCAAGGAACCTGAGCAGTCCAGCCATTTATTAGTTTCGAGGCAGGTTTATCCGGATAATTAAGGGCTAAATCCTGCCTTAAGGCCACAACAAGATCGGTTTCACTGTAATCATTCCAGTTAATCAAATCGTATCTGGCATCCAGACTATCCCATTGCTGACCGTCAGCTACCCATTGAATATTTCGCTGGGCTAAAAAAGTCTCCCATGCATCAGACTCAAGTATCGGGTTTAAATTGCTAAGAAAGCCTTTAAATGCAATGTTCTTAATCGTAGTGCCTCGGTCGCTGTTCCTCTGAATGATATTTGGCTGAGGCCAGTGTGGTATGAAAAAGAATTTCTTCGCATCAGAAAAGTGTTGATTTTGGAGGATCTCAAAATCAGAGAATTTGCTCTCTACCCGGTCCGCTCTAACCATCACTGTGACGATGCCTCTTGTTGAGGGAGCTTCGTTCCAGAAGGTGGTGAATTGCTCATAGTGCAGTACAACTATTCCGGACTTTGGTGGTTTTGATGTGGCGATTACCGGATAACCTGCTTTTTTTAGCCTAATGTAAGTTTGGACAATCCAGACTTTAGGTCCTGTGGCGAAATAACGCCAATCTTCTTCCAATTCCAATATTTCTGCTGCGGTATAATTGGCAAAGTCGGGATGATAAAAGTAAACCTCCACACAGTACTCCATTAATAATCTGCGTTAAAGAAATAGCGAAAATAAACAGCAATAATAAGTTTTCGCAATGAAAATCCTAGCTCTAACGCATTACGGGAAACATAGCGAAACGAACCCTTCCATGCCTGGTAGTACGGGGGGGTCTGTCGAATGAAGGTAAGTAACGGACGTAACTTTTTTATATCGCTGATCCGTAGCTCACTCTGGCCCTGAGTTGCCACAAAAAACCAAAAACGCTCAAACGCATGAGGGTCAATTTCACCTACCAGTCGTGTAACATGGTCATAAGATCCTGCCTGGGCAGTCGATAACTGCTTGGCCCTATTTTTGCGCGTGATACTTTCCGTATTTATCCGGTAATTAACCAAAGGCTCATCAATCCCACCAAACCTAAACCCCGCTTTTAATGACTTCAGGTACAGCAAATAATCCTGAGCACTTTTAGTCACCGGGTAACCGCCATTCTCCCGGATTGCTTCGGTTCTGAACATTAGGCTCGGATGACACAGCCTACTATTTAGTAGTAACTCGGCTTCCAATAATTCGCTGTCGGTACTAACCGGATAACCACCAATAGGGTTACCCTGCATATCAATATGGTTTACCGTTGTACAACTCAACACGATGTCGGGGTGGGCTTCCATGTAAGCAAATTGCTTCGCCAAACGTTCCGGATGTGCCACGTCGTCGGCATCATGCCGGGCGATGTAGCGTCCAGTGGCGCAACTAAGCCCTTTGTTTAGTGAATTACCCACACCGATATTGGCAGGATTGGTAATTATGATGATTCGTTTGTCTTTTGCTGCGTAGTCAGCCAGAAAGTCCTTAGTTTCCTGATTACTACCGTCATCCACAATTAAGAACTCGTAGTCTGTGAATGATTGTCCGAGAATGCTGTCAATCGCTTCAGAAAGGTGGGTAAAGTCACCATTCAATACTGGCATTAAAACAGATATGGCACAGGACATATTAACTTCTCATCAAATATTGCGTATTGCCAAAGTGCAGTTTGAAACAAAACTGATAAGGGCTTTTGGCAATCCCTGCCAGTTTTTTGGAGTGAGCGCTGCTGGGATGCAATAGAAATGTTTACTGCAAGCTGTCAGCTCTAAACGAGAATAATAACTAACTGCCTATTATGCAAGCACCAGCCACAGGCTAGAGGATGTTCTTTATACTGTCCGGTTGACTTAGTCGGATTTGAGTGACGAGTACTTATCCCGCGCACTTAAAATCGGGTTTATATTAACTTCAATCCAGTTCACCAGTTCTTCAACCCGGTTTGCAACTTCGTGGCCAGAATCAGTCAGACTGTATTCTACATGAGGGGGAATAACCGGGTGTGCAGTTCTAAGTACGAAGCCATCTGCTTCCAGCGCATGAAGCGTTTGAGACAGCATTTTCTCACTCACTCCAGCGATGGCTTTTCGTAGTTCGCTGAAGCGGTGCGTTCCCTGTAACAGCGCAAACAGTACCAGTACGCCCCAACGACTGGTAACGTCTTGCAAAATACTGCGGGAAGGGCAGCTGCTAGCTAATACATTTCCCCGCTGGAATTTGTCAGTCAGGGTGGGTTCTGAACCTTCTGTCATACTGTTATTCATCGTTGAATTCCCGTTATTGATAGTGAAATAAATACTTACTAAAAAGTATGTACTTTCTTTTGGTAAGTATAAGCGCAAACTGAGTATCAATCCACAACAACACCGAACCAAGGAGTTATTTATGATTGCTGTAACTGGTGCTACCGGCCAATTGGGCCGGCTTGTTATTGAACATTTACTTAAAGGGCTGGATGCCAGTCAGATCGTTGCTATTGTGCGTAACCCGGAGAAAGCATCTGATCTGAAAACACTCGGTATACAGGTGCGCACTGCTGATTACTCTGCACCGGAAGCTTTAAAGGCAGCCCTTACCGGCGTAGAAAAATTGCTGTTAATTTCCTCCAGTGAAGTGGGGCAGCGAGTGGTTCAACATCAAAATGTCATTGACGCGGCGCAACACGCAGGTGTGAATCTGCTCGCCTATACCAGCTTATTGAAAGTGGATGATTCGCCTCTGATGCTGGCAACCGAGCACAAAGAAACAGAGTCCTACCTGCTGCAAAGTGGTGTAGGTTTTGTGCTGCTGCGAAATGGCTGGTATACCGAAAATTATCTGGCAAGCATTGGGCCAGCGCTGGAAAATGACGGTTTTATCGGTAGCGCCCAGACAGGGCGAATCAGCTCTGCTGCCCGTGAGGATTATGCCGAAGCGGCGGCGAGGATACTGTTAAGCGATGTCCCTCAAACCGGCAGAGTCTATGACCTGGCGGGCGATGAAAGTTATACCCTTGCCGAACTGTGCGCATTGGTTAGTACCGAGTCTGGCAAAAATATCCCGTATATCGACTTACCTCAGGATGAATTTAGCGCGGCCCTGAAACAGGCTGGTTTACCTTCTCCTTTGGCAGACATGCTGGCAGATTCTGATGCCGGTGCGGCACAGGGCGCGTTGTTCGATGATAGTAAAACTTTGAGCCAGGTTCTGGGCCATCCTACCCGGTCTTTACGAGATCAGGTTAGGGCCAGTCTGTAATCTTTGCTTAGTCGCTATACCCAAAAAAAACGCCTGCAGATGCAGGCGTTTTTTATCGTAGTTAGTTCAGCTTTTCATTACTGCGCTGGTACTTCGATAGTTTCACTCACTTTAACTTCAATACGACGGTTTAAGTGGTGTGCTTCCTTGGTGTTAGCGGTATCTAACAAACGCTCTTCACCGTAACCGATAGTGTCTAAACGGCTTGCATCAATACCATACTGATTAACCAGAACAGATTTTAATGCATTAGCACGACGTTGTGACAAATCTTTGTTGTAAGCCGCTGCACCGGGCGCTGAAGAGTGACCTTCGATTGTCGCAGAAGTACTGCCGTAACGGTTCAGGAACGCAGCAAGATCTTCAATTTGCGGATCACTGGTATCTTCGATTGAAGCGCTGTTGTTAGCGAACAGGATGCGAACTTCAATCGATACTTCTTCCGCGGTGAATATGGTACAACCGTTGGGGTGCACTTTATCGCCCTTTGGTGTGTCAGGGCAGGCGTCCTGACTGTCGATAACACCGTCGTTATCTGAGTCTGGCTCGATTGCACAGCCTACGCCGTCAACAGCTACACCGGCACGGGTGTTCGGGCACTGGTCCTGGCTGTTAATGACGCCGTCGCCATCTTTATCAGCGTTACAGCCCATGCTGTCTACTACTGTGCCTGAAGGCGTACCCGGGCACTTGTCCAGAGAATCCACCACGCCATCGTAGTCGGAGTCAGCCGGTGCGGCTGTGGTCATAGGCGCAGGGGTTGGCTCTGAGTAGCTTGAAGTGCTGCCGAAAGTGTAAGAGACACCCAGCTTCACGCTGTAGTCGTATAAATTGTCGCTCAGATCGCGGTAAGCCGCAATTTCACTGATAACGGCAACATCGTCGTTAACGGCCCAGTGTTTACCCATACCGTAACCCATCATTTGGTAATCATCGCCGACGTCCTGATGGTATAAACCACCGAAAACATAGAAAAGGTCGTCCTGGAAGAAGTACATGGCATCAACACCCAACATCGGGCCGCTTTCATCGCTGCCGCCGTTGGTACCATCTAAATCAAGATACGAAGCTGAAATTCTTGCTGCCCAGCTCTCATCGAAACGGAAACCGTATTCAGCACCCAGACCAAAACCATCATCGAGCTGTCCGGTCGGCTCTGGTTTGCCTTCGTCCGTGCTGTAATAGAGCCCATAGATACCAGCCCAGTCTTGCGCTTCTGATTCCTGAGCGAATGACGGAGCAGAAACTAAGCCTGCGGCAATGAGTGCGAGAGTAATAGTTGATTTTTTCATTATTGACTTCCTGTGTTGGCAATAAGTGTGTCCTGTAGCTCTATGCTAAATCTGTGCCAGCATTAAACTATAGTTTAACAATTATACGCCTGACTTACCCTGGAGAGTAGCAATAATTGAGCGCGAGCCGCCGCTGTCACGGTGTTCGCCGAGAATGATGCCCTGCCAGGTACCGAGGGCAAGCCGCCCTTGTTGTACCGGGATAGTTAACTGACATCCCATCAGGCTGCTTTTGATATGAGCGGGCATATCATCAGGCCCTTCGTAGGTATGGATGAAATACGGTGTGTTTTCTTTAACTGTATGATTAAAAAAGGATTCTAAATCCTTTCTTACTGAAGGATCGGCATTCTCATTGATGGTTAAACTGGCGCTGGTATGTTGCAGCATAAGGTGCAGTAAACCCACCTCAACATCACGAATCTGCGGTAATGCGCCGGTGATTGAATCAGTAACTAAATGAAACCCTCGGGGATGAGGTGGTAGAGTAATTTTTTCAGAGTGCCAGTAATTATTTATCAAAGCAGATTTCCAGATATGCCTTTCCGAGTTCGTGGTTAAACGGCAAAATAATCTTCGGCCCGTCTACCTGATGGCTTATACTGTGTTGCTTTCCGGAGACAACAACTGGCGTAGCCATGCCAAACTCATAACCTTTCTCGGCCAGATCGCGCTTGGCGTTACCACAAATCATGTTGGTAATTTCACCTACCATGTCGGCAACTTCTGCATCAATTTCACTGGACGCTTCGCCCAGCATATTTTGCATAATGCTCAGAATTAATCCTTCATCGAACGTGATGGACATCGAGCCTTTTACATTGGGGCCCACCATGCCAATTAATCCTGATACGTCGCCATGGGCCACGTCATCACTTTTTTTCTTGGGTTTACCAGGGGTTAGCGTGGTCTGCGCCATGGTTTCCAACACGTTTAACAGACCGCCAATAAAAGGGTTTACGAACTCAGCATTCATGTTGTTCTTCTCCCAGTGTCGTTGACTCACTCTCCTGACAGTCTGCACAAAGGCCGTGGGCTTCAATGGTTTGCTTGGAAATTTTGAAGCCGTGTTGTTTTGCCTGGTTATCCAGGGTTTCTTTCAATCCTTCCGACTGTATCTCTGAGACGTCACCACAACTGTCGCAAATTAGAAACTGTACCGGGTGGTGGCAACCAAAATGATAGCAGGCCACAAACGCATTAGTGGATTCAAGACGATGGATAAGACCAAAGTCGAGCAAAAAATCCAGTGCCCGGTATACGGTTGCCGGTTTGGCGCTGGACTCGGTTTCTTTGAGACCGTCGAGCAGCTCATAGGCTCCCATGGGGCCGTGCTTTTCCAGCATGAGTTCATACACCTTTTCCCTAAGTGGGGTAAATCGTGCTCCCCGTTGCTCACAGTAGGCTCTTGCTTTACTTATTATAGTGCTATTTTTCATGCTGAATTTTAATAATTTTGATACGAATTAGTGGCATAAGAAATTATGATAACTGTTTAAGGGCCAGGACGCTAACTGCTACCCGGTGACAGAGTCATTGACCAGGCCATGCATCCTTTGAATTAACCTGTCTTCCAATTCAAAGCGGTCATCCAGAGCTTCTCCTAACTGAGTAATAGCCACTTCAAACTCCCGGGTATTCTGTGCGTTAAAGCCTTCGGCAAATTGATCGTTAAAGTCCAGGGCCTGATCGGTAGTCGCGCTGATTTTTGGAAATAACTCCTGTTTCAGGGCTTGTCCATCGTTATCGTCGCTGACCAGCATTTCATATACTTCAAAATGGCCTACCGACAGGTAGTCCATAAGTAGTGCACAAAATTCGTTTACCTCGGCTTCATCAGGCAGAGTATTCGCTGATTGGTAATTGACCCCGGCTAAATGACAATACTGGATCAGCAACTGTCGACGTTCATCCAGCCAGTTATCAATGGTTTTACTCGCTCCGCCCCAGCGTTGCCGGGCTATTTCTACCTGATTTAACACTCTGAACTTCCTCATGAGGTTGTCATCAATCTAATTTGAGTATAACACTGCCTCAGAGTCTCACAAATGACAGTCGGAAATAATTCACCTTAACCACCTAAAGGATAATAGGAATTAACCGTGCAGCAAGGAAAAAGGCAGCGCTTCTTGGCTCAATCAAATGCCACTGTGTTAGGATATACCTAACGTCGTAATGGTAGCTGATATGTTAAAGTTTACAGGAAACTCCTTAGTGCAGCCGGGTCACTGGCTTATCTTCAATCGCGATCAGTTACTGGTGCCTGAAGAAGGTGATCTGCTGCCATTAATGAGTTGGTCAGATTTGCCTTTTTTACATCATTATCAGGATCAGGTTCACCACCTGCATGCCGCTGACTTACCGCTCTCTCATCCGTTATATATTATCGATCTCGGTGCCGAGAATATCAGTGCTGCGGGCTGGCGCAATGCTGGTTTACGCGAATTGATGACCAGTGAGCCGCCGGTAACCTATGAAACCCTCTCCCGCGCCTGGCAATATGTGCATTTTCAGCGCACTCATCGATTCTGTGGTCGCTGTGGTTCACCTACCCAACCTGTGGACTGGGAAATGGCGGTACAGTGTCACCAGTGTGGACATCGCTGTTATCCAAGGGTGTCGCCATGCACGATTGTGGCGGTTTATCGCGGTATGGAAATCCTGTTAGCCAGAGGTGTGCGGCACAGTAATCCCAAAATGTATTCGATTATTGCCGGCTTTGTTGAAAGCGGCGAAAGCGTCGAACAGGCTACGCACCGGGAAGTCGGTGAAGAGGTGGGGGTCAAAATAAAAAACCTGGAATACTTTGGCAGTCAGGCCTGGCCTTTCCCGCATTCACTGATGATGGGCTACCTGGCCGAATATGACAGCGGCGATATCGTTATCGATGAGAAAGAAATCGTAGATGCAGACTGGTATCACATTGATAACCTGCCAATGTTGCCACCTAAATTGTCGATTGCCGGTAAGATACTCGAAGCGCTAATCGAGCGTCTTCGTCAGGCGCCTTAAGTCGGCCTTTTTATCGGTAAAAACGCAATAAAAAACCCCGCAAAGTGCGGGGTTTGAGTATGTTTAGCTGAGGGCCCGTTGGCGAGCTTCTGTATTTATGCTTATTAGTAGTAGCAGAGCATTTGCGATAAATCAAGTAAATCGCTGCAATTTTCATCAGGCAGTTCATTTATACGCATCATTCGCCAAATCTTGCTATACTCGCCGCCAATTTTTTGTAGTGTAATTGATTCCGGGGATCCCCATGGCACAAACCAATGGCAGCCTTGAGCGCCCAGCTTTAAAAAATGACCGCTATCTACGTGCGTTGCTCAAGCAACCTGTAGACGTAACGCCGGTATGGATGATGCGTCAGGCTGGTCGTTATTTACCAGAATATAAAGCCACCCGCGCCGTTGCTGGCGACTTTATGTCGTTGTGTAAAAACGCCGAGCTGGCTTGCGAAGTCACTTTGCAACCACTGCGCCGTTTCCCGTTGGACGCTGCCATCCTGTTTTCGGATATTCTAACCATTCCTGATGCAATGGGGCTGGGCTTATATTTTGAAACCGGTGAAGGTCCGCGTTTTGAACGCCCGATTACCTGTAAGGCCGATGTCGACCGTATTGGTGTACCTGATCCTGAAGGCGAGCTCCAGTATGTGATGAACGCCGTGCGTACCATTCGCCGTGAACTTAAAGGCGATGTGCCACTGATCGGTTTTTCCGGCAGTCCGTGGACACTGGCCACCTATATGGTTGAAGGTGGTTCGAGCAAAGCCTTTACTAAGATTAAGAAAATGGCGTTTGCTGAGCCGCAGGTATTGCACGCACTGCTGGGTAAACTGGCAGACTCTGTGACCAGTTACTTAAATGCACAAATTGCCGCCGGTGCACAATCAGTAATGGTGTTTGATACCTGGGGCGGCGTGTTGTCACCACGGGATTACAAAGAATTCTCGTTGCAGTATATGCAGCGTATTGTAGAAGGCTTAACCCGCGAGAGCGAAGGACGCCGCGTTCCGGTTACGCTGTTTACTAAAAACGGCGGTATGTGGCTGGAAGCGATTGCTGCAACCGGCTGTGATGCGGTAGGTCTCGACTGGACCATCGATATTGCCGAGGCAAAAGCCCGGGTCGGCGACAAAGTTGCTCTGCAAGGCAATATGGACCCGTCTATGTTATATGCACCACCGGCGCGAATCGAACAGGAAGTTGGCGATATTCTGGCGGGCTTTGGTGAAGGCACCGGCCACGTATTCAACCTTGGTCACGGTATCCACCTGGATGTGCCGCCTGAGCACGCCGGCGTGTTTGTGGAGGCGGTACACCGCTTAAGTGCCCAGTATCACAAATAAAAAGCGATACTTAGCCGCGTGACCTTAAGCGTCGCGCGGCAATCCTTTCTCAATAGTCCGGGTTAGCCTGGCTAACTGGCGGTTCTCGTCACTGTTGGCCTGGTGTTTACGGTGCTGTTGCGCCAACGCCCATTCTAAGTGGGGCAAAACCAGTTCACAGGCTTCATCTTTTGCTGCATTGAGCGCGGTAATATACTCTTCTGAATACGGTGCATTGCCGATAGCAACACAAAGATTGCGCTGCCATTTTGCATAACCGATGCGGCGAATCGGCGAGCCTTCGGTGTTGTGCAAAAATGTCTTTTCGTCCCAGCCAAATAAGGTCAGTAACGACTGCCCGTGAAGCACCTGGCGTGGGTGAAAGTCACTTTCTGCTGTTACCGGGGCAAAACGATTCCACGGGCATACCAACTGACAATCATCGCAACCGTAAATACGATTCCCCATGGCAGGGCGTAAATCCTCCGGGATAACGCCGTTATATTCAATGGTCAGATAGGAAATGCAGCGTCTGGCGTCGACCTGGTAGGGGGCGACGATGGCCTGAGTGGGGCACATGGTCATACAAGCGGTGCAGGTACCACAGTTTTCTTCTACCGGCTCATCGACCGGCAGCGGCAGGTTAATAAATAACTCACCAAGGAAAAACCACGAACCGGCTTGTTTATTCAGGGTAAGAGAGTGCTTGCCGGTCCAGCCCAGTCCGGCTTTTTCGGCGATGGCATGTTCCAGTACCGGTGCAGAATCCACAAACGGGCGGTACTGGGTACCTGCCAGCCGCTCACTGATCTGCTCGCCAAGCTGTTTAAGCTTTTTACGCAACACCTTGTGATAATCGCGGCCCAGGGCATAGCGGGAAATATAGGCCATGTCGCCGTCTTTAAGATGGCGGGCAAATGACGCATCCGGAGGGAGGTAATCCATTCTTACTGATATTACCCGAACAGTGCCCGGCACCAATTCTGCCGGCCGGGCCCGCTTCATGCCGTGGCTGGCCATGTAATCCATTTCGCCGTGATACTGGTTATCCAGCCATTGTTGCAGGGCATATTCATGCTGACTAAGATCAATATCACTGATACCAACCTGCTGAAAGCCTAGCGCAACGGCCCAAGCCTTGATATCGTCTACCAAATTGACCAGATCTATCGATTGTAAAGTGGACATGTACACATGCTAGATACTCAACTGCTCGACAGCTTACCATATAAACTCTATCGCGCCGACCAGGTTCGGGAAAATGAACGCAGTGCGGCTGAACAGTCCGGTGTGGAAATGTTTGAGCTGATGCAGCGCGCCGGTAAGGCCGTATTTAAGCAGTGTCAGCTGTTACTGCCCAACACCGATGTGTTTTTAGTGCTGGTAGGCCAGGGCAATAATGCCGGTGACGGTTACATTGCCGCATTACATGCTAAAGAAGCCGGTAAACAGGTCTTGCTGTGTGCTGTTGAACCGCATCGCATCCTCGAGGGCGATGCTGGCACGGCGCAGCAAAAATGGCTCGACGCCGGCGGCAAAATTGAGCCTTTTACCGCTGCCCACCTGGACAAATGTGAGCTGATAGTGGATGCGCTGTTAGGCACTGGCATTAATAGTTACATCCGCAATGAGTTTGCCGACATTATCGATGCGGTCAATCAGGCCGATAAGCCGGTAGTGAGTATCGATGTGCCTTCCGGCCTTGATTCCAATACCGGTCAGTCGTTGGGGCGCTGCATTGAGGCCGACGTTACCGTCACCTTTGTTGGCATTAAACCCGGTTTAACCACCGGTGCCGGTAAACAATCCTGTGGCCGCTTGGTGTTTGATGACCTTGGTATTGGTAAAGCTTTTGTTGAACTGGCCCGCTCCTCTGCCACACTGCTTACTATAGAACAGTTCCAGGGCATGGCCCCTCGTGAAATCCACAGCCATAAAGGCACCTATGGCCGGCTGCTGTGTATCGGCGGTAATCGCGGCACTGCAGGCGCTATTCGTCTGGCGAGTGAGGCAGCTTTGCGCTGCGGCACCGGGCTGGTGAAAGTATTCTGCCATGAGGCCTCAACGATTCAGGTGAGCGCCGGCCGACCAGAGCTGATGGTGTCTCATGAGAACCTGCAGGATGCGCTTAACTGGGCATCCTGCGTGGTAATTGGCCCGGGGCTTGGCCAGGATGACTGGGCGCTGGCGGCATTTGAACAAGCCATGAAGCATTGCCAGACCCACCCTAAACCCATGGTGATTGATGCTGATGCATTGAATTTGTTAAGTAAACATGCGCTGTCGTACACCATAACCGATTGCATTATCACGCCCCATGCTGGTGAAGCGGCGCGATTACTGAATACCAGCGTAGATGAGGTGGAAGCCGACCGCTTCAACAGTACTAAACAATGTGCGCAGAAATTTCATGCTACCTGTGTGCTGAAAGGGGCCGGTTCGATTATCGATAACGAAACCCAGACCTGGGTGTGTCAGCACGGCAATCCGGGGATGGCCACAGCTGGTATGGGCGACGTGTTAAGTGGTATTCTTGGGTCATTGCTGGCTCAGGGGCTCAGCAAGGATATTGCAACCAAGTACGGTGTTTCCATCCATGCCAAAGCCGGCGATGAGGTAGCACGCCTGTATGGTCAACGTGGGATGCTTGCCAGTGATTTGTTCGAGTCACTGCGAGCGTTAGTTAATCAGTAATCATTGAATAGTAGTAATTGGTATGGCATTAGCGCGAGGGGCGTTTTACGCGGCAACTGAACAAGATACGGCGAAACTGGCCACTGATCTGGCTCAGGCGGTCAAGCAGCAGTTACCACAAGGAATAGTTGTCTATCTGCAAGGCGATCTGGGAGCCGGTAAAACTACGTTCAGCCGCCATTTTATTCAGGCTCTGGGTCATTCAGGTAATGTTAAGAGTCCTACCTATACGCTGGTGGAACCGTATTCGCTGGCGGGCCTTGAAATCTTCCATTTCGACCTGTATCGACTGGCAGATCCTGAAGAACTCGAATTTATGGGCATTCGCGATTATTTTGGCGATAATCGCGTTTGCCTTATTGAGTGGCCGCAAAATGGAGGTCAAAACTTGGCACCAGCGGATTTAGTGATTAGTATAGAACCAGATAAGTCTGGAAGACGATTCAGCATTGCTGCGATCTCGCTAACAGGGCGAGCTGCCTTGCAGCTGTGTAAAAGGATATAGCCTGGCGCTGGTTCCGATCGTTCTTCGTGAGAATTTACGGCCTGATAAATATAATTCAACACCAGGGCTAAGTATGTTGCGCGACAAATTACTACTATTAATAAGTTTGTGCTTGCTTACCTTTAGTGTGAGAGCTGCAAACGACATAAACAATATGCGTGTATGGCCTTCAGAGGGCAGTACGCGGGTGGTTTTTGATCTCAAAAGTTCCCCTGAGTTTACTTATTTTACCCTTCGCAACCCGGAGCGGCTGGTGATCGATCTGGCCGCAACCAAAAGCGATACGTCGCTGGATATCGATAAGCAGGGTCCGCTGCTTAAACGGGTCAGATACTCCACACCTAAAGACAATTCATCTACCCGTATCGTGCTGGAATTAAACCGCAAGGCTGAAACCGCGTTGTTTGCTATTCCGCCGGCCGAAGATAAAGGCCACCGGCTGGTGGTCGACCTGGTGGATACCGCGCCTGCTGGTGAGCCAGGAGTTGTGTTGGATATGAACCAGTCCAGCCGCGACCGTGATATCATTGTGGCTATTGACGCCGGTCACGGCGGTAAGGACCCCGGCTCAATCGGCCCGGCTGGCAGCTTTGAAAAAAATATTACCCTGAGCATCGCCAAAATGCTCGAAAGCCGGATTAATGCCGAAACCGGCATGCGTGCTGTGATGACACGAAGCGGTGATTATTACATCTCGCCTAATGGTCGTCCGGAAGTTGCCCGTAAGCATAAAGCTGATTTACTTATTTCTATTCACGCCGATGCGTTTAGTCAGCCTCAGCCCCGCGGGGCATCAGTATGGGTGTTGTCTATGCGTCGTGCCGACACTGAATTGGGTCGTTGGCTGGAAAAAAGCGAACGGCACTCAGAATTGCTCGGCGGCGCGGCAGAAGTGATTACCGATAATGCCTCAGAACGTTATCTGGCTGAAACGATACTGGGTTTGTCCATGGACCACTCCATGTCGACCAGCTACGACCTGAGTAAAAAAGTCATCAGTGAATTAAAAGGGATTACCCGGTTACATAAACGAGCGCCGCAGGCCGCGAGTTTCGCGGTACTTACCGCCCCGGATATTCCTTCCATTCTGGTCGAGGTCGGGTTTATTTCGAATCCTCAGGAAGAGAAAAACCTGAATTGGTCAAAATACCGCCAGCAACTGGCTGATGCGCTGTTGTCGGCCACCAAGCGCTATTTTCAGCAAACGCCGCCGGATGGTACGCTCTGGGCCTCGATTAAGTCAGAAAGCCGCACACACAAGGTTCGCAGCGGTGAGTCTTTATCCTTGCTGGCACAGCGCTATAATGTAAAAGTCAGCAGTATAAAAGCCGCCAACAATCTCAATGGTGACATGGTCCGCATCGGTCAGGTGCTCACGATTCCGAGCACCTAAGCAAAACGTTAACAGGATTTTCTTTGCCCATTAAATTATTGCCGCCCAGACTGGCAAACCAGATTGCCGCCGGTGAAGTGGTTGAACGCCCTGCCTCAGTCGTTAAGGAACTGGTGGAAAACAGCCTGGATGCCGCTGCTACGCGTATCGAACTCGATATCGAAAAAGGCGGTCATAAGCGCATTAAATTGCGGGATAACGGCATAGGTATCGCTAAAGACGAGCTGGAGCTGGCTTTGTCGCGCCACGCTACCAGTAAGATAGCGACACTTGATGATCTGGAGAAGATTTTGTCTCTGGGATTTCGGGGTGAGGCGCTGGCCAGTATTTCGTCTGTCAGCCGCCTGTCGCTAACCTCGAAGCCGGCTGGGCAGGAGCAGGCCTGGCAGGCAAACTGTGAAGGCCGTGATATGGCGGTAAGCCTACAACCCGCGGCCCATCCCGACGGCACCACCATTGATGTGGCGGATATTTTTTACAACACCCCGGCACGGCGCAAGTTCTTGCGCACCGAAAAAACCGAATACCAGCATATTGAAGACGTCATCAAGCGCATTGCGTTGAGTCGCCCGGATGTGGCTTTTATACTGCGTCACAATGGTAAGGTAACCAAGCGGTTCACCGCCGTGGGGGAGGATCAGCTCGCCTCACGAGTAGGGCAGGTTTGTGGTCAGGCGTTTTTACAACATGCTATCCACACCCGCTGTGAGTACGATTCCATCACGCTTGAGGCCTGGTTGGGTGATGCCAGTCAGATGCGCAGCAGTAACGACTGCCAGTATAGCTTTGTTAATGGGCGCGGTATGCGCGATAAGCTTATTCTGCATGCTTTACGGCAGGCCTACGAGTCAGTACTGGCACTGCCTGAGCAACCGGCGTTCGTGGTGTATTTAACCATCGACCCGAAAGAAGTGGACGTCAATGTGCATCCGGCAAAGCACGAAGTAAGGTTTCAACAAAGCCGGCTGGTACATGATTTTATCTGTAAGGCAATCTGCGACGCCTTAAGCAGCAGTGCGGGAGCGCAGGACGCCATGATACCAGAGTCTTCACCGCAGCCCAGCCATGACTATATTCGCCCTCTCGTGCAGCGCAGCGACAACGAATACAACACACCCGCCGGAGCGCCCCATCAGGTGCGTTCGGGAGGGGCGGCTAATTCAGCAGGGCACGGTGCACCTTATACACCCGCAGGCAGCGGGGTAAGTGGTCAGTATCAGCAGCATTACCAGCAACTGATGACGCCAACTCCCGAGCAGGCAGATGACGCGGGGAGCGCATTACGCTTTGTAGAGTTAGCAGGAGCAAGGCTATATGTGCAAACCGGTCACTGTGTGTTGTTGGAGTCACAACAGTTAGTTAAACCGTGGTTGGTTGATAAATTCAACCAGGCGAGTGTCGCTCAACCGTTGTTAATGCCGGTGGCCGTAAGTCAGAGTCTGACTGCAGAAAGTTCGGCATTTTTAACTGAGCAGGGCTTTGACATTAGCACTGCGGGCGGTAAATCGCGTCTGCTTAAAGTACCAGGCGGGCTGCGCCAACTCCCTTGGGCAGGCTTATTTCCGGCGCTGGTAGAAGCATCTCCTCAACAGGAAGATGCGCTCCACTCAGCGCTAGCCCGGACGCTGCAATATCAGGAGACTAAACAGTTGCCATTGTGGCTGTGGTTTGATCAGCTGGCGGTTTCGGCGCAAGCTGACATACTTGAACAATACGGCCTTGGTGTGGCGCAGCAAAAGCTTATTCACTGGATAACAACACGCAATGAGTAATCAAACCGGCCCGGTGGTATCAATAATGGGCCCGACCGCATCCGGCAAGACCGGATTGGCGCTGGAATTAGCCAGTCAGGTACCCGCTGAGATAATCAGTGTCGACTCGGCACTGGTGTATAAACACATGAATATTGGTACGGCCAAGCCGACCGCCGAGGAAATGGCGGTTGCGCCGCACTGGCTGGTCGATATTATTGAGCCCACTGAGGCCTACTCTGTGGCGGACTTTGTGGCTGATACCACACGTCTGATCGGTGAAATTCACGGCAGAGGAAAGCTGCCCATTCTGGTGGGCGGCACAATTATGTATTTTAATGCCTTGATAAATGGTATTTCGCCCCTACCTAAGTCTGACTCAGAGATTCGTGAAGCGATTCTCAGAGAAGCGAATGAGCGGGGCTGGCAAGCAATGCATGCTGACCTTGAAAGGGTCGATCCGGTCAGCGCAGGGCGCATTCATCCGAATGATCCGCAACGACTGACCAGGGCGCTGGAAGTGTATCGCAGTTCGGGGAAGTCTCTAACTCACTGGCAGGAAAAAGCAATTTACCGTTGTCCGTACAAGATTGACCAGTTTGCGATTGCGCCGCATGAGCGAGCCGTGTTACATAGTCGAATTGCAGAAAGATTTGATTTGATGTTAGCCCAAGGATTGGTAGAGGAAGTGAAAGCGCTGTACGAACGCGGTGACCTTCACGAGGACATGCCTGCAATCCGGGCTGTAGGATATCGTCAGGTATGGCAGTATCTTAAAGGCGAGTTAAGCTATGCAGATATGCGTGATAAAGGTATCATTGCAACCAGGCAGTTAGCGAAAAGACAATTAACCTGGTTACGAGGGTGGCCTGACTTAACGTGGCTTGACACATTTGCTAAAGATAATTTGACTAAAATTACTGCAAAAGTCACACTTTAGGTTTAACAAGTGTGATATAAATCTAATTAGCGCTGGGACAATTTTTAGAGTTGTCGGTTTAATAATAAAAATTAAGGATCTGAGATGGCTAAAGGGCAATCATTACAAGACCCGTTTTTAAACGCATTACGGAAGGAGCGGATTCCGGTTTCTATTTATTTAGTTAACGGTATTAAACTCCAGGGGCAGGTAGAGTCATTCGACCAGTTTGTTATCCTGCTAAAGAACACAGTGAGTCAGATGGTTTATAAGCATGCTATCTCAACGGTCGTGCCTTCACGAGCTATTACGATGCCAAGCGCGCAAGGGGATTCTGAGAACAAAAGTGAGTAATTACAAAGGTAACCTGCTTGTTTGACCGTTATGAAGCCGGTGAACAGGCTATACTTGTTCATGTAAATTTTGCCGATGAGGACAGTCGTGAAGACTTGGCTGAGCTGGAATTACTGGTTTCATCGGCGGGCGTTAGTGCTGTTGATGTACTAACCACGTCCCGGGGCGCCCCTCATCCAAAATACTTTGTTGGATCGGGGAAAGCCGAAGAAATCGCTGCTGCTGTCAAAGCCCATGAGGCCAATGTGGTGATCTTCAATCATGCCCTGTCTCCTTCACAGGAACGCAACCTCGAAGCAATCAGCAAGTGCCGGGTGATCGATCGAACCGGTTTGATTCTTGATATTTTTGCGCAGCGTGCCCGAACTCACGAGGGTAAGCTTCAGGTTGAACTAGCTCAACTGCGCCATATTTCCACCCGTCTGATTCGAGGCTGGACACACCTTGAGCGTCAAAAAGGCGGGATTGGCTTGCGCGGGCCGGGTGAAACCCAGCTCGAAACTGACCGCCGTTTATTGCGTGGCAGAATCAAGACAATTCTGCGCCGCCTCGAAAAGGTAGCCAAGCAACGGGAACAAGGGCGACGTTCGCGCAAGCGGGCAGAAATTCCCACCATGTCCCTGGTTGGGTATACCAACGCCGGTAAATCCACTCTGTTCAATCATATTACAGATGCCGATGTGTACGCGGCCGACCAGCTGTTTGCCACACTGGATCCGACCCTGCGTAAACTCGATCTTAAAGAAGTTGGCCCGGTAATTCTGGCGGATACGGTTGGTTTTATTCGTCATCTCCCCCATGATCTGGTAGCGGCCTTTAAAGCCACCCTGCAGGAAACCCAGGAAGCGGACCTGTTGCTGCATGTAGTGGATTATTCTGCCAACAATTATCTGGAAACCATGGGTGAGGTGAATACCGTGCTCGATGAAATCGACGCCGGTGAAATTCAGCAGCTGATTATTTGCAATAAAATTGATCAGTTGGAAGAAGTTGAACCAAAAATTGATCGGGATGAGGAAGGCATGCCAATACGTGTATGGTTGTCTGCCAAAACCGGTCAGGGCACTGAGCTGTTGTTCGAGGCAATTAATGATTGCCTGGCGCAGAGCATGGTAAGTTATACCCTGAAAATCCCACCGGCACAGAGCCGTTTGCGCGGTGTTCTGTATGAATTGGATTGTATATCCGAACAATCCTACGATGCGCAGGGGGACTGGGTGGTTGATGTGCGAATGCCGGCAGCCGATTGGAACCGGTTAGAAAAGCGTTTGGATCATGGTTTATCAGAGTTTGTAGTGAAACACTGATTTGACAGTTTCATATAGTTTGAAATCTAAAAACAATAGAATTCAGTATTAAATAATTAAATTTTCGGAGTACTAGCATGGCTTGGAATGAGCCGGGTGATAAAAATAATGACCCGTGGAAAAATCGCGGAGGACGAGATCAAGGTCCCCCGGATTTGGATGATGTGTTTAAGAACCTGTTCGGTAAGCTCGGTAAAATGGGCGGCGGCGGTGATGGCGGCTCAGGCAAAAAGCTGGGCGGCATCGGCGCGGCATTCCTGATTGGCCTGCTGGCAATTATTTACTTTGTCAGTGGTTTCTACACCATCCGTGAAGCAGAATCTGGTGTTGTGCTGCGATTTGGTGAATATAACTCACTGGTAGAGCCGGGTTTGCGTTGGAAACCAACCTTTGTTGACTCGGTTATTCCGGTCGATGTGCAATCCATTCGCTATCAATCATCTTCAGGTTCAATGCTGACCGAAGACGAAAACGTGGTAAGTGTACAAATGGAAGTGCAGTACCGGGTTGTCGACCCGTACCGCTGGACGTTTGCGGTAACCAGTCCGGAAATGAGTCTGAGTCAGGCCTTGGATAGTGCGATACGTTACGTAGTGGGTCATTCCACCATGGATGATGTGCTGACCGATGGACGTGAAATGACCCGTCAGCGTGTCTGGGAAGAATTGGAAGGTATACTTGAACCCTACAACATCGGCGTAGCCATTGTTGATATGAACTTCAAGGATGCCCGACCGCCAGAGCAGGTGAAAGATGCGTTTGATGACGCCATTGCCGCCCAGGAAGACGAGCAGCGCTTTATCCGTGAAGCCGAGGCGTATGCCCGTGAGATAGAACCGCGTGCCCGAGGTCAGGTCAATCGTATGAACGAGGAAGCCCAGGCTTACAAAGAGCGTGTAACGCTGGAAGCACAGGGTGAAGTGGCACGCTTCGAAGAGTTATTGCCGCAATATGAAAAAGCGCCGGAAGTTACTCGCCAGCGTATCTACCTGGAAACTATGGAACAGGTGTTCTCGAACACCAGTAAGATCATGGTCGACAGTGGTGACGGCGGCAACAATATAATGTATTTGCCGTTGGACAAGATTTTAGAAAATAAAGGCGCGGAAACAAAATCCTCCCTGGAACGTATGCGCAATACCCTCGAAGGTTTGCAGAATAACGTAACCAACTCGACGAATACCTCGCGTAACTCAACAGTATCCGGGTCGGGCTTGCGTGGCGACAGCAATCGTGGTGGGAGATAAGACAAAATGAAAAACTTTATTATCGCAATTCTTATTACCCTGGTGGTACTGGCTTCTGGTTCATTGTTTGTAGTACGTGAAGGACAGCGGGCCATCGTCATTCAGTTTGGAAAGGTACAGCGTGATGCCGAAACCGGCGATACCAAGGTATTCGAACCGGGTCTGCATTTTAAACTGCCGTTTATCGATACAGTTCGTCAGCTTGATGCGCGTATTCAAACGTTGGACGATTCGCCTGATCGCTTTGTAACCTCTGAGAAGAAAGACTTAATTGTTGATTCTTACGTTAAGTGGCGCATCGAAGACTTCGCCCGCTATTATCTGTCGACTAACGGCGGTAATAAACTGCAAGCTGAAGCGCTGTTGAAGCAGAAAGTAAACAACGGTTTGCGTACCGAATTTGGTAGTCGTACGATTGCCCAAATTGTTTCGGGTGAGCGTACCGAATTGATGGAGCAAGCTATGATCCAGGCGTCCAGTTCTTCTGACGAACTGGGTATTGAGATTGTTGATGTTCGCGTAAAGCAAATCAACCTGCCCACCGAAGTGAGCAACTCAATCTTCCAGCGAATGCGCGCCGAACGTGCTGCAGTAGCTCGAGAACATCGCTCACAAGGTCAGGAACAAGCTGAAGTTATTAAAGCTAATATCGAAGCCAAGGTGACAGTTATGCTGGCAGATGCTGAACGTAATGCCCGACAGCTTCGCGGTGAAGGTGATGCGACCGCGGCGCAAATATATGCTGAAACATACTCTAAAAACCCAGAGTTTTATGGTTTCCTGCGCAGTATGGATGCCTACCGTGCCAGCTTCAATAGCAAGAATGACATTCTGGTGGTTGAGCCGGACAGTGACTTCTTCCGTTATATGAATAAGCGCTCAGGTCAGTAAATAAATCGACTAAAGTTAAAAACCGGCTTTTACAGCCGGTTTTTTTATGGGTGAATTTTGCTGCTAAAGGTCGCCAACTCTGCCAAAGGGAATCGATTTAAGGTAAACTGCCGCTATAAAAATAATGGCCTCCAGAGCCAATAACTTCCGGTCACGGACTGCCGGACTGTAGTCGTCGTCCAATGCAAGGTGGGCAACGATTACAGCAATAATAAGAAAGACTGAGGAAACGTTTTGACAGAAAAAAGTATTACCACGACAGACAATAATAAGGGCTGGTTTTCCCGATTTTTAGCAACGGTTGAATGGTTAGGTAACCTGTTACCTCATCCCGTTACGTTGTTTGCCATCTTAACCGTGTTCATTGTGTTGCTGAGCGGCTTCTTAAGCTGGCTCGGTGTATCCGTTGCCGACCCAAGACCAGAAGACGCGCAAACCGCCTCCGGCACTATCGAAGTGGTTTCGTTAATGAGCGTGGAAGGTCTGCACTGGATCATGACACACATAGTGACCAACTTTACCGGCTTTGCTCCGCTAGGGACGGTACTGGTGGCGTTGTTGGGCGTTTCTGTAGCGGAACATTCCGGGCTGTTATCTACTGCCATGCGCGCCCTGGTGCTGAATGCGCCACGCCGGTTGGTTACTTTTATTGTGGTGTTGAGCGGTATTCTCTCCAATACGGCTTCAGAGTTGGGCTACGTCGTACTTATTCCGCTGGCTGCGATGATATTCCACTCTCTTGGGCGCCATCCTCTGGCGGGACTTGCCGCTGCCTTTGCGGGCGTGTCTGCCGGTTACAGTGCCAACCTGTTTTTAGGCACCATCGACCCGTTACTGGCCGGGATAACAACGCCTGCAGCGCAGATGATTGATCCAAACTATGTCGTTGGCGCTGAGTCCAATCACTTCTTTATGATTGCCAGTACTTTTGTTATTGCGGCGCTGGGTTTCTTTGTCACCGACCGGATTGTTGAGCCGCGACTGGGCCATTTTGATGAGTCGAAGTCAACCATGGTGCTCGACGAAAAAGCCATGGCATCGCCTAGCGCACAGGAAATGAAAGCCATGAAAATGGCCGGTCTGGCATTTCTGGGGCTGTGCATAGTAGTCGCACTGGCCGTGGTACCTGAAGATGGTGTACTGCGTAACCCAGAAACCGGCGGATTAAAAGGCTCACCCTTTCTGAAAGGGATTGTGGTATTAATTTTCGTCATGTTTGCTATCCCGGGGTTTGTTTACGGCAAGGTTGCCGGCACGATGAAGAATGACCGCGATGTCATCGAAGGCATGGCGCGCAGCATGAGTAGTATGGGTCTTTATATTGCACTGGTTTTCTTTGCTGCCCAGTTTGTGGCCTTTTTCAAGTACACCAATTTAGGCACAGTGTTAGCTGTTGAAGGTGCTGCACTGCTTATCCAGCTGGATTTGAAAGGCCCGGAAGTCTTCCTGTTATTTATTCTGATGTGTGGACTGGTAAACCTTTCGCTGGGTAGCGCCTCAGCGCAATGGGCCGTCACAGCACCAGTGTTTGTGCCAATGCTAATGCTGCTTGGCTATGCGCCGGAGGTGATTCAGGCCGCTTACCGTATCGGTGACTCGGTAACTAATGTGATTTCACCGATGATGAGCTACTTCGGATTGATCATGGCGATGGCGGCCAAGTACAAGAAAGATGTCGGTATGGGAACACTCATTGCCATGATGCTGCCTTATTCGATGGTGTTTATTGTCGGCTGGACACTGCTGTTTTATCTGTGGGTGTTCGTATTGGGTCTGCCAGTAGGCTGGGAAACCCCCACCTATTATCAGCCATAGCAGTCCAATTTAGTCGTTGCGCCGTATTATTAGCAGTTAACTATTTTACTATTGAGATTAAATATTTATGAAGTACACCGGTAACGCGGGATTCAGCCATCATCAGGCAGATAAAATTGGTGTTTTAATTACCAACCTGGGTACCCCTCAGGCGCCGACGAAAGGTGCACTGAAACCGTACCTCAAAGAGTTTTTATCTGATCCCCGGGTGGTAGAGGTACCACGTCTTATCTGGTGGTTTATTCTCAATGGCATTATTTTAAATATACGTCCAAAACGGTCAGCCGAGGCCTACGCCTCGGTATGGTCTGAGCAGGGTTCTCCATTGATGGTGCATACCAAAGCACAGGCCGAAGCATTGGCTAAACGCTGCGAGCGGGAGTTTGGTGACGATGTGATAGTGGATTTTGCCATGCGTTATGGTGAACCCGCGGTTAGCAAAGTGATTGAGCGTATGCTCAGTACCGGGGTGCGAAAACTGTTGGTGGTCCCGCTTTACCCGCAATATAGCGCCTCAACCGTCGGCTCTACCTTTGATGCTATCGCCGCCGATTTTCAACAGCGCCGGTGGTTGCCGGACTTCCGGTTTGTCAGCCATTATCATGACCGCCCGGGTTATATAAAGGCAGTTGCCGAAACGATACGTCAGCATTGGGAAATAAACGGCCAGGCTGAGAAGCTGATATTGTCCTATCATGGTGTGCCGCGCCGTTATCTGGATAACGGCGATCCTTATCACTGTGAGTGTCTTAAAACCTCCCGTCTGATAGCTGAGGAACTAGGGCTTGAAAATAGCCAGTACATGACGACCTTTCAGTCGCGGTTTGGCCGCGAAGAATGGTTAAAACCCTACACTGATGAAACGCTTAAGGCTCTGCCTGCAGAGGGCGTAAAGTCGGTGCAGGTGGTTTGTCCGGGCTTTTCCGCGGACTGTCTGGAAACCATCGAAGAGATTGGCGAAGAGAACCGCGAATACTTTATGGATGCCGGTGGCGAGCGCTATGAATACATCCCGGCCCTCAACAGTGAACCGGCGCATATCTCAATGCTGTTCGACCTCGTAAAGGAAAACCTGCACGGCTGGCAGGCAGACTCTGACGTTGAACTGCGTGCACAACTGGCCAAAAAGCACGGATGTCCAAGATGAAAGATTACTCCGGTACGGCACCAAAACCGTTACTGAAAGCACAAAAGCTGGCGAACCTGCTGGATACGTCGGTGAAAATTCCACTGATTAATTTCCGCATCGGGTTAGACGCTCTCGTAGGGTTAATTCCCGGTGTGGGCGATGTGTTGATGTTAGTGGTGTCGTTTCGGATCGTGCAGCTTGGTAAGCAGATGGGGCTCCCCAGGGGACTGATTAAAGTGATGATCCGTAATTGTCTGCTCGACTTTGGTTTGGGGTTTATCCCGGTGGTCGGGGATATTGCGGACTTCTTTTATAAAGCCAACCAGGCCAATGTGCGGGTTATGGAAAAATACTGGGTCAGCAATAACAAGGATGCCATCGATAAGCATACCCAGGACATGTTGGAAAATTGGAAAGCCGCTCAGTAAATCGCCCTGATTCATTGTCGAACTAAACTATTTTTCGTGGTCTGCGTAGCAACTAGTATTCTAAGCCAATAAGCAGAAGGAATATGAAAGCAGCAGATTTGTTTGTTCAAGCCCTGGAAGCCGAGGGCGTCGAGTATATCTTCGGCATACCTGGTGAAGAAAACCTGGATTTACTTGAGTCACTTCGCCATTCATCCATTAAGCTGGTACTTACCCGACACGAGCAGGGCGCGGGGTTTATGGCTGCAACCTACGGTCGACTCACCGGTAAGGTGGGCGTCTGCCTGTCCACGCTCGGTCCCGGCGCTACCAACCTGGTAACGCCGGCTGCCTATGCACAGCTTGGCGCTATGCCCATGCTGATGATTACCGGCCAGAAGCCAATCAAAACCAGTAAACAAGGGCGTTTTCAGGTCGTTGACGTAGTCGATATGATGCGGCCCATTACCAAGTACACCACACAAATTGTCAGTGGTGAGCGCATTCCTTCGGTGATTCGAGAAGCCTTCAGACTCGCGGCTGAAGAACGCCCCGGCGCAGCACATATCGAAATTCCCGAAGATATTGCCCGGGAGTCGACTACTGCCCCCCTGCTTAAGCAAAGCCAGTCGCGTCGCCCGGTTGCCGAGGAGAAGGCAGTAGAACGAGCCAAAACCATGATTGAGCAGGCCTCGGCGCCGTTATTGCTGATTGGTGCAGGCGCTAACCGCAAACTCACGGCTAAAATGTTGCGCCGCTTTGTGGATCATACCGGGATCCCGTTCGTGACTACGCAAATGGGTAAGGGCGTATTAAATGAGTCTGACCCCTTGTTCGTTGGTAATACGGCGTTATCTGACGGTGATTTTGTACACAAGGCAATTGAGCGGGCCGACCTGATTATCAATGTGGGTCATGATGTCGTAGAGAAACCGCCTTTCTTTATGCATCAAAACGGTAAGCAGGTTATCCATATTAACTTTGAGCCTGCGGCCGTGGATCCGGTGTATTTTCCACAACTTGAAGTGGTTGGCGATATCGCTAACAGCGTCTGGCAGATTAATGAGCGTATAACACCGCAGAAACACTGGAAACGGGACCTTTATCAGGATGTGCATGATGCGTATGTGGATCATCGTCAGGAGTCAGACAGTGACGACAGATTTCCTGTGCTACCGGAAAGACTGGTTAGTGAAGTTCGCGCCGTTATGCCCGAACATGGTGTGGTAGCGCTTGATAATGGCATCTATAAAATCTGGTTTGCCCGCAATTATCCCGCCTACGCGCCCAACACCCTGTTACTCGACAACGCACTCGCGTCTATGGGCGCTGGCCTGCCATCGGCAATGGCGGCAAAACTGGTCAATCCTGATGAGCCGGTAATGGCGGTTTGTGGAGACGGCGGCTTTATGATGAACAGTCAGGAAATTGAGACCGCAGTAAGGCTCAAGCTGGATTTGGTGGTGCTGATCCTGCGTGACGATGCCTATGGTATGATCAAATGGAAGCAGGCACACATGGAGTTTGATGACTTCGGCTTGGATTACGGCAACCCTGACTTTGTAACGTATGCCCAAAGCTATGGTGCTAAAGGTCACCGGGTAACCGCTACTGAGGAATTAGGGCCACTGATGCGCCAGTGTATCGCCGAGCCTGGTGTGCACATTATCGATTGTCCGGTAGATTATAGCGAGAATGACCGTAAATTAAATCTGGATATCCGCCGTTTGAGTGAGCAGTTGTAAGTGAAGTATCGCCATGCTGGATAAAAGCAAAGTCACAGGTAGCGTTAGCAATGATAACGTTTCGGAACAAGAAATCGCCCGCTTTAATGCGTTGGCCCAGGAATGGTGGGATCCCAACGGGAAATACAAAACCGCCCTGGCATTTAACGCGGCGCGGACCGAATATATGATTGCCCAACTTGCGAGCTGTCACGGGCGCGATCCATCATCACCAGATTGTCTGGAAGGGCTGCGCATTCTCGACGTTGGTTGCGGTGGCGGTCTTATCAGTGAGGCGCTGGCCAAACGGGGCGCAATAGTGACGGGTGTGGATGCCAGTGCCATGAGTATCGAAGTGGCCCGCCGCCATGCACAGCAATCCGGACTTTTAGTGGACTACCGGCATTGTCTGGCGGGCCAGCTTCTGGCCGAGGATGAACGATTCGATGTGGTCATTAATGCTGAGGTGGTAGAGCATGTACCGGATCAGGCTGCGCTGATAAACGACTGTGCCAGGCTGGTAAAACCGTCGGGCAGTCTGGTACTTGCTACTTTAAACCGCACCGTAAAGTCGTGGATCATTGCTATCCTGGGTGCAGAGTACGTTATGCGCTATCTGCCGATAGGCACACACGACTGGAAAATGTTTGTGAAACCCGAAGAACTGGCTGGCTGGGTAGCCCCCGAACACTTTAAACTGGTTAACGAAACCGGCATGAAGCTGAACCCTATTACCGGTGTCTGGCGGTTATCATACTCGCTGGCTGTCAATTACATTCAGATTTACCGGCGTTAGGCCTTTCGGCCGGCCGCCGGACAATCAGGCCCGCATACCATTTTGTAGTGACCTGTGATGCTAATCTTATTGATTCTTAATAGTAATTCAAGGATTCTGTTGACAAAGACAGGGGGCGAGTATATTGATTGAGGTGACCGGACTGTTTCGATAACAGCTTTTCCAACCAGGGTAAACCATGACGGATAATGTAACAGCTTGCAAGGTAGCAAAACCCGACATCGCGACACGGTTGCGGCGGGAAACCCGCGACGCACATTGCCAGATCGAAGCAGTGATGAGCGACCTGCTGTTTGCAACACCGCTGGATCTGCAGGCCTATCAACACATGCTCAAACTGCATCGCTCTTATTATGAGTTGGTTGAGGCAAAGCTCGGACAATTCCACACTACCGCAGCCATGATGAGAGAGCGCTGCAAACTTAGCTGGCTCGATAGCGATATCAGGTACCTGAAAAAAGACTGCGGACAGAGTGTTTCTGACCACGGATCTTATGCAAGTGAAGCACTTGAGTTGCCAGAAAACGAGGCCCAGGCATGGGGGTTTTTGTACGTGTTTGAGGGCGCTACCCTCGGCGGCGGACATATCCTCGACAGGTTACGTCACCAGCCGCATTTTAAGGGGCGTTCAGGGTTACGTTTTTTCCACAGTTACGGGCCGAAAACACCAGCCATGTGGCGGGAATTTCAATTATCCCTGCAGCAGTTTGTGGCCGCCAATCCAGGCAGTGAAAAGCAGATCATTAACGGCGCCAACCTGTCATTTTCAAATATGTATGCGCTGATGAAAGGAGTTCGGGTTGACTGATAACTTTGAAGTAACGCTGGATAACTGCCACAAGGAGCCAATTCATATCCCCGGTTCGATACAGCCCCATGGTTATTTGCTGGTGGTTGAGCCGGCAACTATGACGCTGAGTTGTGTTAGTGAGAATGTCACCGAGTTGTGCGGTGCAGATCTGTCAGAATGCATTGGCAAAAGCCTGGCCGAAGTCGTTGATGCAGACTACTGCGCTATCATTAGTAAACAATGGCAAAGCGAGAAGTTACAGCTGTTTAATCCTACATCGGTGCAAATTAAGCACGTTGACTCCACACTGCGCAAGATGACCGCTATTGCCACCTATAACGGTTCGGTGATTCTGATTGCGCTGGAGCCGGACAGTAAGGTTAGTGATAAAGCCTATGAGTCGGTGCTTAAAATGCTCAAGAACTCCGTTCAGTCACTGATGGGCGTGCACAAACTCGACCTGATTTACCAGACCGTAGTGGAAGAGGTTAAACGGTTCTCTGGTTTTGACCGGGTGATGCTGTATCAGTTTGACCATGAATATAATGGAGAGGTGATTGCCGAGGCCAAAGAGACCCACCTTAATGCGTTTTTAAAGCAGCATTTTCCTGAGTCGGATATTCCCAAACAAGCCCGCGAGCTGTACGTCAAAAATCCTATCAGGCTGTTGTGTGATGTAGAGGCAGAGGTGTCCCGCTTGTACCCTGTTCAACCTCACGTTGATTTAAGTTATTGCTCGCTGCGCAGCGTCTCACCGATTCATATACAGTATTTGCGTAATATGGGCGTCAAAGCCTCCATGTCCATCAGTATCATTATTAATGGTAAATTATGGGGGCTTATCGCTTGCCATCATTATTCACGTAACTTCGTGCCTTTTGAGGTGCGTGAAATTGCCCAGTACATCTCTGTTATGCTGTCACAGCTGATATCAGTCAAAATTCAGGAAGAAGATACCCAACGTAATGCCCGCCAACTGGCTATGCTTGGCCAGATCTCAGCGGCCATGGCTGAGGAGCAGGAATATCAGAATGCGCTGAGGATAAAAGCTGATCAACTGCTCGCGTTGGTGGACGCCAGCGGCGCAGTATGGTGCCTTGACGGCTCGCTACAAACTGCGGGGGATGTGCCTGAACAGAATGTCATAAATCCATTACATCAGTGGCTGGCTGAGCAGGTAACTGAGCAGGAAGAAGCCTATTTTACGCACCAGCTTGGCATCGATAACCCACAATTTGCTGAACTTGCCGACATAGCCAGTGGGGTGATGATGGTGTCGCTTTCGGCGGATAACAGTTCGTATATTCTGTGGTTTCGCAAAGAAATTATTCAGGCGAAAAACTGGGGCGGCAAACCAGAAAAAGTGATTGAGTTTACTGATGATGGCAGTCATCGGTTAATGCCGAGAAGTTCATTTGAACTCTGGAAACAAAATGTTTATAAAAAATCCGCACCCTGGCAGGAAGCCGAGCGGGAAGGTGCGTTAAAGCTGCGCAGTATGATCCAGAGTAAAATGATTATCGAATCTGAGAAAGTATTGCAGATGAACAATAAGCTCGAAGAGTTGGTAACCCATCGTACTGCCGAGTTAAATCTGGAAATCAAGCAGCGCAAAGCCGCCGAGTTACATCTGCTGGAGGCGCTGGAGACTGCGGAAACGTCCAACCGTGAATTAGAACGCTTTGCCTTTATTGCCTCCCATGACTTACAGGAACCGCTGCGAAAGATTCAAACTTTTGGTGACCGGATCCAACGCTCCGGCGACACTTTCTCAGAGAAGAACCAATCTTATTTAGAAAGAATGCGGGCGTCTGCCGAGCGGATGCAAACGTTGATTAAGAACACCCTGAGCTTTTCACGGCTGAGCAGTGACGCCATGAAATTCCGTTCCATTAACGCTAACAGTGCCATTCAAACGGTGCTCGACGATATATCGTTACTGGTGAACGAGAAGCAGGCGGATATCAGGGTAGATAAAATTGGTGTCATTCTTGCTGACAAAGGGCATATAATGCGGGTTTTCCAGAATTTACTGCAGAATTCCCTTAAATTTGTTGCTCCAGAGCGACACCCTGTCATCGAAATTACGGTGGTGGACCGAACGGAGGAACATATTACCCTGGCATTTAAAGACAATGGTATTGGCTTTGACAATCAGTATGCCACAAGAATTTTTAACTTATTTGAACGCCTGCATGGCAAAAGTGAGTTTGAAGGAACCGGAATGGGCCTCGCAATTTGTAGAAAAATTGTAGAAAAACACAATGGAAGTATCTGGGCCGAAGGCCGTGAGAACGAAGGTAGCGTTTTTTACATGCAACTACCGGTGAAGTAAGCCGTCAGTGAGGTTGTTGAGATAAAATGTTATAATGTACGAGCTATGAACAGTTTAGAAATTAATCAAAAGAAGATCAGTGAGTTAAATTTCATCTACATTGTCGATGACGATGAAGATGATCGCGAGCTGATTACCGATGCCTTAATCGACAGCAACTTAATGCAAACCCAGATCAAGACCGCCGTAGATGGCGCGGATTTGATGGAGCAGCTAACCAATGGTGGTTCTCTGCCGTCATTCATTATTCTTGACCTGAACATGCCAAGAATGGGCGGGCGCGAAGTATTAAGCGCTATCCGTGAAAACACTGATTTGAAACACATTCCGGTGATTATGTTCTCCACATCTGATACCGATGTGGATGTTAAAGACTGTTACGATCTAGGCTGTAACACTTATATGACCAAACCCTGTGACTATCTGAGTCTGACCGACGCGATGCAGGTAATCCTCCTTTACTGGACCGGCAATTCAACGTTATTAACCGTTCAGTAATCCACTCTTCACCGGTTTTACGGGCATGGCTTGCCCGTGAAGCACGGTTTACTTTCCCATCATTCATCTTAACCTACACAATTGTCAGTTGATTTGGTCGTCAAATCCATTAGTCTGATTGTTCTTCACTGAACAGGAGCTCGCGATGAAAATCTACGATACGCAAACAGCACCGAACCCGCGCCGGGTGAGAATGTTTCTGGCCGAAAAGGGGGTTAGTGCCGAATACATACAAGTAGACCTGAAGGGCGGCGAAAACCTCTCCCCACAAATGCTAAGCAAAAATCCTATGGGTAAGTTGCCTATTCTCGAGCTCGACGATGGTACCTGTATCAGCGAGAGTGACGCCATCTGCGCCTACATTGAAGCAGCTTTTCCTAATCCTCCTTTGTGTGGCGAAAGTGCCATTGAGAAAGGCGTTGTTGCCATGTGGCAGCGGCGGGTGGATTTATGCCTGATGTTACCTGTGGTGCATTGCTTTCAGCATACCACCGGATACTTCAGCGATCGGATGACACCGGTTGGCGATTACGGCGTGGTAGCTGGCAAAGACGCAGTAAAGTTTCTCGATGTGCTGGATAAACAGCTGGCAGATTCCACCTATATTGCCGGAGATAACTTCTCCATCGCTGATATTGTCGCTCTATGTGCCATCGACTTTGCCCGGGTGGTGAAGATTCGAATTGGTGAGGAACAAACGCACTTGCAACGCTGGTATAAGCTGGTGAGTGGCCGCCAGAGCGCTAATGCTTAATTGGACTGCACAGATAGGGCGCTAACCTTCAACTGGCATCAAGTTATTCGATGATAAGCGCCCGGGCATTGGCCAGGGTATCGGCTTCGCTGGCAGGCTTATCCCAGCGGATGCGATGAAAGCGGGGGAAGCGCAGAGCGACACCGGATTTATGCCGGGAGGAAGGATGAATAGCATCAAATGCGACTTCCACTACCAGTTCCTTTTTTACTTCCCGGACCGGACCAAAGCGACCCACGGCATTGCGTCGCACCCAGTTATCGAGCTTTTTTAATTCCTCGTCGGTAAAGCCTGAGTAGGCTTTGCCGATGGGGAGAAGCGTGTCGTCCTGCCATACGCCAAAGGTGAAATCCGAATAAAAACTCGAGCGTTTACCATGCCCTCGCTGGGCGTACATGATAACGGCATCAAGATGCAGTGCCTCACGTTTCCACTTATACCATTGGCCGCTCGGGCGGCCGGGTTGATAAGGACTCTCTTTGCGTTTGAGCATCAGGCCTTCAACACCTGGATCTTCTGCTGCTTTGGCATAGGTCTGCTGTAGTTGTTCACTGCTAGCTACAGACAATAAAGGCGAGATAAGCAGATGGTTGGAAGCAGCCCGGGAGAGCCAGTTGATCAGTCGCTGACGCCGCAGCGTTAGCGGCAGCGGCGTGATGTTTTCGTGGTTGTCGGTCAACAGATCGTAAACCACAATGCCGGCGGGACGCTCGGCAATGAGCTTCTTTGACGGTTTCTTGCGATTAAGCCGTTGTTGTAAAGCGTTAAAGGATTCAATTTTACCGTTGTTTATCACCAGCAGTTCACCATCAATAACGCCGTGCTCGTCTATACCTGCCAGTACATCGGGAAAGGACTCACTGATGTCGTCTCCTGTGCGACTGAAAAGCGCTTTGCCTTGCTCAGTCATCACCAGTTGGACACGGATACCATCGTACTTGTACTCAACCTGCCAGTCTTCAACGGATAATTGCCGGGCTTTATCTTCAGGCAGCGGGTGCGACAACATCACCGGATGGTAGGTGACTGCGCCGGCAATATCGGGTTTCTCTGCACGCCCTTCCAGCCAGTCAAATAACTCGCGATAAGGGGGCCTGAGTGCGTGCCACAGGGTTTCAATTTCGCTGATCGGTACATCGCCGTATTCAGCGAGAATACGTTTCACACTGCGAGCCGACAGACCCACCCTGAGGCCTCGGGTACCGAGCTTAAGTAATGACCAGCGCTGCTCGGCTGTCATGCCGGATAAGTAATGTACCAGCAGCGCTTTCACCTGCTCGCGATTGGCCTGACGGAACTGGTCAATAAGCTCTGCCAGACCGGGGAGCTCGATGTTGGTGGTAGCGTCGGGCCACAAGTGAGCTACCGTTTCGCTCATTTCACCTACATAGTCATAACTCATGGCAAAAAGGTCAGGATCTACCCGCTCCAGCATCAGATTCTTTACTGCATTGCGTTTAAAAAACTCGAACTTCAGGGTGCCGGCTAAGGCGGCGATTGCCCAGCCGCGGTCAGGGTCTGCTGTCTGCGCCAGATAATGCCGCAGCAGCCGACTCTTTTCATTGTTACTGCTGGTGAAATACAGTTGTTGTAGGAGTTGGGAAAAAGTTTCCATTAGTCTGTGGCATCCTCGTCATAGCCAATCAGCGATAACGCCCGGGCTCTAACGCCCTGAGTGGTTAGCTGGTGTAACAATGCGTCCTCCCGGCCATGGGTGATCCACACTTCCCCCGGATTGACTTCGGCGATGGTATCCAGCAAGGCCTGCCAGTCGCTGTGATCAGACACTATCAGTGGGAGTTCCACCTGGCGCTGGTGAGCCCGGGCACGAATTTGCATCCAGCCGGATGCCATGGCTTTGCGTACCTCGGGTAACGAGCGTGACCAGCGGTCGCTGAGGGCTGACGGCGGCGCCAGCACTATCTCACCGGCAAGTTCCGATTTATCAGCTACATCCGTCACATCAATTAGCTGGCCCAGGTTGATGCCGTGTTCTTCATACAAATCACAAAGCCGTCGTTGGGCGCCGTGCAGATAAATAGGCTGGTGATAACCCAGAGCCCGCAAACCAAGGATCATGCGCTGACATTTTCCCAGAGCGTACACGCCTACCAGGTGGCAGCGTTCAGGGAAACGGGCAAGTGATTGCAGTAGTTTTTCACACTCCTGCTCGATAGGCGGGTGCTTAAATACCGGCAGGGCAAAAGTTGCCTCGGTAATAAAAACATCGCAATTAATGGCGGTAAAGGGCGGACAGGTTGGATCCGGCTGACGTTTATAATCGCCGGAAATCACCACCCGGGTGCCGCGATAGCAAAGCAGAATTTGTGCGGAGCCAAGGATATGACCCGCCGGATAAAAGGTACAACTAACCGGGTCATCAGGGTCACCAAGCTCAATGGTGTGGCCATAGTCGAGCGCCTCAACGGTTTCCGCCATGTCCTCACCGTAACGGGTGCGCATAATGGCAATGGTGGGGGCAGTCGCTATCACACTGTGATGCCCGCCAATAGCATGGTCGGCGTGTCCATGGGTGATGAGGGCGCGGTTTACCGGTGCGGTAGGGTCGATGTAACAATCAGCGGCGACGCAATAAAGGCCGTTATCCCGTGGTTGTAGCCACTTATCAGCTTGCAAAAACACTCCGTTAAATTAACCATTTGGCATCTTTTACGCGGTGTTAGTCAGAAAAGCTCAATAGCCGCCTTTAACGATGTAATATTCGCCGTCAGAGGTAAGAGAAACATGCAATTCAGCCACTTCGTCGATAGTTTTGCGGCCGATTTTTTTCCCTGCATTCAGGCAGGTGGTTTGCTGATAGGCCATACCGTCGGCAAACGGGGCTTCAAAAGCCACATTTTCTAAAAAACGGTAGCATTTTTGCTGGCTATCAAAAGCAATCAATCGGCTCATGGGCACATCACCATGGGTCCGGCCGATGGTCGGTAATGGCCCTTCACTGCAGGCAGTGATGAGTCCGGCAAGGCCAATAAGTAAGCAACGTCGTGCGGCAAATAAATTCATTCAGATGAACACATTAACAAAATGAACCAGCAGTATAGCGAATGTTGCGTAGGGTATTAAACCGCTTTGTGTCAGGGCACGTATACTCTTACCACTTAACCAATTGGATTTGTTGCTGCTTTTGAGTTTGCCGTTACCCGCCGAATTTACCGCATGGTTTTCCCGACAGGGCTGGTCATTGCGAGCCTATCAACAGGACATGCTTAACCGTGGGGAAACGGAGCAGTCGACGCTGCTGATAGCCCCTACCGGCGCCGGTAAAACCTTGTCAGGGTTTCTGCCGTCGCTGGTAGACTTACAGCATGAAACCGCTGAATATCTGCATACCCTGTACATTTCGCCTTTAAAAGCACTAACTCAGGATATTCATCGTAATTTGTTGCGCCCCATAGAAGAAATGGCGCTGCCAATTACGGTGGAGACACGCACCGGTGATACGCCGTCGCACAAACGTCAGCGCCAGCGTAAGCGTCCCCCGCATATTCTGCTTACGACCCCTGAATCGCTAATGCTAATGCTCTCTTATACTGATGCGCCGAAAATATTTGGCAAGCTAAAAACCGTCATTATCGACGAAGTTCACAGCCTGATTGGCAACAAGCGCGGCGATTTTACTACCCTTGCCCTGGCCCGGATAGAATCTCTGGCTCCCGGTTTCAAGCGCATCGGTTTGTCGGCGACGGTAGCTAAACCAAAGCTGGTGGCCGACTGGTTGGGGCCTACCGGAGAACCTGCCGCGCTGCTTGAGGTTGAAGATACTGCCAAACCAGCCATCAACATTTTACGTTCAGAGCAGCGCATGCCCTTTGGCGGCTTTATGGCCAAATACGCCATTGGGGATATTTATCAGGCTATCGCCAAGGCCGCGACTACCCTGGTGTTTGTGAACACACGTGCACAGGCTGAATTATTGTTTCAGTTGTTATGGTCAGAGAACGCCCTGGTACTGCCTATCGCCCTCTATCATGGCTCACTGAGTAAAGAGCAACGCCGTAAAACCGAAGAAATGATGGCCTCCGGAAAGCTTCGCGCTATCGTAACCACCTCCGCCCTTGAGCTGGGCATAGACTGGGGGGATGTGGATTTGGTTATTCAGGTTGGCGCCCCAAAAGGGGTTAGTCGCCTGCTACAACGTATCGGGCGGGCTAACCACCGGTTTGAGGAAGCCAGTGAAGCCTTGCTGGTGCCGGCCAACCGCTTTGAGGCACTGGAGTGTCAGGCCGCTATTGAGGCGATTAATCAGGGCGCGCGTGACGGTGCTTTGGTACAGCCCGGCGCTATGGATATTATCCCGCAGTATATCATTAATTGCGCCTGTTCCGGTGCGGTGACGCCTGAAGCTCTGTATCAACAAATTCTCAATGCTTCACCTTATCAGGGGCTGGCAGCCGATGAGTTCAATCAATTGTGGCAATTCAGTGTGGATGGTGGTTATGCACTGCAAGGGTATGAACGCTATCAGCGGTTAACCCAGCAACCAGACGGTACCTTTAAACCGACCAGTCAGCGGGTGGTCCAGCGTCACCGGCAAAATATCGGCACTATTGTGGAAGCCGGGAAGCTTAAAGTGAAGCGGATCCGGCGCGGCAATCAGGGCAAGATTATTGGCGAGGTAGAAGAGTACTTTGCGCAGCAGCTTACGCCGGGGGATACGTTTTTGTTTGCCGGTGAAATGCTGCGCTTTGAGGCCATACGGGATATGCAGTTACATGCCAGGCCAGATAAAGGCAAAGAGCCGAAAATTCCAAGTTATGTGGGGGGGCAGTTACCGCTTTCAACCTATCTGGCCGATGGGGTACGGGCGTTATTAAATGAGCCCGCTCAGTGGCAGGCGTTACCCGGGCAGGTACGTGAGTGGCTTAGCCTGCAACAGGCTTTCTCGCAAATTCCGGCCCGGGATAAGGTGCTTATCGAACAGTTTCCTTACCGCCGCGCGTTTTATTCACTGTATTACACCTTTGAGGGCCGCAAGGCTAATCAGACGCTGGGCATGCTGCTGACCCGGCGGATGGAAAAGCTTGGCCTTAAGCCACTAAGTTTCAGTGTAACAGACTACGGGTTGTCGGTATGTGCGCTCAAGCCGCTGGATGAAACTCATATCGCTACGTTATTCCAGCCGGATATTCTTGGCGATGAACTGGAAGACTGGATGCTTAACGCGCCTATGCTTAAACGCTCATTCCGCCAGGTGGCTATTGTCAGCGGGCTTACCGAACAGCGCTATCACAGTACACGCAAAACCATGAAGCAGGTGACCTTTTCCACCGATCTAATTTACGATACGCTGCGTGAATACGAGCCCGACCATATTCTGCTTAAGGTCGCCCGCGAAGATGCCGAGCGTGAGTTGCTCGATCTCCGGCGACTGGCAGATACTTTGATACGATTTGTCGGGAAAACCCAGTTTATTGATTTACCTAAGGTGTCACCTATGGCGATCCCCATTGTGCTGGATGTACGCAGTGAACAGGTTAAAGGCGCTGGCGAGCAGGCGCTCCTTGATCAGGCGGCACTCTATGCTGAAGCCGAATCCATGCTTGATGAGGTCAGGGCACTACTTGGACCAGCGGGGGCATTTGAACGAAAACCTACGGTTTTGACTCCCAGGCCCTCCGCGTAACCGTAGGTTTCCGAATAATCACCCCTTCCCCTCATCTTCAATAAAGTACGTACCATTGGGCAACACATGCTTATAGGGCAATAACGAGATATGGGATAAGGTCTTGTCGTCGATATCCTCCCCCTGCTGCCGGAGCTGCTCAACCACGTCATTTATCTTGATCGTGTTCCAGTACAGAATGGCATTGGATACAAAGCTGAGGCTGCTGGCCTTGTTCATGATTTCCTCATAGTCCCCAGTGGTGAATTCACCCTGGTCCGCAAAGAATATCCAGCGCGGCAGTTTGTGCCGGTATTCCCCTTTATTCAGTTGCCGCTGGACGGTTTGGCGCAGGTCTTTGTCAGTTAGGTACCGCAGAATGTATTCGGTCTTGATGATCCGGCCCAGGTTGGTAAAGGCCTTGGTGAGGCGATCGGAGGGTGAACTGTTGGTCAACCGTTGAACGATGACGTGTGCTGGCGCAGTTTTTTGTTTCAGAGAAATGACCACCCGCATCATGTATTCCCATTGCTCCTCAATAATCGCCAAATCAGCTGTTTTCGTGAGTAAATGGTTGAGGTCACCGTAATCGACGGATTTGTCGATACGGTATAGCTGCTGATCCTTCAGATCCCGAATGCGTGGCATAAAGTAGAAGCCGAGCAAATGACAGAGGGCGAAGACGATTTCAGTGTACCCATGCGTATCGGTGGTGTGCTCTCGGATTTTCAGAATTGTGTTGTTTTCCAGCAGACCGTCCAGAACATACAGGGCTTCACGAGGGCTACAGGAAATGATCTTGGTGCTGAACACGGAATATTGATCGGATACGTGGGTGTAGATCCCGATGGCTTTTTCATAGTAGCCGTAATAGCGGGGATAGTATGAAGCCAACAGGCTGTCGGCGCGGATTTTAAAGCGTTGCGCATCTGAAGAGGACAATGTACCGGAGCCATACACCGCACTCAACGGCAGCTCATGGTGTTGATTCACAATTTCAGCACTGGCGTTGATCAGGGTTTCTTCGCGAATATAGTATTGCAGGATATGCCTTAGCATATCGACAGTAACGCCATTGACGCTGTTACTCATGGACACGACGCCCAGGTTTGTGGCTTGTGAAATAATGGCAGCCATCAGGCTTTTGTAAAAGTTTTTGGGCCGTGACTGGTGATGTTGGATAGGGACAAAGTGACGACTGTAATGCGTCATTTGATCCACCTCCATCAGCAATTGCTCGATGCGTATGCTGGGCATATGCGCATCGATCACCTTTTGCAGTTGGTTGACTTTATCCGGTACGTCCAGCTTGTCGTCACGCTTGAGTTTCAGCCGGCCATTGTGTATCTCGGCGAAATTATCCAGTCCAAAACGCTTTTGCGCTGCTGACACCGCTTCGTGGAACTGGGTTGAAATGGCGGAACGCACTTCGTGTTGCAAAGGCTGCTGTAGCTCGGTATAGACGGTGTGTTTGGTTTCATCCCAGTTGGGCTCGTTCAAGGTCAGATCCCAGAACGACACATGCTGTTTGCTCTGTGGTAAATACAAATCGCCGGAACGCAACGCATCTTTCATCGCGAGAGCAAGGCCCATTTCCCAAACATTGCGATTGATGTTGCCGGCTTGATCTTTAAGGCTGCGACGCAGCTCGCGGGGAATGAACGCAGTCGGTGTATTCTCCGGCAGTTTTTTCAGATCGCCGTCATCCAACTGCCGGACGAACTAGATGGCTTTTATCAGTGGCCCAGAACCTTTCGCCACTTCAAACGGTAACCGTATAAAGTCGGAAAAATACTTTCGTAAACTGGGGTAACGGGTCAGCAACAAATCGCAGTAGCCGCATTCTTCCAGGCGTTTAAAAATGTGCAGGTCGTCAATGGAGGCTAGCAAGTGTTTCTCGTCAATACGCTGCCATAAGTCATTCTTGTACAACGGCTGTTCATCCGGCCATTCCAGCAAAACATGCGTGGTATCGAGCACGGCGTCGATAGCTTTCTTCTGGCGTTTGCGGAATTCCTTGTGCTTTTTGTCGTGACTGTTTCTGGTTTGTCGGCACAGTTCCGTCATGTACTGATCGTGCATTTTGACCAGGTTATCCAGCAGAATCTTGCGGGATTCTAACAGGAAGCACACCATCAGGGCATAGCGCTTGTGGTCTTTGAAGCGTTTCATGTCCTTGGCGCTGTAGCGCTTGGTCAGTCGATACAGGTAGTGAAGAAAAGCGGTATCAATGACCTTTTCCTCGAATTCATTAACGCCGGTGGCCACCAGATTGTCATAGCGCTCCAAATAGCGTTTCAGTGATGAGATTTTGGCGGCCGGTGGATACTCTTTGAGTTGGTTGAAGTAGGTTCGCTGATTACCGTCTGTGGTTTGCAACAGAACGTCGATGGCACCGCGCAGTTCAGGGGACATCTGATCAAACACCTGCTCAAAAAGCTGAGTGTGAACCTGGTTACAAATACGGATGATCTGCCGTTCGATGGTCGAGGGCCCGGGTAATACAATACGGTTCAGCAGCAGGTAGCGCTCTGCCCGGTGAAAAAGTTCATCCGGCAGCAGCCCCTGGCGAGCATATTCTTCAATCCAGCGGTCCAGATCCGCTTCCGCTTTGTCATCAAACCGCTGAAAGCCCAGATACTTGAGGATGTTGTTCCGATGCTCCAATAGTGTCGCTTCCCGCTCGGGCACGTCCACGGTTAGCGTGGGCGGGAGGTCGAGTTGACTGCTCAGGTAGCTGATTACCCGGGGGGATAGATCATGGAGTTGGTTAAGAAACCGGCCATAGAGACGCATGGCGCACAGTTGGATAGCAAATCCCAGACGGTATTGCTTACGGTACTTGTTGACCACCTGGCAATCGCGTCGGCTCAGCGTCCAATCGCGAACCATTTCTTCGTCGGAAAATCGTTGTGGCAGCATTAACGGCTGGTTTCGCTGCTGGTTGGTTAAGAACTGCTCTTTGGCTGTCATGAGTTCTCACTTGGGCTCAGTCACGCCAACTATTCCTATAGCGTTGTTTTTATTGATTTTTTACATTCGTGAGTCGCTATTGTCGTATCTAACAATCAGACGGCATTGTAATCACGAATAGACGATAATAAAATAACGAATAGACGAATTTCAACCATCAATTAGCCGAGCGCTTATTTTATGTACCCACGTTATTCTGAAATCAATGTCAAAGAAGCGCTGAGCGACACCCCGGTGGTCTTTGTGATGGGGCCGCGCCAAGTCGGTAAAACCACTCTGGTGAAGGCGCTGATTGGTGAGATGGGCGCTGAAAACTGGGAATACATTACCCTGGACGATCAGGCCCAATTCGAAATTGCACAAGCTGATCCCGTCGGGTTCATCCGTAATCTGCCACCGAAACGAATTGCGCTCGATGAGGTTCAGCGCCTGCCTGAACTGTTCGTCTCCATCAAGCAGGCTGTGGATGAACAACGCACGGCAGGTCGCTTTCTCCTGACGGGTTCTGCCAATGCCTTGTTATTGCCCCGGCTATCGGATTCCCTGGCCGGCCGGATGGAGTCGGTTCGCCTGACAACGCTTTCCGAATGTGAGATCCATGGACGACCCTCAGCTTTTTAAGCAAACTACTGAACCAGGAAGCGCCTTCGGCTCAGGACATTCGTGTGCGGGATCATCTACTGCAACGGTTGATTACGGGGTGTTTCCCCGAGCCTCTGCAACGTGCCAATGAGCGGGGAAGCACCGCTTGGTATCAACAGTACGTCAGTACATTGATCCAGCGGGATATCCGCGATCTGACCCATATCGATCACCCCGATCTGATGGCCAAGTTACTCAAACTCACCTCCTTTTATGCGGGGAAACTGGTTAACCTGACCGAACTGGGCGCTAAACTTGGGCTGGATCGACTGACCATCAAAAAATACATGGCGTTGTTGGAGCAGTTGTTTTTGGTGGAACAGCTGCCGGCCTGGCATTCCAACGAATATAAGCGCCTGGTGAAAACACCCAAACTGCACTCGGTCGATACCGGCATGATGTGCGCCGTGCGGGGCCTCAATCGGGAGGGCCTGCTGAAACAGCCAGGTGATTTTGGGTTGGTGCTGGAATCCTTCGTCTACAACGAATTGCGCAAACAGGCGGTGTGGATCGAGGAGCCCTTGAACTTCTACCACTACCGTGACAAGGACAAGGTGGAGGTCGATGTGATCATTGAAAACGCCATGGGCGATTGTTTTGCCATTGAAGTCAAAGCGGCGGCAACCTTGAGCACGAAAGATTTTACCGGCTTGAAACGCTTTCAAAGTGTGGCCGGCAAGCGCTTTAAAATCGGTGTCCTGCTCTACGATGGCGATCATACGACGGCTTTTGGTGACAATCTCTTTGCTGTCCCGCTGGGAGCGCTCTGGTCATGAACGAAAACCACACCATTGGCCAGCTGGCCAAGACAGCAGGTGTCAACGTCGAAACCATCCGCTACTACGAACGCCGTGGTTTGATCCGTCAACCACCCAAACCCGCAGAGGGATACCGTACCTACCCAAACGCAACCTTGGCTCGGATTTTATTCATCAAACGCGCCCAGGAACTGGGTTTTACGCTGGAGGAGATCAACAACCTGCTGTCATTGGGCGAGTCGCATTGCTCGGAAGTCCAGGAGCTGGCCGAAGCAAAGCTGGCCAGCGTGCGTGAAAAAATTAACGATCTACACCGCCTGCAACAGGTGTTGGAAGAGCTCGTCACACAGTGCCGGACCAATCCTGACAATGCGGCATGTCCTATTGTTGAATCCCTCCAACCTGCTCCTCGTCAATAAAAGGCATTGGACTTGACTCCGTACCTTGGTACGGGACTTACACTGATTTCACTAGGTCAATAAAGTGGAGTCGGCGATGGCAGGAAAAGAGTCATTCACCAACACAAGGCTACCTATCATCGGTGGCATTACCGCTGCCACCGTCGCCAGCCTGTGTTGTGTTGGGCCTTTTGTGCTCCTGTCACTGGGTATCAGCGGGGCCTGGATCGGTAACCTGACTGTATTGGAGCCCTACCGTCCCGTATTCATCATGCTTGTTATGTTGTTGCTCGGTTGGGCTGGCTGGCAGGTTTATCGACCGGTCGATACCTGTGAACCGGGAACCGTCTGCGCTGTGCCGCAAACTCGGAAACGGCGGCAAATGGTTTTCTGGATCGCTGCAATCGTGGCGCTGGTGCTCGTCACCAGCACCTACTGGATTCCTCTGTTCGCATGAACACTCTGGAGCTAACCATGCAGAAAATCATTCTCGGTCTCGTATTCACCATCGCCAGCTTCTCGGCCTGGGCCAAGCCACAAACCATCACGCTGGATCTGCCAACCATGAACTGTGCCATGTGCCCGATCACGGTCAAAAAGGCACTCACCAAGGTCCAAGGCGTAACAAAAGCCGAGGTCAGTTATGAGCATAAGCAAGCCGTAGTAACCTTTGAGGATTCCCTGACCAACGCTGACAGATTGGTCGAAGCGACCACCCATGCCGGTTATCCATCGACCATCGTGAAAACGGAAACACCATGATGCCAGAGGTGATTTTGCAGTCAGTGCTGACTTGTCCCGAATGCGGCCATAAAAAAACAGAATCCATGCCCACCGACGCGTGTCAGTGGTTCTACGAGTGTGAGCAGTGCCATGTTTTATTGAAGCCGAAGCTCGGTGACTGCTGTGTCTACTGTTCCTATGGCTCGGTACCATGCCCGCCGATACAGTTGTCACAGGGCAATAAAGACACAGGAACCTGTTGCGGCGGTTAAGTGGACCTCGCAAATCTGCATGTCACTCACCCGGTTAAGTCGATGATTTTCCAGTATCAATCCACCTTCAATGATCTCTGTAAGATTAAGGAGCGAGCCTTGGGAAGGCCTCTCTATCAAAACGGTTTCCAACCGACTGTAATTTTTACTTCTCTTGACTCTATAGCGGCTATAGAGTTTACAATTGCGATCAATAATCATTAGCGATTCATGAATAAGAGAACACCGAGATGTTTGATTGCAGATTGCAACGCCTGAAACGAGCCACCCTTCATGCCATCATATTTCTGATGCTGCCACTTTCTCTATCTGCCGGGGCGAATGAAGCTGAGATCCCAGACAACGTTACTCAACTCCGGCAACTGGCACAGCTCGCTGAATACATAGGCGTTGATTATGCCGAAGCGGTGAAAAACGGTCAGGTAATTAATGACAATGAATATCAGGAGATGGTGGAGTTTTCACAACTGATTGTTAGCAAGAGCTCGCTGGCCGCCACTGCTGATGCAGAGTCACTCGCAGTGCAAGCAATGGCATTGCAGAGGGCCATCCATGATAAGAAAGGTGTTGATGAGATCCGTCAAATGAGTGCCAGCCTACGCGGCACATTGTTGGGATTGATGCCACATTTATCCCTGCCGGAACGGATATTACCTCAAGAAAAAATCCGGCCGGTATTTGAGACTAACTGCGGATCTTGCCATGGAGTATCTGGTCAAGGTGACGGAGTGCTGGCAGCACAACTCGATCCCGCACCCACGGACTTTACCGATAAAGAGCGGGCATTAAATCGATCAATTTTGGGTTTATACGACGCCATTACCAATGGCATTGACGACACCGCCATGCCATCTTTTCAACAACTAACGGAGCAAGAGCGTTGGTCAATGGCATTCTATGTCGGTGGACTCGCTTTTCAATCCAGCGAACCTACTCACAATGATTTGAATATTACCAAACTGCAGCTGATTAATCACAACCCACTGCAACTGGCAGCAGCACGCCCTGATATAACCCTACAAGCTTTGGAGAGTTTACGCGCTAACCCCTCGGCATTATTCAAGGCATCCCAAGATCCCTTGGCAATCACATGGAATCGACTTCAAGCCGCCCAAAAAGCGCATCAGAAGGGAGATTTTTCAACCGCAAGTGAACTCGCCGTCAGTGCTTATCTGGACGGTTTTGAACTGATTGAAAACAGCCTCGATGCGCATGACAAAGCACTGCGCCAATCCATCGAGTCCAACATGATGGCACTACGACAATTGACCAGCCGCCCCGACGTAAACGGAGAATTGGGTGCGCTAATGGCGGAGACGCGGCATTTGTTGGATGACGCACAACGTTTGTTATCAGAGTCCACCTTGTCCGAAGGAACTTTATTCACTGCTAGTCTGGTCATATTGTTGCGCGAAGGCCTGGAGGCATTGCTGGTTATCATTGCCTTAACGACGGTTTTGATAAGAACCGGGCGTCGGGATGCGCTTAAATATGTCCACATAGGCTGGATTGCGGCATTACTTGCCGGTGGTGCCACCTGGATCGCCGCTCAATCGTTGATCACGATCAGTGGTGCCAATCGTGAAATCATGGAGGGAATTGCCGCTTTATTGGCCGCGTTGGTACTGCTCTATGTTGGGATCTGGATGCATAGCAAAACCCAGGCTGCACAATGGCAAGCCTACATTCAGCAACATGTCGATACCCAACTTAAGTCTGGCACCTTGTGGGGGCTGGTGGCGTTGGCATTTGTGGCGGTTTACCGGGAGGTGTTTGAAACCGTATTATTTTATCAATCGCTGTTAACGCAGGCGGTATCAACCCAATATTCTTCTGTTGGTGGTGGCTTTGCGCTCGGTTTGTTGCTGTTAGCCATATTGGCGTGGGTGTTGATTCGCTTTTCCGTCAAGCTGCCGATCGCCAAATTCTTTTCAGCCACCACCTACTTGCTGCTAGCGCTGGCATTTGTCCTGATGGGCAAAGCTGTGTCGGCATTACAGGAGGCGGCCATCATCGGTATGACGCCATTACCTGTGAGTTTTGAGATTGACTGGATTGGCGTCAAATCCACCTGGCAAGGCGTGCTTGCGCAACTTTCGGTACTTCTGGTTTACCTGGTATTTTTAATACTATCCAAATCAAAACGCGCAACATCACCGCCGATAACACAGGCGTCCGATTTCAAGCGCGTAAGTGTTACCGCTTCTGATGCTGATTAGTGGTTAACGTTTGCAAGATGCCGCACTGTTCGATCGTCCTTCCACTGGAGCAGCTGCGGCGAAGTACTTTCAAATGCTCGCGCAGCTGAACCAGCTCCTGAATGCGCGTTTCCACTTGTTGAATGTGCGTATCCATCATGCGATTGACTTGATCACATTGCGCACCCGGTGAGCGTTTTAATGTGAGTAGCTGGCGGATCTCGGACAAACTGAGATCCAGGTTACGGCAGAGCTTGATAAATAGCAGCTGTTCGACAGCAGCTTCATCGTAAAGTCGAAAATTGCCGTCACTACGCTGTGTCGTGCACAGCAACTGTTCTTTTTCATAGTAACGGATAGTTTGCACCGAGCAATCCGTCTTTTTTGCCAGCTCGCCAATCTTCATTTATTCAATCTCTGTGCTTGACTCTATAGTAACTATAGAGTTTAAACTGCCCACCTTGGATAGAACAAGGGTTTTTTATGACGACCACATGCGGTGGCAATTGCCAAAATAACGCGACGGAGAACACTCCCCAAATTGCCGAAGTACACGACGCTTCTCATGGCGGCTTTGTTAGTGAGTATCATGTCCCCAAGATGGACTGTCCTTCAGAGGAAGGCATGATCCGTATGGCGTTGGACAGTGTGCATCCTAAAGTCACATTGGAATTCGATACCCCCAAGCGCAAGGTGAGTGTCTACCATGGTGATAACGCTGACCTTATTAAAAAAAGAATGCAATCAGTCGGTCTGGGCGCGAGACTTGTCAGTACAATGCCCGTCGCCAGCGAGTCCATCGCCCGTGCGCAGGCGTCTGCAAAACAGGAGGCAGAAAGAGAAGCTGGCATTCTCAAGTGGCTACTGGCAATCAATGGCATCATGTTTGTCATTGAAATTACTGTCGGCTGGTGGGCCCAATCCACTGGTTTGATTGCGGACTCCCTGGATATGTTCGCTGATGCCGCCGTCTACGGCGTGGCGCTGTATGCCGTAGGGCACAGTGTGCGGATGAAGTTGCGTGCAGCCCATTTTTCCGGTTGGCTTCAGATCATTCTCGCCTTGGGCGCTTTGGGCGAGGTGGTAAGGCGATTAGTATTGGGTAGTGAACCGGTTTCCACTTTGATGATGAGCTTCGGGCTTGTTGCCTTGGCGGCCAATGTGACCTGTCTGCTGTTGATTGCCAAAAGCCGGGATAGCGGCGCCCATATGAAAGCCAGCTGGATTTTCTCCGCCAATGACGTGATTGCCAATCTAGGGGTGATCCTTGCCAGTGGATTGGTGGCCTGGACGGGCTCACGTTATCCAGACTTGGTGATTGGCCTTATCATCGGTTTGATTGTGTTGAATGGTGCGCGCCGTATCTTGCAGCTCAAGTCCTGAGCCGAGCACAATATGAACAACAAGCAATGGTCTTTTTTTGATAACTCGCCAATAAAATTTATTTAAAAAGTGGAGTAAAAGATGAAAACTAACAAATTGACAACAGCAGCCTTAACCCTCGGTCTTACTTTTGGAGCCGCCTCATTAGCACTGGCACATGGCAATATGCAGGGCAACATGATGCAAGGTTGCAGGGGGATGAATGGCAACATGATGGGTGGCAACATGATGGGTGGCAACATGATGGGTGGCAACATGATGGGTGGCAACATGATGGGCGGCAACATGATGGGCGGCAACATGATGATGGGAATGTTCTTCCAGCTGGATCTAAGCACTAAGCAACAGCAAGAGATCCAGGCTATTATGACCCAAGCAATGGCGGGCAGGCAAGTGATGATGGCCAATATGCCAGCATATATGGCGGAATGTCAGGCATTAACCACGGCACCCACCTTTGATGAAGCTAAAGCCAGAGCAATGCTCGCAAAGCGCCAAGGGGTGATGAGCGAAAATATGCTTACTATGTTAAAAGCCCGTCACCAGGCCTATCAGCTATTAACACCGGCACAACAGGAGCAATACTTGATATTGATGCAACAAATGTCTGCCAATATGCAAAATATGATGGGTAGCCAATCACAACATTATTAAGGTGAATAATATGAACGCTATGCACTCTTCCGGCTATTGGGGCAATGGTTGGTGTGATTTTGGGCTTTTTTTTCCGGGACCGTTTGGCATGATATTTTCGTTATTACTATGGACTGTCATCATATTAGCCTTGGTTAAATTAGTTCAGTTGTTACTGAAAAATAAATCCCAACAAATCAACAGTAATAAACCAGTTAACAGCCTTGAGCTTTTAAAGGAGCGTTACGCCAGAGGCGATATTGACGAAGAAACATATCAAAAAATAAAACAAGAGTTGCTCTCACGCTCTTAAACCAAAACGTTCTCTCATTGCTCTGGCGGTGAGGGAATTCATATCAAGGAGATAATTGTGGGAAACAACCTGGGAAATCCTCGACCTGGCTCGCTTTGATAAGCGGATAACAGGTAAACGAAAGGCGCTGGGACAATCGGGGATTGAATCCGTAATCAAGGGTGGACTGCTTCGCAGTTTATTCCATTTCATTGGGGTTATGTTCGGTTTATGAGTCGAAAAGCACTGTCTTATCTGCTGTTACTCTTGATTGCACTGCAATCAGTGACAGCTATGGCTGACGTGCATCCCATTAATTATTCGGATACAGCCCCTTATTCCTCTGATTTCATCGATGGCTCATCATCGGGAGTACTGGATAGCTCGACCGCTACTGATCCCACTGATCAGAATATGTCCACTGACTGCCTGTTTCATTGCCATCACCATGGCTGCCATTGCCATGTCTATTTATCCGGTAACCTGACTCACCCCAACTTTTTGCATAAACATTCGTTGCATAACGACTCTCAAGCCCTCATTCCCGAGGCCCCATCCTCGTCGCTGTACCGCCCTCCAATCGCCTGATTTTACCGATTATGTTTTTTCTGTGTTGCCGTTATCGTTGCAACGCGCGGTTTGAATTATCTTAAATAAGTAGGATCTACCATATGCTATCAATACGTACTGCGCCGGGTTCTGGCGCTTTGGGGCGGAGGAATATCAAAAGCCGATGTATTCTGTTCAGTTTATTATTTTTCATTTCTTCGTCGGGGCTTAGCGCCGAGCCTGGGGACTCAACGATCACGCTGACCAATGCGGTGCAGCGCTCCCTGTCACAAAACCCGTCTTTGAAAGTTTTTCCCTACCGCTACGCAGCCCTTCAAGGGCAGGCCGAAACAGCCGGGTTAAGACCGGCGTATGAGCTGGGATTTGACGCTGAAAATGTCGGGGGCACTGGGGACTTCAGCGGCGCAGGTGGTGCTGAACTCACCATTGCGCTGTCTTCGGTCATCGAAATGGGGGATAAGCGCGCGGCACGGCAAGGCGTAATCTCCCACAGTCGGTCGGTGCTCAATGCCAGCCGACAGGTGGAATCCTTGGCCTTATTGGGCGAAGTCACCCGCCGTTACGTCGATGTGCTAGCGGCACAGGAGCAGGTCACCCTGGCTGGCGAGGCCGCCCAGTTGGCGAGCGAGAGCTTATACCAATTGCATTAATTAATTGACCAAATTTGTCCACTCTCTCCAACAGAGATTTTTGACTCGCTCAACATCTGCAATGAATGTATTCCAGGCACGAGAGACCTGTTCTACTATTTCTTCGTAACCTCGAAATACCCGGTTTGATAAGCAACGCTGCCGTAGCCATTGCCATACCTGTTCCATCGGGTTCAGCTCCGGAGAATAGGCTGGGAGTTTTACGAGA
>NZ_PVNP01000153.1 GCF_002993365.1 Marisediminitalea alba
CTGTCGCAGCATTGAGCCATAACTGCAAGTCGGCTATATCCAAACCAAAGCGTGCCAATTGATTAGGCTTTGGTGTGACGGTGAAGATTGGAATGCCTTCTACCTGCTCAAGCCTCGCGTCATCAGCCCCTTCAATCGTTGAAATAACGGACAAAATGTCAGAAGCAGATGCAAAGAGGGTATCTAAGTCATCCCCAAATAGTTTTATGCCCAAATCTGCCCTTACCCCACTGATCAATTCATTAAACCGCATTTGAATAGGTTGGGTAAATTCATAATTATTGCCGGGCAAGGTAAACAAGTCCTCTTCAAACGTTTCGACTAGCTCGGCTTTAGTCATTGATGGATCGGGCCATTGTTCCCTAGGCTTCAAAATAACAAACGTATCAGTAATGTTGGGCGGCATAGGGTCGGTGGCGACCTCACCCGTACCCGTGCGACCGAATACCGTCTGTACTTGCTCATACTGCATAAGTTTCGCTTCAAGAGTTTTTTGCATTTCAACTGCTTGTTCTACCCCTGTCCCAGGGATCCGTATTGCCTGTACTAAGATATCACCTTCATTGAGCTGGGGAATAAACTCCGAGCCTAATTTACTGCCCATCCATAAACTGCCGACAACCAAAGCACTCGCTGCTACTACCACTAGCCATCTAAAACGCAGCGCTCCGGTTAAAACAGGACGATAGACTGCCTTTGCACCTTTAATAATTGGGCTTTCTTTTTCGCTAATTTTACCTCTCA
>NZ_PVNP01000154.1 GCF_002993365.1 Marisediminitalea alba
ACAAGGCATTGAGCTGCTTCGGCCCATCGCCAAGGCCCAGTGGCAGCACATTCTGCAAAGCAACATACTGACCATGGATGAAGTGCCCATTAAAGCCGGGCGTACCAAAGGGGCTGGCCGAAAACCGGGGCAAATGAAACAAACCTACTTCTGGCCGATGTACGGTGACAGTGATGAGGTGGCGTTTACCTGGAGTCACAGCCGGGGCATGTTGCATGCCAAAGCACAGCTACAGGACTTTACCGGTACCTTGCTGACCGACGGCTATGCCGCTTACACCAAAACGGTTGAACAATTAAATCAACACGAACTGCAGATTGTGCACGCTGCCTGTTGGGTACACATGCGCAGAGGCTTTGAAAAAGCCCTCGACAGTGAGCCGCAAACAGCGCAACAGGCACTGGATATCATCGCCACGCTCTACCGGCATGAAAAACACATCCGGGATAAGCAATCAGACCTGGCTGATATCCATACCTACCGGCAACAACACAGCGAACCCTTAGTCACTGAGTTCTTCCGGTGGGTCTACCAACAACGCCAGCGCACCGATTTACTGCCCAAATCCCCCTTCGCCAAGGCGCTTCACTATGCGCATGAGCGGGAGAGCCAACTCAAGGTGTTCCTGAGTAACCCGGCGTTACCCCTGGATACCAATCATCTGGAACGGGCACTGCGGG
>NZ_PVNP01000155.1 GCF_002993365.1 Marisediminitalea alba
GGAGCCCCACGTATGCAACACCATAGTGGTGCCAACCTCAGCGCCTAAGTGTCGCGTATCACCGGCAATGGTCAGTAGCGTTTGTGATGCGGCTTTAAACAACAACTGATACATCTGTGCTTTATTGTAAAAGGCCAGTTGTGCTACCTCACCAGGTAAGGTAAACACCACATGGTAGTACTCTACGGGTAACAACTGCTGCTCTCTGGCTGCAAACCAGCGTTTGGCGCTTGACCCCTGGCACTTCGGACAGTGACGATTACGGCAGGAGTTATATGCGATGGCATCGGTATGACAGTGTTCGCAGTGCAGGTGAAATTCACTGGCCAGCGCCTGACTACGTGTGGCAACATCGGAATAGTCCAAAGCAGGTTGCTGCTTGTTGTCATGCACGTTCGGCCAGTCGGCCATAGACAGCAGCGCGTGTTTAAATTCGTGTAAGCCATCCAGTGAACGGGCCGACAACGGCATAACCGGGCTACCCAATGCGTTCGACAACCCTTCAGAATCAATATGTTCACCGACGCGTTTTACTTCATCTATAAAGTTCAGCGCAAACATCACCGGCTTGCTCTGCGCGGCTGCCAACTGTTTTACCTGTAAGCCCAGGATCAGGCTTTGTGCTAATCGCGTCGCGTCCAACACCACCAGCACAACGCGGGTATCTTCATCGGCCAGCGAGCCTTTGATTTCCTCAACGGCTATGACTTCATCGCGCGTCAGGCCATTCAATGAATAGGCACCGGGTAAATCCACCAACTCGAACTTGTCGAACTTACCTCGCGTGACCTCCACGGTGATCCCGGGGTAGTTAGCGACCTTTTGTCGTAATCCGGTAAGTTGATTGAACAACAAGCTTTTACCACAGTTGGGTTTGCCGACCATTAATATGCGTTGCATAACGACTACTGTTCCTGAATGTGCGGGTTAAGGCTGAAGAGAAATTTGAATGCGGCTAGCCAGATCCTGTTCTATAGCGAACACGCTGCCACTGAGCTGCAGGACCATTGGGCCACCTAGCGGGCCGCGACGCACACACTGCACGATACGCCCGTCTGCAAGCCCCATTTCTGCCAGTCTCGCAGTGATTTGCTCACCTAAACCGGTATCAATTCGGGTAACCACCGCCGACTGTGATTTACCCAACCCCCAGAGCGTCAGTGTCTGATTTGCATTGTGCTGGTTCAATACATTTGTCACTTATGGTTTTTAACAGGGGGAGTAGTGTACGACACACGGCTGAGCTTATCAGTAAAGTGGTCTTATTTTTTGCGGCGTTGTGCTTATTTGCGTGATTTTACACAAGCGATGATAAAAAACAGCCTGCCGGGACACCTGCAATTAAGCAGAAGCCTGCAGGTTATTCGCTGCAGGCACGCTGATTTTGTAGTTAACTATTAGATTCGGCGGGGAAAACGGCAGGCGACTCGTTTGCGTTGAACGCAACCTGAACGTTATCTCCGAGTTTGAAGACTACTTCGTGGTTGGCGCGCAACTTAATACTCTCGCCAGAATGCAGGGTAATACCGAACAATCGCGTCTCGCCTTCATACCGGCTGTAATCAATTGTGCCATTCGGCTTGTCACCTGACTCAACAAACAACACATCGTCGGGCCTTACCAGGATCTGCACTTCACCGTCTGACACAGACTCCGGACGCTTGTTGATAACACCAAGCGCAGAGTTGATACCGTCGGGCTGAACCTGGCCGCGCAAGAAGGTCGCTTCACCCAAAAAGCGTGCTACAAATGGATTGCTGGGCGCGCTGAAACAGCGTTCAGGAGTATCAAGCTGCTGCAAAATGCCGTCTTTCAATACGCCAACCCGGTCGCCCACCGACAAAGCTTCACTTTGGTCATGGGTTACCCAGATTGCAGGCACCTTTGCCCGCTTTAACGCATCGCGAATATCCCAGCGCAAACTGTCTTTTAACGCCGCGTCCAAATTTGACAGGGGTTCATCCAGCAACACCACCGACGGTTGGTGCGCCAGCGTTCTTGCCAGCGCAACACGCTGCTTCTGACCACCTGACAAGTTGCCGGGTTTAACGTGGCGTTTGTCGTTCAGACCCAATAGTTCAAGCCACTGATCGGCCAGGGTGCTGTCTTTCACCCTGAAACACACATTCTGTTCAACTGTCAGGTGCGGAAACAAAGCAAAGTCCTGAAACACCATACCCAGATTGCGCTTTTCTGGCGGAATGTGCTTTTGAGGTGTACTGCGCCAATTTGTGAACGCAACGTCACCTGCGCTTTGCGGCACCAAACCCGCCACACACTGCAATATAGTGGTTTTACCGCAGCCAGTCGGACCGACTAACATCAGGATCTCATCGCTGCTGAGCGTAAAGCTGATGTCGTTAATTATGCGCTTGTCGCCATAGTGGACCGAGAGGTTATTCACTTGCAGCATTGCGGTTACTTTTCCTTATCTCCAACGATGTCGGCATGACGTTCGCCAGACAACATGATAATCAAGCCCAGGCCGGACAGCAAAATTAACAGAAGTCCGGGTACGGCTGCTCTGCCAAAATAGCCTGCTTCATAAACACGCCACAAATAGGTAGCCAGTGTTTCAAAACCGGTTGGCCCAAGCATCAGGGTGGCGGGCAATTCGCGCATGGCTTCCAGAAAAACCAACGCGGCCCCTGCCACGATGCCTCGGGTGGTGAGCGGTACGCTGACACGCCAAAACGCTTCAAAGTTACTGGCACCCAGTACTTTTGCCGCTTTGGTTAAACTGCCATCGAGGCTTTCTGCCGTTGCCCGCACCGTACCCACTGCCAGTGGCAGGAAACGCAGTACATAAGCGAGTACCAGTAAGCCCAGGCTTTGGTATAAAAACGGGAGCTTCAGCCCCAGGTAAACCAACGCAGTACCCATGACGATACCTGGCACACCAAACCCTAAAAAGGTAACCCGCTCCATGATTCGCCCGGCTCGCCCGGCAAGTGCCGCATAGGCAACAGGAAGCGCCAGCACCACAGCAGCAATGGCCGCCAGCATAGAAGCGTAGGCAGAGTTCCACGCAAAGGACAAGTCGAAACCAGAGACACCTTCGCGAAGCAGCCACACAACAAAGATGCCTAGTGGTAACACAATGGACAGCAGAATAACCGGCAGGAAAAGCACGAGTACAGCACTGACGGTAGTTTTGCTAAGCCATATCGAGAGGGGTTTGCCCGGCCGCTCTTTGTGCGCTTTTACCCGTGCTTCCAGAAACAAGACCAGTCCCACCAACACCATAAGCTGTAAAGACAACATTGCCGCCTGACTTAAGCCAAACGCGTTGTATTCCACAAAGATAACCCGGGTAAAGGTATCGAAGCCCATGATGGCCGGCGTACCAAAGTCAGATAACGCATACAGCACAGCAAGCAGGGCACCTGCAGCAATGCTGTTAACGACCCTCGGCAACACCAGACGCCAGAGGCAGGTCATTACCGGTAAGCCAAGGGTGCGCGCCGCATTGATCATGCTTGTATCTACGCTAAGCAAGGCCGAGCGTGTTGTCATGAGAACAAAAGGGTAGGTGTACAGAGACATAACCAGCGCAGCACCGGTAAGCCCCTCCAGGGCCGGAAATGACACCCCGAACAAGGTTTCGAGTTCACCGCCCTGACCAAATGAAAAATACATCGTAAAGGCGCCGAGATAACTGGGTAACGCCAGCGGCGCCGAGAACAACACCAGCCAGAATCGTTTGAATGGCACATTCACAAAAGCCAGTAAAACGGCAAGCGGCACACCGATGAGCACAGCGCCCACACCGGTGAGCACCATTAACAACAGCGTGTTAATTAATACCTGAATATTGTGACTGTCAAACCAAGGCCCGCCATCGGCAGCAAGCTCTACCAGCACTGCAAAAGGTAACAGTGCAAATACGGCAATTAACAGAGCAATGGGATACGATGCGGGCAGTTTTCTCACAACAACCCAATACTGCGCATCATGTTGATGGTAGGCCGTAAGTCAGCCAGCTTTCTGAGATCGAGTTCCGGCGGATTTAACGAAGACAAATCCTGTAATCCCGGTGGCGATGCTACGTCACTGACCAGCGGAATCTCATATGCTTCGCTTGCCAGGTACGACTGAACTTCCTTCGTTAGCAGATACCGGATAAAGTTGACCGGCAACTCACCGTCACTCAGTGACACTATACCCGAGGCATTCACCAGACAACCCGCATCGTTGTTTGTGTAGGCTAGTGATACTGAGGCATCTGGCTTACCGGCTTTCAAACGCAGCGTGTAGTAATGATTCGCAAAGCCAATATCCACTTCGCCGCGTTCAACGCCCATGACCACACCCAGTTCGCCTGCGTATTTCTTGGCTTTGCCGTTAATCGCTTTCAACCAGTCTTTGGTTACCTTGTCGCCTTCGAGTAAACGCATTGCAGTAACAAAAGACTGGAACGACGCATAAGCCGGTGCCCAGCCAATTTTCACATCACTGTCTGCAAGTGCGAGTATACTGTCAGGGATCTCAGCAGCGGTCAGCCTGTCGGTATTGTATGGCAAGGTGCGGATACGGCCGGTTACCGGCGACCATAAGGGATACTGAAATCCCGGGCTGAGTTGCTGGATCAGATCCTGAGGAAGTGGCTTAGCTAACCCGGCGTCTGTTACGACACCAATAGAACCGGTATCCACCGCCCAGAATAAATCCGCGCGCTTTACACCTGCTTTAGCTTCAGCAATCAGTGTATTTGCCAGCGCTGCTGTTGCGCCACGACGAATATTCAGCTTAAAACCTGGGTTGCGGTCCTGAATGGCCTGCAACACATTTTCGTACAAGCCGCCTTCGCCACGCCCCAAATACAACGTGAGTTCGCCGGTTAATTTTGGTAATTGATCAACAGAGATTGAATTGGCAGCATTTGCGATGCGCGCAAACCCACTTAAACCAAAACCGCTACCGATAATACCGGTAGCGGCCATACCACGTATAAACGCTCTACGCTGCATGCGAGTCCTTAAAATACACTTTTGCGGCTTTCTTCCGCTTTCACCAGTAAGCTTCTGGCTTTATCGAGTTTCACCTGCATGGTTTCTACCACTGCACGAACGTTGTCAACGCTGGTGTTTTTGCTAATGGCCTGAGGCAGAGTCACGTTAAAATCTTTTTCCAGATCTTCCACTAATTCCGCATCCAGTTCAATGAGCGCACCTTCAATGCCTTCAAAGCGTTGCAGGTAGGTATCGTGAACCAACGTTGTTGCAACTTCGGTTAACTTCTCTGCATATTTTGCCACAACGCGATGCAGTTTCTTTTTGATATCATCGATGACTTCAGGGCCCGTCGTTGGCTCTTGTTCCGTCGTCATGACTTTAGGTACCAGGCCTTTTTGCTGATACTGTGCAGCCAGTTTTACGGCACCCAGACCTTGCCACAGGGCTTGTTTCAGCTTCAGCAATTCAGCTTCAACCACCGCCGCTTTTTCGCCGTTGTCGATGGCAACCTTGACGCCGTAAATACCCTGCCAAATGGTGGCATAAACCGGAACGTACTGGGTTTCGATAGCCGAGTGAAAATCAACTTCCTCCCAGAATTCGATCAGTTGATCAGAATCCGCCTTACCCTTTTTACTGTATTCGTCTACCACGCCACTGAATTTGTCCGACAGCCAGGTGACTTCTTCAGCATATTCGGTCAGGTGCGCACTGAGGTTATTCACGTGCTCACTGATTTCGCCATTTGCGTTGGATTTCATGCTTATTGTCGCACTGAATACGGCGAGTAAAACTACGACTTTCTTACTAATTTTGTTCATTGATATATCCCAGGATGTCCATACTGTGAAAATGATACTTATTATCATTTAACAAGTAAAGATTGAACTCGAGTATAAGAAATATTAACGCTATGTACTACCCACTGTGTCAGCTGTATTTAAGGCCAGTTGCACGTGTGTCAAATGGGTACTTTTCAGGAATCAGTGAAGTAGTTGTCATCAAGATAGACGCAATATAACTGGTCTTTGGTACTGAAATCCGCAATGAGATATGTGAAAGCCCTTACCTCAACATGTTGCATGTTCAAGTGATGGTCTGTTTTTTGTGCTTCATGCGCCAAAATCGAAGTCGCGTTGAATGATGTAGTCACTGAATGAGGCTGTGGCTGGTGGAGCTCGAAGTGGCGGCATTAGAGAATCGTTTTTTGCTTCAAGAAGAGTCTGCTTGTCAAGGTGCGCCAAAATCTTATGGATAACAGCCGGATCCGTAATACAAGTAATAATTTTGACGTTGGTTTTTTCACAAGCCTCACAGACTGTGATGTCAATATTGAAT
>NZ_PVNP01000156.1 GCF_002993365.1 Marisediminitalea alba
CGGGGTAATTCGCGCGACCTTCCTGCTTATGCCTGTCGGCTCTACGTTGTTGCATTCCGTGCAAGTATTGGGCTTTAGTGATATTTGCCACCTCACCCTGCAACAACGCCTAAACCGCTTCCTGTTCGTCAGGCCAGCATTTTGCCTTCGGCTTCCTTCAGATTTCACCTCGCGATGAACACCCTTGCCGTTCGGCTAGCACTTCCCCTTGCCGGGTGTGCAGAGGACTTTCACCTCCAAGTCATCGACTCACCACCACAATGAATCGAACAGTGCTTTCGCACTACGCGCCATGCCCGGCGCACAAAACAAAAAAGCCGGTAAGTTATACCGGCTTTTACCATTACCTGGGTAGTCTAGCGAATATACTGTGACGTTTGCTCCGACTCTGCCCGCTGTTGATAACGGTCACGAAGCTTAATTTGTCGAGATGTCATCTCCATCATCTCGCCGTCAATGATCACTACTTCCGGCGCTTCAGTGACTTCCAGAGGATCGCCACTCCAGACAACCACGTCAGCTTTAGCCCCACTCGTGAGCGTGCCCAACTGATCAGGTGCACCAAAAATGCGCGCCGGATTCACTGTGAGAGCCGCCATAGCGCCTTCCCACGACATGCCAAATGCCACCGCATTACCGGCATGTTGGGTCGCCAGGCGGATATTGTGGGTTTCCATTCCTATCGCGACCATGACTCCGGCAGCTTCCAGGCGCTGAGCATTGGCCAGCGTGGCACCAAGCTGCTCGAAGCTACCGGGCAAATTAAATTCGGGGTCAATGATCACCGGAATGTTAGCGTCAGCCAGTTCCTCAGCCACCCGCCAGGCCTCCATTCCTTTAACCAGTACGACTTTAATTTTGGGGTAGCGCTGTTTAAAAGCGATAACCTGGCGAATGTCTGCGGCCCTGTCGGCAAACATCAGTAAAGGCGTTTCACCATTGACCACCGGTTTTAAGGCTTTTACATCCGCCCGGCTGTTTAAACCATGCCATTGTGAGGATGGACTCAACTGCGCTGCAGTACTTACCTGCATGGCCTCACTTATGGCTTGTTCTAACATCACCCAAAGTGCGGCTCTTGAGCCACCATTGCTGTCGGCACCGCCATTGCCGACATTCACTGCGGTGAATGCCCGTGATTTGAGTATCGGGTCGCCAGTGCCAGATAAGGTAATGACAGCTCCCAGCCCATGGAACAGACTGTCGCTACGTGAAATACCAGTGATAGCAGAAGTAAACCCTTCAACCCGGCTGATCGCAAGCAAGCTGGAGTCCGGGTTAATCGCATAGCTGACATCATAAGCAGCACCGGTGGAAGATACCGGATTTGATGACACAGAAGCATCCACAGTACCGGCAGAGCTACTCACTTCAACCAGTCCCAACTGGGTATAAGCACCAATCAATCCCGGTGTTACATACTTACCGCTGGCATCAATGGCCTGGTAACCCTCAGGGACCGCAGAGGAAGCACTGACCGACACAATTTCATTACCGTTAATCAACACGGTAGCACTTTCCAGTGTGCCCTGCTCGCTGCCGGTAAAAACTTTACCGCCGACGATGGCCAGTTTATCGGCCAGGGCAGTACTGCTGATGGTTGCCAACAGGCATATCGTTAATAATGACTTCATTTGATATCTCCCTCGCCAACTTGCCCTAACTCGAAATCTGCCACCGGCCACGACGCCGGATCACTAAGATCAAAGGCCAGTCCGCCATCGATATACACTTTGTCAGCTCTGGCGTAGGTTGAAAACGGATTGTCGCTCCACAGCACTAAATCCGCATTCTTGCCCACTTCCAGTGAGCCGGTTTTATCAAAAATACCCAACGATTTAGCCGGGTTAGCAGACAGCCAGATCCAGGCCTCCTCCTGACTGATGTCGATACCGGCACGGCGGCCATAAGACCAGGCTTTAGCTGCTTCCTGGTTAAGGCGTTGAATACCTAAATCACTGTCTGAATGAACGATGGCACAAGCGCCAGCTTCATGAACCATCGGAATGTTTTCACGGATGCCGTCGTAGGCCTCCATTTTAAAGCCCCACCAGTCGGCCCACATGGCTGAACAAACGTTGTTTTCGGCCAGCAGATCACCAATTTTGTAGGCTTCTACGCCGTGCTGGAACGAGTAAATCTGATAGCCGAACTCTTTCATGACATCCACCATCACAGCCATTTCATCGGCGCGATAACAATGCATATGTACGCGGATCTCATCTTTTAACACGCCCATCAGGGTATCAAGGTTTAGATCGCGCTTAGGCGGCGTTGGATTTTTACCCGCTTCATAATCGGCTTCGTAACGCTGCCAGGCGCGCATGTAATTTTCAGCATCTGCCAAAGCCTGACGATAACCTGCGACGTTGCCCATACGGGTTGAAGGACCGCCTTTTTTGCCATAAACCCGTTTCGGATTTTCACCACAGGCCATTTTTAGGCCGTAAGGCGCATCCGGAAACTTCATTTCCTGCATGGTGCGATCCGGCACATTTTTCAGCACCACTGAACGGCCACCAAACAGATTGGCAGAACCCGGTAAGATTTGCAGCGCGGTAACGCCACCAGCCAATGCACGGCCAAAACCAGGATCCTGAGGCCACACGGAATGCTCAGCCCACACATTTGCGGTTACCGGCTTCACTATTTCGTTACCATCGGAATGTGAATGGGTAGAGGGATTAGGATAAACCCCTAAATGGCTGTGCACATCAATAATGCCCGGCGTTACCCATTTACCGGTGCCGTCGATAACCGTAGCTTCTGCCGGCACATCGAGGTTTTCACCAATTGCCGCAATTTTACCGTCGGTAAAATACACCATGCCGTTATCAATCTTATTACCGATGCCATCTAAAATCGTGACGCCGGTGATCACCGTTGGCGCACCAGGTATCGGGGTATACTGACTGGGGAATGGATTTTTATCGATGGTCACTTTCGGTGACTGCTCGGCTTTATCTGCTTTATCTTCTGCACAGGCAGAAAGCAGCAAAGCACAGCAACACGCCGCAGTGATAACTAACTGCTTAAATGTAGTTGTCATGCATTACCTTTCTTTTAATCGTTGTCGTTTAGGTGCCACACCCCATCAAGGTTGAATTCAGAATCGATGGGATGAGTTTAACGGTAGCGAATCAAATGACAACGCACAAGCGGGAAACGTTATTTTGCAGCAGCAGCCGACTGTTGTAGCACCGCGACAATTTCATCGGCCTTTTGTAAACGGCGAATATTGTCGAACAGGACTTCTGCCTGAGGGTATTGACGCTTAAGATAGCCACACCACTGTTTCAGACGGTTTGGATAGTAACGGCCTTTGTCACCATAGATTTCATAACCGGAATAATCTATCAGCAGTTGCGCCAGTTCCGGCCAACTCATGGGCGGCTCGTTATCACGAATATGACGAGCCAGATTCGGCATGGCCAGTGCGCCACGGCCAATCATCACATCGTTGCAACCGGACATTTCCTGGCAGCGTTTGGCATCTTCATAAGACCAGATTTCACCATTAGCAATCACCGGTAAACGGGTATGGGCGCGAATTTTTTTAATCCAGTCCCAGTACGCCGGCGGCCGGTAGCCTTCGGTTTTGGTACGGGCATGAACGACTAACTCAGATGCTCCGGCTTCATCAATGGCCACGGCGTTATCGATAGCCAGCGACTTATCCTCAAAACCGAGACGTATTTTAGCCGTTACGGGCAAATGGGCCGGGACAGCCTCTCGCACGGCTTTAACGATATCATGCAGCAACTCGGTATATTGCAGTAATACCGCGCCGCCTTTGCTTTTATTGACCGTTTTAGCCGGACAACCAAAGTTGAGATCCACGCCTGGTGAGCCCAGCTCAACAGCGGTTAAGGCATTTTCTGCCAGCCACTGGGGATGCTGGCCAAGTAACTGTACGCGAACAGGCACCCCACTGGGTGTTTTACCGCCCTCATGCAATTCAGGGCACAGACGGTAAAAGGTTTTGTGCGGGAGTTTCTGGTCAACGATACGAACGAATTCTGTTACGCACAGATCAAAACCGCCTACCCGGGTAAGCATGTCGCGCATTAAATGATCAACAACGCCTTCCATCGGCGCTAACAAAACTCGCATAGTATTTTAGTATTCAGAAATAAAGGGGGCGAATATTAGCAGAACATTTGGCCGCTGACATCAGTATTGCTGTTTATGCCCTGTGCGCAGCGCAAAACGCTTTTCGCACCGATTTAAAATAGCGCGACGCTCTGTGGCATTGGCACTGCGCCAACCGGTGATTTCATCAATGTGGCGCTGGCAGCCCAGACAAATATCCTCATCATCCAGGCAGCAGTTGCCAATACAGGGCGATGTGGCAATTGCCTGTTCAACAGGGACTCTGGGTGTGCAGGTTTTCATTATTCTCAATCAGTTCCTCGGTAAACCACAGGCAAACGTAGCAGCCGAACCGGGCATCGAGTTTAGCAAAAAAATCGGCTTCGTTACTGGCTTCATATCTGACCAGTCTTTGCCCTACCCCTTCATATAACAATGCAACGTAAACCATGTTATCCCCGCTACGCGTTAAGCATAGCGAGGAGTATACATTTAGACGTCTAGAAATCCAAACATCCAGACATCGATAATCAACCGTTTATCGCATTACTTCAGTAAATGCTGTAAAGCTCCCTCTACAGCCGCAACCTGAGCACGGTTACAAATCTCCGGCGTCGCTGACGGGCTGTCCGGATACACTTCCGTCGTCGAACAATAGGTTGCATTGTTAAATCCGCCGCATAAAAAGAGCTTTCTCTTGTCATAGCAGATGACGCCTTCAGAGGGCACCTCAGCACCGATAATCAGGCCATTTTCATCCGTTGGCGCAATATGGGTAACTTTTTTGACCTCGTTGATAATCGCTTGCTGCAGGGGCAGATGAGGCGCTTTAGCATCGGCCACCAGATAAAAACCGTCAGGGATCTCCCAGGCTTTTTGCTCAATGGCATCACGGGCCGCTAATGCCGGGCGAAACTCGCTGTTATCCGTATCGGTGGTTTCGTGAAGATCGATGTGCAGTAAAAATTCCTGCGCCATTGCGCCGATAAAGTCCATGAGTAATTTTGACTCTGGCGCTGGCGAGTCGGGATAAAAGGAACGGTTCGGATCGATAGCCAGCGGATCCCAGCGGTTAATGGTTTCATAACCCCATGGGCTTACACAGGGAACCACTATCAGATTGATTTTATCGGTATACGCCTGACTGTATTCCCGGGCAAATAACAAAGCGCCCTGCACGCCACTGGTTTCGTAACCGTGCACACCACCGGTGACCAGTACCCAGGGGGCATCAGCAATTGGCTGCCTGGGTAACAGTGCATAAAGTGGGTAGCGTGATTCATCGTACGGTAAGGCGCCGTATTGAATAACAGAAAAATAATCCGGCATGCCATCTAACTGACTTAACACTTCATCAGCGTAACTACGCTTAACTGATTGTGCCGCGAGCCACTGTTTTTTTTCTTCTTCTCCCCAGGGCTGACCTGGTGTGCCGATAGGATACATTGATCACCTTATTGCTAGTAAATTAACAGATGAATTGTAGCATGATTGCAGAGTGGATGAAGTGACGGCAAATTGCACAGTAACCTGAGCACGCATAACTGTCTTAGCCAGTTATACAAAGCTGAACAGAATGAGTAATACCAATTGCATTAATTAATTGACCAAATTTGTCCACTCTCTCCAACAGAGATTTTTGACTCGCTCAACATCCGCAATGAATGTATTCCAGGCACGAGAGACCTGTTCTACTATTTCTTCGTAACCTCGAAATACCCGGTTTGATAAGCAACGCTGCCGTAGCCATTGCCATACCTGTTCCATCGGGTTCAGCTCCGGAGAATAGGCTGGGAGTTTTACGAGA
>NZ_PVNP01000157.1 GCF_002993365.1 Marisediminitalea alba
AATAAGAACGTTAAACCCGATAACGTGGCATTGATGGTGATGTTAGATGTACCTTGCTCGGCCAATGCGAGTTGGAATTGGCGCAATTCTTCAGCCGTGGCATCCTCTGGCGAGCGTTTCAAAAAGGTAGCGAGTTTCTTCACGCCTCTGATGTAGCCTATTTGCGTTTTAGGACTGAGCCTACGCATGGTCATATCTTCAATCATGCGTTGGCGTATGGGGTTGGATCCTTCAAAGTAACTCATGGTTTCACTCCTGAGTGAATTCAGGGCGACATTGCCCTTCCTTCAGCTTAGAAGCGGAGAACGAGATCAGAATATAATTAATGAGGTGGGGGCGGCACTACTACCGCGGAGCGGTTTAGTCCTTTGACCAATAAGAGACGTTTTCAGTATTAAACTGTAATACTCGAACTATGTGCAGTTTCCGCCATAGTTGGCATTTCGGTTACTCGTCACCCCTATGCAGCATCGACTGAATCCTCTTCCATGATGCTTTTTCTAGTTTGCTATGTATGCCAGTGACGATGACAACACTGAATTAGGGCGCAAAATTTGTTCTTTCTTCGATTTCAATAGAGCGCCCTTATATTGGGAATGCAAAGCCACTTTTTTTAGAAAATAGGCGTCTTACTCAGGTTGTCATACCCCAGTTATGGCGTTCATTGAGCATGGTTACCATGGTTTGTGTCAGAGTGTCGCCAAGCTCCTTACGATTTTCCCAGGTTTGGCTCAGCTCAATTTCTACCGGCTTGTTATTTTGCATACCAACCATAATGCCGGTTTTATTTTGCTCCACACAGCGCACCGCGTTTACCCCCAGTAACGTTGCCAGCATTCGATCCTGACTCACCGGAGAACCGCCTCGTTGAATATGGCCAAGGATCACCGGACGGACTTCACCGCCAGTCAGTTCTTCCAGTTGCACGCCTAATTCGGCAATACCCTCAGGCCACAGGTTTTCGGTGAGTACAATAATAAAACTCTCATGCCCATAGCGCTGGCGGTGAATAGAGAGTTGCTGATGAATATCCTTGAGCGTCGTTTCTTTGTCGGTGAACAGTTCGGGTAATATCACGTAATTTGCCGCTCCGGAAAGCGCGGCACTGGCACCCAGAAATCCGGCATGACGGCCCATTACTTCAACCAGAAAAATACGCTCAAAGGCATCGGCGGTATCCCTGACCTTATCAATCGAGTCCATGGCCGTTTCGATGGCCGTGTAATAGCCGATGGTGGCGTCGGTGCCATAAATGTCATTATCTATGGTGCCGGGCAGGCCTATAACCTGTCCGTCCCAGAAGTTACTCAGGTGCTTAGCGCCATGAAAAGAACCGTCACCACCAATCACCAGCAAGGCATCAATGGCAAGCTCATCCAGGTGTTTAGCGGCCAGTTTGGCGGAGACGTCCTGTTTGAACTCCTTGCAGCGGGCGCTGCGCAGAATAGTCCCGCCGCGCTGAATAATATTGTGTACTTTTTTACTATCCAGCTTACGCCAGTTAGCGGCCAGCAAGCCATTAAAGCCGTGTTCAAAGCCAATCACAGTATGGCCTGCGCCTTCACTGGCTACTACAACTGCCCGAATACAGGCGTTCATCCCCGGTGCATCGCCGCCGGAGGTCAGTACCGCAATTCTTTTATTGGTCATAAAGCGTTCCTTTACAATTTGATACAAACACACCAATAGCGCAGGGTGAATTTATCATCGCTTCTGCAGTCCAAGTATGAGTATTATGTTGTTATAACACGTAAAATCACAGTCAGCTTGGTGGCAGAGGGCTGAAATACAAAGCCCGGCGATCGGGAACAGCCATCAGCACGTAATGATAGATTGTCAGGTATAACCACGCGTGCCAAGTGTAAATTGACAGGAAGTGACAATGAAAAAAGGTTTGTTGATTGCGATCATCATTTTTCTAAGCGGATGTTCGACAAAGTTTACCTACAATAATCTGGATTGGTTAATTCATTGGTATATCGATGATTACGTATCGTTATCGGATAATCAGGAAGCACTGTTTGATGAATATTTTGCCGACTGGCAAAGCTGGCATCGCAGTGAAGAGCTTGGCAAGTACATCGAACACCTTAAAAGCCTGAAAGCGGACTTAAACAGCGAAGAACTCAATGCTGCGCAAATTGAGAGGCATCTGCTCGACAGCCGGCAACACTGGGAGCGACTGCGCGATCGCGTTAGCCCGGAGCTGGCAGACATGGCCGCTAAGTTAACCGACGAACAGGTGAGTTCGCTATTTGAAGAACTGAGCGAAGAGAATGATGACATTCGTGAGTCGCTGGAAGAGTTTAAGGAGCTGTCACCTGAAGAGCAGGCCGAAGAACGACTGGACGACATGGAAGAGGGCGTAAGCGAGTTCATCGGTCGCCTTAATGCCAGTCAGAAAGCCATCGTTAAAGGTTATGCGTCACAGTTTACCAGTACCCGGGCATTGTGGCTCACTTATCGCCAGGATTTCCAGCAGGCGGCCCGGGAAATGATCGACAATCGCGCGGCAAATCCAACGTTTAAACAAGACTTTATCGCGCTGATGACCCATCCTGATAAATTTCGTAGTGAGGCCTTTATGAAGCTGCGAAATGACAATACCCGAATCTACGCCAAAATGGCTGAAGAATTGTTCTACACCCTGGATAAAAAACAAAAAAGAAAGCTAATCAGTAAGATTGACGATATGATTGAGGACATTGAATACCTCATGAGTAATGATTAGTTGGAAAGTAGTTACCGGCCGCTCTATGGCTTTTGTTTGTCTTTGGTTACCGCAGTGCTGTGGGGAATTTTACCCCTGTTTCTTAAGATCTGCCTGCAGGTTATGGACAGTCAGACCATCACCCTTTATCGGTTTGTAGTGGCTGCCATCCTGGTGGGCGGCTGGCTGTTTTACCGTCGCCACATTCCTAACTTTTTACGCTACCCTAAAGCCGTCATCATTCTGGCCATCGCCTGCACCCTGATGCTGGTGATCAACTATGTCTTTAACGTGCTCGGGCTTAAATATCTGAGCCCCGGCAGTGTACAGGTTTTCATGCAGGTGGCGCCATTTGCTCTGATGATTGGTGGTATCGTGTTGTACAAAGAAAAATTCAGCCGCTTGCAGCTGTGGGGCGCGTCGTCCTTGCTACTCGGACTTGGTTTGTTTTTCAATCAACGCTTACCGCAGATTATTGCTTCAGAAACCGAAGATACCCTGGGTGTGGTGTTTATTTTTATCGCCGCAGTGACCTGGGCCGGCTACGCATTGTGTCAGAAGTCTCTGATGAAAACCATGTCGGCAATGCAACTCACATTGATCATTTATATCATTGGCAGCATGATGCTGCTGCCGTTTACACATCTACAGGCCATTACCGAAATGAACGCAGTGCAAGGCTGGGCGCTGTTGTTTTGTTGTTTAAATACTTTTGTGGCTTATGGGGCTTTCACCGAAGCAATGCGCGTATGGTATGCCTCCCGGGTAAGTGCAGTGATTGCCACCGCGCCAGTGTTTACTTTTATCTCGGTTGCCGTGGCTGAGTATTTATATCCCAGCAGCTTTGAACAGCCACCGTTAGGTGCGCTGGCTGTGTTGGGGGCGGTGATGGTGATTGGCGGCTCGGTAATGGCTGCACTGGGCCGCGGTGCCCGTTAGTTATCCTTGTTTACCGGTTTTGGGGCGGGCTGACCGATAGGTTGTTCGCCGCCCTTACAGATAGTGTCGTAATCATCCCGATAATAACGAAAATTAACACACTCGTTTTCATATCTTTGCCGGGCGGTAAGCGCCATCTGCGGATTTTTGGGGTTTCTGATGGCTTTCTGTAATACTTCGCATTGCTGAGCCTGAGCTTTGACCTCAAGGATATCTTCACACAGATTGGACTGACTCGCACAACCCGACAACCAACCTGAGCTAACCAGAACTGCAGTAACCAGTAAACAGTGTTTTTGCATGACATTTTATCCTTCATGTAGTGCGGTAATTTCGGTGGCTACAAGGTAGCAATGCCTAATCGCAGCAATTCATCCCTTAAACCGTCAAATTTGCTTTGGTGTTGCTCCCGCATGGGCGCATGGTTCAGTATCTTATACACCTGCCGTGCCTCTTTGATCATAGCGCCGTCATCTTTTCCATTATTAGTCATAAGCTTAATCAGGCACTGTAACAAGTTTAGCGCAATTCCGGCATTTACCGGAGAAAGTTCCAGTGCGCTGTTAAAGGCGGCTTTCGCCTCGGCATATTTTTCCTGCTGATAAAGCTGAATACCACGGCGGTTAATATGGGTATATTGCTGCTCGCTTTCCTTAACCTGTTTGGACATCGACCGCACCAGCATGCGGCTGCTATCGTCCAGTTCGGTATTCTGGCTGGCAAGGGTTTGCAGCAGTTGGTTTACCTCTTCAAATTCGCCGAGGTCGACCATTAATTGCATGCTTGAGGGCGCCAGTGAGGCAGGGTATAACTCAAACTGATTCTCGATGGCCATCTGACTGTCCATAAGCGAACGTTTGGCGTTAATGAGATTACCGTCGATGGCATCCACCCGAGCGTGCATTATCATATCGAATATATCCAGGCTGAATGGCTCTTCCAGTCGGGTCAGCGCCTCATCATGGCCGGCACGCTGCAACTGCAATAGCGCTTCTTGCTGAAACCGGTGGCGCTGGGCTTTACTTTCTGCCGCTTCTGCCGCATCCAGCAGACTGGATATATGGTTACACCAGTAATTAACCTGCTTAAAAATGGTGTTTTTGGATAGTTGCCAGGTTGCTTTTGTGGCTTCAGTGAGTAACTCATAGTCATTATTGTCTCTGGCGATACGACTGGCCAGGATCTGACGTTGCAGTGAATACGGTGAGTTTTTAATGGCCCGGCGAATATCTTCCAGCGCTTCTTCTGGCTGCTGGGAGGCGGATTTTGCCTGCGCAAGGATATCCAGCGCTTCCGGATCAAACTGGTTAAGCGCCAGTACTTTATTGGCGCACTGAATAGCATCACTAAATTTGCGCATGGCCAGATAAGTTTTGCCCAGGGAGAGTTGCGCCCACTGCGTGGGTAACTGGTCTGAATGACTGTTTAACAGGGTCAGCGCTTTCTCGTACTGGTTTTCATGCCACAGGATCTCCAGACGGATCTCCAAAGCCATGCGCTGATAGGGAGCAGGCATATCCTTTAGTTTATCGAGCGCCTCAATTGCCGCCTTGTATTCCTGTTTGCTCATTGCCTGCAGTACGTTTAAAAAATACTGTTTACGTTGCCAGGATTTATTCAGCCGGCTTTTTAACTGCGCCTGTGAGAAGGGCTTTAGCAGATAATCATCAGGCTTGTGTTCTAATGAACCCAGCACGATAGGGCGCGTGGCATCGGCGCTAATCAACAGAAATACCGCGCCGGCGGATACCATCTTTCGATATTGCAGCTCCTGATAAAGCTCAAAGCCATTTTTCTTATTGGTGCCAAGATGCAGGTCACAAACAATAATATCGACTCTGTGATTGCGGCAAAAGCGAATCGCCTGGTCGGCACTGGTTGCCGTCATGACATCCTTGGCGCCGAGGTTGGTTAATAATCCTTTTAACAGAATAAGGAAGGGACGCTGATCTTCTACAATCAGAATATTAACGTCCTGATAGGGCACTCCCAAAGGCCGCTCCCATTAAACGCGAAACTGTTCGATAATAAACTAAAGGATAATGGGTATATGCCGATTAAGCTAGTAAGTCGTTAATACCTATGAATGATTTTGCAACCAGATACCATTACCCAGACATCTTTTGATGTTCAGAATGTCACTTCCTCACTTCCGCTCAACAAAGCGGTGGGTGGCAGTGCGGCGTTGTTTACGCTATATCTGGCAATCAGTGAGGCCAGGGGCGATGAGCCTGTCAGGTGGTCGTCAGCCCCCGAACAAGTTGAGGATTCGGATTTTCCCGCCAGATTAAACCATTACCGGCGCAGTCCTCTGGCCTCGACTTCCGAACACGTAGATAGCCATTTAAAATGGCAGGCTGGTCTGAGTCGGTCATTCAGTAGTGAGCACATCCGTCTGTGGCAGGCCATCAGCCCGGATCCGTTAAGTTTCCATAACAACAGCAAGCGGCTGGAACCTGAAGTAAAACAAAATTGCCCTTATCGCACGCAACTTGCCTGGGTAAGTGAAAAAGCGTCGCAAATCAGAGAGCCAGACGCTACCTTACTGGCCGATACCATTCCAGCTTCTCAGGCTATCGCAGTTTAAACGCCGGTAAATCCCCCCCGTCGGGTTTTCGCCTGCCGATTTTTTTGCTATATTCCGCGCGCATTTTTGCTCTGGTTTTACGTTCCAACTCGCAAAGGTTAAAAAATATGAGTCAGTATGTTGTATGCGCGCTATACAAATTTGTCGCGCTTGAAGATTATAAAGCTATCCGCCAGCCGCTTACCGATGTAATGGAAGCGAATCAAATTAAAGGCACCCTGTTATTGGCTGCAGAGGGCATAAACGGCACCGTTTCCGGTACGCAGCAAGGCATAGATAACCTGCTGGCCTGGTTAAACAGCGATGAACGCTTTAACCCGATCTCCTACAAAATTTCATTCCACGACACCCAGCCGTTTTACCGGACGAAAGTAAAACTGAAAAAAGAAATTGTTACCATGGGTGTACAAGGTATTGATCCGCGTCGTACCGTTGGGACTTACGTGAAACCTGCTGAATGGAATGCCCTTATCAGCGATCCTGATGTGGTACTCATTGATACCCGTAACGATTATGAAATCGAAATTGGTACTTTCAAAAATGCGGTGAATCCCAATACCAAAACCTTTCGTGAATTTCCGGATTACGTGAAGGAAAATCTCGACCCGGCGAAAAATAAAAAGGTCGCCATGTTCTGCACCGGTGGGATCCGCTGCGAAAAGTCCACTGCCTATCTAAAAGAGCAGGGCTTTGAAGAAGTTTATCACCTTGAGGGCGGTATTCTGCAGTACCTCGAGGATGTGCCAAAAGAAGAGACGATGTGGGAAGGCGACTGCTTTGTCTTTGATAATCGCGTAGCCGTGAATCACGACCTGGAAAAGAGTGCCTACGATCAGTGTTATGCTTGCCGTTTGCCGATTACGGAAGCCGATAAGCAAAGCGATAAATACGAAAGTGGCGTAAGCTGCCCGCATTGTTTTGGTACTCATAGCGAAGAACAGATTGAACGTTTCCGCGAACGGGAAAAGCAGATTAACCTGGCCCGTGAGCGCAACGAAGAACACGTTGGTACTGAAGCCCGTGATGCTATGGAAGCCCGACGTAAAGCCAAGGCAGAAGAGCAGCGGTTACGTGCTTTGCAGGCGCAAAAACGAGTTAAGTCGTAGACATTCGGTAGAGCTGGGGTTACACTCCATTGCATCGAAAACCGACAGGGAATCAGACAGTGTCTACTGAATTAACACCCGAAAAAGTAGAAGCGATTCAAAAAGATTTTAGCTTCTTTGACCGTGATGGTAACGGTCAGATCGACCTGCAGGAATTTATTGAGTTATTAACGGTAATTTCACCTAAAACCAAAGTCAGCCACGTAGAAGAAGGCTTTAAACTTATCGATGAAAACCACGATGGGTATATCGACTTTGAAGAATTTCTTGCCTGGTGGCAGGAATGCTGGTGGGAATACTAAGCCCGATTCAGAAAAAAGCCGCTTTCTAGCGGCTTTTTTGTTTAATTTACCTATTCTGGTAGCCTTTATTCTTCCTCGTCCTGGGGAGGGGGAGTGGCTTTTTTACGCATTGGCATATGGCCAATATCCTCACCGGTCATGGTTCTTACCCGCTGGGTCTTTTTGACCGGCTGTTCCGTATTGCCCTCTGTTGTTTTCTGCTTTTTCGCTGCTTTTTTCGGTTTAACCGGTTTAGGTTTAATACCGCTGAACTTAGATGGCAGGTTCTCGTGCTGCTGCGGCTCCAGCGGATACGCGAGTTGCTGTTTTAACGCTGAGAAGCTCTGCCAGTCGCGTTTACCAACAAATGAAACCGCAGCGCCCTGATTACCCGCGCGGCCGGTACGGCCAATCCGGTGGATATACTCCTCAGGATGTTTGGGCATGTCATAGTTAATCACCAGGCCCACTTTTGATAAATCAAGCCCCCGGGAGGCCACGTCGGTGGTGACCAGGATATCAAATTGACCACGGGCAAATTCGTTCATCACCAACGAACGTTTCGACTGGGCGTAATCGCCCCTGAGGGGCTGCGAGGTGCGGGTAGGTAAGCTTTCACCCAGCATGGTGCTCAGGCGTTCAGCATCATCCCGAGTGGCGGTAAACACAATGGCCTGGTTATAGGTGTTATTGGTTAACTGATCGCAGAGCAGGGCATCTTTATGTTCAATGCTCTCGGCAAAATACAGCGTTTGGCTGATATCGGTATGTTCTGCCGTGGCGCTGCCTACAGCTACCCTTACCGGTGCTTTGAGCAAGGAATCCAGCACGTGATTGAGCTCAACGTGATCCATGGTGGCCGAGAACAACATGGTCTGGCGCTTACGGTGATCGGCCTTACGGTTGATCATATTCAGCGCCTGGGCAAAGCCCAAATCAAGCATGCGGTCGGCTTCATCGAAAATCAGCATTTCCAGGCCATTAATAAAGAAGCTTTTATCTTCTAGATGATCGGCTACCCGGCCCGGTGTACCCACAATAATATGCGGATTACGGCGCAACGCCTTGGTTTGATCGTTATAGTTATCGCCGCCCACGATTAACGCCGTGGCCAGGTTTTTCTTCTGGCACAGCCATTTTGCTTCGCCAAACACCTGTTTAGCCAGTTCGCGGGTAGGGGCGAGAATAAGAATACGGGGATCTTGTCGGCTTAACGCCTTTTGTGTAAGCAAGCGATGCACGGCGGGAATTAAAAACGCCAGCGTCTTACCTGAACCGGTTTTGGAGGAGGCAATAATATCCTTACCCAGCAGGGCCGGCAGAATGGTTTTTTCCTGAACTTCGGTGAGTTCGGTAAAGCCTTTATCTTCTATGCGGCTGATAAGGGTATGGTGTACAGGTAAGTCAGTAATTAACAAGGTTGCTTCGCTCCGGTTTAGATCCGCGCCTATTATCCCTGATTACGTACCTGAGTAAAGTCACAAGCCAAAAAGAAAAGGGGCAGGTCGTGGTGTACGGTTGCCCCTTTGTCAGTTCTTAAGCGAATTGCAATCAGGCGAAGGCCATTTCCGGCACATCACCCTCTACCACCAGCTTACCGGCGGTTTTTTCTTTGATCTCATCTATCGTAACGCCAGGTGCTCGTTCACGCAGGTAAAACGCGCCGTCTTTAACTTCCAGTACGGCTAAGTCGGTGATGATACGGGTAATACAGTTGACACCGGTCAGGGGCAGGGTACATTCCTGCAATAACTTAGAGTTACCGTGCTTGTCGGCGTGGGTCATGGTGACAATAATGTTTTTCGCGCCGGCTACCAGGTCCATTGCGCCGCCCATGCCTTTAATGAGTTTGCCTGGGATCATCCACGAGGCAATATTACCATTTACGTCCACTTCAAATGCACCAAGTACGGTAAAATCCACGTGCCCGCCACGGATCATGGCAAAGCTTTCTGCTGAGCTGAAAATAGACGCGCCGGTAATGGCCGTCACGGTTTCTTTACCCGCGTTGATCATATCCGCATCGACTTCTTCCTCGGTAGGGTAACGGCCCATGCCCAGTAAGCCATTTTCAGACTGAAGCATAACGCTGATACCGTCTGGTACATAGTTCGCGGCCAGCGTAGGGATACCAATCCCCAGGTTGACATAGTTACCGTCCTGAAATTCCTGCGCCACGCGCATCGCAATCTGATCTCTTGTTAATGCCATGACTGCCTCCTATTTAGCCGTTACGCGACGTTCGATACGTTTTTCAAAAGTACCCTGGATGACCCGATCCACATAAATGCCCGGCGTGTGGATGTGAGCCGGATCTAATGTACCCGGTTCTACAATTTCTTCTACTTCCACTACGGTGATTTTACCGGCTGTTGCGGCCATTGGATTAAAATTCTGTGCTGTGTGGCGATAAATACAGTTACCGTAACGGTCTGCTTTCCACGCTTTCACAATAGCAAAGTCACCGGTAATTGACTCTTCAAGAATGTATGGGCGACCATTAAACTCTTTAACTTCTTTACCTTCACCTACCGGGGTACCGTAACCGGTTGCGGTGTAAAATGCCGGAATACCCGCACCGCCAGCGCGCATTTTTTCGGCCAGCGTGCCTTGTGGCGTTAGCTCGACTTCCAGCTCGCCATTAAGCAACTGCTGTTCAAACAAGGCATTTTCACCTACATACGATGAAACCATTTTCTTGATTTGCTTATCTTCGAGCAGAATGCCCAGGCCAAAGCCATCAACACCACAGTTATTCGATACGATTGTCAGCCCTTTGGTTCCCATTTTCTTGATTTGGGCAATGCTGCCCTCAGGAATTCCACACAGGCCAAATCCACCGGCGATGACGGTCATGTTATCTTCTAACCCTTCCATCGCGGCTTCGTAACTGGATACGACTTTATCGAAACCAGACATAGCATACTCTCCTTTAAGTAATGAACGCAGCTAGTATCAATCAGCGTTAAAATTTTGTAAAATTGATTAAATATCACTTTTGATAAATAAAATTTATTAATATGAGTATCTCGTATCGCAATATGCAGGCATTTATCTGTGTGGCGGAATCTGCCACCTTTGCCGAGGCTGCAGAAAAACTGTTTGTTACCCAACCTGCGTTATCCAGTTCGATTAAAAAAATGGAAGAGCAGTTGGGTGGTCAGCTGTTTAGCCGAACCACGCGCCGGGTGCAGCTCACCCCGGAAGGCGAAACCTTTTTGCCTCATGCACGGCGCCTACTTCACGACTGGGATGACGCAGTAGAAGGCGTACAGAATCTATTTGCCATGGCTCAGGGGCGCCTCGCTGTCGCAGCCATGCCATCCTTTGCGGAGTCTAAACTGCCGGGCATTCTGGTGCGCTTTCATCAGCAATTCAGCAATATCCGGGTGCGGGTACTCGATGTCATCATGGAAGAAACGCTGCAGGCTGTGCTGTCTGGCAGGGTAGACATTGGGTTTTGTTTCGAACCGGAAAGTAAGGACAACCTGGAGTTCTTCCCGTTATTTACCGATCGTTTTGTAGCCGTTATGCCAGCAGATCATCCACTTGGAGCGAGCCGAACCATTACCCTTGAAGATATTGTCAGTCAGCCGTTTATCTCTCCTAACCGGGGTTCCAGTGTCAGACAATGGACAGAAGTGATGACCGCCGAGTATGGCCAGCTCAATATTGTGGCAGAGACGGGCCAGTACGGCACCATTGGTCAGCTTATCGCTCACGGCATGGGGATCTCTGTAGTGCCTTCCTTGTGCCTCGAACAAATGTTACGCAAGGGGTTGATTTGCCGTGACATTGAAGGTAGTCCGCTGGTCAAGCGGGTAGGGATGGTACGGGCCAATCGCGGTGTAATGGCGGTGGCAGCGCAAACGCTGTGGCAACAGGTAGTATCGGATTACTCTACAAATTTGTAAATTGAATCAGTGAGTTAAATTAGGCAAGGTAAGCAAAAACCGATTACGGAAAGCTTATGACCACTTCTATGACTCTTGCGGCGGCGCGTCGCCATATCGCCGATGCTATCAGTAAATCAGAACAGCTTGGCATCAAAGTGTGTATTGCTGTTGTCGACAGCGGTGCTCATTTAGTGGCGTTTGAGCGAATGGACGGGGCCTTTTTAGGCTCGGTAGATATTGCCATTAAAAAAGCGCGAACTTCAGCCTTGTTTCCTTTGGAATCAGGCCAGCTGGGTGCGCTGATCCGCAGCGAAAAGCTTACCGGATTCGAATTGTCGAATGAAAACCTGATGGGCTTTAATGGCGGGGTGCCCATCTTTGCCGGTGAAAATCAAATTGGCGCGATTGGTATTTCCGGCGGCAGCGCCGGGGAAGACTTAGCTATAGCGCGGGCGGCTTTAGGGTAAACAGTGGGCCTGTGCGACCCACTTTTTTGTGTTATTTAGCGGCACAATTTTTGTAAATGAGCGAGGCCAAATTTGGCATCTTCAAATGGCTGCGCTGTAACGTCTACCTCTACATAACGATTCTGGATATTGTGTTCATCCAGATAGGCGAGAATTGGCGTAAAGTCGATACCGCCCTGGCCCGGAGCTTTCACCTGAAGGGCTTCTGGCATCAGCTCATCGGTTTCACCTGCGGTAACCTGCACACTGTAGTCACGGTCTTTCATATGACAACCAATAACACGGTCGCCATATTTTTGAAGTGCGTCCAGCGGCGCAATATCCGCAACGGCCACCCAGCCCAAATCTAATTGCAGTTTAACGTAGTTTGGATCGGTGTTTTCCATTAACCAGTCGAGTATGGTTTTGCCTTCCACCTGAGCAAACTCCATATGGTGGTTATGGTAAGCAAAACCAAACCCCTGATCGTGGAATTTCTTACCACGCAGGTTAATTCTGTCGGCCATCTGCAGCACTTTATCAGCGGTGTCCGGCACAGCGATACTCACCTTACCGTCGTTAAAAGCCAGTAATTCTTCTGCCAGCGGCTCTATAAAATAGTCAATGCCCAGTTTGCTGGCCAGTTCGTGGGTATGATTCGCATCATCAAGCTTTCCACTCACGTGGGCAGTAGGGGTTTTAAGATTTACTGCCTTGAGAGCACTGGCTATTTCATCTATTGACAGACCAAAAAATGGCGCGCCGGGAATGCCGATAAAGCCGCCCAAGCCAAAGGGTTCGACCTGGGTAAATCCCATAGCGGCTATCTGTGCCAGCGTACCTTTGGGGTCTTTGGCAAAGCTTTCTCTGAACATATAGAGTTGAACGCCATAGTCTGCAGCGCTATTGCAGGCTGCTGCGGGTTTCTGCTCTGAACATGACCACAATAAAGGTGAGCCGGCGAGGGTGGCTAATGCTGCGCTGGACTTTAAAAAATGACGACGGCCAAATGCCATGAACTACTCCGCGATACTGGTTTAGAAAACTGACAGTAGCATAGAATTATTGTAACGAAAATGTAAAAGTTAGGGGGGTTAACAAATTGTATCTGTAGTGAACCAGATATTGCTTAGTTGCCGCATACGCCTGTGCCAAATGCAGAGGCGGGTTACCATTTTTTCTTGGGCGCAAATAATTCGTCCAGTTCATCGCGTTCTTCTTCGCGACGCTTGGCGCGGTCCTGAGCATTGGCGTTTTTGAGATTTTCCTGAATGTCTTGTAGCTGTTGGTTCAGCCACTCCAAACGAGACTGAACAAATTCATCTGGCTGGGTTTGAGCTTCTAAGGCGGCGATGGCTTTCTCGTAATATTGGCGGGCAGAGCCGAGCATATTGGTTTGCTGCGCCCCGCGACCACGTCGAATAAGTGTTTCAACATTTACTTTTAACTGCAACCGCTCAAGAATTTTGTCTTGCTCCAGATAGGTACTGCCGTCAACTTTGCCTTTACTCCTCTCGGAGCGCAGCATGACTCGCAGTTTTTTAACCGCCTGAATATACTGAATGATCATCTTGTCGGTTTCGGGTAAGGCAAACTGATTAGCATTATCCGGCTCAATATCAATGGATTTTATGCGGGCGTTGATGTCTTCAAGGTGCTGTTTAATATCCGGTGAGCTGGGGTTGAGCTCGTAGGTTACCTGTAATGCGCGTTGAATACGATTGAGCAATATTTTAATCAGCCCCTGAGAGATAGGCATCTGCGAGGTTGCCATCAGGACATTTTCAGTCTCATCGATGATGGTGCGCTGTTTGGCTACTTCTGCCCGGCGCTCGGCATCGATCTTCGCTTTGTACTGTTGATAGGCATTGACCACAATGGCCACTACTACCAGCACTACTATCAGTACAATGATGATTATAAATGTCATTCAGTGCTTCCCGTCTGTGTATTGCTTTTATCGTTGTTATTGGTTTATCGGCCCGAACTCAGGGGATTTTAACTTCAAATACACCACCACCTAAAGTTCCGCCGTTCAACAGGGTTATAAATCCCTGTTTTTCATTTTTTGAATGTGCCCTGGCAATCAGGTGCGCAAAATACAAGCCCAGGCCAGTACGGCCCTGAGTTACGTTAAAATCTGAAGGTTTGGTATCAATGGTAACCAGCATGTGATCCGGATAGCCATTACCGTCGTCCTCTACTTTAACAACTAAATAGCCATCTTGTTGATACGCGTTGATAATAATGTCTGATTTACCATATCGCAGCGCATTGATCAAAACATCATTAATTAACAGGTACATAAGATCTGCATCAAGGTACCAGGCCAATTCTTCTGAGCAGTGGTTTTTAATTGTAATGTTTTTCTGCGATGCATAGAGCTGGTTCGATAACACAATATCTTCGAGTAGTTCATTAACAAAACACTGATCAATCATAACCGGCAGGGTTTCGCGGTTGGCCCGGTAAAGCGATAAAATTTGAACCAGGCCGGTGTTCATACGATTGGCTTCGTAATGTAAATCGACAATCTGGCTGCGGGTCTCGGTAAGCTCTGGCGGAAGTGTGGAAACGATTTGCTCAACCGACTGCACTAACAGATTCAGTGAGTTTTTCATATCGTGTACAGCCGCTGCCAGTACAGTTGAAAAATCAAACTGCGAGTCTGTAGAGAGTTCCGCGTTGTTATTTTCCGTAGAGCGAGTTGTCATTTCTGTTACTTCCAATTGTTCTCAGACTTGCTTATGCTAGTATCCAACATAATAATAACCAATTCCTCTACTTTTGCATAAGCATGCGATTAAGCTTGTCGACAGATCAGCACTCTGTTCAGGCTTCATTGAATGAGTGTGTGTTGACGGTTGTCAGGTTTACGCGTGGATATACAATGAAATTACAACAATTAAGATACATTGTCGAAGTACAGAACAATAACCTTAACGTATCAGCCACTGCTGAAAGCTTATTTACCTCACAACCCGGCATCAGTAAACAGGTTCGAATGCTCGAAGATGAGCTCGGCGTGCAGATCTTCGGTCGTAGCGGCAAACATTTAACCCACGTGACACCAGCGGGCAACGAGGTGATTAACATAGCCCGCGAGATCCTCAATAAAGTCGAGAGCATCAAAGCGGTCGCCCGCGAACACAACCTGCCTGATCAGGGCAAGCTCAATATAGCCACCACGCATACCCAGGCCAGATACGCCTTACCGGATGTGATCAAAGGCTTTATGAACAAATATCCCAAAGTCTCTCTGCATATGCACCAGGGGACGCCTTCGCAAATCAGCGATTTGGCTGCCAAAGGGGAGGCTGACTTTGCCATTGCCACCGAGTCCTTGCACCTCTACAACGATCTGGTGATGCTGCCATGCTACCACTGGAACCGCAGCGTCATTGTTAATAAAGACCATCCTCTGGCTAAGAAAACCTCAATCACCATCGAAGATGTAGCACAGTTCCCACTGGTCACCTACGTCTTTGGTTTTACTGGCCGCTCAGAGCTCGACCATGCCTTTGAGAAAGCAGGGCTAACGCCTAAAATAGTCTTTACCGCTACCGACGCAGATGTCATTAAAACCTACGTGAGACTGGGGGTAGGGATTGGCGTAATTGCTTCCATGGCCGTTAGCGAAGAGCTGGATGCCGATTTGGTTAAAATAGATGCCAGCCATATGTTTGAATACAGCACCACCAAAATTGGATTCCGGAAAGGCTCGTTCCTGCGTAGTTACATGTTTGATTTTATCGAACGTTTTGCTCCCCACCTGAGCAAAGACAAAGTGGAAAAGGCAATGATGCTGAAAAACAACGATGAAGTTGAGCGCATGTTTAAAGGGCATACATTACCGGTTAAATAACCCGGATCGCAAGAATTGGATAGCAAAGGTTCAGGGAAGCTGCGTGTGGCAATAAAACAACTGGCGTTAGCGGTGACGATTGGGTTTGCTTGCAGCGCCTGTCAAACCTCTGAAAGTCATTACCAAGCTATCGAAGTGACCGGTTTCAGTGATGTGATTAAGCACTGGAACGATCAGAATCATCGCGATCCACAGCCGCGCTATGCGCTTCATCAAATTCGTTTGATTGCCGATAATATATTGCGTTATCAACGAGCAAACGGAGGCTGGCCGGAAAACATTAACCCGTTAAGGATCATGTCTGAGCAGGAAATCGCCCACCAGGCTGCATTGTATTCCGCCACGGATACCAGCTTTGATAACCGCAATGTGTACCCACAAATCCGCTATCTGGCCGAAGCGTATCAACAAACCGGTGATGAGAAATATCAACAAGCCGTAATTCGCGGCCTGCGATTTATTTTATCAGCCCAGCTTGCCAATGGTGGCTTTACTCACTCGCCGCCAAGCACCGAACGTTATTATGGTCACATCACCATTATGGATGATGTGATGGCCGGCGTGCTCGGTTTGTTACAGGAAATCAAACTCGGCAGTCAGCGTTTTGATTTTTTACCCGCCGATTTAGTACATCAGTTGAGTGAAGCACATAGCCGGGGTGATGCGTTACTCCTCGACCTACAGGTAAAAACAGACGGTAAACTGACCATCTGGGCCGGGCAATACGATGCAAACAGTTTGTTACCTGCTCAGGGCCGTGCTTTTGAATTAGCTTCGCTGGTAAGCCGGGAAAGTGTGGATGTAGTGCGTTATCTGATGAGCGATCCCACCCCTTCTGCCAGAAAACGTCAGGCTATTCATAGTGCTATGGCGTGGTTTAAGAATAATGCGTTAACCGGTATCGACATGGTGCAGGTTGAAGCAGAGCCGGTGAGATATAAATACCATACTTCAACGTGGGACAGGGTGATTGTTACCACCGCAGATAGGCCGCCTATCTGGGCAAGGTTTTACGATTTAACCACCCAACAGCCTTTACTGGCTAACCGGCAAGGGCAGCGGGTAGATTCACTGGCGCAAATATCCCGGGAACGTCGCACCGGTTACGACTGGTACGGGCGCTGGCCAGCGCCCCTGTTAGCCGATGAATATAAGGCCTGGCAGCAAAAACTCGCTGCTGACGGCACTAACACTCAATAATATTCACTGCCAGACCGCCCCGGGCGGTTTCTTTGTATTTAGTTTTCATATCGGCGCCGGTATCGCGCATGGTTTTAATCACTTTATCGAGAGACACCTTTTGTTCGCCGGTACCCCGCAGGGCGAGGCGGGATGCATTAATAGCCTTGATGGCGCCCATGGCATTACGCTCAATACAGGGTACCTGTACCAGGCCACCCACCGGATCACAGGTGAGGCCAAGATTGTGCTCCATACCAATTTCAGCAGCACATTCGACTGCCGCGATATTACCGCCCAGTACTTCTGTTAAGGCGCCGGCAGCCATAGAGCACGCAACACCCACTTCGCCCTGACAGCCTACTTCAGCACCGGAGATCGAGGCATTTTCTTTGTATAAAATGCCGATTGCGCCGGCGGTTAATAAAAACCGGCTGGCAATGTCTTTATCAACCGGGCGAACAAACTTGTCGACGTATTTAAGGACTGCCGGAATGATCCCCGCGGCACCATTGGTCGGCGCGGTAACTACCCGGCCGCCGGCGGCATTTTCTTCATTTACTGCAAGGGCAAACAGGTTAACCCAATCCAGAGGTTGCATAGGATCGCCGCTGTATTCAGTCATCAACCGGTGATAAAGCGAAGGTGCACGGCGCATGACTTTTAGTCCGCCGGGTAAAATACCTTCACTCTCGATACCGCGTTCGATACAGGCATCCATGGTCATCCACAGTTCTTGTAAGCGGGTCTTGATATCTTTGCCCGGATGCAGCGCCTGTTCATTTTTGAGCATTAACGCGCTGATACTTAAGCCTTGTTCTTTACACAGACTCAGTAACTGACTGGCGGTACGAAAACTAAAGGGCACGGTATTGCTGATCTCTTTAGCTTCTTGCTTAGCCTCGTCCCATTGGTCGTCACGCACGATAAAGCCGCCACCAATAGAATAGTAGGTTTGTGACAAGAGCAGGTTTTCGCCATCAAAGGCGTGTAAAGTCATGGCGTTAGCGTGACGGGGCAGGGTTTTACGTCGATGAAACACAATTGCTTTGGTACGTGGAAAGCGAATAGATTTTTCGCCACCAAGATTAAGGGTTTCATTAGCGTCGATATCCGCCAGCCAGGTGTCGATGTTGTCGACATCAATGGTTTCAGGGCGCTCTCCGAGCAAACCCAAAATAACCGCTTTTCCGCTGCCGTGACCTTTTCCTGTCTGGCCCAGTGAGCCGAATAACTCGGTGGTTACATGGGTAACCCGATTGATGATCTGCTGGCTTTTAAGTTCATCAACAAATTCCGCGGCCGCGTTCATCGGGCCAACGGTATGCGAGCTGGATGGGCCAATGCCCACACTGAACATATCAAATACACTAATCATTAGATGCGTTTACCATTATTGTAATTATCATTCCATTTTGCCCGTGTACGGGCTCCAGAACAAACCAGTTAACCTAATGGTAGCATGAGAATTTCTATTGATAAGCCACGCGCTTATTGTGTGGCAATCAATTGTTGTCAGTAAAAATTGACGCCAGGTTTCGTAACAAGGCAGCTGTAGCACCCCAAATCATGCGATTTTGCCAGGGGATAAAGTGAACCGGGTTGGTGAGCGGCCCGCGATGAAAATGCTCGGTGATATAATTATTGGAATCCAGCAGAAACGCCAGTGGCACCTCAAAGGTGTCGCTCACCTCATTGCTATCGATAATGATATCGAATTCAGGCTCAACAATCGCGACTATTGCAGTGATACAAAAGCCGGTGATAGTGCGGTGCTCAGGCATCACCCCGATCACCTGGCAATTTTGCCGGGGCAGGCCGATTTCTTCCCAGGCTTCACGCAGAGCAGTGTCTATCAGATCCTTATCCTGCTCTTCCTGTTTGCCGCCGGGAAAACTAATTTGCCCGGGGTGGTGAGCCAGGTGTAAGGCTCGTTGAGTGAGCAGCACCGTAAGACCTTCCGGCCGGTCGATAAGCGGCACCAGAACGCCTGCTGCACGCCCGGCATGAGTAAGCGGGTAATCATCACTCACCGCCAGGGGCGGCGAAGAATGAAAGCGGTGCAGAAAAGCGGCCTTATTCACAGCTGGCCTCCAGCACCGGCAGGATACGAGCGACCTTATCCAGGGTTTCCTGATATTCTTCAGCGGCATCGGAGTCGAGCACAATACCACCGCCGGCCCAGCAGAACAGTTGGTTTTGCTCACCCAGCAACGTGCGGATACAAATGCTTGAGTCCAAATCGTTCTTTAAGCCCAGATACATAAAGCTGCCACAATAAATGCTACGGCGATTAGGCTCTAACTCTTCAATAATTTCCATCGCGCGAATTTTGGGCGCGCCGGTAATGGAACCGCCGGGGAAACAGCCGGCAAGCAAATCCAGAGGGTGGCTGCCCGGGGCCAGTTTACTGGTGATCCGGGTGACCATGTGATGCACCGCCGGGTAGCTTTCAAGCTTGAACAACTCAGGCACCTGCAGGCTGCCAGGCACACTGTGTTTGCTGATATCATTACGCAGCAAATCAACAATCATCAGGTTTTCGGCCCGGTCTTTCTCGGCATTTAACAGCGATTGGGCACTGGCGGCATCTTCGGCCGGGTTATCAAAACGGGGCCGGGTACCTTTAATCGGCTTGGTTTCAATAACGCCGTTACGGCACTGAATAAAACGTTCCGGTGACAAACTCAGTACAGCGCTGTCGGCAACGCGCATAAACGCTGAAAAAGGCACGCTGTTGGCCTGCGTGAGGGTGCGATAAGCTGCCCAAAGGCAACCTTCGTAACTGGTGGTAAAGCGTTGTGCAAAATTAACCTGGTAACAGTCACCGGCCACCAGATAATCATGCACTGCTGATAAGGCTTCACTGTACTGAGCCTGAGTCATGTTACTTTGCCAGCCACCTTTGATAGTAAAAGGCGCAGACGTACTGGCTAACCATTGGTTAAAATCGGGTATGGCAACGGCACTCGTATGACAAAAATACCAGCAGTCTTCCTGAACATCATGAATAAGCGCACGGTTGTATATCCCCAGCGCCATTTCCGGGCACCGGTATTCGTCGCGGTTGAGGGCCGGCAGACTCTCGTAATCGCGGCCCAGATCGTAACTGCAAAATCCGGCCAGTCCGAGCACCAATGGGAGTTCGTCATATTGCTGGCTCTCTGTGTCTGGCGTAATACTCTGCTGAAAAGCTGAGAAATAGCGTTTTGCCGTGTCCAGCGGTGACTCATTTTTGCAGGCAATGGTTTCAAGTGTATCACCCTGCGCCCGAACTTCAGTTGTTCCCGCTTTGGTGGTGATGGTGAGGGCCGGAGACCATAAGGCAATATCGTAGCGGCTGTTGCTCTGCGTAGAGGTGCCGGAGTCGTACAACAAACTCCAGTCGTCACCGGCAACCTGCTGAAAAACGGCTTGTAGCGGCGTGTTAGCCGGTAGTGTTACTGGGATGATATGCAGCGTCTCTGTCGGAAATGAAAATCGGGACTGTGGCATTCAATTCTTTTCTTGTATTTATCACTAACAAAATAACGGCAAGCCTGCTGCTACCGGCAGAGTACGTTCACTCCACCAAAGTCGCAGATGGTTTTAATGGTGCCAGTTGTCGACATGCGGTAGTATACGGATTCTTCGTCTAGATGACTATGTGAGCCTAAAAATAAGAGGACGCCATGACCGTAATTCGTCAACAAGACTTTATCGATAGCATCGAAGATGCATTGCAGTTCATTTCCTATTACCACCCACTTGATTATGTGAAGGCTGTTGAACAGGCCTATCTCAAGGAAGAAAGCCAGGCGGCAAAAGATGCTATGGCCCAAATCCTGATTAACTCACGTATGTCAGCCGAGGGTAAACGGCCGTTGTGTCAGGATACAGGGATTGTTACCTGTTTCGTGAAAATCGGCATGGGCGTAAGCTGGGATAAAACCGACATGACCGTTCAGCAAATGGTTGATGAAGGTACCCGCCGTGCTTATATGAACCCGGACAACCCGCTGCGGGCTTCTATTGTTGAAGATCCTGCCGGTGCCCGTAAGAACACCAAAGATAATACGCCAGCGGTAGTGCATATCGACACCGTTCCCGGCGATAAAATTGAAGTGATGATTGCGGCCAAAGGCGGCGGCTCAGAAAACAAATCGAAAATGGTAATGTTAAACCCCAGTGACGACATCGTTGAATGGGTACTGAAAACCTTACCAACCATGGGCGCTGGCTGGTGTCCGCCAGGCATGCTTGGTCTGGGTATTGGTGGTACTGCCGAAAAAGCAGCGGTACTGGCCAAAGAAAGCCTGATGGATCCGGTAGACATTCAGGAACTGATTGAACGCGGCCCGCAGACCACCGACGAAAAACTGCGCGTGGAAATTTACGAACGCGTAAATAAATTAGGTATTGGTGCACAGGGCCTTGGTGGTTTAACTACCGTGGTAGATGTGAAAATTAAATCGGTACCTACCCACGCGGCTTCTAAGCCTGTGGCTATGATCCCGAACTGCGCGGCAACCCGCCATGCGCATTTCCACCTTGATGGTAGCGGCCCGGCAGACTTAAAAGCGCCGAAGCTGGAAGAATGGCCGGAAGTTACCTGGGAAGTCAGCGAAAACACTCGTCGCGTAAACATGGACGAAGTGACCAAAGAAGACATCAAAGAATGGAAAGTAGGCGAGACTGTGCTGCTGTCTGGCAAGATGTTGACTGGTCGCGATGCCGCGCACAAACGTATTCAGACCATGCTGGAAAATGGTGAAGGCTTACCAGAGGGCGTAGATCTTAATGGTAAGTTTATTTACTACGTAGGGCCGGTTGATGCGGTTGGTGACGAAGTAGTTGGCCCGGCAGGCCCGACTACGGCAACCCGGATGGATAAATTCACCGACATGATGCTGGAAAAAACCGGTATCGCTGGCATGATTGGTAAAGCTGAACGTGGCCCGTCAACGGTTGAGTCTATTGCCAAGCACGAGTCAGTTTATCTGATGGCAGTGGGCGGGGCAGCTTACCTGGTATCGAAAGCCATTAAGAAAGCCCGTGTGGTAGCCTTTGAAGACCTTGGTATGGAAGCTATCTACGAATTTGAGGTAGAAGACATGCCGGTAACTGTGGCAGTAGATTCTACTGGTGCTAACGCTCACCAGACTGGCCCGGCTATCTGGAAAGCTAAAATTGCTGAACTGGACGAAGCACTGTCTAAATAACCAGCATTTAACACCGAATAAGCGATTCTTCGCTTAAACCGATGTCAAAAACGGGTAACATGAGTTACCCGTTTTTTTATTGAAGTTATTCAGGTTGGTAATGGAACACCTTAATATTATTATTCCCGCTGGCGCAGCACTGCTGGCGTTAATTGTTGGCCTGGTAATTGGCCGCTTTCAGGGCAAGGCGCAGGCGCAGCAGGCGCTGGCAGAGCAACAGTTGTTAGCCCAGCAGCTTGAGCAGGCACAGCAATCTCTGGACGCTGTTCAACAAAGAGCCCAGCAGGATATTAGCGAGCTTAAGCAACAGCTATCTACGCTACAGGGTTCGCTGCAGGAGCAGTCTGCCAAAGCGGCATTGTTGCCGGAAGCCCAGCAGCAGCGAGAGCAATTACAAAGTGATCTGAAATCTCTGCAGGCCGATTACACGCAGTTAAAAGCCGCCAGCGATGCCCGCCAGGCAGCCTTTGATGTCGCCGAAAAATCTCACGAAGAAAAGCTCGCCACTCTGCAACAAGCCGAAAAACGCTTGCAGGAACAATTTGAAAACCTGGCCAACCGTATTTTCCAGCAAAAAGCAGAAAGCTTTGGCAACGAGAGTAAAACTCGCCTGGATGCACTGCTCAACCCATTGAAAGATCAGATTGAAGGCTTCAAGAAGCAGGTAACCGATCAGTATGTTAAGGAAGGGCAGGAACGGGCCTCGCTAAAAACAGAAATTCTGGGTTTAAAAGCGCTTAATCAGCAAATCACCGAAGACGCCGCTGCGCTGACCCGCGCCCTAAAAGGCGATAACAAGCAGCAGGGGAACTGGGGCGAAGTTGTGCTGGAACGCATCCTCAAGGAATCCGGATTACGCGAAGGCCATGAATTTGAAACCCAGGTTTCTGCCCGCAATGAACAGGGCAAATTACAGCAGCCGGATGTGGTGGTACACCTGCCTAATGATAAAGATGTGATCATCGACTCCAAAGTAAGTCTGGCCGCTTATGAACGGTATTTTAACAGTGATAATGATGATGAACGGGCGCGCTATTTAAAAGAACATGTCAACTCATTGCGCACCCACATTAAAGCGCTGGGCGCAAAAGATTACCACGAGCTGGAAGCGATCCGTTCACTGGATTACGTACTGATGTTTATTCCGGTAGAACCCGCGTTTTTATTGGCGGTAGAAAGCGATCCGGAACTGGTGACGCTGGCGCTTAATAACAACATTATGCTGGTTTCGCCGACCAATCTGTTAGTTGCACTACGTACCATAAACAACATCTGGCAGTACGAATATCAGAATCAGAATGCCCAGAAAATCGCACAGCATGCAGCCAAACTGTACGATAAGTTTGCCGGCTTTGTGGGGGATATGGAAAAAATTGGTAAAGCGGTAGAAAGCACGCAGAAGCACTACGATGCGGCGCTGAATAAATTAACCAGCGGGCGGGGCAATCTGGTGCGTCAGGTTGAGCAATTCCGTGCCCTGGGTGTACAACCCAGCAAGCGCCTGGCCGATACCAGTGATGATGAAGCTGACGAGCAGGATTAAGTCAGATAGCTTACTTTGCTGCCAGCCATGACAGCCTGATCCCTGCCGTTGGCTTTGGCCTGGTACAGCGCATCATCGGCGAGTTTTAACAGTTGGTCCGGATCCCGGGCCTGACTCGCCTCAACACAACCAATACTGATAGTGAGTGGATCGGCGGCATCGGCCCATTTAGTCTCGCTTAATGACTGACAAATCTTATCCGCAATGAGTTTGGCCTCGGTTAAGGACTGATCGGCCAATAACACAATAAACTCTTCTCCACCAAAACGAGCAACCAAATCGGATTGCCTGACTTGCTGTTTGAGCTGTCTGGCGGTGTGCACAATGGCTTTGTCACCAGCACTGTGCCCAAAGGTATCGTTAATCAGTTTAAAATAATCGATGTCGAGCATCAGAATACTGAAGGGCCGTTGATAACGCTGAAAGAGCGAGAACTGGTATTCCAGTTGTGCCTGAAACGCCCGGCGATTGAGTAATCCGGTAAGTTGATCGTGTTCGGCCAGGTATTTCATGCGAACGATTAATCGCGATATTGTTGTGCCTACTGCAGTGGTGTTGATCAGGATAATCAGTACAACCTGCATCCATAACATCAGCGATGGATTGTAAGGTGAAAAGAATAAACTGTTTTGCGGAAGGGGCAACGCGAACGCCCAAAATGTAAGTTTACTGGCCACCATTGTGATGATCAGCACGTCTGCCAGACACAAAATGCTGGCAATGTTGGCAGAAAAAGCTGCGTGCAGAGCATTAAATTTCATTTTGAGGGTGGCCAGCATTACTACAATAACCATAATCAAGCTCATTACAGCCACCGTCTCAGGCGTTATCCAGCCGGCTAAAAACAGCACATAGGCCACACTCACCAGGATAATCATCGAGCTAAACCATTTAGGATCGATGGTTAATCGAAACAGGTGACGAAGTGCAAGGTTATAGATAATAAATGAAATCAGTAATATGATATCGGCAATCACCCACAAAAAAAGTGTGGGATTGTCGGGATGACGAAAGTCGAGTAACAATGCCAGCGCAAATAGCAGGTTGGCCAGGGCAAAGCGGATACTGCTGTTGTGGTACAACTGCAATGGTTTGGCAATCACGATCCAGCCAATACTGAACAGCAGAGTCAGTAAGATATTGACTTTGTTTAACTCGATACTGGTTGAAAGGAGAGTATCCATCAAAATGCCATCAGCTCGACATACCTTCAGTTTAGCGCAACTGTCGTTATTTATTATTGAAGCAGATCATTAACCAACCGACTGCACAGGAGCAGGGAATGAGCGTTCTATCAACCGTTGTAAAAACCATGCGTCCGCCGTTTTTATTGCTGGTAGTGAGTTGTCTGACACTCAGCTTTGGCTTTGTCAACTTTTTAAATATAGACGGTTCCTGGTTTTTATTCAGTTTAATTCTCGTTTGTGGCCTGTGTGCTCATATAGCCGTGAATATGCTCAACGAATATGTGGATTGCACCAGCAAACTGGACTTTGCTACTAACCGTACCCCCTTCAGTGGCGGTAGCGGGGCACTGGTAAGCGAACCATCAGTGGCTGGGCTGGTTAAATACATCGGTATTGCCTTTGTGCTGCTCACCATAGTGTCGGGCATTATGGTGTTGCGCCAAACGCCTGAGGCTTGGCTGTCGTTATTTGCCATGGGTGTACTGGGTGTTGTGATCGTGGTGAGCTATACGCCGGTGCTTAATCGTTATCCCTGGCTCTGTCTGGTGGCACCAGGTTTGGGTTTTGGTATGCTGATGTCTTACGGCAGCTATGTGGCGGTTAGCGGCTCACATAATATAACCATGCTGCTGTTGGCGTTGATCCCCACCTTGCTCACTAACAATCTGTTGTTACTCAATCAGTTTCCGGATGCCGCCAGTGACGCAGAGCATGGCCGAAACCATGTGCTCATTGAATACGGCTATGCGTTTTCCGCCAGGCTTTACTTAGCACAATGGCTGCTCACCATACTGGTGGTGGTATCAACCGTTATGGTTTTTAGTTTGCCCTGGTACAGCCTTGTTTGTTTGTTACCTATGCTGCCAGGCTGGCGAATCTATCAACAAGCCAAACAGTTTGAACAGCCCGACAAAAGCTTTCTGGCGGCAATGGGGCAGAATGTGATGATGACCCTGGCAACCCCATTATTATTAGGAGTGGTGCTGTGTGTGGCCGGTTAAATGTTACCGATAGCCCGGGTGTGAGGCAATTGTGCGACCAGTTGGAAATTAGCTTCTGGCCGGAAGAGGGAATGCGATTTAGCCGTTTTGTACGCGCCACTGAAAGAGTAACCATTGTGCTCGAACAACAGGGGAAAAGGGTAGCGCGAAATGCCATCTGGTGGTTGCTGCTGGAGCCGGAACACAGCACCGGTATTATGCATTTCAAGCCGTCACGTTACACTTCTTTCAATACCCGTTATGACAAGCTCAATGTGCCTCGTAGCGCGGGATATCATTCCTTTCGACAGCACCGTTGTGTTATTCCGGTCGCTGGTTTTGGTGAGTCGCAAAAAGTCGGCAGTAAAATGACCTACCACGATATGATTGCCGAACCTGATGCACAACTTGCCATGGGTGGCTTGTATCGTGAATGGCACGGTCATGACAGTCACGGTAACGAGTTTGTGGAAACCTCGTGCTCGGTTGTTACGTTACCGCCACACGAAAAACTAATGGATGTGCATCAAAAGTCCACGCCATTAATGTTATCGCTTAAAGATAACAGCCTGCAGCGGTGGTTGGACGCAGATACTACTGAGCCAGAGGCGCTTGAAGATTTACTAACACCAAAAATACGCCACCAGTTTAAGGTACAGCCCATTAATAAGCCTTCACTCTATCAGCCTGCCGGGGAGTCATATGATCTTGAACCGGATTAACAAGCTAAATGGATGTACAGACCACCAAGTTTTTTAGCACTTTCGTTTGTGATCCCGGTAATAGGTACATGGCGAATGGACTTAAACACAACTGAAAGGAGTCAGTGATGACTGAAGAAAAGATCAGGAAAATAGTTAAACGCTACCATGTCATTTCAACATTGTGGCTATTCGCGTTTATTGTGTTTGCAATATTCCTTAATTGGCATTTGCTCAAATCAAACATAGACCGCCATTACGAGCTTGGTGTTGAGTATGTGTCCGGTGATCAGGGGTATATCTGGGGCGCGTTAATTTTCGGCTTATACACGCTTTTACACCTGGTTTTTTATTCTATCGAGAAAATATTGCTTTATATACATGCAGAAACCAGCTCTTCGAGTTAGATTGCTGTTCTGATTTAGCTAAAAAAGGTAACGGGATTTCACCGATTTAACGAGCGTAAGAGGGTTGGTAACTTAGTGGCACTAGAGGGAGTTGCAGACTTAATAGAGGTAGTGGCCAGATTTATTGGGCGACTCTTCACCGAAGTGCTGATCGAATTTCTATGCAAAGGAATGGGTTATCTTATCTGCCGCAAATTCAATGAAGACATAGATCCAGATGGCTTCATGGTGCTCATTGTTGGTTTGTCATTTTGGGTAATTGTTATAGTTTCGGCCATCCTAATCTATGACACATTGGTTCAACAAATAGCAATTGATAAGTGCCTGGATAGCGGCGGTAGCTTCAACCATCAGGTAAAAGAATGTCGCTATGAGTAAAGAACGTAATTGGAATGGATATGACTCATAATTTCAAATTAACACTTCGTGGGTTTATTTCTGTAATTGCAGGGTGTGTTTTCATTTATCTGGCAATATTGCTTCATGGGGTAGGTGCAGCTATTTATGTTCCGGAGTCAGTTCTCAGGCCCATGTATATGTTTTCTCCAACCTTTGCCTTATTTCTCGTAACCTTAGCTACCGTCGGCATACCGATGGCAATCTGCTTCGGCATGTATGCATGGCTCTTAAAAATATTCATAAAAACTATTAATTATGGCTATGTTCTGCTAAATTGTTGCTATACTGTATATGAATACAGTTATTGAGGGTTGATCATGATCCCAGCACAATTTACAAAGCTTATAGCCGAGTTAGAACACTTAACAGATAGTCAAACCCGTTATGTTGAGAAGCTGCTGAAAGGCACTGATAGCGTCTCACAGTTGATAACAGAG
>NZ_PVNP01000158.1 GCF_002993365.1 Marisediminitalea alba
GGACTAAACCGCTCCGCGGTAGTAGTGCCGCCCCCACCTCATTAATTATATTCTGATCTCGTTCTCCGCTTCTAAGCTGAAGGAAGGGCAATGTCGCCCTGAATTCACTCAGGAGTGAAACCATGAGTTACTTTGAAGGATCCAACCCCATACGCCAACGCATGATTGAAGATATGACCATGCGTAGGCTCAGTCCTAAAACGCAAATAGGCTACATCAGAGGCGTGAAGAAACTCGCTACCTTTTTGAAACGCTCGCCAGAGGATGCCACGGCTGAAGAATTGCGCCAATTCCAACTCGCATTGGCCGAGCAAGGTACATCTAACATCACCATCAATGCCACGTTATCGGGTTTAACGTTCTTATTTCATAAGTCCTTGAATCGACCTGATGTGATGCTCAAAGTCAGCACCGTGCCGGTGCCAAGGAAGTTGCCGACGGTATTGAGTAAAGAGGAAGTCAAGCAACTGATTGATGCCACACATAGCATTAAATACAAAGCTGCCTTCTCGGTCGCTTATGGGGCGGGGTTGCGGATTGGCGAAGTGGTGATGTTGAAGGTGACGGATATCGACAGTTCTCGCATGCTATTGCGCGTTGAGCAAGGTAAAGGGAAGAAAGACAGAATGGCAATGTTATCGCCAATGCTGTTGAGTACACTTCGCCAATGGTACAAACATGCCAAAGCGCATCACCTAATGCTACCGGGAGGGTGGTTGTTCCCAGGGCAGAATCCGTTAAACCCTATTGGCACCCGCCAACTCAGTCGGGCCTGCCAATCTGCGTGTCTGGATGCAGGACTGAATAAAAAAGTCTCCATGCACACCTTACGGCACAGTTTCGCCACGCACTTACTGGAAGATAAAGTCGATATTCGTATCATTCAAACGCTGTTGGGGCATAGTAAACTGGAAACCACTGCGCTGTATGCACAAGTCGCCAGTAAACTCTTGCGTGAGGTGGTGAGTCCGTTAGATACACTGGCATTGTGAGCGTGACGTTATGTCGAGTTGTTCACGGCCACCGCTTGAGGTGGCGGATGTGTTTCGTCTGTCTGGTACGCAGTATAAAAGCGCTCAGCATAGGCATTTAAGCTTAGCGCAACTGAAAGTGATGTCAGCCATTGAGCGTTGTCGAAGTGCCCAATTAGGTGCTCATCACCTGCACTGCGAACACTGTCATACCGATGCCATCGCATATAACTCCTGCCGTAATCGTCA
>NZ_PVNP01000159.1 GCF_002993365.1 Marisediminitalea alba
AAATGAACGATCTACTCATCCAACAATTACAGCAACTGCGCATGACAGGGATTGCGGATATGTTAAAACAGCAACGCGCTCAACCCAACACCTACTGTGAATTAGCCTTCGAGGAACGGTTGTCCCTGCTGGTTGACCATGAAATGAACCAAAGACGGACAAACCGCATCAACCGACTTCGTAAACAGGCACGACTCAGGTTAAATGCAACACCGGAAGAACTGTCATACGACAATGGCCGCGGATTACAAAAGCCAAGAATGGCCGATTTATTAAATGGCGGATATCTTAGTCATCATCAGAATATCATTGTTACCGGAGCCACAGGTGGCGGTAAAACCTATGTAGCTTGTGCGCTTGGTGAACAAGCGTGTCGCCAGGGAATACGTGTTGGTTACTGGCGATTACCACGATTAAACGAGCACTTACACATCGGCCACGCTGATGGCAGTTACACCAAGCAGCTAGCAACGATAGCGAAACAACAGCTACTGATCCTGGATGACTGGGGACTGGAAAAACTCACCGTCAAACAGGCAACAGACTTACTGGAGGTGGTAGAAGACAGGCACGGCGTAAGTAGCACCATCATCTGTAGTCAGCTACCTGTAGAGCAATGGCATTCAATGATAAGTAACGGCACGGTTGCCGATGCGCTACTAGATCGCCTCATCCACAATGCTCACCGGATAACCCTCACTGGGGAGTCAATGAGAAAGCAACAAACCATGAGGTAAATACCTGTGGCAGACTGCGGTCTGCCACAACTACTGATCGGGCAAGCCATAATACCAGTGATCGGGTGTATCAGAATTGGGGTGATCGAGAGGCCGGAATTAGTGATCGGGAAATGCCTAATACGCATGCAGAGGCGCTAATTGAAAAGCTTCGTATTGCCAGACAATCCCAACTGAAGACCTGTCTTTACACCGGATTACCCAGAGTATCCTCAAAAATCCAAGAACAATTGTCATTCCTGAAAACCGGTAAGTGGATATTTTCACTTGGCGGACTCGACTCCCCGTCGACCAATCAAAAACTAATAAACGTCAATACAGGTGAATTACTAAACCATAAATTTTGGGAGAATCAGTGTGCTAACCCTTGATGAAAAACACATAAAACAAAAACTGCAGTTTATCGATAGTTATTTAAATGCTGAAACAGCAGCTGATGGCGCGAAGTTAGACGCCAACGCAAATGTGACACATAAAAACATTGCCACGCTCGAGGCTGAACTGATGAAAGACTATTTTATTCAGGTAAACCGAGCATTAGTGAGTAATAAAATTGAAGAGCTATTTGGTCATGAACTTGCACTTGAGTACCAGCGACAGATCGAGTCACATGAAATCTACGTGCATGATGAAACCAGCCTAAAACCATACTGCACCTCAATTACCATGTATCCGTTTCTCTTAAATGGGTTGACTGAACTTGGCGGTGAATCCAAGGCTCCTCAACATATCGAGTCTTTCTGCGGCAGCTTCGTAAACTTGGTATTTGCCATCAGTGCCCAATTTGCAGGAGCCATTGCGACTGTCGAATTTCTGATTTATTTCGACCATTTTGCGCGTCGGGATTATGGAGAAAACTATCTCAACACGCATGCAACAGAAGTCGCTAACCATCTACAGCATGTCGTTTATGCCCTCAACCAGCCCGCGGCGGCTCGCGGCTATCAGAGCGTGTTTTGGAATATATCGCTTTACGACAAATTCTACTTTGACTCAATGTTTGGCGAGTTTGTGTTTCCCGATATGAGCAAACCTCAATGGGAGAATATCGAATCGTTACAAGCTTTCTTTCTAGAGTGGTTTAACAATGAACGCAAGCGGGCGGTACTCACTTTTCCTGTGGTTACAGCGGCAATGCTGACAAAAGACGGGGCAGTCAGAGACATCAATTTTGCAGCAACATGCGCTAAAGCGATGAGTGAAGGTAACTCATTTTTTGTTTACCAATCAGAGAGTGCCGATTCATTAGCCTCTTGTTGCCGATTGCGTAACGAGATCACGGACAATACGTTTTCATATAGCTTGGGTGCAGGCGGCGTATCGACAGGATCTATTAATGTGATCACCATAAATATGAATCGATTAGTTCAGGATGGCAGAGATTTGAACACTGAAGTTCAGAAGATACACAAGTATCAAGTCGCTTATCGTCGGCTCATCGAGGAGTATAAAGCAGCGGGAGCACTACCTGTTTATGACGCAGGCTTTATTAGCCTTGATAAACAATTTTTAACGCTAGGAGTCAACGGACTAGCAGAGGCGGCTGAGTTTTTAGGTATCGAAGTCGGTAACAATCCAAAATACAAAGACTTTGTCAGGTCGCAATTGCAAGTCATTTACGAACAAAACCGGGCTGCATCGCAGCACTTTAAATGTCAGTTCAATACTGAATTTGTGCCTGCTGAAAACTTAGGTGTCAAAAATGCCAAATGGGATAGACAAGATGGCTATCTGGTTAATAGGGACTGTTACAACAGTTATCTCTATCTTGTTGAAAACAAAAATACCACACATATTGACAAGTTTATCCTGCATGGAAGAGAGCTAAATCAGTACCTTGATGGTGGTTCAGCACTTCATCTTAATCTTGAGGAAACGTTAACCTATAAAAACGCATTAAATCTTCTAAACATCGCAGCAAAATCAGGGTGTAACTATTTTTGTGTGAACGTGAAAATTACGATCTGCAATACATGTGAAGCTATCGACAAACGCACTTTATATGCGTGTCCATCATGCGGTTCTGAAGACATCGATCATGGAACTCGCGTAATTGGATACTTAAAACGCGTTTCTGCTTTTTCCAAAGGCCGACGAGATGAGCATGCGCTGCGTCACTATCACACTCATGCGAGGCTTCACAATTAAGCTGGTACAAGACAGTGTTTTTACCTAATAAGGGGTAGTTCATTACCCCTTGTGCACAATGGTATTAAGGGAAAACGATGTGTACGCTAGAGTTAGCAACTTCTTAGGAGCCTTATGTTATGTCAGGTATGTTTTCCGATCTTTTATTAAAAGCCCAAGAGCAAAGCGAAAAACAGCGCTTGCTGTTCTTGTTCGCAAAAACTGACGAGACCAATAAGAGCAGAAAGCGAGAAGACAAAAAAGGTTCTATTGAGCCCAAAATGGTTGTCGATAAACTGCCAGATGAACTGTCCGAATTTTCCGCTTTAGTGAAGGAGGCAGATAGCATAAACAAAGACTGGGATTTTGTATTCATAGCCAGCCTGGGGGGCGATTCAAATACCCCTCCTACCACAGAGGCAGCAGAACCCTACCTAAACAAGATGACCAATGATGTGATGACTGGCAATAATATTTTTCGCTACGTGGTGTTTGACAGGAACGAAAACCCGATAGAAATTACCGCCAATTAGAAAAGGGGAAAACCCATCTATAACGAGCTATACTTTGGACTATTCTGACGGCTAAAACCCATGGTCGATAACGTACGAGAAATTAAAGACGGCTTGTTCCCCTTTAATGGTGATGAGCTTCATCAACTTTCGTTTTTATTGAACTATGCGATCCTGGCTCCATCTCATTACAACGCTCAACCCTGGCGCTCTAGGCTATCCAACAACGGATTGGATATCATCTTGGACAAACAACGAGTGTCCCGGTTTGTCGACCCTCATTCTCGGGAGGCAGTTATCAGTTGTGGCGCAGCGATAGGCATGATCGAAGTGGCCGCTCATTATTTTGGCTTTGCGGTCAACATAAATTATGAAAACACGGCTAACAGCGACTTGCTGGCGCATATCAACTTAGCTGGACATTACGATCCGTCTGCTGATGAAAATGCGTGGTTTCATGCTATTAAAATCAGGCAAACTAACCGTAAGTAATTTAGTGATACTGAACCACCCCATCAAGTAATCGAGAGTGTGCAGGGATGCGCTAATACTCTTGGTGTTCAACTGTCTCTCTCAAGAGATATCGGCACGATTACAAAATTTTCGGATATGATCGAAATAGCTGTTAAGCGCCAGTTTGCAAAGCCCTGGTTTCGATTGGAGTTTACTTCATGGCAACGGTCTATGCTGAGCTTGAGATCAGATGGCTTAACCGGGCACGGCTTTTACCACACCACACTTCCAAATCTGCTATCCAAGCCAATGTTGAATTGGTTCAATTGGGGTAGCAGCATTGGCAAGTATAATGTTGATAAGTGCCGCCATGGGATCCCGACATTTGCCGTGATTGCCACCGCCAATGATGATAAAGCAGACTGGCTGAATACCGGTCGACTATTAACGTTTTTCTTACTTGGGCTTGCACATCATCGTTTGTCGGTGTCATACATGAATCAAGCTATTCAGGAGCCAGACATTAGAAAACAATTACCGCCGGTTTTACAATCATTACAATATCCACAACTGATGCTGAGAATAGGTAAAGCGTCACCGGTACATTTCACTGCGCGGCGACCCGTCGAACAGACAATGCTGTGAGAGTATGGCCAATTTGTTATCGGCAGTGTAAAAATGACCCCCTAACGGCAATTGAAAATTGACCCCCTGAAGTAAACTAGCGGTTTTGTTCAAGAGGCCGCTTTCGATGTTAACTCAGGAGATGGTTGTGACCATTAAAGTACTCAAACACCAAGGTAAATCGATTAAAAGGATAGCGCGCGAAACAGGCCTGGCACGCAACACCGTTAAAAAATATTTGCAGCAGACTGAGAGTGCGCCGGTGTACCAACGCAATGTTGTGCGGCCGAGCAAGCTTGACCCGTTCAAAGATTATATTCAGTCGCGAATCAAAGCGGCTCATCCAGATTGGATACCAGCAGCCGTGCTTTACGAAGAGATCCTGGCCCGTGGCTACCAAGGTAAAATCCGGATCCTTAGTGAATATGTCGCAACGTTCAAACCCAAACAGGCAGCCGATCCGCTCGTACGATTTGAAACTGAGCCAGGCAGGCAACTGCAGGTCGACTTCACTATTATTCGCCGTGGAACTCATGCGCTCAAAGCCTTCGTGGCAACGCTTGGCTATTCACGTGCAAGTTATGTGCGATTTTATGATAACGAGCGCACAGAAGCCTGGATTGAAGGCCTTGAGCACAGTTTTGACTTCTTCGGTGGTGTGCCACGCGAAGTCCTGTTTGATAACGCCAAGACCATCATGATTGAGCGAGATGCCTACGCGGATGGTGAGCACCGCTGGAACCCTCAGTTGCTATCAACTGCGCAAGACTTCGGTTTTAACCCACGCGTTTGTCGGCCTTATCGGGCTAAAACTAAGGGCAAGGTTGAGCGCTTTAACCGTTACCTTAAATCCAGCTTCGTCGTACCATTGCAAGCAACGTTAAGAACCTCAAGCTTACGCTTGGATGTTCAAACCGCGAACGGCTATGTCGGACGCTGGCTTACGCAGGTAGCAAATGCACGGGTTCATGGTACGACCGGAGAGGTGCCAAACCAGCGCTTAATAACGGAGCAAGAGGCGTTATTGCCGTTGCCGATGAAGACCGGCAGTGTATACCAGCCACACGCATCGTGTCGTGTGCCAACACCTTACGAGAGCTTGCAGCACCCACTTAGTGTCTATGACCAGATGTTGCGAGGTGCGCATGAACTTACAGTCTGAGCGCATTGCCGATGCTTGCCGGCAACTTGGTTTATACGCGTTGCCTGAAGCCTGGCCATCAATAGCTGAGCATCACATCGCTCAGGAAGGCTCGTACGCGGACTTTATCGAGAAACTCTTAGCTGAAGAGCTTAAAGCCAAAACTCAACGCACCAAGGCAACCCTGCTCAAGTTCGCTGGCTTACCCAACATAAAAACGCTTGAAGAGTATGATTTTAACTTCGCCAGCGGCGTACCTAAAGCACAGCTGACAGAGCTGTCTGGCCTGAGCTTCATTGAGCGGCATGAGAACGTAGTTATGCTCGGACCCAGTGGCGTTGGTAAAACGCACCTGGCCATTGCGCTTGGGTATAAGGCCATCATGGCCAGCACGAAAGTGCGCTTTATCACCGCCGCAGATCTGATGCTGCAACTGGCGACAGCGCATAATCAAGGCAAGCTAAAAGCGTACCTACAGCGCGTTGTAATGAGTCCAAAGTTGCTCATCATTGATGAAATCGGTTACTTACCGTTCGGCCGTGAGGAAGCCAATTTGTTTTTTAACGTGGTAGCAAAACGCTATGAACGCGGCAGCACATTACTGACCAGCAACTTACCATTTAGCCAGTGGGCAGGTGCATTCGCCAACGATACGACATTAACTGCTGCGATGTTAGACCGCTTGTTGCACCATTGCCATGTGATTCAAATCAGTGGTGAAAGCTATCGGTTGAAGGAAAAAAAGAAGATAGGCATTGCACCGATACTCGGTGAAATTTAATCCCAAGGGGGTCAAAATTAGATTGCTGAAATAACCCCAAAAGGGGTCAAATTTAAACTGCCGTTGACAAATTCACATATCCAAAAATAGCGTGAGCAATTGTTCCTCTGTCAGAGCACGGTCACACTGAACATAAAGCACTTGCTCTTCTTTTTCGTTGTGCAGCAGAAGCAGTTCTGACAGGGCTTTTTCCAATGCTTCAGAATGATCGTCGTTTTTTAAGCTCTCACTAATTTCATCAAGCATAGCTCTAATTTTATCATGCTCATGTCGCATCACCATTGTTGGGCCAGAGCCATTCATCCCCGTGGCTTTTTCAAACATTGGAAACAGTAATTCTTCTTCCCAGCGAATGTGTCGTTTCAATCCTTCACTAAACTTGTCAAAGAGCAAAACAGCCTTGTAGCGCTGGTTTTGTTTATTTTCCCGGTACATGCGAAATAGAAAATCAAGTCTTTCGTGATCAACACTAAAAAATTGGGTTACCAGATTTTGCACTACTGTCGACTCCATAGCAGTTATCCTGTGGTCGAAAACAAAATGACAACCAGTATCAGCATGGCAACCCAAAAGGCCGACATCATCTGCCAAAAAAGCAAACCTTTGCTGTTATCGATTGCGGGATCATCTTTTAAAAATTCGGGGTTAGGCCGAGTTACATCATCGACAAAGTCTTGTAGACGTTTGTAGCGTTTTGGTATGTCAAGCGTTACACCTTTTTCCAATGCGCGGTCAAACCATAACGGAATGATGGGGTTGTGGTCGGTGGCGCTGATGTAACGTAGTTTGTCAAAGTCATGGCTATTGACGTATTGCTCTATCTTTTCGCCATAGGGTAGTTCACCGGTAAACAATTCATAGGTGATGGTGGCGAGCGCATAAATGTCGCCTTGAATGCCTGTGTTCCTACCTTGCAAGTAATAGGGGTCAGAATAGGTAGCCGTACCCAATGCTCCAAGATGCTCTATAGGAATAAAAATCTCAGCGATACCTGCAACAAAGACAGAACCAAAATCAATCACTTTAATCTTCATTGCATCATCAACAATGATGTTGGCAGGTTTCAGATCCTGATGAATCGTTTCCGTGTTGTGAAAAGCTGTAAGCGCAGCAGCGATTTGTTTTACCAATGTGATTGCCATCTTTGGAGAGGGTAACGGATGGTCGATCATCCATTTATCGAGCGAAATACCAGGTACATACTCCATTAGGTAATATAAACAAGTTCGTGGTCGGTTCTGGGTTATGATTTTAACCACGTACTCGCTATTTATACGTTTCCCTATCCACTCTTCCTGAATAAAACGGTCAATGTAATGCACGTCATCCTGAAAGTTGAGTGATGGTGTTTTCATCACCATTTGCTCATCGGTTTCTAAATCAGTAACCAGATAAACCTGGCTGCGACTGCTGGCATACAAAGCCTGATCTATTCGGTAGCCATCAAGTTTCATGCCTGGCTCGAGATCGGGTGGGAACGGCAGACGGGTTAATTTGGTATTAAAATCATCACGACTTTCAGCGGGCAATTTTTCGACTCTGGCAATTGCGCAGCTGATATTATCGTCGCTTCTGGCCAATTTAGCTTCAGCTACTATGCGCTCACATTGTTTTTGAGGTTCGCGTTGATCACTCAGGAACTCGGTCAGTTTCTCTGCATCAATGAAATCGTGAACACCGTCTGTTGTCAGAAGAAATACATCTCCTTCTTCTAGAACCGATTTCCCGTAATCCACTTGTAAGACGTTATCCATACCCACGGCTCGAGCGAGAATGTTTTTACCACCACCAATGTTGATGGAGTGATCTCGCGTCAATTGGGTAATAGCACCCTCTCGAAAACGGTAGATCCTGGAATCGCCTGCGTGAAAAAAGTGAGCCGTTCGCGATTTGAGCACAAGACCACTAAACGTGCATAGATAGCCTTTTTCCTGGTGGGTGAACTCGTGACTTTGCTTAAATAGGTTCAGATTAATCGTAGTCAGTGTTTTTTGACCTGATTGTTTCGCTGACCACGTATCAGGCGTGCGGAAGTACTCTTCGATAAAATGTTTTACCGCGTAGTCACTAGCCTCTCTGCCCGCTTCAGCACTGCTAACGCCATCAGCTATTACAACGGCTGTGCCCTTCGACGACATAGCGTGTCGGTCAGTCGGAGTATGCACAGCAACTGCATCTTCATTGACTGGTTTAACGCCTGCAATCGAAGCACAACCTGTAGCCACAACAAGCGTTGCGTCGTTTGTGATGTCGTCTTTTTGAGTGTGCTCTGATTGCATTGAAATAGTCTAGGTTAGTGAAAAAGGCATCCCTGTTTAAGAGATGCCTTTAACTGACGAGTTACTACTAACTTACATCGATCATGTGAACAGTACCATCTTCAGCAACTTCAGCGATTTGGCCGCGCGGTTCATCCATAAAGATGAGGGTGAACAGACCAACTAAAGCAGTCGCTGCAATGACGTAGAAAAATGTACTGTAGTCGACAAACGAAAGAATGGTTAAAAATGTCACTGCACCAACATTACCATACGCACCTGTCATACCGGCAATTTGGCCAGTCATTCTGCGCTTGATTAGCGGAACTACTGCAAACACTGCACCCTCACCAGATTGCACAAAGAACGAACATCCCATTGCAATGACAACTGCTAACCATAATGGCCATGTGCCATCGACCATACCCATTAATGCATACCCGGCTGCCAATCCTGCGGTTAATATCATTAACGTAGATTTACGACCAAATTTGTCAGATATCCAACCGCCTGCAGGGCGAGACATCAGATTCATAAGGGCATAGGCACCAGCAACCAGACCAGCTAAAACTGGATCGAGGCTGAATGTTTCGGCGAAGAAAAGTGGCAACATTGAAACAACCGCCAACTCTGAACCGAAGTTAGTGAAGTAAAGAATATCCAGTACAGCGACTTGTTTGAAATTGTAGCGATGTAGCTCTGGTACTTCTTTGCTGAAGATCTCTTTGTTGACCTGCCAGACTTTGTATACTTCAAGTAAATACAATACAAAAAGTCCAACATAAATCGAATTCACAATGGTTTGGCTGAGAATATCCACACCGCTTGGAGAAAGCTTCCAGGCTAGCAGGGCAATCGCTGCATACATTGGCAATTTCATTAGCAGAAGTAAGAAGAAGTCACCTTTGGATGTTACTTCCATCGCGCCTAAATTTTTGGGTTTAAAGTAAGTTGAACCTTTTGGCGTATTGGTCACGTTGGCGTAATAAACGAAAGCAAAAACCAAGCTGATGACACCCGTTAGGCCAATTGCATAACGCCATCCATCTTCACCGCCGAATAAAACCGCTATGGTGGGCAAGGTAAATGCGGCCGCGGCGGAACCAAAGTTACCCCAACCACCATAGATCCCTTCTGCAGTGCCCAGCTCATTGTGAGGAAACCATTCAGACACCATTCTGATACCAATGACGAAACCAGCACCGATGAAACCGAGTAGGAAACGGGCAATTGCTGCCTGCACGAAGCTATCTGCGAAAGCAAACATGAAACAGGGTATAGAACAAACAGCCAACAAAGCTGAGTAGACTAGTCTCGGCCCGTATTTGTCCGTTAGCATTCCGATAATAACCCGGGCAGGGATCGTAAGCGCTACATTTAGAATGAGTAAAGTCTTAACCTGGTCTGTTGTTAGCCCTAAAGTCTCTTTAACCGCTTGAAGTAACGGCGCAAAGTTGAACCAAACCAGAAAGCTAATAAAGAATGCCATCCAAGAAAGATGGAGTATTTTCATCTTGCCAGTAAATTTAAAAATATTGAATTTTTCAGTTGTCATGGGATTCTCCGCATGGATTTGTTATCTGTGACTAATTATTCGCTCTCTGGGATCGTTATCTTTGACTTGAATCAATTGAAAATAACAAGTAATTACAATTGCTTACGGATACCCATTCGGTGGTATTCGGTGAAGCTTATGGTGGCAATTTTTCGCACCTTTCCCGGTCACTTGGCCAGTTACAACTCGTTTGTCCTTATCACAAGCGTAAATGAAGCCGCTTTGATTCCTATTGCATCTAGGCGGTAAGTTTGAAGTTTTTGTGGGTAGGTAAACTTTCAAAAGTTGCTTGTACAAATTTCGCATCCAAACGAAGCTTCCCTATTGAAAACAGTGGTTTAATTGCTTTTTAAAACTACCTATTTATAGGTAATTAGTCGTTTAGACGATACTTGTGCAAACGCATCAGTTTCTAGAGTTGTCGACTTGTGAACGCTATATTGAACACTGATTTTTGTTTTTATCGGGTAGGTTTTTGACGGCTTCACACTCCAGGCAGGCAACGCGAGCCTTAGTATTGGCAACACTCGTGTTTGCTATCAACTTTTCAGTTTGGACGCTTTATGCAGTAATGAGCGTTGAATTGAAGCAGGTGCTTGAATTGTCCAGCACTCAGGTTGGTATTCTGCTTTCTGCTCCCATCATCACGGGTGCACTATTAAGGTTGCCCGCAGGTTTATTGTGTGAGCGTTACTCACCAAAGATGATATTGATCCTGCAGATGCTCATCACCGTGCCACCGTTGGTCTTGTTACCCAGTATCGATAGTTTTTCTGGCTACGTGATTGTTGGGCTACTGATCGGAATATCGGGCGTGTCATTTAGTATTGGTATTCGCTATCTCACCGATTGGTTTGACAGCAAAGAGCAAGGCACAGCAATGGGAGTCTTTGGTGCAGGTAATGCTGGGGCCGCACTTAGTCTTATTATTGTGCCCTATATACGCGATGTATGGAGTTGGAATACTATTGGGCCCACCTACAGTGCAATGGTTTTGATCACCTGTTTTACGTTTTGGCTAGCCGCTCCATCACCGCCGAAATTCAAACAACAGAACAAACAAAAGCCGCTGGCTTTTTTTGTTAAACCATTGGCTCACGCACGAGTCTGGCGATTTGGTCTGTATTACTATTTTGTTTTTGGCAGTTTTTTAGCGTTGCTGTTGTGGCTACCTCAGTACTATGTGAATGCTTACGCCTTGCCATTCAACCAAGCCATGGCTCTTACTTTACTGTTCGTGCTCAGCTCAAGCATGGCGCGTGCAGCCGGCGGATGGTTTGCCGACCGATTTGGTGCGCGAAATGTCAACTGGGGAGTGTTCTGGATCTGTTTAGTGTGTCTTTTCTTTTTAAGCTATCCACCAACGACAATGACAATCCATGGCGTAGACAGAGATGTTAAACTTTACATTGAACTGAATGTTTGGGTGTTTACTGTTTTGCTCTTGTTGATTGGATTGGCACAAGGCTTTGGACGTGCAAGTGTATATAAAATCATTAACGACTACTATCCGGAACAAATGGGCAGTGTCGGTGGCATGGTCGCCATGCTTGGCGCATTGGGCGGTTGCACACTCCCAATTCTGTTTGGTGTCGCAGTCGACATCGCTGGCGTCTACAGTGCGTGTTTTATGCTCCTCTATGGTGTGTTAGCAGTTTGCATGCTGCTAATGCACTTAGCAATAAAACGCGAACGATATAAAAACCGAGTGTTAGAGGCGCAACAACATAATTTTCTCGAACAGGATTAATTGGCATGCTAAACATCGTGGATAATCAACAAGAGCAAAAAATTACACCATTGCTACGTTTAGGGTTTCGGCCGTTTTTCTTGTTCGGTAGTCTGTTTGCAACCTTATCCATAGCGTTGTGGCTGCTGACTTTAAAGGGCGTTGTTTCAGTTGAGCCACTTAATGGCATGCTTTGGTGGCATAGTCATGAAATGTTGTTTGGCTTCACGGCAGCGATAATCGCTGGTTTTTTACTCACCGCTGTTCAAACCTGGACGAACATTCCAAGTATCAAAGGAGGGCAACTTCTGTTTTTGGTCTGCCTGTGGGGACTGGCACGGCTGTTGATTTTGTTTGGCACAGCGTCAATGTTGCCATTGGCGATGATTACCGATTTGGTATTTTTACCGTTAACGGCATTTTTTGTTGGCCAACGGGTTATCAGGATTCGCCAGTATAGAAACCTGATTTTTATTCCTGTATTAGTACTAATGTCGGTTATGAACCTTTTTACCTATCTACCCAGCTTAGGCTTTGATTCAGCCTGGCAGGCACGCGGTACACACGGTATGACGTTGTTAGTCACCTTCCTTGTGGCTTTTTTAGGCGGTAGAGTTATTCCGATGTTTACCGCAAACGGCACAAAAACGACCAAAGTGTTACCTATTAAGTGGTTGGAAATATCAGCCTTGGCTAGCCTCGTAGTTGTGTTGGTTTTACTGCTCCTCAAAGATGTGGGTGATTTTAACATGTTGACGAGCATTGCATGCCTGACAGCCGCCTTGCTTCACGCCATACGCCAGTGGCGGTGGCGCATCTGGGTCACGCTCACTGTGCCACTCGTGTGGTCTTTGCATTTTACTATGCTGTTCATTCCAATTGGGTTAGGCTTGCTAAGCCTGCATTTCTTTGGTGCTAATATTACTTTAAGTACCGCAATCCACAGCTTAACCGTTGGTGCTATCGGCGGAATGATTTTAGCCATGATGTCTCGCGTATCACTTGGGCATACCGGCAGGATGTTACAAGTTGGAAAGCTAATGAGTGTCGCTTTTTTTGCCATTGTGATCAGTGCAATAGTGCGGTCTATTGTATTAGCGATATGGCCGCAGTGGACAATTCAATTTTGGGTATTGGCGGGTTGCCTGTGGTGTTTAGCATTCGGTTTGTTTTTCTTTAAATACTTGCCTGTACTGTCGGCACCCAGGGTCGACGGCAGGCCAGGGTAACTGTGCTTAAAGAATAAATTTGCTGAGAGCGGATTTAAAAATCAGACCAATGCATATTAGTGTGGCGATAAATGCGGCAATGCGCTGTGCTTTTGTTTTACCGCGCTTTAATGCAATCGTCCCAAGCACAATATACAACAGGAGTAACAGTATTTTTGCGGCTACCCAGTCCAAAATCCATGGATAGAAGCCTGTCATTATCATCAGGGCAACAGCGGACTAAGTAAAAGCGTATCAATAACATGGGGAATGGTTTTCACCCATTTACTATGTAGCAGGCTTGAATCAATTATCTTCCAATAGCCGCGAATAACAAAGTTTATAAGTGTGGTGACTGCCAACACGATGTGTATTTGTTTTAATAGCATGTAATCCATTGGTTTCAGACATTAGGCTACTTAATACCTAAACGTTGCGCAAGCTTATGTAAATTACTAGCGTCCAGTTCTAAGGCTCTGGCGGCTTTAGCCCAACAATTAGCGTGTTGCGCTAACGCTTGCTCAATAAACTGCTTTTGCCATTGTTGTGTCGCCAACTTAAAATTGTATACGGGTTTATTCTGCTTGCTGGCATCAGGGAGTGATTGACGCATTTCACTGGGTAAATCTAATAATTCAGGTAGCAAGGTGACAATATCCGTTCTTTGAGCACCCAAACTTAACGCTTTTATAGCAGCACGGCTTAATACATGCTCTAACTCCCGCACATTTCCTGGCCAACCATAGTGCAACAACATGATTTCTGCTGCAGATGATAAGCGAATACTACGCAGCCCCAGTCGACTGCGATTTAGCTCTAAAAAGTGCCCAGCTAACAAGGACAGGTCTTCAGTTCGCTCTCGTAATGGCGGAACCATAATGGGATAGACCGATAAACGATGATACAGATCTGCTCTAAACTCACCCAGTTTGACCTGCTGTTGTAAATCCCGATTCGTTGCTGCCACTAACCGCACGTTCACCCGCCTCAGATGATCTGATCCCAAGCGTTGGATTTCACCATTCTGTAACACCCGTAAGAGTTTAGCTTGCACCGACAGCGGTAATTCACCCACCTCATCCAAAAACAAGGTTCCACCATCCGCGGCATCAAATCGGCCAGCACGTTCGCTCAAAGCACCAGAAAAAGCGCCTTTGCAATGCCCGAATAACTCACTTTCAGCCAGAGATTCTGGTAAAGCCGCGCAATTGACATAAACCATTGGTTTGGCACAGCGTGTAGACATACGATGTAAACGCCGGGCAAATAACTCCTTACCTACCCCTGTTTCTCCTAATAGTAAAACCGGTAAATCGGACGCTGCAACCACATCCAGCTCTTGTAGCACTCTAAGTAAAGTGGCACTTTGACCAATAATTTCAAACTGCCCAGAACCATCAGCGAGTTGATTAGTAACAGATTCAGGTTCTCGTTGCCGCAATGCCCGGTTTATTCTTTCCAATTCAGTGAGCCGAATGGTAGCCTCAATTAGTAAACTTAATTGTTGGATCTGTGAAATCGCCAAAGCATCGAAACAGGAAGGGGAAAGTGCATCAAGTGTTATAGCTCCCCAGCATTGTCCGTCAACGTATAACGCCATACCCAAGCAATCATGCACGGGTAAAGCCTCACCGGGTTGTTCTGCCAATAAGCCATCATAAGGATCAGGTAAGTCGCTTCCCGGTGGAAAACGCACCGGTTGCCGACTTGCCAAAATTGCGGCCAAACGTGGATGCTGGCTAATGTCGAAACGCCGTCCTAACGTTTCTCTTAACAATCCATGAACGGCAATAGGTTTTAGCTGCGCATGCTGCAACTGCAATAATGCCACGGCACCACAGGCAAAATGACTACGCAGGGTAGTTACTAAACGTTGCAAGCGCACTGCAGCGGGCAATTCCGTCACTAAATCGGCAAACAAACTGGCATCAAGCATGGTGATTTATACCTTTAGGGTAATATTTACCCTGAATCATTAAGGTACAATTTACCATTCGTTGTAAAAATCCGATATAAATCAAAGGTGGTAGTTCTGGCATTGTCCATGCACTCACGAGAATGAGTCTTTGTTTATTGGAGAATTACTATGTTACTCACGCAACCCCTGGGTCAACTCGCTACGCGTATCGCTGGTGCAACCGCCGTCTTTCATCAGTTTAAACTGGACTTTTGCTGTGGCGGGCAACAAAGTCTTGGTGAGGCTATCGCCAAACGCGGCTTAAACCAACAAGAAGTGTTACAGGCTTTAGAGAATTTACAACACCAAAAAGATCCCGCTATTAATTGGCACGCTGAACCAACACCTAAGCTAATTGATTATATTTTAGTGAATTTTCACCAGAAGCATCGTCAGCAACTGCCCGAGCTTATCCGCTTAGCTAAGCGGGTTGAAACTGTACATGGCGATAGCCCAGATTGCCCACACGGTTTAGCGGCTCATTTACATGATATGCAGCAAGAGCTGGAAAGCCATATGTTAAAAGAAGAGCAAATTCTATTCCCGATGTTAAGCCAAGGCATATATCCCTATGGCCCTATCAGCGTAATGCTGGAAGAACATCAAGAACATGGTGATGCCCTTAAAAAGCTGGATGAGCTAAGTTTCGAGCAACAGCTTCCACTTGGCGCTTGTAACACCTGGACAGCATTGTATTTAGGTTTAAAAGAGTTAAAAGAAGATTTAATGCAACATATTCTACTGGAAAACGAAATTTTATTTGTTGAACCAACTAAACCGGGACACGGCGAACAGCACTGTTGCGGAAGCTGTCAGTAACACTCGAACTTGGTAATGTCGACCTCAGAAATTGAACTCCTAGCATTGAGCTGCCAAATCCTTTGGCAGCTCATTTTAATTTATACCACTGAACTCCGCTGCTGTAACAGCCCCATACTGATCACAAAGGGGGATGCTACCTGCTGCGCCTGAATAATGGCATCGATATGCAGCGGTATCAGACAGCGTAGGTCAATTAAGCAGCTGTCCGCTGCCTGCTGCGGTAATTCCGCAAACGCCTGGCGACTTAAGTAACAACCATTGGCATAGCTCATGACCGCTAACTGCTCCCCCTCACAATAAACTGCCGGCTCGCCGAGCGCAGGCAACGGCTGATCTGGCTCTGGGTACTGGCAAAGCCATAAACGCCGCCTTTTTTGCCGACATCCTCGCCAAATATTAGGGTATGGGGATATTGCGTAAAGAGATCGTGGAGCGCCCAGTTTAACAGCTTGGCTAAATGCTGGCCTTTACCCAGGTTACGCTAATCAAAGGCAAATAGCGCCTGCCGCACAGCTGGCAGCGGTAATGGCAGTGTCGGTAAAGCGGGATAAGTCGGCGCAATCGAGGCCATCACGGCGGCAGCACTGGTCAGTTTGGGTATGCTACTGGCTAAGACAGCAACGCGGGTAAGGTCGCACCAAGCAAGCCCAGTTCGCCCAGCTCATTCATAATTTCACGGATCAGCTGCTCTTCTTCGGTTAACAGTTGGGAGAATTGAAACGGGTCTTGCCAGTCAAAATGTGGGCGCGCCATTTTACTACCTCAGTCATGCTATAAAAGTTACACTATTCCCACTCATCGTGGAGCTGAAGCTCAATTTACATTACCGTTGCGTCCCAGACGTCGCAGTCCCTGCGGGCAGTTAAATTGATTGAGTACCAATACTAATCCACTGCGCTAGGTAACCTGAATTGATATAAAAAAGCTCGCCATGGGTAGTGCACAGTCATCATATCACTCAGGACATAACGCGAGAGTGCGTTTGATTTGCACCTAAAGGCGTTAATCCTGCAATCTGATGCCAGTAACCGTTAGTTTCATCTGCGGAAAGAGATATCGAATTGGCATGCACAAAATTTGTCAAAACTTCAAATGTACTGGTAGCCTCAGGACTGATTCGAACAATATCCACTAACCCTTCCATTGTCTTAAGATCATTGATTAAATTATAACGATACCCTGACATCGTCTGAATACCGTTCAGTACGAAAAGTGTTTGCCCTTCCTGACTCGATGCAACGCGACCACGCGGGTAATTCAGGCAGCACAGCTCACAATCGTCTTTTGCACGGTTTTCCGAGCGAGCAGTAAAGCAACGAGCAGAATATGCCAGTGGTAAATGACCATAGCTGAATACTTCAACTTCAAACCTATCTTTAATACCTATGGCATCACATTTTGAAAGGATTTCGGAGAGCTTATCCTTCGAGAGTTCGACGGGCATGCACCAGCGTTTCATTCCCTGCTTTAACAATATATCCAGTGTTTTGTGGTTATATATGTTGAGCGCTGGGCCTGCGACAAACGGCACCTTTAATTTTCGTAAATAATTCACGGCGGCCATATCGTTGGCTTCAACGAGGAATTCACCGTTTTCACAATATTTACGCACCTGAGCCAATTCCGAAGGTGCTTCCAACAAGGTCATAGTTGAGAGTATGACCTCCTTTCCTTTATCGGCAAGCGCCTTCGCAATAGCGATGTAATCAACCATCTTTAATTGACGCCGCTTCGAACAAACGGTCTCTCCCAAATAGATAATTTGGGCTTCACTCTGGGCGGCTTTGTCATAAAATTGCTCAACCTGTGCTTTAGGCCAAAAGTAGAGAATTGGGCCGAGAGAGTATTGCATATGGTTTTCCTACAAAATCAAATAATCAAAAGGATTGGCATGGTTGCTATTGCCACGACTTGTGGTAGGCACCCAAAGTAGTGCAGCTTCCCTCCGATAAGGATTCCAGACGTTTTTCCCAATCATGCAGATCGTTTACATGCATAGAGCTACTGCAGTGGTCAATAGCATCGCGCCAAACTCTAGTTACCTGTTTTACGTAGGCACTACTTCGTTGCCTACCTTCAATTTTTAAGGCGGTCACGCCAATTTTAAACAATTCAGGTAGCAGACTCAGCGTATTTAGGCTAGTAGGTTCTTCCAGTGCATGAAACGCTTTAGTATTGCTATCTACCTGAAAACGCCCCTTGCAGAGAGTTGGATAACCTGCTTGCTCATGTGGTTGATAGGAATCAATTAAGACATTGTTCAATCTGGATGTTAAACGACCATCCGACTCCTGCCACTGAACATGACTTGCTGGTGAACACACACCATTCATATTGGGTGACTCACCGGTTAGATACGAAGAAAGGTGGCAGCGTCCTTCGGCCATGATGCATAGACTACCAAATGCAAAGACCTCAAGTTCAATATTGGTACTTCTCGCTAACTGCTTTACCTGATGAATTGATAGCACGCGCGGGAGGACGATTCGCTTCACGTTGAAGCACTCTTGGTAGTATTCGATAGCACCTGCATTGGTTGCAGATGCCTGTACGGATAAATGCAATTCTAAATCTGGGTAACGCTCAGCTGCATAGTCAAGTACTGACATGTCGGCAACTATCAGGGCATCAATATTGAGCGCCGCGGCGGCATCGACAGCGAATTTCCACTTATCCCATTGTTCAGCATGCGCATAGGTATTAATAGCGATATGTATCTTTTTTGATCTGTCGTGTGCGTAAGCGACGGCTTCTTCCAGTCTTTCTTCAGTAAAATTAAGACCCGCAAAGTGCCTGGCATTCGTATCATTCTTTAAACCCACGTAGACTGCATCTGCGCCATTATCGATCGCCATTTTAAAAGAAGAGAGGTTACCCGCAGGGCATAGTAATTCCATAGCGCCTTCAACTTACAAAAACAAAACCACCGCTATTTTTAAAAAACCAGTGTCATTTGCCAATTGAAACAAATAGGTAGATGTCGTTCATTGTGAGTACCAACAAAGAGCTTTTGTTAAACGCCTCTCATAGGCACATAATCAACCGGTTAATTTGAATAGGCCTAGTGGCCAGGAGCAAGTTATGCTGGGTGCGAATATGCGTGCGCACTGCGCGCAAAATCTGGGTACTGAATACGCTAAAAGTCTTCCTCTACTTGGTGACGTGATGGCTGACATTCTGACGCTGTTTGGATGTAAGACAGTGTTCGGGGTAGGAGGTGACTTTGCAGATAATATTATCAGCGCTTTTGAAGGAAAACTTGAAACTGCGCCTTCTAGTAACGAAATGCACGCCGGCTATGCTGCTTGTGCGCAAGCTCAAATTTCGGGATTAGGTGCAACGCTGACAACATTCACCGTGGGTAGTTTACCTTGTTCCAGTCCAGCAGCCCTTGCAATGGCCGAGAAGCTGCCAGTGGTATTTATTTCCGGAGCACCCGGTGAGCAAGAAATTTCTGACACGCTGCTGCATCATAGTGTGGCCTCCAGCTCTGAATGGATGATGAAATATGATTGTGCCTTGGAGTCATTTCGTGCATTAGGTATGAAAGCCGAAAGATTGCAAGGCGCAAGATCGAAAGGTCAGCCGAATATGACGGCTGAACGTTTTTTTCAATTGGTTGCTCACGCCTATGCCAATAAACAGCCTGTTTTCATTGAGGTACCCCGTGATTTAGTCTTTGAACCCACCCAGGCATTAAAGCTGCCACAAACACCTGGCGACGTAAATCATGAGACCTATGTGTTAGATGGTGCGCAGCATATCGCTGAACACATTGTTGAAAAATTGAATCAGTCAAGCCATCCACTTCTGTTCGTTGGCGAGAATGTCAAGTTGAACACAAGATTATGTGAGCAACTGCGCAATTTTGTGAACAAATTCAATATTCCTTATGCAACTAGCTGGCTGGCAAAAGGTGTTTTAGATGAGTCTGATCCGCTGTCCGTAGGAAGCTATAACGGCGTCTTTAGTCCTGACCACGTGCGATACTACATTGAACAGAAAGTTGATTACATCTTGGAAGTCGATACCAGTATCCAGAGTCAAGATACGAATAATGCGTTTTGTTCAGGCACGCATGTTATTCAATCATTTGAAAATAAAACCATGGTAAAAGGGACCGTTCAAAATCAACAAGGTTTGCTACATGTCTTAGAACACTTACTGGCGAGCGACATCCCTGTTTTTCAAACTTTGCTGGAAGAAAAGCGTCGTCCGGTTTTAGACGATAATGACAGCGTCGACTTCCATAATCTTGCAGATGCCCTCAATGATGTCCAAAGTCAGCTATCTGCTTCGTTAATTTATTTACCAGAAATCGGTAATTCGTATTTTGCTTCTTACAGTTTAGAGACTAAGCAGTCGAGTCATTGTCGGGCTTGGCTAACCAATCCCTGGTATGGTGCTATGGGTAGTAGTCTGCCCTATGCGCGAGCTGTGGCTAAGACCCTGAAATCTTCAAACTCGTCCGATATTGCGGTTGTTATCACCGGTGACGGTGGCTTTCATTTTCAATTAAATGAGTTAATTCATTTTCAACGAGAGCATCTTGCGGTTGTTATCCTTTGGCTATGTTCTGCTAAATTGTTGCTATACTGTATATGAATACAGTTATTGAGGGTTGATCATGATCCCAGCACAATTTACAAAGCTTATAGCCGAGTTAGAACACTTAACAGATAGTCAAACCCGTTATGTTGAGAAGCTGCTGAAAGGCACTGATAGCGTCTCACAGTTGATAACAGAGCTTGAGGAGCGGATGGTTGAAAACCCTGAATGTCCGCACTGCCATAGCTCACTGATCAATCGGCACGGCAAGGTAAACAAGATGCA
>NZ_PVNP01000160.1 GCF_002993365.1 Marisediminitalea alba
AAATGAACGATCTACTCATCCAACAATTACAGCAACTGCGCATGACAGGGATTGCGGATATGTTAAAACAGCAACGCGCTCAACCCAACACCTACTGTGAATTAGCCTTCGAGGAACGGTTGTCCCTGCTGGTTGACCATGAAATGAACCAAAGACGGACAAACCGCATCAACCGACTTCGTAAACAGGCACGACTCAGGTTAAATGCAACACCGGAAGAACTGTCATACGACAATGGCCGCGGATTACAAAAGCCAAGAATGGCCGATTTATTAAATGGCGGATATCTTAGTCATCATCAGAATATCATTGTTACCGGAGCCACAGGTGGCGGTAAAACCTATGTAGCTTGTGCGCTTGGTGAACAAGCGTGTCGCCAGGGAATACGTGTTGGTTACTGGCGATTACCACGATTAAACGAGCACTTACACATCGGCCACGCTGATGGCAGTTACACCAAGCAGCTAGCAACGATAGCGAAACAACAGCTACTGATCCTGGATGACTGGGGACTGGAAAAACTCACCGTCAAACAGGCAACAGACTTACTGGAGGTGGTAGAAGACAGGCACGGCGTAAGTAGCACCATCATCTGTAGTCAGCTACCTGTAGAGCAATGGCATTCAATGATAAGTAACGGCACGGTTGCCGATGCGCTACTAGATCGCCTCATCCACAATGCTCACCGGATAACCCTCACTGGGGAGTCAATGAGAAAGCAACAAACCATGAGGTAAATACCTGTGGCAGACTGCGGTCTGCCACAACTACTGATCGGGCAAGCCATAATACCAGTGATCGGGTGTATCAGAATTGGGGTGATCGAGAGGCCGGAATTAGTGATCGGGAAATGCCTAATACGCACTCGCTACAATCGACAACCCTAGATTTATTTCTGATACCCATAGTCCCCATACGCCAAATGCTACAAAAGCAGGTAAAACGTTCGGGATCACGCTAAGTGCGCCAAGCTTGACTGATTTCAACGCAAACATCAGTACAAAGGCTATCAATATCATCGCAAGTACCGTCCCTATCAGCATACTTCGAATATTATTGTGGCTTAGATGGGCGAACATGCTACTGGGGCTAGTGACGAAAAAATCAAACGATTCGACTTTGTTCAAGTGCACAGCTATTTCGTTTTCCAGACTAATCAATTGAGTAGAAGACAAGTTTTTGAATGTCACCATAATGCGCATTGCAGTTTTATCTAAGTTTATTTGGTTGGTCACGTCTAAGCCGAACGGTAAAGACATTTCATAGAGCAATAAGTACTGCGCCGCGAGCTCTCTGTTTTTTGGAATTAAATATTCAGCAGGATCATCACCATTCATGTTGCGGTTTAGTCGCTTTAGCACGTCAGTAAATATAAATACGTGTCTTGTTTGTGGCAATGAATACAAATACTGTGTAAATGACTCCACATCTCGTAAGTAAACGGGATCTGTAACACGAGTTTGACTCGTGAGCACGTATTCTAATGTCGTTGTGCCACTAAGGTGTTGTTCACTAATATCCACGGCTTGTCGGAAAGAAACAGACTCATCAAAGTATGCAATCCAGTCATCGTTGAAATCATTTTTTTTCAAGCCATACACAGATCCTAATAGTATCATCACAGTTAAGGCGACGATGCTTCTCGCGTTTCTATGGCACATATCTATCCACGCTTTCCATGTAATTTGAATGAGGTTGCCCCACGGCGAACAAGGAAAGAACATGAGTAATAACGGTAGTAATAAAACGCTGAATAAAAACGCCATCATGACGCCAAGCGCAACGAAATTACCGAGATCTCTAAATGGCGGAGAATCGCTTGCATTGAGACTTAAGAAACCAATTATGGTCGTCAAGCTGGTATAAAAGATAGCTTTTGCATTGCGGTCGACACTTTTAGCGATAGCGTCCTCATTGAGAATTCCTTCTTGACGAAATCGTAAATAGTGCGTTAACAGGTGAACACAATCTGCAATTGCCAGCGTGACTATGATAATTGGCGCAGCGGATGAGGGGCTCGTTAACGCGCCGCCTAGCCAGCCGATCAAACCGATTGAAGCTGTTTCAGACACAATTACTACGACAAGAATATGGATTGATGCCACTGCGCTTTTAAGCGCAAACATGGCCAACAGTAAAATAAGCAGTACCATCAGCGGTAAAAGTGTCGTGGTATCTTGAACGTATAATTCGTTGAACGTCGCATTTGCCATCACCTCGCCTAAGAGGTAAACATCGAGTTGAGGGTATTCACGACGCAATTCCTCACTCAATGCATAGGCATATTGCACCGCATTATGCTCTGCACTAGCCGGTTTACCGCGAACATTGACCAAAACATTTACGGCTGTTACCGAGGCTTCATTATTGAGTAACCGCCCCATTAGTCCAGGCTCACTCAACGCAGCCTCCTTTGCCTACGCAAGTCTTTCAAACGATAAATTATCAATGTCGGGGAGTAGATCTTCAACCATAAGATCGTCGCCAACAGACCATGAATATTGATAGTTAGTCAGTGAATCAACACGATAGGAATGCGGGATCTGCCAGGCTCGCTCGGTTAGTTGATGAATGGCCGTAAAAACTTCTTCCGTAAAGACATCCCGCGATGCGAGAACCAGTAAAAACATGATATTGTCGCTACTGCCGAAAACGTCTTGGATTTCGTCAAACTTCATGCGCTGCGGATCGTTGATTTCAAAAAACTCACGATAGTCCGCATTAAAAACCACATGGTTGATACCCATGCTTAGTCCGCCTATCAAAATGAGTAAGGCAAACAGGGCAATGAGCCGATACCGCGAGAGTATCGACACCCACAAATCACAAAATTTTTCTGAACGAATCAAAAGGCGCTCACCTTATACGGGTATAAGCCCAACACAATTATGCAGAAAAACGACCGCATACGGAAACGAGTCACTCAGTGCCCTATCCTATTCCATACGCAAGCATCGCATCGGCGACTTTTACAAATCCAGCGATGTTGGCCCCCTTCACATAGTTGATGCCACCGTCTTCTTTTCCATATTCAACACATTGGCGATGAATATGCGCCATGATCTGTTGAAGTCGTGAATCAACTTCCTCTCTTGTCCAAGGAAGCCGAAGTGAGTTTTGTGTTTGCTCTAGCCCAGAAACGGCAACGCCTCCAGCATTTGCCGCTTTTGCAGGTGCAAACAGTACACTTTTAGCCTGAAAGTATTTGACCGCCTCAAGGGTACAAGGCATGTTTGCGCCTTCTGCGATCAACTGTATACCGTTATCAACAAGGAGTTTAGCATCCTCAAGTTCGAGTTCATTTTGTGTTGCACAAGGAAAGGCCAAATCAGCCTTTATAAGCCAAGGCCTTTTGCCCTGATGATAAATGGCGTGTGGGTAGTTTTCCGTGTATTCGCTCAAGCGTTGCCGTTTGACAAATTTAAGCGTTTTTAGAAATGCTAATTTTTGATGGTCAAATCCATCAGGATCGTAAATGAAACCACTTGAGTCAGACAGTGTCATGACCTGGGCACCTTCATTAATCAATTTTTCTGCGCAAAAAATCGCAACATTGCCGGCGCCCGAAATTAAGGCTGTTTTTCCTGCTAATGTCTCGTTACGCATATTCAGCATGTGCTGAGTAAAATAAACAACACCATAGCCTGTCGCCTCCGTTCGAATAAGACTTCCACCATAAGAAAGTCCTTTGCCTGTTAGCGTACCCACGAATCTGTTTTTTAGTCTTTTGTATTGACCAAACAGATAACTAATTTCTCTTCCACCCACCCCAATATCGCCGGCTGGAATGTCAGTATCTTCCCCAATATGCTTAGAAAGTTCGATCATCAATGACTGACAAAATCGCATGATTTCGCGATCACTCTTTCCTTTCGGATCGAAATCACTTCCCCCTTTACCACCTCCCATCGGAAGTCCAGTCAATGCATTTTTATAGACTTGCTCAAACGCTAAAAATTTAAGAACACTTTGCGTAACATTGGGATGAAAGCGCAAGCCTCCTTTATAGGGTCCAATAGCATTGTTAAATTGGACTCGCCATGCTCTATTGCAGTGAATATGGCCGTTATCGTCCTCCCAACATACTCTAAAAATGACAATACGGTCTGGCTCTGTCATTCTTTCTAATACATGCCCATCATCATATTTGGCATTGGCCATAACATAGGGCATTACTGCCCCTGTGAACTCTTGCACAGCTTGATGGAATTCATGTTCAGCTGGGTTTCTTGCAATTATTGCCGAATTAAATGAATTAATTCTGTCCATTTCATTCTTACTATGATCCACAGTGCTAATATCCTGTTTTAATTAGTGCTGATTGGTGAAGTCCAACATAAAGTTGCTCGATTCGCGCTACGCTATTTCTTTCTATTGCTTTGCCCGGGTGGGACACGATGGCAGCTCCAGGGTTTATGTTTCGCATTTTCACGAATGTTTTCGTCAACGAATTGGTAGTAGCCTTCTTTCATCTTTGTCCAAAAATCATCAGAAATGTCTGCACCGTGTGCACGAATGATTGTCTCAATGCCATCTAAATTGCAGTGGGTCGCGTCATAGCCGATATGCAAAGTGTTTTTGGCTTCTTCAAATGAAACGGCATCAATACCAAAGGTCCCATCAATTTCAGCAACAATTGCTAATAAATTACCGTCGGTAATGCCGGTTAACTTCAAATGCCGTACCACTAAATTAGCCTCAGAAACGCCCACTCTGTGATCTAAATCGCTCATACTTTTCTCCTATAAATTAATTACCTACACAGTTATGTCAGTCACGTCACTAATTACTTAAAACGCTATTGGCATTAACCATTTGCTGCATTAACGATTGTAAAACTGTCATTCTTTGTTCTATTAACAACAAATGTTCATCTATCGAGTTCCCCATCACAACAATGTCGCTTGCTGATATGCCGCTTTCGATAAGAACAAGACTTCTTTGCAGGCCTTTTCTATATGTCTCTTTTAATAGTATCTTTTGTTCAGTATTAGATTCACTTTGGATCCTCTTCTCAATACTCGTTAAGTAGGTATCCATCATCTTCATATGCTCAACAATCAACGTTTGCCTCTCAGAAACGTCATTGATCCGTTGGATGCGTTGCATTAATGCATCCATGACGCGCTCGTTACTGCGTAACATCTCATCGGCACTCATGGATGTCTGAGCACTCGTAAAGGTAGCGGATAAAACGCCTGCGACAAACAATATTGAAACTAATGCTTTCTTCATTTTGTAATCCTTACACGGGGCTTGAAACGTTTGAATTGAGAAATCGTGGGAACCAACCTGGCGTGGCTTGCTTATATTGCCTATAGGTATCACCAAACTCAGTTTCGGCGTGCTGCTCTTCGCGTTTGGCCAGTCGAACATAGACAACAATGAGAATGGGAAACATGAGCAAAGTGGGTAGTGTTGGCCATTGCAGTAAAAAGCCAAACATGATCACAATGAAGGCAACATATTGGGGATGCCGACAACGTGCGTACCAACCGCTGGTCGCTAAACTGCTCGTTTTTTGCGCGTGATGCAGGACATTCCACGAAGCAGATAAAACAAAGAATCCTAAAACGATGAGAACATTACTCAAGATGTGCAGTACATCCCAATGCGCATCGCCAGATAACCCCAACAGTGTATGCCACAAGTGACCATTTTCGTGACTTAAAAAATCTACGCCTGGGTAACTTTCGGCTAACCAACCGGACAAAAAATAGATGGTAAGCGGGAAACCATACATTTCAGTAAATAACGCCACGATAAAAGCGGAAAATACGCCTAAGCTTCGCCAGTCTGTTTTTGACTTCGGCTTGACGAAACTAAACGCAAAAAAGATAAATATTGCGGAGTTAATGATGACTAACGTCCAAAGCCCATAATCTGATTCACCGTGCATTGTCGCTCTCCGTTTTACGTCTTTCCTTGCGTGCCTGCTCTAACCCTTCGATATAACCTTGTCTGTATTGATCATTGTCTTCGGTTTGCTCTTTAAATGTTTGCTCGTCGTTAGTATGTGTCTCATGCCCTTTACCATGACTTCCGTGCATAAAGATATGCATCACTGGGCATAGCAGCAGGATCAAGTAAGGTAGATAAGGGAAAACATGTTCACCATGCTCGACAAACAAGAAATAGCTTGCCGCCGCTATAAGTCCGATGGCGGACCAACCACTGGGGGTGCGCCAAAAAGGTAATTTTTGTTTATTCACAATACACCTCGCTTTTGTGTCGTTTAAGTTTTCAGAAAACGGTAAGTCACTTGATCACCAAAGTGCCACGGTACATTTGCATCTGACAATGAAACGGATAGCGACCTGCCTTTTGGGGGGGAATAGTGACCATCACACGCTTGTTAAGCACTAATGTTTCACTGATCTCCAACTCGGGTATTAGTAGTGTTTCCGCACAGGGGGTCGCATCTTCTCTATAGAACATCAGTTGTACAGACTCATTCGCGGGCACTGTGATATTGGCAGGTTGATATACGCCATCTTTCACGCGGACTTCGATGCTGCCGTCTCGTACTTCAGTTGACTTTGTTTGGTAAAGCCAAAACCACCAAACAATAAGCCCAATCACGACTAACCCTATCAAATTAATCCACATCATCTTTAGGTTCTCCTAGTGCTCTTTAGCTTTGAATAAACGTAATCGATTCGCGTTGGTCACTACCGTTAACGACGAGAATGCCATCGCTGCACCGGCAATTACTGGGCTAAGTAGTAAGCCTAAAAATGGATAAAAAACACCTGCAGCAAATGGGATCCCCGCGACGTTATAGATAAATGCTCCGAAGAGATTCTGCTTTATGTTTCTCAGCGTTGCCTTACTCACTGCAATCGCATCCGCTAACCCATGTAAGGAGCCTCGCATCAACGTGATATCTGCACTTTCTATTGCGACATCAGTGCCTGTTCCGATAGCAAATCCGACGTTGGCATGGGCTAAGGCGGGCGCATCATTGATCCCATCGCCGGTCATTCCGACGATTTCACCCTCACGTTGAAGTTCGAGCACTTTGTTTGCTTTATCTTCTGGCATCACTTCAGCAACGTAATCAACAATCCCCGCCTTTCGAGCAACGGCTTTTGCAGTCATATGATTGTCCCCCGTCAACATCACCACACGTATTCCGTTGTGCTGTAGGCGGTTAATCGCATCTATTGAGTCTGATTTTATTGGATCGGCAACAGCAATGACGGCAACTAATTTTGAATCAATCGCGAAATACATTGGGGTTTTAGCCTCTGCGGCCAGCCTCTGCGCTTTATCAACGTAATGATGAAGTTCTATTGATTTTTCTTTCATCAATTTTTCATTGCCAAATAGCAAACGCTGAGAATTCAGTGTTGCCGCTACGCCCTTCCCTGCAATGGACTCAAAATCAGTCACCGAGTGGATCGGCACACCTTGCTCTTTCGCTGATTCAACGATCGCCATTGCGAGTGGGTGTTCGGAACCCGACTCCAGGCTTGCAGCTAACGAAAGCACGTCATCTTGATTGTGAGCTGACGCAATAACAACGTCGGTAACTTTAGGCGCCCCCTCTGTTATGGTGCCGGTCTTATCTAATACCATTGTGGTAATTTTCGAAGCAGATTGCAGCGCTTCACCGTTGCGGATAAGTACGCCTGCTTCAGCCGCCTTGCCAACCCCCACCATGACCGACATCGGCGTGGCTAAACCTAATGCGCAAGGACATGCAATAATCAGTACCGTGGTTGCTGACACGATTGCGAAGGCAACCTCGGGAGCCGGACCAAAATTGAGCCACGCTAGTGCGCTCATTACGGCAATGATCATAACAACCGGCACGAAATAGGCAGAAATAACATCTGCCAATCGACCAATAGGTGGTTTTGAATTTTGTGCACGTTTTACCATGTTGATGATCTGAGCTAGCGCGGTGTCTTTTCCCACGCGTTCTGCCCGAAAGACGATAGAGCCTGATTTGTTGATGGTACCGGCCACAACCTCATCGTCTTTTCGCTTCTCAATTGGCATAGGCTCACCCGTTAGCATTGATTCATCAATACTGGTTTGGCCCTCGACGACTACACCATCTACAGAAATGCGTTCTCCGGGTCGAACCCGGATAAGATCATTGAGCAAAACATCTTCAATAGGAATATCAATATCATCGCCATCTCGAATGACACGTGCAGTCTTGGCTTGCAAGCCTATCAGCCTTTTAATGGCCTCTGAGGTTTTACCACGTGCTTTGATCTCAAGGGCCAGGCCCAAATTAATTAGGCCGATGATCATGGCGGTTGCCTCAAAATAAACATGTCGTGCCATTTCAGGGACATACCCCGGAAAGAACACAACTGTCATCGAGTACAACCAGGCGGTTCCTGTACCCAAGGCTATCAAAGTATCCATATTGGCCGAATGATTTTTAAACGAATTCCATGCACCCACATAAAAATGCCGACCAGAGAACACCATGACACCTAATGTCATGAGCCCAATAATCAACCATACAATTCGCTCCGTGGTCGTGTTGACGCTCATTTCCCCGGTTACCAAACCATAGATCATGAGCGGTACTCCAAGCGACAATGCAATGACCATATGTCGCATTAGCTTTTTATAATAAGCCCAATCCGCTTGCTCTTTTTCTTCAATGGCAGCCTCATCAGAATCGGCATTTGCCAGCGTTGCGTTATACCCAGCTTCTTCTACCGCACCAACCAGTTCGCTTGGTGAGGCATTACCATTGATAAGCACTGTACGCTGTGCAAAATTCATTTCTGCGCCGGTGACGCCTGCGACTTGTTTTAAGGCTGTTTCAATTTTAGTGACGCAACTGGCACAACTCGCCCCTTGAATATTAAGTTGTATCTCGCCTGCTTCGGAAGACACCTGTCTGGTCTGCGTTTTAGTGTCAACCGCTTCGTTCGCAGTTGATGTTTTATCGCCGCCACTACAACACCCATGTGCTTTCGCACCGTCTGTTCTAGAATTCATAAACCACTCCCTATTTAAACCTTGTTATGACTTAAGCGCTGTGAAACCTTCAATTAAATGGCATATCGTATCGGCCGTTGGAGGTTGATCGGGTTTGTTTTGCCACTCTGAAGTGGCTAAGCGCATGCGCTCTCTAAGTTCATGCATGTCCTGATACCGCTGTTCAGTCTCTTTCAACCTCTTTTCAATAAGACGCCTTACCGTTGGACACGGCGCATTGGTTTGTGAAGATGTAACTAGGATCTCTTTAATATCATTGACCGAAAAACCTAAGGCGCGCGCACTTAAAATGAACCGCAGTCGCGTCACATCCGCCGGCCGATAATACTTGTATCCATTGTGGGATTTATTTGGGACCAAAAGTCCAATGCGCGTATAATAGCGCACGGTATCAACGCTAATATCTAGTGCATCTGCTATTTGTTTTACCCGCATTTTAACCCCCCGTCTTTATCAACATTGTTGTGCCGGTAAAACACGCCTTTAATCCTATGTTTTACTCTCACCTTCACACGATAAACCTGTGAGCCGCTCACAGGTCAACACCTAAACCTTCAACAGATCCGTGGAAGTGGCTCATCTTCAAGCTCACTCATGAAGCGTCGCCCTCCCATTGGCGTAATAATCGACACGCGGCCCTTTAAGCCTGTATTTTCCGTAATGACACCAATATGTTGGGCATTTTCACCGTTTTTTATACCTCGCCAATGAGTGAGTACTTCGCTGCTAATATCGGGACTAACAATTGCAATAACGCGTCCCTCACAAGCCAAAACGAAAGGATCAAAGCCTAGAATGTCACACACGCTTGCGACCTCTGGACGCACCGGAATGTTATTTTCAATTAGCTCGATATTGAAACCCGTTTCAGTTGCCACGTCATGGAGTAACACTGATAGTCCTCCACGCGTTGGGTCTCGGACAAAACGAACGCCTTCTAAGTCTCTGATTGCATTGACTAACGGGAAAACGCTGGCACAGTCGGACTTAAATTGGCCGTGCAACCCATAGTCCTCACGCGCCAGTAATACGCAAGCACCGTGATCGCCAACAGAGCCACTGACAAGTACGTGATCGCCCGGCCTTATAAGACTCGTATCCCAAATTGGTGTTTCTTGGCTGTCACCCACACCCGTTGTATTGATATAAACGCCACCACCGAATCCCTTGGGAACGACTTTAGTATCTCCCGTTATTATGGCCACATTGGTTTCTACAGCAGCTTGATGCATTTTATGGACAACCTCCTTGAGAGCCGTCATCGAAAAGCCTTCTTCAATAATGAATGCAGTACTGATATACCGAGGGGTCGCGCCAACGACAGCCAGATCATTCACGGTACCGTAAATACTTAATGCCCCCACATTGCCACCTGGAAATGTGTAAGGTGAGACAACGAAGCTATCGGTTGTCATACTCAGAAAGGGACCGGCGAAGGTTACCGAAGCCGCGTCGTGTAGCAGATCTAGTTCTTTATTGGCAGTATTTTTAAACACATCATTAATAAGTTTTTTGGTCAATATTCCACCATTGCCTTGCGCTAACCGAATAGTATCGGTGTCCAACGGTTCTGATGATGCTCGATTATTACGCTCTATGCCTTTCATGATGATCTCCTTGAGCAATATTCGTGAATTTGCCCGACACTTATTGCTGCATCGTTTAAAGGTAAACTGCTTGGGATAACAACAGGAATGTCTGATTGTGCAAAACGTTCAGCTAGGCCATCGCATAAAATGCGGTTTTGGAAGACGCCTCCGGCCAAACCAATATGGTTGAAATCATACTTTTTGCGACAACGCTTGGTTAACTCCCACGCAGTTTCAATGAGTGATGCGTGAAAATTTGCGGCGCGGATTTGTGCGGGTACTGTTTTATCAAATAGGTCAGGCACCATCGTTCGCCAGTCCATTAGAATGAAATCATCACTTTTCTGTATCAAGGATAACGGCACAATCTTGGATGGCGTGGATGCAACACTCTCAAGCATCATCGGTGCTTGCCCTTCATATGAGACTTCACTTTGTTCACAACAGGCAAACGCAGCTGCATCAAACAGTCTTCCCATCGAACTACTAAAATAACAGTTAAGTTCGTTTTTCCATGCCTTGAAACTCAGGTGCTCTGGGTCAAAGGGGGTCAAATCAACCTCCGTGAAACTAGTCTCCCATGCAAGTGCTGCGGCGCTGCGCCAAGGCTGATAAGGTACTTTATTCCCGCCTTGCAGTTTCATAGGAGCCAATGATGCAATGCGTTTCCAATTGCCCGGTGAGCCCCAAAACACTTCACCACCCCACAAATCACCATTACTGCCTATCCCTGCCCCATCCCATACAAAAACCAAACTAGGTGACGAGACTTCAGCAGATAACGCCCAGGCGGATGCGTGAGCACGATGATGTAAAATTTCACTGGACGGTAATGGGCTTTCCTTGGCCCAACGAGAACTAATATAGCCAGGATGTCGGTCACACAGAATACGCTGCGGACTGACATGATAAAGGTCTTGAAAATCACTGATACATTTTTCAAAATGTGCCTGCATTATAGGCGAATCGAGGTCGCCAATATGCGGTGTTACCACTAGTCGGTTCTTCCATGCGAATGATACCGTGTTTTTCTGATTCGCCCCTACCGCAATAAGTGGCTCTTCTACGTCATAGGGAAGCGTTAATTCTAGGGGACTTAAGCCCCGCCCCAGACGAAACGGTATAGCACCTGACATCATAGTTCTTAGAACGGAGTCGTCGAGTTTGTGACAGATATCGCGATTATGATGAACAAAAAAATCGGCCGACATGGAAAGCTGTTGTTGTGCAGACGACGTCGATGTGACCATAGGTTCACCGTATTCATTGCCTGACGTTGCGATCATCGGACGATTGAATTGCTTCATGAGCATCAAATGCAGACCACTGCATGGTAACATCACCCCCAAATCGCTAAGCATTGGCGCTACGTTTTCCGAAATGGGTGCATTGCGTTTTTTTGGTGCAAGCAAAATAGGTCTTACAGGGCTTGATAGGAGCGCTTTATCTTGACTGTTTACCACCACACAGTTATCGAGCCAACTCTGTCCAGGAACATCGCTTTGCGGCTCTGGAAGCATCACCGCAAAAGGCTTGTCGGGTCGATTCTTTCGTCGCCGCAGTAGATCAACCGCTTCAGTGTTTTGCGCGTCACAAATTAAGTGATACCCGCCGACACTTTTTAACGCAATGATTGCACCTTGGTTAAGGCATCCCACAACCGCAGTCACAACATCGTCATCACCTTGCGCGATCACACGACCGCCAACTGTTGAACAAAACACTTCAGGTCCGCATGCGCGACAACTGATAGGCTGTGCGTGAAAGCGCCTGTCATGCGGGGATTGATATTCTTGGTGACACGTCTCACACATAGGAAACGCAGACATACTAATATTTTTTCTGTCATAGGGCATTGCCCGCAACATCGAGAATCGTGGTCCACATTCACTGCAAGCGATGAAACTATAATCACTGCGCCGGTTATCTGTAGACAGTAACTCGGACTGACACGCGTCACACAAATACAAGTCTTTGGGCACTGATACCGTCCCGCTTAATGGGTCATGACTGCTTTCTTCTATCGAAAATGTACCTAAGCCATTGGGTTTAATGCTTTTCTTTTCGAGTAAATACAACGATACCATTGACGCATTATTTTGTAATTCATATGAAAACTGTTCAACATCTAATTCTGAGCCTTCAATATGTATGCGCACACACCCACAATCGTTTTTGACCCATCCCACAAGGTTTTTTTCATGGGCTAAACGGTAAATCAAGGGTCTAAAGCCAACGCCTTGGATCATCCCTGTAATGATTAGCTCATACGCAATTGTTTTTGCATTATTTTTATTTGCTTCGTGCAAGCCGGAAGCCGTCATGACTTTATCTCCACTTTTTGCGTATTTCCCTTCTCAATAACTTCTATTACTGAGCGCTCGCCAGCGCTATACCAGACTCTGCAAGCCCCCTCGTCGGAAACCATACAGGCTCCTTTGGGCGAAGCCGGTATACATTCCTTACCGAAAAACGGGCACCCATCAGGTGCCATTTGCCCAAGTATCACTTGTTCACAGGGCGGGGGTGTTTTTTGACTGGTTTGTATAATTTGTGAACTACAATCGATTGGCTCATAATGGTTGGTAACGTCTAAGTGCGACAATTTTGCAGCCAATGAAAATCCAGAACGCGGTATGACACCAATTCCACGCCAATGCGCATCAACCTGAGTAAACGCTGTTTTTAAAAGAGTTTGAGCCGCTGAGTTACCATGGTGCTTGACGACTTCGGGATAGCTATTGTTCAGCGTAATGACTCTGCTAGAACAGTTTTTGATAAGTGCATGGATCGACAAAAGCAGACTTTCTGGATGAAATCCTGAAATACTGACGGGTAAATCATGATGGTCGATAACAAATTGCCATTCTTCACATCCCATAATGGTTGCGACATGGCCTGGTGCAATAAGGGCGTCAAATGTATCTTGTTGACTCCTAAGCACATGGGCAACAGCTGGCCAAGTAAGACGTCCAGACAATAAAACTTTAAGGTTATTGGGCAAATCAGCAAGCAATGCTGCTGCAACCGGTGCCATGGTGGTTTCAAAACCGACCGCAAAAAATACAACCGCCTTTTCAGGTTCACCTATCGCAATAGATACTGCTTCTTGCACAGACGAAATAGGACGAACATCTGCTCCACTATTTTTTGCTGCTATCAATGAATCACAACCATCGATAGCACAATCGATGGGCACGCGGAGCATATCACCAAAACTCACAATGACGACGTTTTCGTTGAGTGCTAAGTGAATCGCGAATGCGATATCTTCTTCTGGACAAATACAGACGGGGCAGCCTGGGCCGGGGATCAGATGAATATTGTGTTGAAATAACGTTCTAAAGCCAGCGCGCGTGATCGCGCGCTCATGACCACCACAGACATTGAGAATACGGAGCGGTTTTGTAAGCGGCGTTTTCTTGATCAGAGATAGTAACGATTCAACACTATACATACTCTTAAGCTCCCCGTTCTTGCAATGAGCGAGAGTCACGAGCATTAATGGTTTCTATAAAGTAAGCAAACCATGCCTCAAGCTGGTTACTTTGCGTTGAAGACACTTCTATAACAGGGGCGTTATTGCCCACTTTACGAAATGACTGGATCGCACGCGCCACATTGAATTCGTCGTGGAACTGCAAGTAGTCGGTCTTAGAAATCAGCATGACATCTGCGGCACGAAACATGACGGGGTACTTTTCGGGTTTATCGTCGCCTTCTGGTACCGACAACAAGATCACATTCAAGTGCTGCCCTAAATCAAAACATGCGGGACAAATTAAATTGCCAACGTTTTCAATAAACAAAACGTCTAGCTTTTCGAGGTTAAATTTCCCGAGTACCTTAAACACCATATTAGCGTCCAAATGGCACCCTTGCCCTGTCGCAATTTGCTCAGCCTGCACACCATGACGCCTAATCCTGTTAGCATCATTTTCAGTTTCGAGATCGCCCTCAATCACCGCCATGTTGTATTGTGATTTGAGCGCTGTGATCGTTTCTTCCAGCAACCGTGTTTTTCCGCTACCTGGCGATGACATCAAATTAATCACCATCACATCATGTGCATCAAACAAAGCACGATTTGTGATCGCTTGGGTATCATTGCTACTTTTTAGATTCGCATGAACCTCAACGACGTTTGTCGTTTGCTGAATAGGCTTTTCGATTTTCCTAGGTGTTTCACACCCACAATTACCGCACATATTGTCTTTCCTTTGGTTCGGTTGATATTTCGGACGGGATGAATTCAATTCGCTGTAAAACAAACTCATCGCCTTGAATGAGTTCTGTCTGCCACGAACCACAGCTAGCGCATATGATACGGTTTACTACTGCACGGCTATGTTTGCCACACAATGTGCAGCGCACTTTGATAGCGCTAGTGTGAATTTGAAGCGCTGCCTGATCGCCGATAGAGTGTGTCCTACACGTCAAAAAAGCCTGATGCAGTAAATCAGGCTCAACACCTGAAAGTGGCCCGATTTTGACGTGGACAAGACCGACACACTTATCCATATTTGCGCGTTGGTAAACGGCAATTGTGTCAAGCAAGCTATAGCACAGACTCATTTCATGCATCGTAAGCAATCACCTGATCGAGCAACTCCCACGTCACTTGCGCTTCATCATACGTGATCACTTGCAGTGCATAACCCACATGCACCATGACATAGTCACCCACCTTGACACCTGATCCTTGTATTAAATGTAAACTGACCTCGCGAGAAACACCTTTGGCTTCGCATATCGCATTAAAGCCTTTTATTCCTGTGACTTTCATTGGAACAGCGAGGCACATTACTGCGGTACCCGTATTGCGTTACTTCTCACTCTCGCTCTGTACACAAAGAGCCCAACCGCCACTAACACTGTGACTGACAGGAGCGCGACTAACAGTATGGAATGATCGCCTTGGTGGCCCGGATGCGCGTAGCTCGCTGGTGAGCCCAACACCGAGTAGAAAATTAATATTAGTGGGTTAGTAAGATGCTTTGTAATATTTTGGATGCTCATAATAGTTCCTCAACTATGACTAACGAACTTTCAGTTGCAGACGCTCTTCACCGGTTTCATCCATCACGTGCACAGCACATGCAAGGCACGGATCGAAACTATGAAGCGTTCGCAAAATCTCTAAAGGTTGGTCAGGATCATGTAGTGTATGTTTATCTTGCAGCGCGGCTTCATAAGCGCCGGCCTGTGAATTAGGATCCCTAGGACCTGCGTTCCATGTAGTGGGCACGACACATTGGTAGTTATCAATCTTTCCATTTTGCATGACTAACCAATGCCCTAAAGCGCCTCTGGGCGCTTCCATAACCCCGACGCCTTGACCTTTTACAGGCCAATTCGCTGGGTCAAAATATAAAGGGTTGAACGTATCGGTATCGCCGCTCGCAATATTATCAAGCAATTGGTCATACCAATCCTGTAGCTGGTTGACGATAATTTTGGTTTCAACCGCTCTGGCGAGCGTTCTGCCGAGTGTCGAGAAAAGTGCTGAGGGCGCTAAGTCTAAGATAGAAAGAGAGCGGTTGACGATGTCTTGCACTGCAGCATCCTTTTTCGCATACATCATTAATACACGCGCTAACGGACCGACCTCCATTGCATGGCCTTTCCAACGCGGACTTTTCAACCATGAATATTCAGCACTCGTATTAAGGTGCTTATACGGGGGCCTTGGGCCGGTATATTCAAGGTTTGTTTGCCCTTCGAAAGGATGTAAGCCACTTGTATTTCCGCCGCTATAGCGATACCAAGATGAAGAAACGAATTCTTGAATTTCAGATGGATCATCTAAGTCGACTTCATATACCTTGCTCAAGTCGCGACCCAGTATTGCGCCTCTGGGAAATAAAAATGACGCGGGATCATCCATTGAGGTCGTCGGTAGGTCCCCATAGGTTAGAAAGTTACCCAGCCCCTCGCCTCGTGTACCCCACTCTTTGTAATAACCCGCAATGGCCAAAATATCTGGATAGTACACTTGATCGACAAATGTCTTCATTTGGGTGATGGCATCTTGTAATTGCACTAATCGTCGTGTGTTAATTCCTGTTGATGCATTCAAATTAATGGGTGACGGTACACCGCCGACGACAAAATTGGGATGAGGGTTTTTGCCACCAAATATGGTGTGAACTTTAACAACGTCACGTTGCCACGTTAGCGCATCTAGATAATGCGCTAGCGCCATTAAATTTACTTCAGGTGGCAGTTTGTAGCCCGGATGCCCCCAATATGCATTGTTAAATATCCCCAGTTGTCCCGACTCAACCAGCGTTTTAACTTTTTGTTTCATATCCTTAAAATAACCAGGAGATGAACGAGGATAATCGCTAAGTTGACCAGCAAGCGCTGCCGTTTTAGCTGGATCCGCATCTAAAGCCGATACAACATCAACCCAATCAAGGGCATGTAAGTGATAAAAATGCATCACGTGATCATGCACATACTGGGTGCCGATCATGATGTTTCTGATTAATTGTGCATTTTGTGGGATAGCCATCTCAGCTTCACTCAATGAACCTATCACGGTGCCTGAATGACGGTGCCCTTTGCCTTTTTTACCATGTTGCAGCGGCCCTTTTGGCATGGACGTCATGGCCGGATGTCCAATAGCCACTCCTAACTTGGCGTTTGTACGCCACGCTTTTCTGAGGGCATCTTCGACTGCGCGAACCGATGCCATGCCATGTACCAATGTACAAACGCCACAGATACGCTGAGCAAACGCCCACGCATCCCGAGGATCTCTGCCTTGCAGGATCAGTTCAATTCCTCGTACAGAGGTACCCGAAGAGAACGCCTGTTTGATCGTATTACCATCCATTTCAGCTTCTATCCTAAGATGGCCTTCGATTCGAGTGATGGGATCGACGACCAATCGGTCATTATTTGATGTCTTGTCCATATGCTTTGCCTATTGTGTCTTATGCGTTTTTACCGGCGTGCTTCTGTCCACCTTTACCCGGTTTAGATTTGTATCGTTCCCATGGAAAAAGGGCTTGGTAAAAACTGCCTTTATCCCAGAAGTCGGGCTCAGAGCAGCCAAGACACGGGTGCCCAGATTCAATAGGAAAACTGGTGCCTTGATTCCACTTAACGGTTGCACACGCATTAAAAGTTTCAGGCCCTTTGCAACCCAGCTCAAACAGACACCAGCCCTTCTTAGCCCCCTCGTCATCAAACGATTTTGCAAATTTACGTTGTTCAAAAAACGGACGCCGGTAACATCGGTCGTGAATGGTTTCACCAAAAAAGGCGAGTGGTCGTTGCAGTGCATCAAGGTCAGGAAAACGCTTAAATGTGAGGTAGTGAACCAACACTGCTGTTATCGCGATAGGCAGTGGTGGGCATCCTGAAATATTGACGATTGGTTTATCAGTAATGATGTCGCTGACTGCAACAGCGCCCGTCGGATTTGGGTTAGCTTTGGGGATCCCGCCAAAAGATGCGCAGGTACCAATGGCAATAATACCCGCAGCCTCTTTGGCCGATTCACGCAACATATCAACATTACTCATTCCACTGATCGTTGAGTAACCGGGATTCCCCATCGGAACCGAACCATCGACCAACAGCAAATATTGTCCCTTGTGCGCTTCCATTGCAGCGCGTCGTGCCTCCTCTGCTTGCTCTCCAGCGGCAGCCATTATTGTATGTTGATAATCCAATGAAATGTGATCGAAGATAAGGCTTTCCAGAGTGGGGGCATGAGAGCGTAAAATCGCCTCGGTGCACCCAGTACATTCTTGAAAGGGCAACCAAACAACAGAAGGTCGTTTTGCATTCCCCAGTGCATTGGCGAGGTCGGCAACCGCACTTTGAGGTAAGGCGAGCAATGATGCTGTCGTAGCGCAGAACTTTAGAAATGTGCGTCTGGATATACCTGACGCTTGTAACTGCGCATTTAGTGTGGGTAGAGACATTTTAATCCTCCTCAGCCGCGTCATTAGTCGATGTATCAGACATTGCTTGAATGTCTGATACGATATTATTGAGCGATAACACCATATCTTCTGGTTGAGATTTTATTAGCGGTGGACAGTCACAGATATGCACATATTTGCCCATGATCTCGGCTTCCTCGTTGTAATGTGTTTCAAGCCAGACGCCGGTATATCGTGATTCGATTACCACTGTGTCACCCAGTGCCTGAATATCTGCTTTCACTTCTCCATGACCCAGAAAAGTCTCCAACTGTGATTCTTCACTTGCACTCAATGGCAATCGCCGCAGGTCTATCGTGGTTTCTTCTTGCTGCGCAAGTAACTGGGATAAGGCATGACGAATCTGATGCAAAAGCGGGATCACATTGCCCGTAGTGTCAGCATTTGATGTTATAAAAATGAGTTCTTCGTTCATCGTGACTGCTTTTCAATCGCTGGGGTATTGGCGTGAACCTTACCGGTAGAAAGACACGCAAACGCGATATCCATAATGGAAGAGAGCGCGACACTGACTTTTGGACTTAAGGACGTCCCCCACTCGATTGCTTCAGGCTCTACGCCAATTAACGTCACTTCAGTCGGTTTTGAAAACAATGTTTGGCTGGTTAATAAGGTATCGCGTAACGTAATTTGGTGAACAGAGTGCGCCGTTGCCTGTTCAAATTGCTGCGCGATTTCATCATCTTTGAAGACTTTAACCGTGCCTGCGGGACATCGCATATAGGCGGCATCTATGACAATGGTATGATCTGAATTTGACACCCATTCTAATAATTCGTAGCTCAGTGTCCCAGCATCAATGCACGACACATTTGAATAGTCTTCAAGCATGGGCTGTAAGGCTTGGATAGCATGTATACCAACGCCATCATCACGCTGTAAAATGTTTCCTACCCCTATTATGGTATATTGCTTAACCTTGTTTGCGACGCGAACTGCTGGCGTACATGTTTTTGCGGATTGCATTAGCCTCTGTCCTCTATTAACTGTGCGGTGCTGGTATTGACCAGCCAATCACAAAGGATAAGGAAACAACAATCGCGCAAAGACCAAGCAATTGAAGCGATTTGAAGCGTTGTTCTTTGGGCCGCAGTAGTACGAGCTTGAATGCGATGAGTGTTTGTATAAGGTAATAAAGTGCAAATCCCTTTGACGCGAGATTAATGATTTCAAATACGTTGGATGACCAAACTAATATGCCCGCAATCGCGATAACCAGAACATAGTAAAACTGAGGAGATATGGGTAAGTGGAAGAGTTCTTTTAGCAGTCCTCCGCCACCGATAGTATCGGCCAATGCGGCGCTTAACTGACTTGCTGTCGCTGCCACTAACAATAATATGGGCAATACCCAAATGGCTTGACCCAGGGTATAACTAATGGTGGTTTCATTCAGTTCGGTTATCGGAAAATCGAGAAATATGGGACAGGTTAAACCAATAAACACAGCGTAAAGAAAAATGGCAATCCACTGGGCATATCGCCCTGCTTTAATGCGCTGCTCTGCATTGTAGTTACTGCCCATGAAGCGCGTTGTCTCAAACCCTTGCGTAACCATGAGCATACCCGCGAGCATACTAAGGGTTTCAAAATGGCTGAGGGATTGTATCGCTTCGTGTTTAAACCACGCACTTTGGACTTGTATGTCGTAGGTTGCCAGCGCGACAAGCACACCCACAATAATCGCCAACTTAATGGTTACCGCGAATAGCTCGATGGTCTCTAGCCCTCTCGCACCGCGAAGCCAAGCGACCAGCATAATGATGACAAGCAGCCCACTGGTAAACAATTTAATGAGTGTTGTATCAGCGATAGCCAAGCGGTCAAAGACAAATGCGGCAAACAAGCTAATGTAAAACGCCACGGAAATCGCATAGGCAGCGCCAAGTGCCCATTGACTGGCTTTCTCAAGCGTTGCGATACTGCCGTGGGGATTGCGAGCAAGCTCAGGCTCTGCGTGACGTATATTGAAGCGAATGACCGAACCCAACGTATATGCCAGAATGGACAACAGAATAATGCCCAGCAGCGCCCATTTGCCCATCACCGAATGCAGCAGTGGTGCAATGATCAAAAAGCCACTGCCAATTATTGAAGCCAACGGGGTGACTGTTGCTCGCCATTGGACAGATTGTCGTAGGCGAGGCAGAAACAATACTATTGCTACCAACAGTGAGGTTGCCAGCGCAATGGAATTTGTGATCACAGTTTCACCCCCTTAATGATGCTTGTACCAGCCGGCACGCTTAATATCGTTCCAGGAAGTCGATTGATGACAGGCATAACACGCCTCCACTTTGGCTTTTGGCTCGCCAGCGACTTTGGCGGAAATCATTTTAAAATGTTGCATGTAGTGACTGGGCGGCGCTTCATGACATTGATTGCAATCACGAGATTGACTCGAGGGGTGAATAAACGTCGGCAGTGACCACTTGTCTGTACTGTGGCATTGCACGCAATCCTCTCCGAACAACGTAAAGTGGCGATCATCGTTGCTGTGGCACTGTGAACAATTCAATAATGCTTCTTTATCACTGACGTCGGGATGCACAAATAGGGGATCAGCCGTTTGCTTATTCGCTAGAACATTTTCTAAAAAAGCCATCGTGGCTGCGCCTTCGTCAAACGGCACGTTTGGGTTGGGGAGCATATTGAACCCAATATCGACCAATGCAATATGGTTCATCAGTGAAATCTTAGCATCCTCACCTTGATGCTCAGTATGACAACTAGCACATTCTGTTATGTCGGCGTGAAACGCAGTAGGTTGACGCGCGACGATATGCGTATCATTTGCATGACAGGCCACACACTTGTCGCGCTCAACGCCTTCTACTGGCGTGTGACAACTCAAGCAGTCATCCGCCAAAAACGCATGCGCTTTGCTCAGTGAACCAGGCTCTACCATTTGTTCCCACGGAATTTTTGCAAGATCCTCTGGTGTGTGAAAAAAATGGCTAACACCAAAGCCCGCTGCAACTAAGCCCAGAATAACTATTATCCACTTGATCATAACCAGCGTAGTCCAAAATAAACTTCACTAAAAATGTGAAAGAACAATACGCCATAGAGCGTTATCGAAATCACGATATGAAACTTCAACCAACGAGCAAACCAAGTTTTCGCAGTGTCGTGAATCAGAATGCTGTATTCAACATCAGAAATGGCATCGATAATGGATAGAACCTTACTCTCTTGTCGAAACAGCTTACTTTGCGCTGAAATAGGTACACTTAAAGCAATGTATGGAATGTGTCTCGCTGATGTTTGGGCGAAATTCGAATATCTTACGTCGCAGACCGCGTCTTTAAGCGATTGTTTGGCGCTTGAAAGTGCACCTTGGAGTTCTGTCACTTGACGCTTTTTCTCTTTTACATTTGAGGAAATAAGCCCTAGCACATACCGACCAACAAACCCACTGATCACAACGACCATCATAAAGATGATGATGGAGACTCCAGTAGCACTATCAAAACGATGAGCGCTATGGATGAGTGCAAGAATAGGTCCCAATACTCCAGCATAAATATGAATGCGCAGTAGCGTAGGCATGGCTATTTGCTTGGTAACGACTTTCTTTAGTGCTTTGTTGCGTTTAATGATCATGTAAAGCAACGGAATAAACATTAATACCAGCGCAGTCAAACCAACGACAAATCCAGCAAAGCTGCCAGGGAATGCTGGGTCACGGTGCCACACAAACCCTAGCCAAAGTAAGATCATTAAGACCACCAAGCTGCCTACAATGGTTCGCTCTTGACTATTCACTATGCTTCCACCTCCACATCAGTTTTAGGGATGGCTTGACAGGCTAAAATATAACCACTGACCCTATCTTCTGGCTCCAACCCATCATCAACCTCCATATCAACATCGCCGCGCAGTAATTTCACTTTGCAACTGCCGCAAGAGCCTGCCCGGCACGAATTCTCAATATCAACATCAAGTCCATCAGCAACGTCCAATACGGTTTCATCTGTGCCGGCTTGTGCCTGTGCATTTGATAAACTAAATCGCACTTGGCGCGTATTGTTTACAGGCGTGTTTGGGGCGACCTCCGTTTTAGTGGCCGTTTTCTTCGGACTCGCACCACCGAAAGCTTCTGTTTTAATATTCGCTTCAGGCATACCCAATTCAGATAAAATATCCTTGGTTGCATCCATCATTGCCGGCGGCCCACAAATGTGTGCTGTTTTTAATGCTATGTCCGGCACGAATTCATTTATCAATGCCGATGAAAAACGCCCCTGAGGTCCCATCCAAGAAGTGCCATCCGCCTGTGTCATACTGACGAGTACTTTCAACCTTGGGTGACGTGCTTGTAGATATTTTAATTCCTGTTCAAAAATAAAATCGTTAGACGTTCGCGTACAAAACAGAAAATAAATGTCACCGTCCCAGCACGTCGTGGTTAAATAACGCACCGCGCTCATCATGGGCGTGATCCCAACCCCCCCTGAAATCAATACAACGCTACTTGCATCTTGACCATTGAAGTAAAACTTGCCGCCAGGCGCTTTAATTGAAAGCGTATCTCCCACATTTACGACGTCATGCATATGACGAGAAACAACACCGAATTCCTCGCGTTTGATGGTGACTTCAAAGTAATACTGCTCAGTGGGTGATGATGCGATGGTGTAAGACCGCTTCACCGGTTTTTCAACACCATCAATCGTGAGCGTAAAAGTCACAAATTGTCCAGGTTCAAAACTAAATGGGATGACTTGACCATCGGCGCTGGCAAGTCGAAACGTTTTAACATCATGGGTCTCATGAAAAATACCGGTGACTTGCATACTGCCACTATAGACACCTTTACGCGGTGACATAGTCGTAGAAGGTAATACATGCGCTGTAGCGGGTATTAAAACAGCGTCAGTCCCTACAGGTGCGTTAGTAGGTATCTCGTTAGGTGATGTTTGCTTAGTGGGCGCAGAAGCGCTTGCGGTCTCAGTGGACCTAAGCTCTTCTAGCAATGCGGCAGCTCTGCGCATTTTAAATCCATAAACATACACCATGACGACAGTGAAGATCAGCAGAACAAGCATCACTGCAGTATGAAACGGCGTCATGCCAAATAGTGTTGAGGAATCATTCACTGGTGAACTGGGTAGCAAATTCATTTGCGATTTAAACCAGGTTAATGCCACTCTTCTGGGATCTTGCCCATCTTGTATTGCCCGTTTTGCCGCAAGACCACTATCAAAATGCGCGATCCCTTCTTTAACGGTCTCAACAGCTACTTGCATTTGGGTATAGTCATCAACGGCTGCGGCACGGGCGAGCGATTCAAACCCGGTAGTCAGTTGTTCACTTCCTTGTTGCATACGCGCCGACGCTTTGCCTAAGATACTATCTCTTTGTTCCGGCGTGGTTGATTGCATCCGCATTAAAGTTGGATAGAGATCTTTAGGTTTAGGCGCTCCCATTTTCTCCATCATTTTATCCATGCCTTTTGCCATACCTGGCCCCATCATTGCGTTGGCATTGCCCGGCTGACCTTTAACTTGGTTGGCTAAAGGCGGAGAATCTGTGCTTGCCGCAACAATCGGCCCATTCGCTGCCTCAGGATGATGACTGGCATGCTCACTATCCTCAGTCTGTTGCTGTGCGTGCGCATTTATAATCACGAAAAAAAGAACGACGTTTAGAATGACACAATAGCGGTGAATGATTGATGCGCGTTTACTCCCCCTAGTCATGACGCATCCTTTTGTTCAGCCGCCCATAGCGCATTTATTTTCGCAATCTGCGGGGGTGTTAATACTGAGACGGCTTTCCCCACCGAAGCAATAAACTGTAGGCGTAGGGTGCTGTTTATGGCCTCTATTTCACTAATGGTGTCTTTAATATTGTCGTATTGAGGCAATCCTTGGGCTGTCAATTCCCACAATAATGCCTCTAATGCACTACGCTGCTGCGCAAGGCTTTTTTGGGAAGACTCCCACTCAGATTGAATCGATAACAACGTTTGATACTGCGTATCTGTTAGTTCTAATGTTGTTGTGTGGTTTAAGAAAAAGGCTTGTTCACCAAGGTGGTAAATATGAGGTGCACTACTCGCACCTGGCAAGCTTATCGTTGATGAAGGTTTGGATATCTCCGGTGTATTTTGTTCAGGAGGCATACCCATCATCGAACTATTTTTCATCATCATCTTACACATCATCCCCATGCAAGACTTTCCGTTCATTGTCATCTTCTTTTTCCCTTTTCCCATGCCCATCTTCATCTTGCTCGTCGCTTTGGGGGGCGTAGATGATTCGTTGAGTTGAGGGCTGGCATCGCTTTGTTTAACGCCGATATTGCTTTTTGATCGCGCTGCCAGTGAGTTGTCTAATGAGCGCAAAGCTGATTGGATCTTTGCAAAGTCAGCCGGTGCTAACTCGGGCGCAGTGTCTGAAGATTGTGTTTCTTGAGATTTTTCTTTCGAACTAGTTTGTTGTGTTACCGCTGAACACGCGGTTGTGAATAAGACACTAGATAATACCAGACTCACAATAGCCGCTAAACGGTAGGTTTGGTGACACTCTCTAATCTTCACAACGGCATGCTCCTATTCAAAAATATCGATTAAAACCCACGATCAAACTCGACCATGTCATAACGTGCAAGTTCGCCATCAAGTACAATAGCCTCTGCAAAATGCTCATCCTTCGTCTTACCTAATCGAATTTTGCCCACGAATTCGCGCGAGTAGCCGTCTTCCCCTTCAGAAATTGCTGTCGCATCAAAAACGGTGCGATAAACATTAAAGACTTGATGTTCTTTGAGACCATCGGTGTCAGAGACACACACCACTACTTGTTTATCATCGACGGTAACAACCTGCCCACTCATGATGTAGTCATGGTATACCTGGCTTGCACAGCCCCCTAGTAGCCCAACAGACAAGACTGCAATTGATAAAAGCTTGATTAATTTGTTCATGTAAAACTCCCGCGATTATTAAAAGAAAAGAGGCAGTCGCTTTTCCAGCCTCATAACGCATTGATTAGTTCTTTTTATGCTTGTGTATTGGCTTCGCTTTTTCAGCCGTATGTCCCATCATTTGCCCCATCATGTCTTCCATCATGGCCATACGCTGTTCCATCATTTTCATTTTCTCATCGGTCGACATATCACTGTGTTTATGCTCCATGCCCATGCCGCCTTTCATTCCTTTTCCATCTTTCATTCCCATCGAATCTTTGCCTTCCATCATGCCCATCATGTCTTGCATCTTTTGGGCATGCTCATGCAACATGGCTTCACGCTTTTCAGGATCAGATTCACTTTTTACTGCATCTAAAACTGCTTGCATTTCTTCCATATGTGTTTGCATTTTCTTCATCATCTGACCGTCCATCATCGGCATGTCAGATTTATCAGTGTGTTGATGCGCGTAAGAAGTCGCAATTGGCGCAGCGACAAGGGCGCTGGCCAGTAATAATGACGTTAATGTTTTCATAATTTTTCCTTTAATTGTGCTCACATGAGCGGTTTAGGTTTGAAATAGACGACTTGTCACCTTAATCCTATGTCTTAGACTCAGGTCAAGGTGCTATTTGGGCGATAAAAATTCGGCCAAAACCTCAAGCTCTTCATCTGTTATAGGCATTTGTGGCATTGCAGATTAGTGCTATCGTAATTTTTTGCACCCGATTTATCCTTTGCTTTTGATGAAATCCATCCTATAAATCACACGATAAACGTAATTGATTTAGATCAATCCTTCACGACAATCGGATTACAGAATCATTACATTTCCGTAATCTAATCATCGATTTATTTATCCTTGGTTCAAAATTATCTATGCTCAAGCTGCGTCAACAGGTCTCCTCATAGCTACTTTGCAGCGGCATATGCTGAATACCAGATGCAATTTTTAATTGGGTGAGCGGATAATAAGAAATGACGAAACACAAAATTGCGGTAATTACCGGTGCAGGATCAGGGATTGGATTAGCATTGACTAATGAATTCTTATCAAGGGATCCAAATATGCTTGTTGTTGCACTGTGTCGTGATAGCTCAGGACTAGGAGCGTTCAATGAAAAATTTGAACCCCGCCTCATCATAGAACACGTTGATTTTAATAACGAAGCGGCAACGATTGAAATTCAAGAAACGCTTAGCCAATACGAACAGATTGATTACTTAGTGCATTGTGCAGGTATTGTCACACCGCTTAAACCTATTCAATCAATAGGCTACAAAGAATGGCGCACGGCACAAAGAATCAACTGCGATATCCCCTTTTTGATAACACAACTGTGCCTGGATAAGTTTAAACATAGCCGCGTACTGTATTTGACAAGCGAGCAACCCGTTAGTGCAGTGAAAGGCGCATCAGCATACTGTGTGAGTAAAACGGCTTTAAATATGGTGTGTAGTTGTTTTAGACAAGAAGTTAATGAAGATGTAGCTGTTTTTGCCACCGCAGCTCCCGGAAATGTTGATACAGCGATGCAAAAAAAAATCCGGCAAGTGCCAAGCGATGTACTGCCGATGTCGGCCTTTTTAAGAGGCTTACATGAAGAGAACAAGCTACTACCGCCGCGCCTTGTTGCACAATACCTTTGGCAATTGTTAAATCGTATAGACCCAAAGACATTTAGCAGAACAAATTGGGATTTATTGCAAAGCATTGACGAAGCGCCGCTCAACCCAATTGATACCAATAAAACTATTTCAACGAAGCCAACTGAATCTGACTTACTGTCGTTGCGAAACAAGTTAAGCGGCAGTGTCTGGGACGTTGGAAGTACAGGCTATTCAGCGCGGCGTCATGTTTTTAATCGAGCCATTTCACATTTTCCATATGCGATAGTCGTGCCTGAGTCAGACGTCGATATCATTAATACAATTGACTATGCCAATCGCCTTAATTTACAAATATCAGTTAAAGGCGGCGGCCATGGGGTAACGGGTGCGGCCGTTATTGACGGTGGCATTGTCCTTGATATGTCTGCCTTTCAAAGTATAGAACTTTGCGCAGTTGGTCAGTCAGTAAGAGTGGGCGCGGGTGTGAAAAATCATAATTTGGATCTGTTCTTATCGAAATATAAGAAAGTGATCCCATTAGGCACCTGCCCGGATGTCGGTGTTGTAGGAGCAACGTTAGGCGGCGGGATCGGTTTTTTGTCACGCAAACATGGGTTAAGTTGCGACAATGTCTTGGCGTTTAATCTGATCACAGCAGATGGTCAGCAAAGAGTTATAAACACTTTGGAACACTCTGATCTTTTTTGGGCACTACGCGGCAGTGGCGGCTCTCAATTTGGCGTTATCACCCACATAACATTTAGGCTGCACCCGGCTCCAGCTTATGTTCAAGGAGGTATCATTGAATGGCCAATTCAAAAGGCAAAGCCTATTTTAAAGCAATACAGCGATGCTGTACTGCAGGGGCCGAGAACGCAATTCTTATATGCATACATCGCTCGTTCAGCGTTACAAAATGCAAAAATATCAATTATGGGGTTTAGTGAAGACCCTGACTCCAACCTAAATAACATAGCAAAATGGGAAACGGATGCCGATATCTCTGTTACGCATAAACAATACATAGAGTGCCAGTCAAATGAATATGAACAAGGGCACGCACTTTATTGGCGCAATGGGATCATTGAAGGTGAACTTACGGAACAGTTTATTGATGCGCTTTTGCAATGCTATCAGTCTTGCCCAGACAACGCAGCGGGCATTATGCTCGATCCGTTATGTGGCGCGATCCAGGATATCGAGACCCATGAAACCGCATTTATTCATCGCGATGCCTCATTTGTATGTAGCATCACGGGTGTGACTCTGCCCGATCAAGACAATACCAAGGTTATAGACTGGGTTAATCAAACCTATGAACGATTATCCCCATTTTTTAATGGCCATGCCTACCAAAATTATGACATGGGCAACGACTGTCCATTGACCAGTTATTTCGGTCACCATGTAGAGCGTTTGATTGCTTTAAAAAAGAAATACGACCCTCAACTTAGGTTTGCAGGCTCTTTGCAGCGGGATTTACAATAAACCGTTAAGCTGGTGTAATACTTACTCAAGCGCTATGGCGATCAACCGTCAGTTGCAGTAATTAGGATATATACAGTGTTTAAATGGATGTTAGTTTTTACTCTACTTCTTCCCACCATTTGCTTTGCCGATACCGATGACTATGTTCACGCAGACTTCTATCGCGGATTAGTTGGCCTTAAAAAACAGGTTGATGAGATTAATCGAGATTTACGACTATTGGAAAATGCTACGCTTTCCAATGCAGAAGTTAATCGTCGACTTGCGCGTATTGAACAAGATATTGATGCGGTGAAAACGTTATATAATGAAGCGATCAAAATGCAACCCTCAACGCTTAGCGCATCTGAGTTAGAGCAAATAAAATCATCTTTGGATATTCTTGATATGCAAGAGATTCGCTTACGATTGCAATCCGAGTTAACGCAACAGCATCAATCTGTTAAATCAGAGACATTGTTAGCTTCGCGCGACTTTACTAATGAAGCTACACGCAATTTGGCCACCACAGTATTAACATTAACAGCCATCCTAGTTGCCGTTATTTCTGCAGTTATTGCTTGGATGAACCACATTCAAAGTACTCGAACTCAAGCAGTAAAAAACAAAGCAGAACAAGACTTGGAGGCGCTAAAAGAGGCAACAGATCAAGATCTACTAGCGTTAAGGGGGGTAACACAACGTCAAATTTCAGCGCTCACTGAGCGGCATGAGAAAGATATTAAGAGGCTCACAGACGGACACCAACAAAAAATTGAACGTTTGGAGCAGATAAATTTAGAAAAAGTTCAGTACGCGGCAAACGCTTTCGATAAGTTAATGAGTGAGACGGAGACGCAAAACGGTCTTGTTTTTAAAAATTTAGCGATATCGATTTATCTTCGCCGGTTTCTAATTGAAGACGGTTATGACCGTTTCTTTGATGATCTAAGCATGACGTCAGTTGAAGACAGCACTACCGCTCGTTGCGATCCGAGTGTTCTTAGAGAGGTCATCGCAATACAAGAACATGCTATTTCACGCTTCGAAATGGTCAAAGACAAATTAGATGACGCAAGAATGCTTTACTATGAAGCGCTACTCGATTTAGCATTTTACGAAGCAGAGATGACCCGCTTTGGTGTATTAAATGACAATGCCTTGCAGAGTATTAACAAACGGTTAAAAAGTTTTGAAGAGAATTTAAATTTTTGGTTGACCGAAGAGCGCAGTGAATACCAAGATCCTGAGCGGCTTCCGCGGTTCATTTTTCGGGTGATATGCATGGTCGATAGTCTAATTTTTATTAGAGTCTGTTTACGTGATAAAAGCCTTTTTACGAAACAAGCGGCGATGCATGAAATTTCTTGTCAGGTGAGACTATTATTGGCAGAAAAAGAAATGGCCACAGACGACGCTATCACTAACGTACTCGCGGGAGCACAATGTAACAGTCTATGGCAAAAATATACTGGATTCCAGAAAGAGCGCCCAAGATTGTTTGAAGACTAGCGGTAATCTGGGTTTGTTGGCACTAAAAGCACAGCGGTCCCTACCTAAAAATGTTGTTGTACGCTAAGTATATCCACACTATTACTGATATACAAGTGCTAGAAACGCCGAGACTACTTGTAAAACAAACAACGCTCTACTTTTGTCAAAGGTCCCTTATTATCATTGTCTCATCTTCAACTTAGACTCACATAACCGAATGCGAAAGCCAATACACGCTGCCTAATGTTACAAAAAACAGAGGTTGATGTAACACATACACAGCAAGACTGTGACGTCCTAAAAACGTGATTTTAGTTGATAATTTCAGTGAAGCACAGGGATCTATACCCTTAATAAACATATGGCCAACGCCAATGCCCAGCAATACAACGCCAACCCAAGGAAATAGTGCAACATAATCGTTGGGTGATGACGGCAGCCCCAATTCCCATAAGTTAAACGGCCATTTACTTGTAACCACATTCGTTAAGAACAGTGTAATAATCCCTATCCCAATAAAACAAGCCATGACTGGATAACGTGCGAAGGGAAGGCATAGTACACTGGCCACGGCGATAAAGTGTAAAACACCAAAAAATATCCAATTACTATTGAAAAACCAATAAGTAAATAGTGATATAACGCATGCCCATACCACTATCCACATTATTCGCTTCGCAAAGGATTTCAAATCCACGCGTTGGTGATGAGCGAACACCAATGATGCACCCACACTTAAGAAAAAGAGTGATAAAATGACATACCGAAATTGTTTCCAGCCAGGACCATTTGGCACACTCCAATCTACCCAGCCAAAGAACCGCAAGTCATACGCGAAGTGAAAGATCACCATTAATACAATGGCGACCGTGCGCATGATGTCTAGGGTAACGTTGCGAGTGATGGGCATACTGACGTCGCTTAATGATGCTTGTGGGGCTTTTTATCGCGGGTAGACGAATGTGAATGTATGACTTTCCATCCTTTACTCGTTCGTTTAAACAAGTACGTTTGGTAGCCCTTTTTGTCAAATGTTGAGCCAGTTTTTCTTACTTCACCAGACACATTTACGGTCGTAATCGCCCATGCCATATCGTCATCAATTGTAATATCCATATCCAATATATCGATGGTGAGGCGTTTGAGTACTTCTTTCTCTGGCTCCACATGATTTTCGACGAGATCACTTAATCCTGTGTTTTGGCCGCCTGATTCAATGTATCGAGCACCTTTATGGTCGAGATAGTGTTCATAAAAAGGCCGTCCTTGGCCCGACTCCCAACCGTTTTCAATAGCAATGATAATTTCTTCAATCGTCGCTTTGTCTTCATCTGCCTGTGATGCAAAGACGCCCAGTGTAGTTGTGCTTAACATCAGGACGAGTGAGATTCGCATAAGTAACGTCATTTAAAGTTTTCCTATAAATTAAAGTGTTAATGGGACCAGTGGATATGACTTATTTTCCAATGACCATTGATAAGGTTAAGTACCAGTGTTTCATTTCCTTGCTTATCAATTTGTTTACCTTTGTATGTGCCAAGGGTGTGGCTTCTGGCAATTGAGACCGCCGTATCCCCATAAACGCGAACATGATGTTCAATTGTTGTGGTTTTGACAGCCGCAGAAAACCGCATATCACCGTGTAAATGATGTTGTCGATATTCTTCAGCACTGCGTTCTATTCGCGATCCCTCTAAAATAATGACTTCGGATGTCAATGCACTCATGACGTCATCCGCTTGTCCATTAGATAATGCTTCGTGATAAGCGAGCACACTGCGACCCGCTGCAGTATCCAAGCCACTGAAGTGAGTTGCAGAGTGCTCTATTGATTTGAGTGGCTCATGAGCAAACGTACTAAATGAAAGCAGCGCAATAGACAAAACAGTCGTTAAAACGTAATTAATTTTCAGATAAATCCAAAGTTAAGATTGAGGACCAAGAACAGTAGTCAAAACAGCGGTGATCAGAAAAATGCATAGTCCAATGAGCATTTCAATTTGGATCGAACGGCGCATGTCTATCGCTGCGTTACTGTGCGTTAAAAGCTTGGGCGTTAATTTTAATTTATGCCATGCGGCAAGCAGCAGGATCGCATTGACAAAGCCCAGCTTTAACAGCAGGCTTTGTCCATAGATTTGATTGAATAAATTACCTACAGAACCAACTAGCTCCCATGCTAGCAGAGTGCCGGCAAGGAGCAGCAGGCTCACCAGTCCTATAGCAAGATGACCAAATTGCCGCATCAGACTGTATAGCGGTGTAGGCGATAGGTGTAGGCATGCTGCTGACAACGGCCAAAGAGCGCCCATCCAGCTTAGCGCGATGATCACATGCACAGCCAACGCATATCCATATAAACTATCAAGCTGGACAGTGTGACCAGAGAGCATGAATGTATATCCAACGCTCCCCCACTGAATAATAGCAACAATGAGTGTCACAAAAAAATTAGGCGTTATTTTGCGAGTGAGTTGCCAATAAACCATCCCACAGAATACTAAACCCACGATAAACACACACAGCCTACTGATCGCAACGGTCCCTAGTGCAGATTGTGCAACCATATTTTGCATGACAGCATCAAACATGCCGGTAAAACCACTTTGAGACAGCGCCCCCACCTGAAAAAAGAAATCCAAAATAGTCGCCAATACACCAATTAAGGCAAACACTGCCATATATTTAATAATGTATGTTTGCCAAAGCAGTCTGGCTTGAGACAGCTTATCTTGAATAAAAGGCGCTATAAGAAGGATCAGAAATCCCCCCAAAAGCGCCGAAAGCCCGAGATAGACCGCAAGCTTAGTGGATAGGATCAATACTTCCCATATTGCCATTTTAATCTTCCTCTTTAATGGTCTTTGTGTTGACTATGGGCTTTTTTGTCATCTTGCATGGACTTGCTTCCGTGAACCATGAAGTCAAATGAACCGTCCATTTTGTGCCCATCCTCACCAAGTAACATCCACTGTGCGGTATAGTTACCCGGCGATAACGTCGGTAAGTCGTAATTAAAGAAAGTGCTAGACTCCATCGATGGAGAAAAATTAAAGTCGACAGGCTCGCCGTTTTGAGAATTTAACGTCAATTTGGCCAAACGAACTGGCTCAGTAAAAACAACGGACAATTGTGGAGGCGATGACATTAACATCGCATTGTTTTTTGGCATGGACGTTTTCAACGATGTGTGAGCATAACTGCTTGTGCTCAAGAAAAGAGCGGTCAGTAAGAACGTTGACAATAGTGTTTTCATAAATAAACCTCGGTAGTTTTAAGTAGTAGTAAATGGTGAAAATGAATCGATTTGTATAGCATTTTCATTGACGGAGTAGCGTAATAGTAATTGGGTTACATCGTTCATCATTGCCGGAGGACCGCAGAGGAAAAACAAACACCGATGGAGGTCGCGGTGTGTATCTAAAAATACGGCCAAAGGTATTTGCACGCGCCCCACCGGTCCACACCAAATTGAAGAGGCGTTTGAAACAATCGGTTGATAGGTAAAATTAGAATGCTGTGTTTCAACCGCTTTCAACCAACAATAATTTGCCAGTTCAGCAGGGTGTTTGGCGCCATAAAAGAGGGTTATAGGCAGTGTCGAATGCAAGCCAAATATTAGTTCATCGATTAGAGCTTTTAGAGGTGCTATACCCGAGCCCCCACCAATCAACACAATTTCTCGTGCTCCAAGGTCCTCCGGTATGTTAAATCCTCCTTGAGGCGCAGCTATATCAATCACCGTGCCCACATTTAAATTACCAAGATGGAAAGAACCGATGCCAGGTCTTTGATTGTTAGATTGTGCCGGTTGCATTTTTATATTAAATGTAATCACGCCACTACCATCATTTCGGTTTGCAACTGAATAATGCCTGACAGTGGTTGGATGGGAAAATGTAGCTGATTCAAAACGCGGCCAATAAGGCTGATAGCGTCTCGGTAAGTCTTTCGGAAACGCTAAAGATTGACCTTCTTTAATCGTGAATTGAACAAAACTGCCAGGCTTAAAATCCAGTGGAACACTGCCTTGATATTTAAATCTTAATTCTTTGATAAAGGGTGTAATGAATGTGTTTGAGAGCAACTCGCATGATACTGTTTTGGGGTTTGGAGACTCTACAAGCTGAACGTTGCCTTTCAAATCAGTGTTTTGCTGACAAGCTAAACGATACCCGGACAACAACCTGTCTTGAGATAAGCGGTATCGTTCTGCAACTGAAATGGCAGCCGATGGATCAAGGCGCACAATACATTGGCCGCATGTTCCCCCTCCCCCACATACTGACCCAATAGAAAGGGCGTTGTGCTGTAGACAATCCAGAAGTGATTCATTGTCCTTAGCAACGACGTTTTGGAGGTAACCTTGCTGATCTCGTACCACTAAGTCTTGCTTTCTATACCACCACCCAATGAATACTTGCTTATTTTTAACGAGGCTAACCAGCCACGTAATTCCTGAAATACTCATCAGCACAGTCAGTAACGCGAGAGCCTTGATCCACCAGTGATTAAATGAGCCGGTGTTCTGATAATCCATAAAGTGCAATAGCATCAACAAGTTTGTCCATTCCCTGTTGCTATCGACGACGCCGGCCAATTCCCCTGTCGATGCTCGGACATAAATGTGTGTCGTTTCTCTGTCTGATAAACGTACATGCCAAACCGATTGTTGCTCTTTGGGTAGATGCTCTATCGGCGGATCAACACGGCGCAAATCTTGAATAGGCGAAGTTAGCCGGAACTGATTGTTGACCAGATCACGGATATCGTTCGCTGTTAGTTCTATTTTATTTCCCTTTATCGCGTCTATTAACTCATACTCTCTTTCATTGGCATGTCTAGCATAGTGCGTCATAACCTTATAGGTCGGGTTTCCCAACAAGCTAAGCAGCTCAATAGAGAGTGCATTGGGTGAGCGTATAAGGACGTTCTCGACGGATATTAGGTTTGGCGTTAATACACTTCCTGCAATAGCGTCACTTGCGATTCTGGAGAGCGGTTTACTGTGCTCAGCCTGTCCGAGTAAAAAACCCGTAGCGAGCCAAACCATTAATTGTGAAAACACAATTAATGCAAGGTATTTGTGAATGATCCGCCAGAACATTTCAGTCAGCTGCCTTTCGCGATGACGAAAAGGAATAAGGCAGCAATAGCAAGCCTGCTAATGCGGCCAACAGCCCTATGATAGTCATGCTCACTAATAGTGTATTACTAACGTCTTCACCTTCTTGGTAATCCATAATATGGAGGCGCCATAACCAATCAAATACTTGCCAAGGGGCATGTCGAATATATTCAACCGTACCTGTGTCTTGACTGACGTAAAATGTTGGCGCAAGTGCGCCTTTAAATTCAACTCGCCATAATGGACGTCCTCGTTGCCCAACCGGACTATCCTCTTCGTTTTCACCCAGCAAGGTCACATTGTCGACCTCATACGACCGACTTGACCTGGACATTGCGATGGCGGCGGCTTGTTTGTCTGACAACGGTTGGATGACGTCTCCTGATAAGCCGCTGATCAGGTGCGTCTTACTGGTGAGGGTTAATCGGTAAACCGGCATCTCCCCCACACTGCCCAAAACGATTGACTTAGCATCAGGGTAGCGAGCGACTATCTCATCAAAGCCAACGTTTACCGTTGACAATGATGAAAGCGCGGGCGAACTTTTCATGAAATGATCGCCATGAATATAGTGGATATCAAACCAGACCATGTAGAGTCCACTCACTGACCAGAGGAGCATCTGCACACCGACAATCAACAGTAGGTATCGGTGTAACCGACGAGCAAGGCGACGCATAACTACCAATTACTCATCGTTTTGAGCTGCTGTTTTCGCCATATTAAATAAATGGCTGGTAAAATAAGTAGCGTCAATAAAATCGCACTGACCATCCCGCCCACCATGGGCGCAGCGATACGACTCATCACTTCAGACCCCGTACCTGAGCCATAAAGTACCGGTAATAGTCCGAATATAATGGTTGCGGTCGTCATCATGACTGGCCGGACACGCAAACCCGCGCCATGCAATACGGCTTCGGTTAGCATTCCTACGGTGGGTTTGATACCGTCCATTTTGCATTTGTCGATTAACGCCTGGTACTCATGATTCAAGTACACCAGCATAATGACGCCAATCTCGACAGCGACCCCGGCCAATGCAATGAAGCCAACGCCCACTGCCACTGAAAAGTTAAACCCCTCTAAGTACATAAGCCAAATACTACCGACCATCGATAAAGGCAACGTTCCCATGATGATCGCTACTTCAATAAAATTGCGGAAGTTGAGGTATAACAAGATCACGATAATAGCTAAAGTCAATGGCACTACATAGGTTAATTTTTCTTTTGCCCGCATCATATATTCATATTGTCCCGACCACGTTATGGAGTATCCTGCAGGCAATACCAGCTCCTCACTGACGACCTGCTGCGCCGCGACGACATAAGAGCCAATGTCTACGCCATCAATATCCACATACACCCAGCCATTAAGGCGTGCATTTTCACTTTTAATGCCTGGGGGACCATCTTCAATATACACATCCGCGACATCAGCCAACGCAATGCGTTTGCCTTGTGGTGTGACAATAGGCAACAATGACAATGATTCAGGTGATGAGCGATATGATTGTGGATATCGAATATTCACTGGGTAGCGCTCTAATCCTTCGACGCTCTGTGTAACATTCATTCCTCCAATCGCACTAGAAACAACTTGTTGAACGTCTGCTATGTTGAGACCATAGCGAGCGGCCCGTTCACGTTGGATATCGACTTTGACATAACGCCCGCCGGCAACGCGCTCTGAATAAACGGATGCCGTGCCCTCAACATCTGAAAGTATCGTTTCAATTTGTTGACCAATCTTTTGAATTTCCATAAGATCTGGACCTCCAATCTTGATGCCAACGGGGGTCTTAATACCGGTAGCCAACATATCAATCCGCGTTTTAATTGGCATAACCCATGCGTTCGTTAACCCCGGCAAATTAACCACAGCATCAAATTCTTTGATCAGATCCTGTGTCGTCATGCCTTCACGCCATTGATCTTGAGGTTTTAATTGTATAAACGTTTCTATCATTGTTAATGGCGCAGGATCGGTTGCCGTATCGGCTCGGCCGACCTTGCCAAACACCGTTTCGACCTCAGGAACGGTCTTGATCAGTTTATTGGTTTGTTGCAATAACTCGCGTGCTTTACCTATCGAAATACCGGCATAAGTCGTCGGCATATACATTAAGTCACCTTCATCAAGCGGCGGGATAAATTCGCTACCGATCTTATCAATTGGCCAAAGCCCAATTCCCAGTACAATAACGGCGACCAGCATGGTCAACTTGGGAAAACGTAATACCGTTTTCAGTGTTGGCATGTATAAAAACGTCAAGAACCGATTAACAGGATTCTTATGCTCCGCAAGTACTTTACCGCGCACAAAGTACCCCATCAAAACTGGCACCAAGGTGATAGCAAGCGCTGCGGAAGCGGCCATCGCATATGTTTTGGTGAATGCAAGCGGCGAGAACATCCTGCCCTCTTGCGCTTCTAGCGTAAACACTGGTACGAAACTAACGGTGATGATCAACAAACTGAAAAACAGCGCAGGTCCGACTTCAGACGCTGAATCCATGACGACCTGCCATCGATTTTCTTTCGTCAGGGGGGTTCGCTCCATATGCTTATGCATATTTTCGATCATGACAATGGCCCCATCGCTCATTGCACCAATAGCAATAGCGATCCCCCCCAAGGACATGATGTTCGCATTGATACCTTGCATATACATCACGATGATTGCCGTGATGATTCCGACAGGAATACTTATAATTGCGACCAACGAAGAGCGTACATGAAATAAGAACGCGATACACACTAGGGCAACGACGATAAACTCTTCTACCAGTTTAGAGGCCAAGTTATCTACCGCCCGTTCAATCAAAGCTGAGCGATCGTAAACCGTGACGATTTCGACGCCATCCGGCAATCCTTTTTTAAGATCGTCGAGTTTAGCTTTGACTCCGTTAATGGTTGTTTGAGCATTTTCTCCAAATCGCATAACAACGATGCCGCCTACGGTTTCTCCTTCGCCATTCAGCTCAGCGATACCCCTGCGCATTTGAGGACCTAATTGCACATCCGCGATATCCCTAACCAACAGCGGCGTACCATTTTCATTCACGCCGAGAGGGATCGTTTCGATATCTTGTTTGCTTGAAATATACCCTGTCGCCCTGACCATATATTCAGCCTCAGCCATTTCAATAACAGATGCGCCAACTTCTTTGTTGCCTCTTTTGATGGCCGTTTGAATATGCGATAGCGGGATCCCATAAGCCCGCAGTTTTTCAGGATCAACTTTAACTTGATATTGCTTTACCATACCGCCTAGCGCAGAAACCTCAGAGACACCGGGAACGGTTTGCAGTTCGTACTTGAGAAACCAATCCTGCAGACTACGTAGTTGTGATATGTCGTTTTTGCCTGTGCGGTCAACCAATGCATACAAGTAAACCCAACCCACACCCGTTGCATCTGGGCCTAATTGTGGCCGAGCATTTTCAGGCAAATTGGGAGCAACTTGAGACAGGTATTCTAATACGCGGCTTCGGGCCCAATATAGATCCGTGCTGTCATCAAAAATGATGTAGACATATGAGTCGCCAAAGAAAGAATAACCCCTGACTGTTTTAGCGCCTGGTACCGACAACATCGCTGTTGTAAGCGGATAAGTCACCTGATCTTCAACCACCTGAGGTGCTTGTCCAGGGTAACTCGTCTTAATGATGACCTGGACATCAGATAGGTCGGGCAATGCATCAATTGGTGTATTCTTTATCGTGAATAAACCACCGCCGATAATAATTAAGGTCGTCAGTAATACGAAGAAGCGGTTGGAAACTGACCATCGAATAATAGCAGCGATCATTCGTGTGCTCCTCCATGGTTGCTATGATCCATCGAAGCATCTTGGCTTTCAGACTGAATGCTCAGGATCCTAAAGTTGCCGTCAGTGATCTCAAACGTAAATGTAATGTCAGCACCGACCGTAAATTGGCTGATATCGATATCGTCGCTCAAGGTAAAGTCAAGAGTTGCCGCAGGCCTATCCCACTTTGGGATCGCTTCACGTGAAATATTGACTACACGAGACTGCGTATTGATGGCATTAATGGTGCCTGTCACCATTGCGCTTTGCGCTGAACTTGGTTCTGCTGATTTTACATGGATGGTTGTTACCAGATAGTCGCTATCACCGGTTTTGGTGATTTCAATATGCAAATCCATACCAGCTTTCAACTGTGATAAATCGATAGTGTCAGCAACAAAGAAATCCATTGTCATCGCGGGCCAATCCCACGCTTCAATTGCTCCGTGGTCAAGATTTAGCATTTTGTGTGAGGGCATAACCGAATTAATCGTTGCTTCAGTCCATATAGTGCGTCCATTTATCGTCTGTGTATCAGCATTGTCGTCAATGATATGCACCGTCGTTACCACATACTGACCATCGTTTTCTTTACTAATTTCAATATGCGCCCCCATACCTTGCCGCAAACTCGTTAGGTCTACGTGGTTAGCGACAGTAAAATCCATTGTCATTTCTGGCCAATCCCATTCACTGATGGCGCCATGGTTCACTGTTATCATGTTATGTGAGGGCATAACATCGGTGATGGTGGCTTCGGTAAAAACCGACGACGGGAGTGCACCAGGTGCTTCCATCCGTTTAAAATCTGAACTGATACTGCTTTCTGAATCGAGTAAAAAGTGTGCCGAGGTGACAATCTGATCCCCGTCGATGAGACCTGTAGTAATCTCAGTGTAGTCCTCTACCACTCGACCTACATCTACGGCAATGGACTTGAATTGCCCGTCACCCAACGCCAAGACAACACGATCTTGCGTGCCGGTTCTGATAACCGCTTCTGATGGCACAAGAACGTTGTCTGAGTCAAAGTCTGAATGTATTGTGATCTGGGCAAACATGTTCGGCTTAAGCGCGTAATCGGCATTTTTAAAGCGTAACCGAACCCGTAGCGTTCGAGTGCTCTGTTCAAGTGTGGGGTAGACGTAATCAACCTCACCCTCCCATGTTTTGCCGGGTAAAAAATCTAACGTCATTGTGACGGGAAGTCCAACAGTGACTTGCGCGGATTGCCGTTCAAAGATTTCAGCATCAACCCACACCTCATCCAACGCACCAATGGATAGGAGGGTATTGCCTGGCTTGATAAAGAATCCTTCGCGGATATTTAAATTGTCAACAAACCCGGTTTGCGGTGCCGAAAAAGTGATCGTTTGACGAACTTTTTTGCTCGATATTAAGGACTGAATCGCTTCATTTGGCATTTGCAACGCATCTAACCGCGACCGAGCAGCATTGATCAAATCGTCGCTCCCGCGGCGCATCGCGATCAGCAGCTCTTCTTGCGCATTGACCAATTCTGGGGAATAGAGCGAATACAATGGTTCGCCTTTTTTGACATACTCTCCCGAGGCTTTCACATGCAGTGTATCTACCCAACCTTCAACGCGTGGGTGGATATGTATCAAGGTGTCTTCATTGTATTGCAAATAGCCAACCGTACGAATAGGGACATGCAGCGAGCGGCGTTGAACCGATGCTGTTCTTACCCCTAAATTATTAACTACATTGGGTGATATGCTAATGGTTCCCGGACCTTCATTACCTCCGGTGCTCTCCTCATAAACGGGGACGAGATCCATTCCCATCGGAGATTTACCCGGTTCATCACGACGGTAATTGGGATCCATCGGTGCCACCCAATAGAGTGGCTGGGGTTCTGTGCTTTGCCCTGCTGCGTTAGATGGTGCATCAGAAGGAAGTAGGGATGTATATGCTAACGCAGTCATTGCACCGCCGATAACACATCCTAAAATAATGGCTTTCGTGTTATTCATTATTGTTCTCCGAATTGAGTCTTGGAAATACCTGCGGTGGTATTGAAATAATAATTAAGTCGAATGTTTGTTCTGACGAGATCCACATCGATATCCAATGCATCAATACGCGCATTCAAATCCGCGATACGCGCGCGAGCAACTTCGGCGAAATCGCCGTCATCATTGGTGTAGGCATTCAAGGACGCATCTGCTTGTTCTTGCATTTGTGCTAATAACTCGTCGTTGTATAACGATTGCCTGTCAGTTAAACGTTCTCGCTCAGCGTATAACGACTGGATGGCAGACATCATTTCGCGCAGTGCGAGTAACTTGTCAGTCTTTATGGCTTCTGATTGATTTACGGCTGCAGAGACTTCTTTGTCTTGACGGTTTTCAGTAAAAATAGGTAAATCAAAACTAACACCGACTGACAAAAAATCAGCTCGACTTGCACCTGCCGGGGTATCATCGCGAAAAGCGTAACTGGCATTTACGCCCCATTGGGGTTTGTATTTTTCTTTAGCTAACTCAACCCCGGTTTGACTCGCTCTGATACGTTGATTAATGGATAAAATATAAGGGTGATCTGCGAGTATTTCCGCGAGCTGTTGTTGGTTTTTCCTTTTTACCATTAACAACGTGTTGTCAGTGATTTTTGCAATGGCAGGTAATGTATTAGGCAACTGCAACGCGCTAAATGCATCAAAGCCAAGTTGGCGTGCAGACTGCTGGTTTTTTAGGATCCATTCCAATAACTTACCTGTGGCGCGTTCTTCCAGTGCTTGTAGTTTTGTTAATCTGTCTTCTAACCGCGTCAATTCTAACTTTGCCCTAATGATGTCTTGCTGTCGCACGCGTCCAAGGGCGGTCGCATAATTCGCTTTGGCAATGTCACTGAGTTGCTCAAACAATGCCCTATCTTGATGGATTAGCTTAATACTCTGCTGCGCGCGATAAATTTCAAGCCAAATATCAGAGACCTGCACACGTGTGCGGGCGATGCGATCAGCACGCATTAATGGGTGCTCGGCGGCTTGCTCTCTTAATTGACGAGAACGAATATCTAACGAATCCCCTCTGGGGAACATCTGCGAAACCCCTGCCTTAAGTTGCGTCATGGGTTCTTGATCGAATGCGAATCCATCTGTTGGTAAGTTCGCCAAACCAATATTAACTACCGGGTCCGGCAAACTAGCGGCTGCCACGCTACTTGAAACAATGGCTTGCTCGCGATACTCACTGCCTACAAGCCAAGGGTCGTTGTTAATCGCGATTTCAACAGCCTGCTCCAATGTCAATACCGACTTGGTTTGACTTTGGGCGAGCCCAGTATTCAAAAGCGTCATTAGTACAATGACATGAAATGAAAAGCGTCTCATTAGAATTGCTCCTCATAGGTATTAACTTCGGCATAAGTGGTTGCGCTGCCATCGTCATTGAGTTGCAGAATAAGATAAGGACGAAATTGATCACCGACTTCCATACCAGGTGAGCCAATTGGCATAGCCGGCACACTGAGTCCGATGGCGCCTTCAGGTATATTGTCTAAAAATTGCTGAATGAATTTTGCTGGAATGTGACCTTCAAAAACAAAACCGCCTGGGGACAATGCCGTATGGCACGAACGGTAATTAGGCGCAACACCATATTTGTCTTTAATTCGAGACATTAACGTAACATTGGATACGTCTGCGTCGAACCCGTGCTCTTCAATATGGTTCACCCACTTTTGGCAACACTTACAAGAACGGCTTTTGTAGACTGTTAAGGACGTTATCGGGGATTCAGTCACTGCCTCTGAATCGTTATTTATCTGTGTTGCGTCGGTACATGCTGATAAAAACAGTGCAAACACCAAGGCTATCCACATCGAGCGATGCGTAATAATTGACATAATTACTTTCTCATTTCTATTGTTTAAATAAATGGCTTGCTACGAACATTCGACTAACAAGCGATATCATTGCCCGGATTCTAGACGGACTTATCCTGCTTAAATGAGAGAGTGTTTCGGAGGGCGCTGCAATCCACCTAAAAAGATTTGGTTTAGGTTTGGGTTAAGAGACTGAATACTCAGCGACACGCCATCGGGTGACGAATGAGCTTGACTAGAGAGAAGACCAATATGAAACATCGCCATTGGACAACAGCAATCTTGCTGACAACAATCATCCATATCATCGCTTTGCGAGTGTTTCATCATGTCATGAGCGCTGTGCATATCGTGAGATCCGAGATCCATCTCCGCTGCCATTTCGTCACTGCATGGCATTTGCGCAAATGCAAATGACTCAGTCACTTGCACACTGAGCAATGCAATCACAATAATTATGTGAATGAAGGCGCTTTTCACGGTCTCGTCGTTCCTTGGTGTTTGACAGACAGCAGTCAATGACTGTTTATTAATTGTTGCTGATGTTAGCACCATCGCCTGACAACCAGATTACCCCTACATTACAATTCGGTAATATAAACAATTGTAACCGTTCAGCAGGGCCCTATTGACAGCTAAATATATTTATTTTCAGTGATCTCTTGGATCCTATTGATTGATCCCCCCAGTCTGTCAAAGTGACTTCATGCCACGTAAAAAACAGCTATCAAAGCCGCCCGCAGTCGATAACTTAGATGATGCAAAATTGGTTATTCAAGCACTCTGGGACAGGCTAAATGACCTCGAAGACCGACTGAATCAAAACAGTCGTAACTCGTCGCGTCCGCCATCGTCTAATGGGCCGGGGGCGTCCTCTTCTGCGCCAGCTAAAAAGCCGACAGGCCGTAAGCGTGGTGCGCAATCCGGTCATAAAGGTAGCAAGCGGATGTTAGCCGAGAGCGTTGATGAAACCCTGACGTACTATCCCGATGATACGTGTGATTGCGGTGGTACTATTACTATCAGTGATTCACCGTATCGCCGCCATCAGGTTTTTGATATTCCTTCTCAGGCTTTCTCTGTGGTTGAACATCAGTTACATCAGGGTCAGTGTTGTCAGTGCAGCAAAACGGTAAAAGCAACGCTACCTGACAACGTGAATCAGGGACAGATGGGCAATAACCTGCTGGCATGTGTGGCAATGCAGTCCGGTCAGTTTCACCAGAGTATCAGTAAAATCCAGCAACAGCTCGAACAGAACTTCGGCTTATCGTTCAGTCGCGGTGCTATCTCTGAAGCGCAGGGCCGGGTTAGTTCAGTACTGACGCCAGCGTATCAGGATATCAAAGAGATGATGCGCACTAATGCGGTGGTACACTGCGATGAAACCCGTCATCAGCGTGGCAACGAAAACCGTTGGATGTGGCAGGTCTGCACAGCAGAGTTATCATGCTTCATGACCCACTTCTCACGCGGCGCCTGGGCGGCAAAGAAATTACTGGGTGATAATCCAGAAAACATTGTAGTTACCGACCAGTATGCCGGTTATCATTACATTGATACTGACCACCGACAATTGCGGCGTTTTTCAAGCTAGTTGTCACCTTTAAAGCGTTTTAAGCCGCTTTACTTTCGTTTTTCTCATTCACCCCGCGGGTTGGGTTTAATGTAGTTGGCCCAACTGGCTCGCAGTTTCGTATCTTGCGTTTTCCCCAGCGGCTTGGATTAGCTTGCTTTGCCAGTTCCAGGCGAGACTGTCTGTTCGCTAGTATCGATTTATCTTGTCCCGTGTGGCGCTGATGCGGTGTGACAAACCTAAGTTGACTGTGTTTGTGTTCATAGTTATACCAGCGCGTAAACGTTAACACCCACCGCCTTGCTTCTTCTAGACTTTTGAACCCATGAGAAGGCCAGTCTGGACGATATTTGCAGGTCCTAAACAGTGACTCCGCAAAGGGGTTATCGTTACTCACTCTGGGTCGACTGTATGATGTCGTTACACCCAGTTCATACGCTTTTGCTCGCATCGTTTGCGACTTCATGGGTGCACCATTGTCTGAATGCAATACCACACCAGTATATAACGCATTTTCATGTATCAGCGTGCGTTGCAGTAGTTCAGCTGCATACTCACCCGATTCACATTCATAGACCTCGGCACCCACAATTTTACGACCGAAAATGTCCTCTAACATATAGAGGTAGTAAAACTGCCCGCGTACCACGCTGGGTAAATATGTAATATCCCAACAGAACACTTCACCAGGCCTGTTAGCAACGAACGTATCCGGTAACTTATTGGCATTCGGCGCCATGCTACGCCCACGGTGATGAAGTTGATTATGCGCTTTTAACACCCGATAAAAACTCGACTCCGACGCATAATACACGCCCTCATCAAGCAACGTGGGCACAATCTGTGTAGGCGGCAAACTTGCAAAGCGCGTTTCATTACTCACTGACAATATCATCTGCTGTTCCGCTTCCGACAGCTTATTAGAGGGCGTCGGACGAACGGCTTCAGGGCGTTTATCGGCCTGAATAATACCGCGCTTAAACCACCGTTTATAAGTTCTGAGGCTAATCTCAACTTCTTCACACGCCAAGCGCAATCGAGCGCCGGCTTGTTTAGCGTCTCGAATTAACTTCACTAATTCCGTGCGCTTTGAGATCGAGGTTAATCGTCCTCGTTGTCGTTCTCCCAAAGCGCATCCAGCTTTTTTCTCAATACCAACAATGCGGCTGTTTCTGCCAGGGCTTTTTCTTTTTCACGCAATTCACGCCTGAGCTGTTTAATTTCTTTTTGGTCAGTCTTGCGCTGGCGTTTGACTGTCAATTCTTGCTCGCGTGTTTGGCCAAAGCCTTGTAATGACGCTGAT
>NZ_PVNP01000161.1 GCF_002993365.1 Marisediminitalea alba
AAATGAACGATCTACTCATCCAACAATTACAGCAACTGCGCATGACAGGGATTGCGGATATGTTAAAACAGCAACGCGCTCAACCCAACACCTACTGTGAATTAGCCTTCGAGGAACGGTTGTCCCTGCTGGTTGACCATGAAATGAACCAAAGACGGACAAACCGCATCAACCGACTTCGTAAACAGGCACGACTCAGGTTAAATGCAACACCGGAAGAACTGTCATACGACAATGGCCGCGGATTACAAAAGCCAAGAATGGCCGATTTATTAAATGGCGGATATCTTAGTCATCATCAGAATATCATTGTTACCGGAGCCACAGGTGGCGGTAAAACCTATGTAGCTTGTGCGCTTGGTGAACAAGCGTGTCGCCAGGGAATACGTGTTGGTTACTGGCGATTACCACGATTAAACGAGCACTTACACATCGGCCACGCTGATGGCAGTTACACCAAGCAGCTAGCAACGATAGCGAAACAACAGCTACTGATCCTGGATGACTGGGGACTGGAAAAACTCACCGTCAAACAGGCAACAGACTTACTGGAGGTGGTAGAAGACAGGCACGGCGTAAGTAGCACCATCATCTGTAGTCAGCTACCTGTAGAGCAATGGCATTCAATGATAAGTAACGGCACGGTTGCCGATGCGCTACTAGATCGCCTCATCCACAATGCTCACCGGATAACCCTCACTGGGGAGTCAATGAGAAAGCAACAAACCATGAGGTAAATACCTGTGGCAGACTGCGGTCTGCCACAACTACTGATCGGGCAAGCCATAATACCAGTGATCGGGTGTATCAGAATTGGGGTGATCGAGAGGCCGGAATTAGTGATCGGGAAATGCCTAATACGCAGTTGGTCGTCTTTGTTCTTGATAATTATAGCGGATAGCTGCGCCGCAATCTCCTTTGAGAATGCATTTTCTGAACTAAATGCCTTATCACTTAGTGATATTTCGCCAAGTGCATTAAAACCAACACTGATATGATTTAGTGATGCTGGGGAGCGTATTACCGCTGTATCAATCCAGCAGTGAACTGCGATAAAGTTTAAGTACAGATAGCTAGAATAGTTGTCACTTATCTTATAAAACTTTTCATCTTTACCGAGGTTTATTACGCGATGCTGATTTACTAAGTAGCCATTGCTATCTCTTAGTGAAATCCTTTGCCCATGAAAGGTTTCTATCTCTGTAGGGAAAGGTTCATAGTCACCATTCAATTTCTCAACAACATCATAGATGTCTTGATATACGTCGAGTTGGTTAGGATTTAAATATTTGGTTTGTGCATGTCCCATTTAATCTACTTCTTTTCCTGCAAGATAGGCTCGGATTCGTTTTTGGAGAATGGCGTTGGTATAGCGTTTGGGCATTAAACTAGTAGATGACCAACCACCCCAAGTAGTGAGTGTATCCTGCATATCGCCAGCTTTAATCATCGGAGAATTCGCCCCTTCATAATTCTTATCGATACCATCTCTGAGCTGGCCGCCCCTTGTCACTCGAAACTGATGTGGGTGTATGACTTGCTTCAAGCTAGGCGTTTTACGATATAGACTATTAATCACGTACATTAGACCTTTCGTTGTCATTGGACCGCCATCTTGGTCACTGATGAATAGATATTGTGTCAGCGAACCATTGTAGGATTTTCGTAGCAATGGTCTATCTTCCTCGATGTACTGTATTAGGAGCGAAGCAAGACCCTGTGAGATCGGCAACTCTCTCCCTCGCGTTTTATGTGATGCTCCGTCTTTCCGCCCCCTGAAATGATTGGTATTCCGATTTTCTTGTTGAATAACAATCGTGGGGTTGGTTGTAAGCTTAAGGTCATTATCATTATTGCGAATCAATATCAGCTCTGAGGCGCGACATCCTAGCTCACATAACAACATCACCAAACAAGCGTTGCGGCGTTGCAATGATTTTCTAAAGGGATTTATTTCGTTAATAAAATTATCATCAGAAGGGCGAACAATATCTCGGATAATATTAATCTGTTCGACTTCAAGTGGTTTGGTTTGTTTTGTTTGATTCTCGACTTCTGCCGCACTGAATCGCTTTTTTGCTAGGTGGGCATTGATTCTGGATACCGTTCGACTTAGCGCGTCGGCCGTATCTGAAACTACTATTTTTTCGATGTAGCGACTGTAATGGTATTGCAAAAACAGCATTATTGAATCGATGCGCCTATTGAACGTGCTCGCACTAACTTGTACCCCGTCTTCAACATCATAATCGAAGTTGATCAGTAGAAATGAAGCGAGGTCGTTCGTTTGACGTCTTGTCATGATATTGAGCTTCGCCGCATCTTCAAAAAACAAAGGATAGTGCCTATCTACATACTCATAGAATATGCACAAATCATGTAGACGATTTTTTGCTGTGTTGTATTTCTGGGACAACCAAAGGTTCCATCCCCATAATGCAGCCGATGGTTCAGGAAGTTGACAGTTTCGCATATTCACCAGAAGAGGCAAAAGCTGATTGCTATACTGAGGATGTGGAATAGATCTAACACGATAATTCATCATAGTGTTACAAATTAAACACGAGAAATATATCTTGTCAATGTAAAAAAGAAAAGGGTTATGCACCCTTTTCAATTAACCTATTGATCCAAATGAATAATAATGTTTTTATCCACAAAAATGTTACATTCGAAAAAAGTGAGTCCTCATATTTTACAAGCACCGCCGGCGCAATCGTCGTCTTCTTCAATCACGACTTCCTGAGCGGCAGGTTTCGCTGCTGCGGCGCTGGTTGTTCCAACCGGCGCATCGGCAGCACCATCACGGGTGTTATGGTAATACAGCGTTTTCACGCCCAGTTTGTATGCGGTCAGCAGGTCTTTCAGCAATAAACGCATAGGCACCTTGCTGTTCTCATACATAGACGGGTTATAGCTGGTATTGGCAGAAATCGTCTGGTCGACAAACTTCTGCATGATACCGCATAACTGCAGGTAACCATCGTTAGAGGGGATATCCCACAACAGTTCGTACTGGTCTTTCAAACGCTCATATTCCGGTACAACCTGCTTAAGAACGCCGTCTTTACTGGACTTAACGCTGATATGGCCACGCGGTGGCTCAATGCCATTGGTGGCGTTGGAGATCTGCGATGAAGTTTCTGATGGCATCAGTGCCGACAGGGTAGAGTTACGTAAGCCGTGTTCTACGATGTCTTTACGCAGGCCTTCCCAGTCTAAATGCAGCGGTTCGTTGCAAACTGAATCCAAATCCTTTTTATAGGTATCGATTGGCAGTACACCCTGAGAATACGTGGTTTCGTTAAACTTAGGACATGCGCCTTTTTCTTTAGCCAGGTTGTTTGATGCCTTAAGCAGGTGATACTGCATGGCTTCAAAGGTTTTATGTACCAGACTGTTAGCGCTGAAGTCTGAGTACTTCACGCCGTTCTTCGCCAGATAGTAGGCAAAGTTAATTACACCAATACCCAGCGTACGACGACCCATAGTGGCGTTGTAAGCAGCAGGTACCGGATAATCCTGATAATCCAGCAGACTGTCGAGTGCGCGAACCGCCAGGTCTGACAGTTCCTCAAACTCATCCAGAGACTTAATGGCGCCTAAGTTAAAGGCCGACAGCGTACATAACGCAATTTCACCGTTTTCGTCGTTAACGTGCTCCAACGGCTTGGTTGGCAGCGCGATTTCCAGGCACAGGTTACTCTGACGAACCGGCGCAACTTTCGGATCGAACGGGCTATGCGTATTACAGTGATCCACGTTCTGCAGATAAATACGGCCAGTGCTGGCTCGTTCCTGCATAAACAAGCCAAACAGTTCCATGGCTTTAATACGTTTTTTGCGGATTGACTCATCCTGTTCGTACTTAACGTACAGCTCTTCAAACTTAGGCTGGTCGGCAAAGAACGCATCGTACAGACCAGGTACATCCGATGGGCTGAACAGCGTGATGTAGTCATCTTTCATCATGCGCTGGTACATCAGCTTGTTAAACTGAACGCCGTAGTCGAGGTGACGTACACGGTTTTCTTCTACACCACGGTTATTTTTGAGTACCAGCAGTGATTCAACTTCCATGTGCCACAATGGATAAAACAGCGTTGCTGCACCACCACGAACACCACCCTGAGAGCAGCTCTTAACCGCCGTCTGGAAGTACTTATAAAAAGGAATACAGCCCGTGTGGAAAGCTTCACCGCCGCGAATGGGGCTGCCCAGTGCACGGATACGGCCAGCATTGACACCGATACCGGCACGTTGGCTGACGTACTTAACAATAGCACTGGCGGTGGCATTAATTGAGTCGAGGCTGTCGCCGGTTTCAATTAATACACAAGAGCTGAACTGACGGGTAGGGGTACGTACGCCCGACATAATCGGGGTAGGCAGCGACAGTTTAAACGTCGACGTTGCATCGTAAAAACGGCGAACATATTGCAAACGGGTTTCTTTTGGGTAGTTGGCAAACAAACAGGCCGCTACCAGAATATACAGGAACTGAGCGCTTTCGTAGATCTCACCGGTTACCCGGTTCTGAACCAGATATTTACCTTCCAGCTGTTTAACGGCCGCATAGCTGAAGTTCATGTCACGCCAGTGATCGATATAACTATCCATCTCGGCAAATTCTTCTGGCGTGTAGTCTTCTAACAAGTGAGTATCATACTTACCCATGTCGACCATACGAGCCACATGATTAAACAACTTCGGTGGCTCAAATTCACCAAACGCCTTTTTACGTAGGTGGAAAATCGCCAGACGAGCTGCAAGGTACTGGTAATCCGGTGCTTCAGTTGAAATCAGATCTGCTGCTGATTTAATGAGGGTTTCATGGATCTCGGCGGTTTTGATACCGTCGTAAAACTGAATGTGGGCTTTTATTTCTACCTGTGACACTGAGACATTGTTCAGCCCCTTTGCTGCCCAGGTAATAACTTTGTGAATTTTCTCCAGATCAATGGGCTCTTTTTCACCATTGCGTTTGGTGACAGATAAATTGTTATTCATTTTAGTGGCCGTTTGTCAGTTAGCGCTATTCGCGGGGCAAGTTTGCACTGCCCGATTTGTTTTAAATTATTAATTTCGAAGGGATCCATCGGCGATCGCTTCGATCCGTGAATGTTTAATCCGCCTGAGAAATACCTGCATCAGCCGGTTTTTTAAACAAGACTGCTATCGGATAACCACAAGATAGTGAGGTTTTGACTTTAATGCAACCCAATATCTGGTGCTTAATTCATCGATCAAAACAAGGCCGGTAAAAGGTTAGTATTGACTAACCTTTTAGGTTTGAACAAAGCAAGATTTGAATGAATGCAAGCACTTTAGATTTTTTTTGCGATCGCTTAAAACAATTTATTCCGAATATTTAATTTTTATAAATATGCGATATATAGTGTCCAACTAAAAACATGGACACTATATATTGTGTTTCGTCAAGATTTTTCACATTGCAAAATGTAGTTGACGTCAACATTCCGATCCGATAGTACGAACGCCTGATTAAAGGGATCAAAATGCAAACCAGTGGCAGATCGGGTAAACAGACCGGCCTGATCGGCAATTTTTATCAGCTCAGACGGTTTGAGAAAGCGTTGATACTGGTGCGTACCCTTAGGTACCCACTGTAATACGTACTCAGCTGCCACAATGCCCATCAGATAAGCTTTAAGATTGCGGTTTAAGGTGGAAAAAAACACCTTGCCGCCAGGCTTAACCAATTTGGCACAGGCACTGATCACCGAAGCCGGGTCGGGCACATGCTCAAGCATCTCCATACAGGTTACTACGTCGAAAGATTCAGGCTGTTCGGCTGCCAGGGTTTCCACACTCACGCAGCGATAATCGACTTTAACACCTGTTTCCAGACTGTGTAGCTGAGCAATTTCCAGTGAGGCACTGGCCATGTCGATACCGGTAACCTCGGCCCCTCGTGCTGCCAGTGACTCAGCGAGAATGCCGCCGCCACAGCCTACATCGAGGATCCGCTTGCCAAATAGGCCTTCGCACTTTTCTTCTATAAAGGAAAGGCGTAATGGGTTGATGGCATGTAAAGGTTTAAACTGGCCTTGTGGGTCCCACCAGTGGGCAGCGATTTCAGAAAACTTGTCGATTTCCGTTTGATCTACATTTTGCTGTGTTTCTGTCATGAGCGTGAGTTTTCATCTTACCTGAAGTTAAAAATCCGCTTTACATTACCGTAAATCGGCAATCTGCACATGGCTTATTTGCAGCTGGGTTTTGCAATCGCGCAAAAAATAAACGCTTAGGAGATAACTGAAGGTAAGGATGCATTAATCACTACATAAATGCTGATATGGGTGATAAACTCATTGGTTAATTAGAAGACCCCCAATGCGTGATCCAAGGGGATCCGGACGCAGGATCGTCAGGTATCTGCAGGATTGCGACAAACTTATAATAAGGGACCAAGCAGTTTATGACTGATAACGCCAAAGAAATTCTCCCCGTTAATATAGAGGAAGAGCTCAAAACGTCGTATCTGGATTATGCGATGAGCGTTATCGTTGGGCGCGCGCTGCCCGACGTACGTGATGGCTTAAAACCGGTACACCGCCGTGTACTGTTTGCCATGAATGAGTTGAAGAATGACTTTAACAAACCTTATAAAAAGTCAGCCCGTGTAGTGGGTGACGTCATCGGTAAATATCACCCCCACGGTGATTCCGCCGTATACGATACCATTGTTCGGATGGCGCAGCCTTTCTCCTTACGCTACATGCTGGTTGACGGACAGGGTAACTTTGGTTCGGTCGATGGCGATTCCGCCGCCGCAATGCGTTACACCGAAGTACGGATGGCAAAAATTGCCCACGAACTGCTTGCTGATTTAGACAAAGAAACCGTGGACTTCGTGCCTAACTATGATGGCACTGAACACATCCCGGATGTGTTACCCACCAAAATTCCTAACCTGTTGGTAAACGGGTCTTCAGGTATTGCCGTAGGGATGGCAACCAACATTCCACCGCATAACCTCACTGAAATTGTAAACGGCTGTATTGCATTAATTGACGAACCGTCACTGGATGTCGATCAGTTGATGGAGCACATTCCTGGTCCGGATTTTCCAACCGCTGCCTTAATCAGTGGCCGTAAAGGTATCGTCGATGCTTATCGTACCGGTCGTGGTAAAATCTACATGCGTGCCCGTGCCGAAATCGAAACCGAAGATAACGGCAAAGAAACCATTATCGTCACGGAAATTCCGTATCAGGTAAATAAAGCCCGCTTAATCGAGAAGATTGCCGAGCTGGTAAAAGAAAAACGTATTGAAGGCGTCTCTGCACTGCGTGATGAGTCTGACAAAGACGGTATGCGTATTGTTGTAGAAGTTAAACGCAACGAGTCAGCCGAAGTGCTGCTTAACCACTTATACGCCAATACCCAGTTACAAACCGTATTCGGTATTAACATGGTGGCGCTGGATAACAACCAGCCAAAAGTGTTTAACCTTAAGGAAATCCTGCAGGCGTTTATCCTGCACCGTCGTGAAGTGGTTACCCGCAGAACAGTCTACGAGCTGCGTAAAGCCCGTGACCGCGCCCATATCCTTGAAGGCCTGGCCATTGCACTGGTTAACATCGATCCGGTGATTGAGCTGATCAAAGCCTCACCAAGTCCTTCTGAAGCAAAACAAGCGTTAGTGGCTTCTGGCTGGGAGCTGGGTGATGTAGCGGAAATGCTGCAACGTGCCGGTAATGATGCGGCGCGCCCGGACTGGCTGGAGCCGGAATTTGGTATTCGCGACGGCAAATACTATCTGACTGAGCAACAGGCTCAGGCGATTCTGGACCTGCGCTTACACAAGTTAACCGGTCTTGAACACGAAAAAATCCTCGACGAATACAAGCAACTGCTCGAGCTGATTGCTGAATTACTGCACATTCTGGGTAGCCCTGAGCGCCTGATGGAAGTCATTCGCGAAGAGCTGGAAAAAGTCCGTGACGAATTCGGCGATGAGCGCCGTACCGAAATCACTGCAGCCAGCCACGATATTGATTTAGAAGATCTGATTGAACGTGAAGAAGTGGTGGTAACCCTTTCTCACGAAGGTTACGTGAAGTACCAGAAATTATCTGAATACGAAGCGCAGCGTCGTGGTGGCCGAGGCAAGTCAGCTACTAAGATGAAAGACGAAGATTTCATCGACAAGCTGCTGGTTGCCAACACTCACGATCATATCCTGTGCTTCTCAACCCGTGGCCGACTGTACTGGCTGAAGGTCTATCAATTACCTCTGGCCAGCCGTAATGCCCGTGGTCGTCCGATTGTAAACATTCTGCCACTGGAAGATGATGAGCGTATCACCGCGATCCTGCCGATTAAGGAATTCGAGGAAGACAAGTTTGTCCTGATGGCTACGGCCAATGGTGTGGTGAAAAAAACCAGCCTGACCATGTACTCACGTCCTCGTTCAAGCGGTATCATTGCCGTTAACCTCAATGAAGGTGACGAACTGATTGGTGTAGCGATTACCCATGGGGATGACGACATCATGCTGTTCTCGGACGCCGGTAAGGTTGTTCGCTTTAACGAGAAACTGCGTGATTCTGAAACCGGCGCGGTTAAACTGGATCCTGAAACCGGTGAAGAGCTGCTGGCGCTGCGTCCAATGGGTCGAACTGCTACAGGTGTTCGTGGTATTAAGATGCCAGATGGCCAGAAAGTCGTGTCGCTAATCGTACCTCGTGGTGACGGTGCGGTGCTGACAGCTACTGAAAACGGGTATGGTAAACGTACGCCGCTGGAAGATTACCCGGCCAAGAGCCGTGCTACTCAGGGTGTAGTGTCGATTAAAGTCTCTGATCGTAACGGCAAGGTTGTCGGGGCGGTACAGGTAGATGAAAACGACGAAATCATGCTGATCAGTAATGCCGGTACGCTGGTAAGAACCCGCGTGAGTGAAGTGTCGACCGTTGGACGAAATACCCAGGGGGTAAGACTGATCCGTACCGGTGATAACGAGCAACTGGTTGCATTACAACGCATCGAAGAAATCGAAGACGCTGAATTAATCGAAGACGAGGGCGACGAAGCCGAAGCCGTCGATACCAATGCCGCACAAGACGGCGCAGATGAGTCAACGACAGACGAATAATCCTGCGTTAAAGGATACAACAAGCATCGCAAGCGGCTCTTAGTGCCGCTTGTTTTTTAGTGTATGTAAGCATTATGTCACCAGTATGAATATTGCTGGCGGGTACTAATGCTTCCTGACAGTATTTAAGAAGCTCATGAAAAACGTATTCAATTTTAGTGCTGGCCCGGCCATGCTGCCGCCCGCAGTGATGGCGCAGGCACAACAGGAATTTATTAACTGGCGTGACAGTGGTTGCTCAGTGATGGAAGTGAGTCACCGCGGTGCAGACTTTATCGAAATTGCCGCAACAGCGGAACAAGACCTGCGTGACCTGATGAACGTACCGGAAAACTACAAGGTCCTGTTTCTGCAAGGCGGCGGGCGCGGGCAGTTTGCAGCGGTACCGCTGAATATTTCAAAACAGGACGATACTTCACTGCATCTGGTGAGTGGTTCCTGGTCTAAGGGCGCGGTTGCAGAAGCTTCAAAGTATAATAATGCCAAAGTGATTGGTGAGGTCGTTGATCATAACGGCTATCAGTTTATGCCTAAGCCGGCAGCCGCCGACATCGATCAAAGCGCGGCGTATCTGCATTTCTGCCCGAATGAAACCGTGGATGGCATTGCCTACAAATGGTTGCCGGAAGCCGGTGAAGTGCCTCTGGTAGCCGATATGTCGTCGAATATTTTGTCTGGTCCGGTGGATGTGAGCAAATACGGTATTATCTATGCCGGTGCGCAAAAGAACATTGGCCCGTCCGGCTTATCGGTAGTGATTGTTCGCGAAGATCTGGTAGGTAAGGCTCGTCAGAGTACGCCGTCGATCTTCGATTACGAACTGATGGCCAAAAATGACTCCATGTATAACACACCGCCCACCTTTTCCTGGTATCTGGCGGGGCTGGTATTTAAATGGCTGAAAGCTCAGGGTGGCGTTGAAGCCATGGCCAGCCTCAATCAGCATAAGGCAGACACGTTGTATAAAGCCATCGACGACTCGTCGTTCTACCGCAACAATGTACATCCGGAAAACCGTTCAATTATGAACGTTCCTTTCCATCTGGCCGATCCGGCACTGGATAAAGTGTTCCTGGAAAAATCTAAACAAGCCGGTTTAATGGCCCTTAAAGGTCACCGCTCGGTAGGGGGTATGCGTGCCAGTATTTATAACGCCATGTCTATTGAAGGGGTAGAAGCCCTGGTGAGCTTTATGAAAGACTTCGAGGAGCATCACGCATGAGTGTAGAGCAGTTAACGTTACAGCCGGTCAACAAAATCGACGGTACCGTCAACGTGCCGGGCTCAAAGAGTCTGTCTAACCGGGCCTTGCTACTTGCGGCACTGGCGAAGGGCGAAACCCGCCTGACTAATCTGCTCGATAGTGACGATATCCGCCATATGCTGGATGCCCTCAAATTACTGGGTGTTGAATACAGCTTAAGCGATGACAAAACCGAGTGTAAGGTTACCGGCTTAGGCGGCGCGTTTTCGGTTGATAAACCGCTCAGCTTGTTTTTAGGTAATGCCGGTACCGCCATGCGCCCTTTATGTGCTGCACTGGCCGCCTCGAACGTAACGGTTGAATTAACCGGCGAACCACGGATGGAAGAACGCCCCATCGGCGACCTGGTTGATGCGCTGCTGGACGCAGGGGCGGATATTGAGTATTTAAAAAATGCCGGTTATCCGCCGCTTAAAATCACCGGTAGCCAGTTAAAGGGTGGCGAGTTGTCTGTGGATGGCAGTGTGTCGAGCCAGTTTTTGACGGCCCTGTTAATGGCGGCTCCGTTGTTTAGCGAAGACACCACTATCGCCATTAAAGGCGAGTTAGTGTCGAAGCCTTATATCGACATTACCCTGGATACCATGGCCAAATTTGGCGTGTCGGTAGAAAATCAGGATTATCAGCGCTTTGTGATCAAAGCCGGGCAGCAGTATGTGGCACCTAAAACCTTTATGGTAGAAGGAGATGCATCATCTGCATCTTATTTCCTGGCAGCCGGCGCTATTAAAGGCGGTACGGTCAAGGTCACTGGAATTGGCAAACAAAGCATCCAGGGTGACATTCGTTTTGCTGATGTGCTTGAAGCCATGGGGGCTAAAGTTGAATGGTTTGACGATTGTATTGTTATTCATGGTGCGCCGCTTAAAGGCGTGGACATGGATATGAACCATATCCCGGATGCTGCCATGACTATTGCGACCACGGCGTTATTTGCCGAAGGGGAAACCTGCATCCGTAACATTTATAACTGGCGGGTAAAAGAAACCGACCGGTTATTTGCAATGGCCACTGAGCTACGTAAACTGGGTGTGGAAGTAGAAGAAGGGCACGATTATATTCGGGTAACGCCTGGCGCTGTATTACAACATGCTGCTATTGATACCTATAACGATCACCGCATTGCCATGTGTTTTTCACTGGTATCTTTAAGTGATACACCGGTAACGATTAACGATCCGGGTTGTACCGCCAAAACTTTCCCCGATTATTTCACCCGCTTTGCCACAATCTGTCATCGTTAAGACAGAATTATTCTCTACTATCAATTGCGCTGGTCTCAGGGCCAGCGTGCATTCGCTACAGACTTAGGTATTATGCCCGGGTATTTATTGACGTGTATCATTGCCAATTGAGCTTACACGGGTATAATTGCCGCCGTTTTCGAGTTGTTATTAACATTTTATTAAATAAATGGAGCAGGTATGCATCCAATACCCGTAGTAACGGTAGATGGTCCTAGTGGGGCAGGGAAAGGCACACTAAGCGCATTAATCGCAGAAAAGCTCGGCTGGCACTTACTGGACAGTGGCGCAATTTACCGCGTACTGGCCGTTGCCGCCATGCATCATGATCTTCCGATCGACGATGAAAGTGCTGTTGTTCCGCTGGCCTCTGGCCTTGACGTCAGTTTTGAAATTGACAACGAGCAGCGCCGTGTAGTGCTGGAAGGTGAAGACGTCACTGACGATATTCGCACCGAAGAAGTCGGCGCTGTAGCGTCACAAATTGCGTCCCTTGCCAGGGTTCGCGAGGCGCTGTTACGCCGCCAGCGTGCGTTTCAGCAAGATCCCGGCCTGGTGGCCGACGGTCGTGATATGGGCACCGTAGTGTTCCCTGATGCCAACGTAAAATTATTCCTGACCGCCAGCGCTGAAGCCCGCGCGGAGCGTCGCTATAATCAGTTGAAAGATAAAGGTCTGGATGTTAATATTGCGCGCCTTTTAACCGATATCAAAGCCCGGGATGATCGCGACGCGAATCGTTCCATTGCGCCATTGGTACCGGCAGAAGACGCTGTAGTGATCGATTCAACAGATTTGGATATTAACCAAGTCTTTGAAAGTGCAATGGAAATTATCAATTCCAGGCTGTAAGGCCGGAGTCGGTTTCACCATCGCAATCGTTGTCACAGGGAGTGACGACTTTGTTTAATAACCCCACGTTATCCGGATAGAAATGTGGATGTCAACTTAAATTATTTACTAAATCATATGACTGAAAATTTTGCACAACTTTTTGAAGAGAGCTTACAAGAACTTGAAACTCGTCCAGGTTCAATTGTAAAGGGTACTGTAGTTTCAATTGATAAAGACATCGTTCTTGTTGACGCAGGTCTCAAATCAGAAAGTGCTATCCCAGCTGAACAATTTAAAAATGCCGAAGGCGAATTAGAAATCGCAATCGGTGACGAAGTCGACGTAGCGTTAGACGCTGTTGAAGACGGCTTTGGTGAAACTATCCTGTCTCGTGAAAAAGCTAAGCGTCACGAAGCGTGGGTTGAGCTGGAAAAAGCTTACGACGATAAAGCCACTATCAAAGGCGTTATCAACGGTAAAGTTAAAGGCGGTTTCACTGTTGAAGTTAACAGTGTTCGCGCATTCCTGCCAGGTTCACTGGTTGACGTACGCCCTGTACGCGACACCACTCACCTGGAAGGGAAAGAGCTTGAGTTTAAAGTAATCAAGTTAGACGCCAAGCGTAACAACGTTGTTGTTTCTCGTCGTGCTGTTATCGAAGCAGAAAGCAGTGCAGAGCGTGAAACGCTGCTGGCTAACCTGGAAGAAGGTCACGAAGTTAAAGGTATCGTTAAGAACCTGACAGACTACGGTGCGTTCGTAGATCTGGGCGGTGTTGACGGCCTGCTGCACATCACTGACATGGCTTGGAAGCGCGTTAAGCACCCAAGCGAAATCGTGAATGTTGGTGACGAAATCAACGTTAAAGTTCTGAAGTTCGACAAAGAAAAGCAACGTGTATCTCTGGGCATGAAGCAAATGGGCAACGATCCATGGCAAGAAATTGCACAGCGTTACCCAGAAGGCACTAAGATCACTGGCCAGGTAACTAACCTGACTGACTACGGTTGTTTCGTAGAGATCGAAGACGGTGTCGAAGGTCTGGTTCACGTTTCTGAAATGGATTGGACTAACAAGAACATCCACCCATCTAAGGTTGTTAACCTGGGCGATTCTGTTGAAGTTATGGTTCTGGAAATCGACGAAGAACGTCGTCGTATTTCTCTGGGTCTTAAGCAGTGCATCGATAACCCTTGGGAAACTTTCGCTAAGTCACACGAAAAAGGTGACAAAGTGTCTGGTAAGATCAAGTCAATCACTGACTTCGGTATCTTCATCGGCCTTGACGGCGGCATCGACGGTCTGGTTCACCTGTCTGACATTTCATGGAACAAGTCTGGTGAAGACGCAGTACGTGATTATAAGAAAGGCGACGAGATCTCAGCAGTTGTTCTGCAAGTCGACCCAGAGCGTGAGCGTATTTCTTTAGGCGTTAAGCAAATCGAAGAAGATCCGTTCAACAAGTATCTGACAGATACCAAGAAAGGTGCTATCGTTACTGGTACAGTTACAGCAGTTGATGCCAAAGGCGTTACTGTAAACCTGGCTGAAGAAGTTGACGGTTACATCCGTGTAGCTGATCTTTCTCGCGACCGTATCGAAGACGCGTCTGAAGTTGCTAACGTTGGCGACAGCATCGAAGCGAAGTACACCGGTGTTGACCGTAAGAACCGCATCGTAAACCTGTCTGTTAAAGCGAAAGACCAGGCTGACGAGAAAGAAGCAATCGACAAAGTGAACCAGCAAGACGACGCTGGCTTCGCAAACGCGATGGCTGAAGCTTTCAAAGCAGCAAAAGGCGAATAAGCTTTTTGATACATCAGGTATACGGTAAATGCCGTATACCTGTTGATGTAGCTGTTTGATGGATTGAATGACAAAGAGGTTTACACATGACCAAGTCTGAATTAATTGAGCGGCTCGCTGATCAGGCACGCCACATCCCGGCAAAAGAATTAGAAACAGCTATCAAGGAAATGTTGGAGCAGATGGCGCAAACCTTACAAAAAGGTGATCGCATCGAAATCCGTGGATTTGGTAGTTTTTCTTTGCATTACCGCGCACCTCGCGTGGGTCGTAACCCTAAAACCGGCGAAACGGTGGAGTTGGACGGTAAATACGTTCCGCACTTTAAGCCTGGCAAAGAGTTACGTGACCGGGTGAATGAATCAATCGCCTGATCATTATCTGCACAGATAGAAATAAAAAGCACTGTTATCAGTGCTTTTTTTGTATGTGAATGCTGTAACACTATCCACATTTTGTTATCCTGATTTTAATTTCTTCATTTAGGATCACGCACTTGAAAGGCTTGGCATTTTTACTCTGCATTATTGCGATTCTGGTACTGGCGATTGCCGTTGGTTCTCAAAATGATGCTGTAATATCAGTAAATTACCTGATTGCTAAGGCTGATATGACGGTCGCCACGCTGATTGCTATTGCATTAGGACTAGGCGTTGTCGTTGGCGTTCTGGCTATTCTGAGCAGTTGGCTTACGCTCAGAGTTAAGCTCATGCGGGCACAGGCTAAGCTTAACAAGCTGCAGAAAGAATAAGCCTATGCTGGAGCTGTTATTCTTACTGCTGCCAGTAGCAGCCGGTTATGGTTACATAATGGGCCGCAACAGCGTTCGTCAGGCGCAGCGTAAACAATCCAGTATTCTTTCCAAACATTATTTTCGTGGTTTAAATTTCCTGCTCTCTGATCAGCCTGACCGGGCTGTAGACACGTTGATTAAAATGATCAACGTTAACAGTGATACGGTGGAAACCCATATCGCCATGGGCAACTTTTACCGTCAGCGCGGCGAAATAGACCGCGCCATCCGCGTTCACCAGAACCTGGTAAGCCGCGACGAAATCCAGTCTACCCAGCGCGAGCTGGCGCTTAAAGAGCTGGGCAGGGATTATATGCAGGCGGGTTTTCTTGAGCGTGCAGAAGGCGCGTTTGTTAGTTTGCTAAATTCCGACAAGCATTTTGAGTTTGCTCAGCAGCAGCTGTTTGCCATTTATCAAACCACCAAAGAGTGGGGCCGTGCTATCGAGCTGGCTGAAAAAATGCTGGCCGAGAACGACAGCATTCGTAGCAAGCTGGCCCATTTCTATTGTGAACAAGCACAGCTTGAGCTGGATAATGAAGATATCCCCGCTGCGCTTAAGGTGTTACAAAAGGCGGTAAATGTAGATGAACAGGCCGTCAGACCATGGTTAATGTTGGGTGAAGTCACCTTTGATCAGGGGCGCTTAAAAGAGGCTGGTGAATACCTGGTGCAGGTCGCTAATCGCGATAAAAACTGGTTTATCGAAGCGGTACCGCTACTTGAGCAAATTGCCAGTGAAACCGGTGACTGGCAGAAATTCGAACAACTGTTAAATGATAACTGGGTGCAAAGTGCCACCTTGTACCTGGCTATGGTGGATGTGTTTTCCAATAAAGGGGAAGTGCAGCATGCCGCTGATTATCTGTTTGAACAACTGCAAAAAACGCCTACTATGCGTGGCTTCCATCGCCTGATGCAGTTGTACTGTGAGTTAAGTGATGATGCCAATGCCAAGGCGACTTACCAGCAGTTAAGACTGCTGGTTGCCAAACAAATTGAGCAGCGACCAAGATACCGCTGTAAAAGCTGCGGCTTTTCTGGTCGCAAACTATATTGGCTGTGCCCATCCTGTAAAAAGTGGGGGGTTGTTAACCCCATTAGAGGTCTAGACGGAGAGTAAAGAGAATGAACCAAGAAGCCCGTGTGATAGTCGCATTGGATTTCGATGATGCTGATAAGGCTATGGCCCTGGTAGACCAACTGGATCCTGCTGCCTGTAAGCTTAAAGTCGGCAAAGAGATGTTTACCCTGTTCGGGCCTGAGTTTGTAAAATCGCTCATCGCCAGAGGGTTTGATATTTTTTTGGATTTAAAATTTCATGATATCCCGAACACCGTAGCCAAAGCTTGTAAAGCGGCCGCGGAAATGGGCGTATGGATGGTAAATGTTCACGCCAGTGGCGGAATGGAAATGATGAAAGCGGCTAAGAATGCTATTGCCGGGTCTTCACATCCGCAAACCAAGCTGATTGCGGTAACGGTGCTGACCAGTATGGATCAGGCGCAGTTAAATGATGTTGTACCAGAGGTGTCACCAGCCGGGCAGGTTAAAAAGCTTGCGCAGCTAACCGCAGACAGTGGCCTGGATGGTGTTGTTTGCTCTGCTAAAGAAGCTGTAATGTTACGCGAAACGCATAATGACGAGTTTCTGTTAGTCACACCGGGAATTCGTCCTGCCGGGGCAGATGTGGGCGATCAGAAAAGGGTGATGACACCGGTTGATGCCATCGACGCCGGTGTAAGCTACCTGGTAATGGGCCGGCCAATTACCCAGGCCGAAAACCCATTAGCTGCTTTGCAGGCAGTAAATCAGAGCCTGGCTTAAACCGATAAAATAAAGGGGTCAGTATAAAGGGGTCAGAGTTAATTAATTTTAATTAACTCTGACCCCTTTATTACTTTATTACCTTATTTCTAAGCGACTTTAAACTGACCAACCAGTTGGTTTAGCAGTTGCGACATTTCACTCAACTCGCGGCTCGCCACTTGTGTCTGGCTCGCTCCCAGTGAGGTTTGTTCACTCACAGAAGCTATGCTGAAAGCGCTTTTCGACACATCGGCAACCGCCAAATTCTGGTTGTTGGCTGCATGAGATATGGTGCCATGCGCTGCTGCCAGAGCTTCTATTTTTTCATTCATCTGAAGCAATGTCTGGCGACATTGCTGACCAATTTCTTTACCTTCTTCGGTGCTTTGTCGGCAGTCAGCCATGTTGGTTACGGTAGAATCCACCGATTTATGGATGTCATCAATGATCTGTTTAATATTGAGGGTGGACTGCTGTGTCTTGGAAGCCAGTGCCCGTACCTCATCGGCAACCACTGCAAATCCGCGGCCCTGTTCTCCGGCTCTGGCTGCTTCGATAGCGGCATTTAACGCCAGCAGATTGGTTTGTTCGGCAATACCGTTGATGACATCCAGCACGGTACCAATTTGTTTGGATGACACTTGCAAGGCCTGAACGCTGTCCTGCGTTGTGCCCACAATACTGTCTATTTGGGTAATCTTATTTACCGTTAAGTCCAGATCGGCTACACAGGCTTGCGACATATCACTGGTTTCACTGACGCTCTGAATAGCTTCTTCCGTTATCGACATAATGTGTTCTGCGGCAGTATGTAGCTGAGCCACCTGTTGATTAACCGTTGATGTATCAGATTTTTGTTGTACCAGGCCTTGTTCAATCTGAGAAGTTACCGCAGCCAGTTCTTCTGCCTGGGAAGCCAGTGAAAATGTATTTTCGCTGATGTTATGCAATACTGACTTAAAATCAGATGTGAGTGAATTGAAAGAATGAGCAACAACGGATAATTCGTCTTTGCCTTTCACCGTAAACTGGTTGGTCAGGTCGCGCGATTGTGAAACGCTGGCTATATTTACGCCCAGTGAATTTAACGGCTTAACAATATTACGGGCGATCAGGCCGGCAACGGTCCATAGCAATAAAATACATATCGTGCTCTTAATGGCGATAGCTAGCAGGGCGTTCTGAAACTGCTCTTCAATGTCGGCAAAATAAACACCGGTTCCCACAGCCCAGCCCCACTGACTCAAGCGCTTAACAAAAGAGGTTTTGCTTTCCTGTTCGCTGGAGCCAGGCTTTGGCCATTGATAAGTGGCAAATCCCTGATCCCGTTGCCGGATAGTATCTACAAACTTACCAAATGTATCTGAGATATATGCTTTGGAATGGCTTAACATCGGCTGGTCATTCAGATCGGTGGCGATAGGGTGCATCACCATTAATCCGTTATCATCAAAAGCAAAAAAGTAACCGCTCTTACCATATCGAGCATGTTTTACTGCATTTTTTATATATTGTTTTTGTTGCTCCGGGCTAAGAGACTTATCCTGAGTGATGGCTTCCAGCTGACTGTGTAAAGATAATAACAGGTGTTCTGCCTGAGACTTGCGCTCTTCTATGAGTAAGCGTTTCATATCGAGAGCAGAATCTACCTGCAACCAAATTAACGTGATACTGGCAATCAAAATTATAATTATAAGCTTTACTGATATACGTAGCTGACCAAGCCAGTGATTCACGCTTCCCATAAAATAGTCTCACATAGTGATATTGTTTTAATTTTGCGCTCAGTATACGGCGTTTTAATCTGATGAAAATGCAGTATTTGTAAAATTAATAGAAAGTATAAGTCTCAAAATTGTTAAATTGTGCCTCGACTACTAGCGAGATAAGAGGCGATGAAATCCTTTGCCCGGTGTCGTTCATCCGACAAGTTTGCAGATTTTAGCCACTTTTAATGATCAAATTTGAAATTCGATAAGCCATTTTTCCAGGATTTGGCAGGCTTTGCAGCAATACCAATTAACAGGAGCCTTGCATGTTACGAATCATTACCACTGGCTTATCCGCTAAACCGGAACGAAAGTTAACAACGAATAGCTATTTAGATTGGACAGTCAAGGCGTGGGTGGCCGTTATTCTCACCGGCCAGTGGATATTTGCATTATACATCCTCGTACAATTTACGCTGCCGCTGTTAACCGGGCAGTTGGATGAATCCCGCTACGCTTATATGATCAGGGGGTACGTAAATGGCGACACTTTTAATAACGCTATTTTGTTGCTTCATGTGATACCCGTGATGCTGATTAGTCTGAGCGGCACATTTCAGCTATTTCCTGCTGTCCGGAAGCACTACCCACGATTTCACCGTATCAATGGTCGTGTTTATCTGGCCTTTGGCCTTTTGGGCGCTATTGGTGGACTCTATCTTACCTGGGTAACCGGCAGTCGCCTGAGTGATTTGGGCGCGTTGGGGGTTACCGTAAATGGTTTGCTTATCCCGGTTATGGTTTATTTTGCCTGGCACTACGCGCTGCAACGGGATTTCGCCCGTCATCAGCGTTATGCCGTACATGCTTTTATCTTAATTAACGGGGTATGGACATTTCGGTTGCTGCTGATGGGCTGGTTTATGCTCAATCAGGGACCACAGGGAAACAGCGCAAACCTGGATGGGCCAGCTGACGTTACGCTGTCGTTTGCGTCTTACCTGCTGCCCATGTTCATTGCAGAACTGATTTTCAGGGCTCGTGCGCGTAATACGGTTGCCAACCGCGTGACAGTCAGCATCGCAGTGGGAATTGCCATACTTATTACTTTGTTGGGTACCGTTGCAGCCACAATGATGATGTGGGGACCTCGGATTGTTGGTTATTAAGCGTTAATAAGGCACAACCGGATTGTTGGTAACGGTTTCTTTACTCATATAACGCTGACGATACTGATTTGGCGTACACCCCTCACTGGCCTTAAATGCACGGTTAAACGGTGCCAGTGAGGCAAACCCGGACTCCATGCTTATGACCAGTATTGTCCAGTGTTCACTTTGATGTGAGGTAAGCAGCTGTTTGGCGTAGCTAATTCGGTAGCTATTGATAAACTGATTCACATTGGCAGCAGCGCTCATAGCCCTTATTGCCCGGCTTATTCTGTATTCAGAAACCTGTAGGGCATTGGCAATATCAATGGTTTTTAAATCGTGGTGCAAAAAGCGTTGTTCCTGTTCCATTAACAGCCTGATTTGATTAAACACCTTCTTATCCTCTGCGAGGATTGGCTCTGCTACGCCTTCGGTGCCAGTACTGATTTGGGCTATATTACTGATATGCCTGCGCGAGAGATGTTGCCAGAATAAAATAATAAAAGTTACCAGGGTGATAAGTAGCGCGGAACTCACTACGAGCCAGGGCTTAATTTGACTGCTGACATCGCTGGTCAAAATACCTTCGGCCACTACGGTGCAACTAAATACACCAGTAAAGAAACTGCCGGCAAACAATAATCGCTGGTACTGTGAGGTTTTGCTTGCCTGAGTAAAACCGCGCACAGCTTCCCAAAAGGCCAGTGCCAGAATAGTGGAGGACAGCAACTGAGTGATTTCTGAAACTGCGCCTTTAATCCAACCAGTGTTATCAGCTGTTAACCAGTTAACCGATTCCATCAGCTCCAGACTACGGCTTGTCATAACCAGCAAGGCAATAGAGGCGGCCAGCGCATAATGCTGGATAGCGAGCGACTCAGCACCGCGAAACAACGCTCGGGAGATGAGCCAGATCACATTACAGGTAGCACAGGTGCCTAATGCAAACACATACTGATAGGGACTATCTGCCTGAGCGGTTAACACCTGTAGCGCTACCATGGCGAGGGAGCCACTGAAAATAGCGGTAAGAATGTGCTCCACCCGAACCGGTCTGAAACTTAGCTGCGCCAGCATCACGGTTAAAGTGCAAAACAGAAGTACGTAATAAGCGTAATTAAGCCACATAAGCAGGCCACACAAGAAGTGCTGTTAATAATGTAAGATGAACTTATGGTAGGGCAAAGCAGGGTGCTTGCAAGCGAGCAATTGTTAGTCTTTGTTTCAATAAAAAATAAATGGGGCAAAGGGAGTTCAAGGGGTCAGAGTAAGCTTACTCTGACCCCTTGAACTCCCTGACCCCATAAATTTAGCGACCTAAGCCAGTGCATCCAAAGCAGGGGTGTACTGAATACCCAGCTGATCACCCAAAGCTTCAACAACCGCTTTATAGGTGACTTTACCTTCATGAACATTCAGGCCGTTCAACAGGTGGATATCTTCCATCATGGCTTGTTTAGGCCCTTTGTTGGCCAGTGCCAGACCAAATGGCAGTGTTGCATTGTTCAGTGCCATGGTAGAGGTACGAGCCACGCCGCCAGGCATGTTCGCTACACAGTAGTGGACCACACCGTCGACGATGTAAACCGGATCCTGGTGAGTGGTGGCTTTTGACGTGGCAAAGCAACCGCCCTGGTCGATAGCTACGTCTACTACCACAGAGCCTTTTTTCATATTGGCAATATGTTGCTCATTTAGCAGTTTCGGCGCTGCTGCACCCGGGATAAGTACCGCACCAACCACCAAATCAGCAGACGCTGAATAATGCTCAATCGCATCAACAGTTGAATAAACGGTTTTTACCTGACCGTTAAAGATATCATCCAACTGGCGTAAACGTGGGAGTGAACGGTCGAGAATAGTCACATCGGCGCCAAGGCCTAATGCCATTTTAGCAGCTTGTGTACCCACCACACCGCCGCCAATCACCAGCACTTTACCCGGTGCAACTCCCGGTACGCCACCAAGCAGTGTGCCACTGCCGCCGTGTGCTTTTTCAAGATAATGAGCGCCGGCCTGAACTGACATGCGGCCAGCCACTTCACTCATTGGTGCCAGTAATGGTAAGCCACCACGTGCATCGGTAACAGTTTCATAAGCAATACAGGTAGCGCCGGATTCAATCAGTAACTCAGTCTGAGTTGGATCGGGTGCCAGGTGCAGGTAGGTGTATAGCGTCTGACCACGGCTCAGTTGCTTACATTCCTGTGGCTGTGGCTCTTTTACCTTTACAATCATTTCCGCTTCGGCGAAAACCTGTTCGGCACTGGCGGCAATACTGGCGCCAGCCTCTGCATACATTTCATCGGTAAAGCCAATGGCGGTACCCGCATTGGTCTCTACCATTACTTTATGACCGTGCATCACGAACTCTTTAACCGCTGCCGGGGTTAAGCCTACACGGTACTCGTGATTTTTAATTTCTTTTGGTACACCCACTAACATAGTTGTCTCTGCCTGTTTAAATAATTGAGTTACTAATGATGCTAGTATATCGGAAGGTTTTAAAATATATCTGCTGTAATTTTTCTATTGTCAGTGTAATATTCTTTTAAAAATACCTTTTGGAGAATTTAATATGTTGGTGAAAACGCCCAAACACCTCGACAGAATAGATCGCAACATACTTTCCATGCTGCAAAAAGACGGGCGGATTTCTAACGTTGAGCTGGCAAAACAGGTAGGGTTAAGTCCAAGTCCCTGTTTGGAAAGGGTTAAGCGGTTAGAAACCCAGGGCTATATAAAGGGCTATCATGCGCATCTGGATCCGCATCAGCTAGGCGCGGCCATGCTGGTGTTTGTCGAGATTACCTTAACCAAAACTTCGGTAGATATTTTTGCCGAATTTTCAGCTGCGGTTCAGCAGCACGATGATATACAAGAGTGTCACCTGGTGTCGGGCAACTTTGATTTCCTGCTTAAAGCCCGGGTGGCTGATATGTCGAGCTACCGCAAATTGCTGGGTGATACCTTATTGCGGCTGCCTGGTGTCAGTGCGTCACGAACGTACGTGGTAATGGAAGAAGTTAAAAGTACCAATAGCCTGCGAATTAATACAAAATAAGGTCAGGATGGTATGATAAACTTTTGGGTCACCCGCTGAAGCCAGCCGCTTCTGTGACCCGGGTACGTGCGCAAAAATAAAACCAATGACCGGTGTATTCATAACGCCGGCAAAGAGAGATATTTAGGGATATGGTGCGACTTTCTGGCGTTCAACGCATATGGGAGACAGGTATTATTATTGCCTGTGCTCTGGCGTTTTTTTTATTATTGGCGTTAGCCTCTTTTCACCCGGGTGATCCGGGCTGGAGTCAGGCTGGCCTGCAGAACGATGTCCATAACTGGGTTGGCCCAACGGGGGCCTGGACTGCCGATCTGTTCTTCTTTACCTTCGGCTATTTAGCCTATGCCACACCATTTTGCTGTGCGTTTATTGGCTGGTTTATTTTCCACAACATTAAAACCTGGCGTGAACTTGACTACCTGACTATTGGTTTACGCCTGATTGGCGCTATTTTGATAGTGCTGGGCCTTACCGGCATCTTCAGTATAAATTTTGACGACCTGTTCAGCTTTACCGCCGGAGGCCTGGTTGGCGATGTGATCAGCTCTGCGCTAATTCCGTATTTCAATGTTGCGGGTACAGTTCTGTTGCTGTTGTGCTTTTGTTGCGTGGGCTTTACGTTGCTGACCGGCATTTCCTGGCTACTGATTGTTGATAAGCTCGGTGAAAGTACGCTGTGGATCGGCCGTAAATCGATTGCCGCACCGCAAAAGCTGCTGGCGCTAAATATGCCTACCTTATCTTTACCGAATAAATCGGCTGATAAAGAGAAAGACAGTGATGAGCTGAATATTACCAGTTTACGTGCCGAGCCGCCCTCGGAAAAACCGGCTGAGAAAACGCCGCCTAAGCAAAACCCACAAGTGAAAGCGGAACGAAGCGAACCGACATTCTCTATTCCTGATGAAATCTTCGCCACGGATGACGACGAAGAAGACGACTTACCGCCGTTTATTGTGGATACCAAGGATGGGGCAGGGGAGTCCTTTAGTGCCGAAGGGCCCCGGTTTGCAAATGAACCAGCCACTGATCCGCCAACGGCCAATGAGCCGAATAAAACATCGTCGCCGATGCCAGCTCCGCCGCAACAACCAGCTGCCAGAGGGGCAAAACAAATCCGGCCGCCACGCGGTGAATCAGATGGTGATGAAGATATAGGCCCGATGCCCTCGTTTGAGTTGCTCGACAGACCAGACAAAAAAGAAAACCCGATCACCCAGGAAGAGCTGGACATTGTGTCCCGCCTGGTGGAAGAAAAGCTGGCTAACTTCAATATTGATGCCGCCGTGGTTGGGGTTTATCCCGGCCCGGTGATCACCCGTTTTGAAATTGACCTGGCACCGGGTGTGAAGGTAAGCAAAATCACCAGTTTATCGAAAGATTTAGCACGTGAAATGTCGGCAACTTCGGTACGTGTGGTGGAGGTTATTCCCGGTAAATCAGTGATAGGCCTTGAATTACCCAATAAAAAGCGCGAAATGGTGCGCATGAGTGAAGTAATTGAGTGTGAGGCTTTTCAGTCGAATGCTTCGGCACTTACCATGGTGCTGGGTGCCGATATCAGTGGCGATCCGGTCGTGGTTGATCTGGCTAAAATGCCCCACTTACTGGTAGCGGGTACCACTGGCTCGGGTAAATCGGTGGGGGTTAACGTGATGATCCTCAGCTTGTTATATAAGTCCACACCGGAAGACGTGCGGATGATCATGATTGATCCGAAAATGCTTGAATTATCGGTGTACGAAGGGATCCCGCATCTGTTGGCCGAGGTGGTTACCGATATGAAAGAAGCCGCCAATGCCCTGCGTTGGTGTGTAGGGGAAATGGAACGTCGATACAAGCTGATGTCCGCATTGGGCGTACGTAACCTTAAGGGGTATAACACCAAAATCAAGCAGGCTATTGAAGCGGGCGAGCCCATTAAAGATCCACTGTGGCGCACCGAAGACAGTATGCTTGAAGAAGCTCCGGATCTGGAAAAACTGCCCTCCATTGTTGTGGTGGTTGACGAATTTGCCGACATGATGATGATTGTAGGCAAAAAGGTAGAAGAGCTGATTGCCCGGATTGCACAGAAAGCCCGGGCTGCAGGTATTCATCTGGTGCTGGCTACCCAGCGTCCGTCGGTAGACGTTATAACCGGTTTGATTAAAGCAAATATTCCCACGCGAATTGCTTTTCAGGTGTCGAGTAAAATTGACTCGCGCACTATTCTTGACCAGCAAGGTGCAGAAACGCTGCTCGGCATGGGCGATATGCTTTATTTACCACCGGGTAGCCCGGTACCCACCCGTGTGCACGGTGCGTTTGTGGATGACCACGAAGTACACGCCGTAGTGGCTGACTGGAAGAAACGCGGCGAACCGGAGTACATCGATGAGATCCTTAACCCCGAGTCCACCGCTGAAGTGCTGTTACCGGGTGAGCAACCAGAAGGTGGCGATCAGGAAGTGGATGCGTTTTACGATGAAGCCGTGGCATTTGTCACTGAAACCCGCCGCGCATCGGTGTCCAGTGTTCAGCGCAAATTCCGGATTGGTTACAACCGTGCAGCGCGTTTGGTTGAACAAATGGAGCAAAGTGGTGTCGTTACCCCTGCGGGCCACAACGGTAACCGTGAAGTGCTGGCTCCACCGCCACCGAGAGACTAACAGGAAGTCGTTTATGAAATCATTGTTAAGCGGAGCTTTAGTGGCTCTTTCTTTTTTCTCTGTATCTGCGCTGGCCGATGATGCCGAAGCGTTAAAAACAAAGTTAGCCGGACTTGAGTCCTTCAAGGCTGCATTTACCCAATCGGTCACTGATGAGAACGGTGAAGTCGTTCATAAAGCTACGGGTAACCTCACCATGGCCCGGCCGGATAAACTGCGCTGGGAAACCCAGTCGCCGGATGAAACCGTACTGATAGCCGATGGTTCCGCCGTTTGGCACATCGATGAGTGGGTAGAGCAGGTTACAGTGATGTCGCAGGCCCAGGCGATTGATAATAATCCCATGGTGCTGCTCACCAGTAACGACGACGCTACCTGGCAACAATATACGGTTAATGCAACCCAACCCAACACCTTTTCCGTTGCGGCAAAAGCTGAGGGCGGTCAGATCCGTACGCTGAGTTTAAGTTTTGATGATAAAGGCCTGGCAAACCTGGTTATGCTCGACAGTCAGGGCCAGCAAAGCGCTATTAATTTTAGTCAGCGCGAATTTAACACGCCGATTTTCCCTTCGGCCTTTATTGCTGATGTGCCGGAAAGCTTTATGGTAGATGATCAGCGCCCATGAGTTTGTTTAGTCAGCAAACCTACGCGCCGCTGGCAGCCCGCATGCGACCTGCCACTCTGGATGAGTACGTAGGCCAGAGCCACCTGGTGGGGCCTGGCAAACCATTGCGTAAAATGCTCGAGTCGTCCCATTGTCACTCCATGGTGTTATGGGGCCCGCCGGGCACCGGTAAAACCACCATGGCAGAACTGATTGCGGTGTATACCAATGCACAGGTGATTAAGCTTTCAGCGGTCACTTCAGGTGTAAAGGAAATACGCGCAGCCATGGATCAGGCCGAACAAAATAAATCCATGGGCGAGCGCACGCTGCTGTTTGTTGATGAAGTACATCGCTTTAATAAATCGCAACAGGATGCCTTTCTACCCTTTGTGGAATCCGGGGTAGTAACCTTTGTTGGCGCTACCACTGAAAACCCGTCTTTTGAGCTTAACAATGCATTGTTATCCCGGGTTCGGGTGTACGTGCTTAAAGGCATTGATGATGAGGCCCTCGATGCGCTGCTCGACAGAGCGCTGGCTGATACCAAGCGTGGATTGGGCGAGCGCAACCTGACCCTGGCCGACGATGCCAGAAATGCGCTGATTGGTTTATCCAGCGGCGACGGACGACGGTTGTTAACCTATCTTGAACTGGCCAGTGACTTTACCAATCAATCACAGATAAGTCTTAATGATGTTGAGCAGGCGGTGGGTGAAAAGGTCGCCAGTTATGATAAGCAGGGCGATACGTTTTACGATCTGATTTCGGCGTTTCACAAGTCTGTACGGGGCTCTGACCCCGATGCGGCCCTTTATTGGTATGCGCGAATTTTAAATGGTGGCGGTGATGCGCTTTACGTGGCACGCCGTCTTCTGGCAATATCTTCTGAAGACATCGGCAATGCCGACCCACGGGCCATGCAGCTCTGTGTGAATGCCTGGGATGTGTATCATCGGGTAGGCCCGGCAGAGGGTGAGCGTGCCATAGCTCAGGCGGCAGTTTATTGCGCGCTGGCAGCCAAAAGTAACGCAGTGTATATGGCCTTTAGCCAGGCTAAGCAGGATGCGCGGGATAAACCCGACTACCCGGTACCAGTGCACTTGCGTAATGCTCCGACTAAATTATTAAAAGAAATAGGCCATGGGGCGGAATACCGCTATGCCCATAATGAACCCAATGCGTTTGCCGCCGGGGAATGCTATTTACCTCCGGAAATTGCTGATGCCCGTTATTATGAGCCCAGCGAACGGGGCCTGGAAAAACAGCTTAAAGCCAAACGCGACTACCTTGACCAGTTAAATAATCAAAGCCAACAAAAACGGAACGGCTAATGTCACACACGCTCTCAATTTACCTGTTTATTGCCACCGGCGGCGCCGTAGGGGCCTGCTTGCGCTTTTTCTGTACCGGATTAGTAGATTCCTGGTTTGGAAAAGCGTTGCCCTTTGGTACACTTGCCGTCAATATTATCGGCTCGTTTTTACTGGCGGTGTTATACGGTTTTATTGAACGAGGCGAGTTAGCCGAGCAGCCATACCGGGCGCTGATTGGGGTAGGTCTGCTAGGGGCGCTGACAACCTTTTCAACCTTTACCATAGAAACCTTAACACTGCTCGAAAACGGTTTGTGGATAAAGGCGTTGGCCAATATTTTATTGAATGTGAGTGCCTGCCTGCTTGCAGCATGGCTGGCAGTGGAATTAACCAAAGGATAAAGAAAATAACATGTTAGATCCAAAGTGTTTGCGAAGCGACATCGAAACAACGGCTGAACGACTGGCCAGCCGGGGTTTTTCTCTGGATGTTGACGCTTTTAATGCCCTCGAAGAAAAACGTAAGGCATTACAAATCAAAACTCAAGATTTGCAAAATGAACGCAACACGCGAAGTAAATCCATTGGTAAAGCCAAAGCACAGGGCGAGGATATTTCGCCATTATTGGCGGAGGTTTCTGATCTCGGTGACAAGCTGGATGCTGCAAAAGCTGAATTAGATGAAGTACTGACTGAAGTTACCACGCTCATGCAAGGTATTCCTAACCTGCCGCACGAAAGTGTGCCGGTAGGTAAAGACGAAGACGAAAACGTTGAGATCAGCATCTGGGGCGAGATCCCAAGCTTTGATTTTGAAGTGAAAGATCACGTTGATATTGCCGAAGGCCTAAATAAAGGGCTCGATTTTGAAGCTTCCGTTAAATTAACTGGCAGCCGCTTTGTGGTGATGCGCGACAAGTTTGCTCGCTTACACCGTGCCTTGGCGCAGTTCATGCTGGATACACATACTGCAGAGCACGGCTATACCGAAATGTATGTGCCGTACCTGGTTAATGCAGACAGCCTTTACGGCACTGGCCAGCTGCCTAAGTTTGGTGAGGATTTATTTCACACCCAACCAGCCACAGAAGAGGGCCAGGGGCTGTCTTTGATCCCAACTGCAGAGGTACCGTTAACCAACCTGGCTCGTGATGAAATTTTCGCGGCAAAAGATCTGCCAATTAAAATGACTGCGCATACGCCATGTTTCCGCAGTGAAGCAGGCAGCTACGGTCGTGATACCCGTGGCCTGATCCGTCAACATCAGTTTGATAAAGTTGAAATGGTGCAGCTGGTAAAACCGGAAGACAGCTTTAACGCGCTGGAAGAACTCACCGGCCATGCCGAAGTGATCCTGCAGAAGCTGGGTTTACCGTACCGCAAAGTATTACTGTGTACCGGTGATATGGGCTTTGGCTCATGCAAAACCTATGATTTGGAAGTATGGTTGCCAGCACAGGATACGTACCGTGAGATCTCATCCTGCTCTAATATGCTGGACTTCCAGGCCCGCCGTATGCAGGCTCGTTTCCGTAACCCTGAAACCAACAAGCCAGAATTACTGCATACACTAAATGGCTCTGGTTTAGCTGTAGGGCGCACACTGGTTGCTATTCTGGAGAACTATCAGCAAGCCGATGGCTCGGTAAAAATCCCCGATGCGTTGGTTAGTTATATGGGTGGCGTTACCGAAATTAAGTAACCGTTATTAAATAAAAAAGGCCGCTAATTTAGCGGCCTTTTTTATAAGCACTTTTTCGGTTTGGGTAAGCCTGCCAGCTTTGTGACCTGTTTGGCCGGGCCTTTTGGAAACAATCGTTGCAGATAACGACTGTTGCCTTTTTCCGGCCCGTACTTGGCAGCCATCGCCTTTACCAATGCGCGTATGGCAGGGCTTGTTTCATATTCCAGATAGAATTCCCGGACAAACAACACCACCTCCCAGTGAGCCTCGGTAAGCTCAATACCTTCCTGCTCGGCTAAGAACGGCACCATCTCCTGCTGCCACTGCCGGTAATCAAGAAGGTAACCGAGTTTATCCGTTGGGTATGATTGCCCCTGCCATTCAAACTGAAAGTTGTCGCTCATGGTAAGATGTTAATCCACTGCTGATGTTGATGATGAAGTTGGCAGAGTTTACCAGATGACACGGTAGCTTCTATAGCCACACCTCGTTCGGCACAATCGTTTGCCATGGCCACTATTGATAATTCCGGATAAGTACGGCGAAGCGCATTAAACGCATACACACCGTCGCCACAACACACTACCACATCGGTTGCTGTGAGGCTTTTTAATATAGCCTCTGCGCTGCTATCAGGATGAAACGAAGCATAACGTACAAGCATTAAAAAGTTACCGTGTGATCAGATTGGGTTAATAACTGGCGAAGTGCGCTGGCATCGAGTAATTCCAGGTCATCCTCATCGATACCCAAATCGGCAACGGTCAGCTGTAATGCGGTTAACGACGCCTGACAAACGTATACCGGCTCGATATCGTAAAAAGGTAATACCCGTGCCTGTTTTAATTGATTCTTGCGCAGAGCCGGTTGCTGGTTTGCTAGTAGCTGTAGTATTCCTTTACCGCTGAATACTACCTGGCATTCGTGGCCGTAATTGGTTGACGCCAGAGCAAACTCGATTCCGTCTGCCGCTTGTTGAGAAGCGTAGGGCGCCTGGGTTAATAAAACGGTGATAGTTGCCATTAAAATTGCACCAGTTTTGTGGAATTGTGCAGTAATGTGAAAAATTCGCCCAGGCCCACTTGTTTAAAGGGTTCAAACAAATTGTGCTGAGGTAAGCCCGCTTGCGTGGCCTGTTCGGCATCCACCACTCCCCGTTTACTGGCAGCCCCGACACAAACCAATAATGGAATAGCATGCTCTGCAGCCAGACTTTGCCACGCTTTAGTTAAATCAACTTCATTCGCAGAAGCATCCATGAGCCCGTTGGCATGATAAACGCCGGCCTGGTAAAAGAAGATTTGATCGATACTCTGGCCCTCATCGATGGCGGCACGGCAAAAGGCCACCGCATCCAGACAAGCGGTTAGTGATTCGGGAGAACTGGTGATTAGTACTGAAATTCGTTGCATAAAACAAAAACACCCCTTAACGGGGTGTTTTCTCAGAACGTGCAGTGCCGATTAATCATCGCCACCGAATGCACCCAGCAGTTGCAGCAGGGATACAAACAGGTTGTAGATGTTCAGGTACAAACCCACTGTGGCACGAATGTAGTTGGTTTCACCGCCGTGGATAATACGGCTGGTATCAAACAGAATGAAACCAGACATCAGGAACACGATAGCCGCGTTAATGGCCAGGTGTACCGCCGGTACCGAGAAGAAGATGTTTGCAATCGCCGCAACAACTACCACCATCATACCTACGAACAGAAAACCACCCATGAAAGAGAAATCTTTTTTAGTGGTAAGTACATAAGCAGATAGTGCAAAGAAAATTAATGCAGTACCGCCAAGCGCCTGTGCAATCAGGGCAGGGCCACCAGGGATAGAAGCATAAAAGCTAAGCATATAGCCCAGAGAGCCGCCCAGCAGGCCAGTGAAAGCAAAGATCCAGTAAATACCTGAGGCAGAATCTGCTTTCTTGTGTACAACAAAAAGTGTAATGAACGCACCGATTGTCATAACCAGTGACGTGATGGGTGAAATGCCAATAGCCATAGTGACACCAGCACACACGGCACTGAACAACAGTGTCATGGCTAACAACATGTAAGTATTACGCAAAACCTTATTGGTTTCTAAAACCGAAGGCCTTGATGCGCTAGTATACACCGAACGATTATCCATTGTTTCCTCCAATAGGACAGGCAGAATTAAACAAAACCATATTACGTTATAGTTTAGTGCATTTGTATGGGTTTTAGTTCCGTTTTTCAATAGGTAAAAGCTATCACCGGGGTGAATTTATGGTTTTTTTGTCGGCATTAGCGAAATAATCGCATTTTTGCTTAAAACTCAGGCAAACAATTCGTTTTTTAAAAATTAACCCTTTACAGTCATAAAAATTTCATTAAGATTCGCATCACTTCAGGAGAGTTGGCAGAGTCCGGTTGAATGCACCTGACTTGAAATCAGGCGAAGGGTCAAACCTTCCGGGGGTTCGAATCCCTCACTCTCCGCCATATTTAAGAAACCCGCATATGCTGCGGGTTTTTTATTGCCTGTTGCATAGTTATCGGTATTAGTCGCAGCGGTGTTCAGTTATTTCAAACTCAAAAGTTTCGCCACCTTCCTCTTTAACTACCAAGTGCTCGCCATCCAGCGCAAAACTGAAATTACGCATCCAGTTTGACCTCCCCACCTCATTTAACTGATAGCGCCCCAGTGGTTCAGGGCATTTTATATAAAAATAGTGATAAGCTTTTCCCATAGCGCCAGGATCGAAGGTATAGACATACACCGTCTCGTTACCAAATGTTTGTTCGCGGTGTACATAGTCAGCGGGAGAGCTTAATACTCCGCCAAATATAATGCCCAGTAGCAACATTGGGATCTGCACTGCAACCAATAACCAGGTCGAAATTACAAAAGCAGCTCGCAAAACGCCATGCCTGATGGTGTTCTGCATAGTTTGATATTTAAAGGCCATTAAATAGCCCGCTAATAAAACCATCCCCAGTTTAATAAAGATCAGATAGTCTCGTAGCGCATCCATCAGGGCTGGTGATTGCCAGTTTAGGCCCCACAGCGTTGCGCCATGCATGCTTTCAATAAAAGGCAGATAAAGACAAACGATAATAAGAATAACGAGTTTGGGCGACCCTTCCGTGTGTGGCAATGCAAATGGTCCTTCGGGGTTAGCATTTAACAAACAGTAATTATAAGGTTTATACGCCCGCGAGTGTTATGGATCAAGAGTTCGCCTACAAAGGGGCAAAATGCACAACCTGTTAGAGGGAGCGAACGATAAAATAGCTCGCGAAGGCGAATTTACCTGCAAAACATACAAAAATTCACCGCCAGCGGCGCTTTTCTAAGCAAATGGTTTAGTTAGTTAAAGTTTCCCTTTACAGACACAAAAATATCATTATGATACGCATCACTTCAGGAGAGTTGGCAGAGTCCGGTTGAATGCACCTGACTTGAAATCAGGCGAAGGGTCAAACCTTCCGGGGGTTCGAATCCCTCACTCTCCGCCATATTTGAGAAACCCGCACACGTTGCGGGTTTTTTATTGCCCACAGAAAAGCAATGTAGCAGACTGTGAGGGTGAGAACCCCAGCTGGTTCGACAAAATGGCAGAATAGCCATTGTGCACAGCCTTTAGGCTGCCCTTAATTTATTCAGGGTGAGCGCCATGGACGGCGCGAGTGAATCCCTCACTCTCCGCCATATTTGAGAAACCCGCACATGTTGCGGGTTTTTTATGTGACCGGTCGCGAAGCGACAGAACACCACGGGTTTACCCGTGGATGAATGAGTCCGAGGCCTGTATGCTACGAAGATGGAAGTTCGAGTCTCATCACATGGTCTATATTTAGACTTCAATATCACGTTGTCTGGGTAACTAAATACAGGCGTCGGATACTGAAGCCTTTCGTCGTGGAGTATTTGCGCAAAGTGTTGCCGAAGCTGCTTCGAAGTATGCCCGGCGTAACGATAGAGCGAATGTGCTTTGATAATGACCATATGCACATGTTGATGGTCATTCCTCCGAAATACTCGATAGCAGAAGTGATGGGCAAACTCAAAGCCCAGTCAGCGTCAAACATGAGAAAGACATTCAAATGGCTAGGAAAGGTTTATTGGAATGAGAATATTGTTTGGTCGCCGGGTTACTTTGTAATACCAGTTGCATTAATTAATTGACCAAATTTGTCCACTCTCTCCAACAGAGACTTTTGACTCGCTCAACATCCGCAATGAATGTATTCCAGGCACGAGAGACCTGTTCTACTATTTCTTCGTAACCTCGAAATACCCGGTTTGATAAGCAACGCTGCCGTAGCCATTGCCATACCTGTTCCATCGGGTTCAGCTCCGGAGAATAGGCTGGGAGTTTTACGAGACTGACGTTGGTAAATGGGCTGGCCGTGTCGAATGTATGCCAGCCAGCGCCATCCATCACAACAACGGCATGACGCCCAGGCTCTGTCGCTTCGCTGATCAATTTCAGATGCTGCTTCATCACCTCTTTATTGACAAGAGGGCTGATAAGCGCCTGGGTATTGCCATTGCTCGGACACACCGCACCAAAGATATAGCCATAATCGAATTGCTGTTGCTTTACCACTCTTGGTCTGCTGCCCTTCGCAGCCCATATTCTGGACGTCTGATTTTGCTGACCGAATCGTGCTTCGTCTTGGAACCAGACGTCAACGCGATCCAGAGGGAGATGACCTGGAGTGTGAAGGATCGTTTCCAACTGGAAGTTTTTTAAAAGTATCTTGGGTTTGCTGTGATTGTTTAGGGTGTTTAGAGCG
>NZ_PVNP01000162.1 GCF_002993365.1 Marisediminitalea alba
TATACCATATATGGACCCTCTCCGATTGCAAGACACCGTGTTGACTAATTAACGTGATTCATTGCTGCCATATATTCGGCTTTTTAGTGAAGTCATGTGGCTTCTAGCCTTGATGGTTGTTCGCATCTTGTTGTCTCATCAATCCGGCGGCCTCGAAGGCCCTTGGTATAATCTGATTTGAACAAGATGGTTATGAACCGTTAATCATCAGTACGTTGTCTTTTGCAATGCGTTGATAGGCTTCCTGTTTTCGTTTACGTGCTTACTACTGGTTTGGGTTTGACCGGCTAAACCGCAGCTTTATTTATCTGCCCTGGCAGATAATCCTGTTGATGGTGCAGCATGGCCCAGGCCATTCTCGCCATCTTATTGGCCAGCGCGACGCAAGCTTTGTTAAAGCTCATTCGCGCTAAGCAAGCCCGACACCACTGGCTCACTTTATCGGTTTTATCACCGATATGGCGCAAGGCGGCTCTGGCACCGTTAATCATCTGGGTGCGTAAATACGTATTCCCGCGTTTGCTGATACCCAGCAATCTCGGGTTATCTCCCGTTGTATGTTGTTTGGGGACGATACCCAACCAAGCGGCTAAATGTCGACCACTATTAAAAGCCTGTCCTTGTCCAATACCTGCATATAAAGCAGTAGCAATCAGTGGCCCAATACCGGTCATGCTCATTAAGCGCTCGCATACAGGGTGGTTTTGTGCAAATGCTTTCAACTCCTTATCCATTTCCTTAATGCGCTCCCGTAACACCAACAAATCGTTGAATAAACCTTGAAACAGTTGGCGAGCTAGCATACTCAATCCATTATCAGCCTCTTCCAAGGTGAAAGGTAATTCTTTCACCACGGTCGCTACGCCCCGTGCATACACAATACCGTATTCAGCCAACGAGCCTCTTATCTGATTACTCAACGCTGTTTGCTGCGCTATCATACGCTCTCGAATACGATGCATGAGCTGAATATCTTGTTGTTCCTGAGACTTAAACGGCACAAATCGCATCCCTTCACGCTGTGAGGCCTCGGCTATCGCCTCTGCATCATTGTAATCGTGTTTATTGCCTTTTCGGTATGCCACAACATATTGCGGCGCGATGGCTTTGACTTCATGCCCCGCTTTTGTCAGCTCACGACACCAATAATGGCAACTGCCACAGGCTTCCATCACCACGATACTTGGCTCCAGTTGGCTAAAATAGGACAGCACCTGATAACGCTTTAACTTCTTCTTTTTGAGTACTCTGCCGGACTGATTCATAACAACTAAATGAAAAACAGACTTGGCGATATCTAAACCTATTGTTACCTTATTCATGTGACCTTCTCCTTCTTGATAGTGATTCAACAACTCTATCTTGGCTCATTTGAAGCCTTTATGGGAGGAGAGGGTCCATACCATTAATCAATACAGTTATTCCCGCAACGTCACTGACGGCCTAGTCGAAGGCCTTTTGCGCCCACCTCAACATTAATCCATTCCCTCCTATATGTTTGCATGGGTGCTTTCCATGTATGTCGTTATCTTATGAACAAAAGGTTCTTTTATGAGTTCTTCACGCCCATTGGGCATAAAAAAAGCTAGCTCAGCGTATCTGAAATTGATATCTGCTGCACTGGTAACCATGAGCATATCTGTTCAATCTGCCAATGCGCAAAAGTCTTCAATCACGCTTGAAAATGCGCTCAAACGCACATTATCAAACAACCCAGATTTAGTTGTGTTCGAATTTAAATCTTCGGCTTTGGATGGTGAATCAAAAATGGCCAGCTTACGACCTGAAATGTCTGTTGGGGTTGAAGTTGAAAATGTGTTGGGAACAGGCGAAGTGTCTGGTATCAAAGATGCCGAATTGACACTGACCTTATCGTCGGTCATCGAGCTTGGAGATAAAGTCAGCGGCCGAATGAATGTGGTGAGTTCAAAAAAAGCACAACTGCTTACACAACGGCGCATTCGTACGCTGGACATCTTGGGTGAAACAACTCGACGATATATCAATGTCATTGTCCAACAAGCGTTGCACAAGACTGAGCAACGAGCTGAAATGCTGGCTCGCACAATGCTTCAGACAGTCTCTACACGGGTTGAAGCGGGGGCTTCTTCACCACTTGAGAAAAAACGTGCAGAGTCAGCGTTGTCGCAGGCGCGTTTGTCGTTATTGATAAGTGAACAAAAACTCAATGAGTATAAACGCGACCTGGCCATCATGTGGGGTGACACTAACGCTGCGTTTGCGGAAGTTGAAGGGACACTGTTATCGTTTCCAAATTCACTATCACTTGAACATATGCTTTCACAGCTTCAAAGCAATCCACACGTTCTGCTTTATGCTGATAACTATCGGGTACAAGAGGCCAGATTGAGAGTGGTTCAGGCCAGTCAGCAGTTCGACATTGCGTGGGAAGCCGGTATCCGAAGAATGCAGGGAATTAATGACACAGCGTTAGTCGCCAGTATTTCGGTGCCGTTAAATACCAAGCAGCGGAATCTAGGAGAATACGAACAACAGCGCGCATTGCTTGACAGTATCGACTATCAAAAACAAGCGAAAATTCGTGAACTCACTCGCCAATTAAATCAAGTCATTAGCGCAAAAGACCAAGCCTTGCTCACTGTTACGACCCTTCAAGACAATGTCGTTCCCACATTGGAATCTGCATTGAAATTGGCGCGGGATGGCTATGAAAGTGGTCGCTACAACTATATAGAGTGGGTGACAACGCAACAGCAACTCATAGATATGCAACGAACACTGATAAAAGCCGCAGGCTTAGTCCACCTTCGAAGCGCAGATCTAGAGGCACTTACGGGAATTCCCGTGTTTTCTGACTCTCCCTCGACGTCTGCTCAATCATCAGAATTACTAGAGAAAAAATAATGAATACATCACAATTTACATTACTCACTAGCGCACGTGACTTGCTTGGCGTGTTAGCCATGCTACTTACTTTACTGTTTGCTACTGTCGCCCTGGCTGATGATGACGATGAGGAAGCCGAAGAAAGACCCGAGTACGTAGTGTTATCTCAAGAACGGATGCTTGAACACGATATCGTGACTGCTTCAGCCGCGTCAGGATCATTATCGCTCACAACCAGAACATTTGGGCGGATAGTTCATGATCCTGCGTCACTGAGTCATATTCGTGCCCGCTTCGACGGTGTTGTAAAACGTATCATGGTGAATATTGGAGATAAAGTAGAAAAAGGTGACACACTGGCAATCATTGAGTCAAACGAGAGTTTAAATCAATACTCAATCACCTCACCGATGTCTGGAAAAATCATAGCTAGACACGCCAATGATGGTGAGCTCACCAACGGTCAAGTGCTGCTTTCTGTTGCTAATTACTCTCGCGCAATTGCTCAATTGGCTATTTTCCCCAAACAACGTACTCGTATTGCCGCTGATATGGAAGTCACTTTAAGGCTTGAGGAATTGCAGCAACAATCAAGTATAAGCCACATTACGTCCTCACCGGATGACAAACCCTATTCTATCGCGTTTGTGAACGTTGATAATGGCAGTGGTTATTGGCCTTTAGGCGCTATGGTAGAGGGTTATATTCAGATTGGTTTCCAAGAAGTCAATCTGGCACTCCCCAAAAGTTCAATACAAGAGTTAGATGGGCAAACCATTGTTTTTGTCAAAGAAGGGGAACGATTTTACCCCCGCCAAGTAAAACTTGGGAACACGGACAACCGTTTAGTAGAGATTGTGAAGGGCGTTCAAATAGGCCAGCAAGTCGTTGTAGAAAATAGCTATCTACTAAAAGCTGATTTATTAAAAATGGAGGCGGGCGATGATGACTAATTACCTGCGCATTTATTGTCAAAAGCAAAGCCAAGTCCATAAAAACGGTGAGGTGAGAGCATGATTGCACGAATACTCCGTCTGTCGATTGAGCGCCGTGGTGTCATGATGTTGTTCGCCTTGTTTGTCGCCTTTTTTGGTATGTACAGTTACAAACAACTGCCGATTGATGCTGTGCCTGATATCACCAACGTGCAAGTGCAGATAAATACCGCAACCCCAGGTTACTCGCCTTTGGAGACTGAGCAACGCATAACGTTTATAGTTGAAACCTCGCTGGCCGGTTTGCCTAATTTATCGTATACCCGCTCGATATCACGCTATGGCTTGTCGCAAGTCACAGTCGTGTTTAAAGAGGGCACCGATTTATATTTCGCACGAAATCTCGTCAACGAGCGTCTCACCGCCATCGCGGCGCAATTGCCAACAGGGTTAACCCCTGAAATGGGCCCTATCGCCACAGGCTTGGGTGAAATTTACATGTACTCGTTAAGTGCTGAGCCTCAGGCGCGACAGGACAACGGTCAACCCTATGATGCTATGGCATTAAGGGAGATCCATGATTGGGTAGTTAAGCCCCAATTGTCGCTTGTTGAGGGGGTGACCGAGGTTTATGCGATAGGCGGATTTGAAAAGCAATATCATGTGAATCCTAATCCAGTCGCAATGATAAACTTTGGGATAAGTACAGGTGACCTTCTCAGTGCGCTAGAACGCAACAATGCGAATCAAGGCGCTGGTTTTGTAGAACAAAATGGGCAACAAGTACTGATCAGATCGGAAGCCCAACTGAAGGGCATCGACGATATCGGCCAAGTGGTTGTTAAGATCATTGATGGCGTACCGGTAAAAATTCAAGACATCGCCCAAATCAACCTCGGTAAAGAGCTGCGCTCTGGAGCCGGCACGTTAAATGGCCAAGAAACAGTGATTGGCACGACAATGATGTTAGTGGGAGAAAACTCTCGTACGGTCGCCAAAGCTGTGGACAGTAAGCTCGAAACCATTAAAACAAGCTTACCCGAGGGCGTTATCCTTGAAGCGGTTTACGATAGAACAAGCCTCGTTGACAAAACCATCGACACAGTACAGAAAAACCTCGTCGAGGGCGCTTTACTTGTCATCGTTGTGCTATTCGTTTTGCTTGGGAATGTGCGAGCTGCACTTATTACAGCCGCTGTAATACCCATGGCAATGCTTGCCACGATATCGGGTATGGTCAAAACCGATGTGTCTGCTAACTTAATGAGTTTAGGCGCACTGGATTTTGGCTTGATTGTCGATGGCGCAGTTATCATTGTTGAAAACTGTATCAGACGATTATCCGAATCCCAGAAACAAAACGGCGCTACTCTACCGCTCAAAGAAAGGCTGAATGTTGTTTATGAAGCCACTAATGAAGTCATACGTCCCAGTTTGTTTGGTGTATTGATCATTACCATTGTTTATATCCCCTTGTTCACGCTCACTGGCGTCGAAGGTAAAATGTTCCACCCCATGGCAGCGACCGTGATAATGGCTTTGCTTGCCGCAATGGTATTTTGTTTTACCGTAGTGCCTGCGGCGATAGCAATTTTCATGAGAGGTAAAATTAGCGAAAAAGAAAGCCCAATTATTAAAGGTGCAAAGGCAGTCTATCGTCCTGTTTTAACCGGAGCGCTGCGTTTTAGATGGCTAGTGGTAGTAGCAGCGAGTGCTTTGGTTGTCGGCAGTTTATGGATGGGCAGTAAATTAGGCTCGGAGTTTATTCCCCAGCTCAATGAAGGTGATATCTTAGTACAGGCAATACGGATCCCTGGGACAGGGGTAGAACAAGCAGTTGAAATGCAAAAAACTCTTGAAGCGAAACTTATGCAGTATGAGCAAGTACAGACGGTATTCGGTCGCACGGGTACGGGTGAGGTCGCCACCGACCCTATGCC
>NZ_PVNP01000163.1 GCF_002993365.1 Marisediminitalea alba
CTTGGCTCATTTGAAGCCTTTATGGGAGGAGAGGGTCCATACCATTAATCCGCATAGAAGTTTACCCTCTCAGAGTGAGTCAAAACGACTTAGATCACGACGCGTTCTCTGTGGCATAGTCATTCTATGTCCAGAGGGCGCAACACAGATGTAAGTCGTTTTGGCCACTCCCTTCGGGCAATCCCCTGAGGGTGAGCTGGCAGGCTTTCTGGCGTTGTTATGCTTGCTTGATTTGGAACCACCAAACCTGTGCAATCAAGCCTAGCCACAAAACCTGCCAGTCTTGCTGAGTGGGCAAACTTCTATGCGGATTGGTATTAATTACAGTAAACTTGCGCACAACGTAGCGATAACAGGACAAACGTAGTGGCCTTACAATGGTTTCCGGGGCATATGCACAAAGCCCTCAAAGAAATAAAAGAATCGATAAGTCAGGTTGATATCCTGATAGAAGTACTCGATGCGCGGATCCCGTATTCCAGCGAAAACCCGGAAATTGCTAAAATCAGAGGGGATAAACCCGTTCTTAAAATCCTCAACAAATATGATTTAGCGGACCCGGAGCTGACCGCCCGGTGGCAGGCTTATCTGGAAAGTGAGCGCGGCGTAAAAACTATCACCACCACTACCGACAACCCGGCTAACAGCAAGCAGATAATAAAATTAATCCAGACCATTTGTGCTCAAAAACACGCGTCGGTGAAATCCATCAATGCCATGATCACCGGGATCCCCAACGTGGGTAAATCTACCCTGATTAACATTCTGGCTGATCGGGTAATTGCCAAAACGGGTAACGAACCAGCGGTAACCAAATCGCAGCAGCGCATTAACTTAGGCGGCGGGATTGTGCTATATGATACCCCCGGCGTGCTGTGGCCAAAGCTGGAAAATCCCAATTCTATTTACCGGTTAGCATCATCCGGCGCGGTAAAAAATACCGCTATGGAATACGATGATGTTGGTTTTTATGCTGCCGACTATTTAATTAAAGCCTATCCTGAGGCAATGAAAGAACGCTACAAGCTGGATGAGTTGCCCGATACCGAGCTTGAGTTTTTAGAAGCTGCGGCCAAAACCCGTGGTGCTAAAATGGCCGGAGGCCGGGTTAATCTGCATAAGATTTGCGAAATCCTGTTAAACGAATTACAGGCGGGCAAACTGGGACGTCTGACCCTTGAAACGCCTGAAATGATTGAGCAGGAAAAAATCGAGATGGCCGCCGCTGCCGAGAAAAAGGCGGCCGATAAAGCCAGACGCAAACAGAAATTCAAAGAAGGTTCATTAACTCCGGATAAGGTGGCGCGTAAAGAAAAGCGCGAAGAAAAGCGTCGGGAACAGAGCCGCCGGATGAAGAAAAACCGGCGCTAGCAGCGCCACGCCCGCAACTATTCAGCCTTCTTACTTTAGCCGCAATTACTTTGCGGCTTGCGCTAGCTGAAAGGCGCAGATCCCCACGGCACTGGCCAGATTCAATGATTCAATGGTGCCGTTACCGGCAATGGTAAATGCTTCAGCGTTTGTTTCAGATAGCGCTTGTGCCGGTACGCCACGTGCTTCGTTGCCAAACAGATAGCACGAGTAGTTACCAAACTGTTTATCTGTGATTGGAGCACCGTTAAGGTCAAGGTAGGCAAACTTTTCAAAGCGCGCTTGCAGCTGGTTTAGCGAAACGTCCAGCTCAACCGGCAGATGAAAGATAGCGCCCATACTGGCGCGAACTGCCTTGGAGTTAAACGGGTCGACGCTGTTAGGGCTTAGCAACAGCCGAAAACCACCAAACCAGGCCAGCGAGCGTAAAATTGTTCCCAGATTGCCAGGATCCTGGATTTCATGCAGGTAAATACAACGCTCGTTGGCGTTTAATGGTGCGTTACTATCGCTTGCCGGTAGTGGTACTCTGGCTAGCACGCCCTGCGGCGTTTTAGTATCGCTGAGGGATGCCATCTGGCGCTCGGTCACCGATATCACCTCAAAGCGAGCGTCCAGAGTTACGCCCTTTGATTGCCAGACATCGGTAACGTATACCGTCACAGGCAACGCCATCAGCGGCGAGCGTTGCAGCTCCTGAATCAGATGCTCACCTTCCACCAGATAATAGCCAAACTGCGAGCGATACTTTTTCTGATGCAGTTTTTTTACGTCGTCTAATTTCATGGTGCAGGCAGTTCCGAATCGATAAGGGGTAATAGGCGCTCTTGTAGGCGCGTGATAAGATAGAGCGCATTGTAGCCTGTAATAACCCTGAAGTCAGGCAAGCCGGTAAAGTTTGTTGGCGCTGTCAGATTTGCAAATGGCATTGGCATGATTACAATAAACGCCGATTTCCCACCAGTCACAGCAGAGTAAATATGGCCCGCTCAAAAACCAGTAAAAAATGGATGGAAGAACACGTTAACGACCCGTATGTGAAAAAGGCGCAAGCCGATGGGTATCGTTCCCGGGCCAGTTATAAGCTGATTGAAATCAACGAAAAAGACAGACTGTTTGGCCCCGGCAGCGTGGTCATGGATCTCGGTTCTGCGCCGGGTGGCTGGTCGCAGATCGTTGCGCCCGTAGTGGGTGAAAACGGGCGGGTGATTGCATCGGATATTCTGCCCATGGACAGCATTATCGGAGTAGACTTTATTCAGGGTGACTTCACCGATGAAGCGGTATACGACCAAATCCTGCAGGTGCTTGGCGATGATCAGGTGGACGTTGTGGTATCTGACATGGCGCCTAACCAAAGTGGTGTAAAAACCACCGATCAGTATGCCTCGATGTATCTGGTTGAACTGGCACTCGACATGGCCAGAAACGTGTTACAACCCGGCGGTAGTTTCTGTGCGAAAGTGTTTCAGGGCGTAGGCTACGACGAGTACGTTAAAGACGTCCGTTCTTCCTTTAACAAGGTGGAAGTGAGAAAACCTGCGGCATCCCGCCCCCGTTCCCGGGAAGTTTATTTAGTCGCGACCGGCTTTAAGGGCTAGTAGCTCGTTACTGGCGTTTAGCGTTCCAGTAACGGCAGCTTATCCGGCACGCCATTCCAGCTGTCTGCATCTTCAGGCGGCGCAATCACTTCAGTAATGTTTGGCCACTGCTGACTGAGCTCAGCGTTAATGGCCAGATAGGGCTTTTGCTCTTCGGTTAGCTCGGTATCCTGAATAATGGCCTCGGCCGGACATTCCGGTACACACAGCGCACAATCAATGCAGATAGCCGGGTCGATGGCCAAAAAGTTCGGTCCTTCAAAAAACGCGTCTACCGGGCACACGGCCACACAGTCGGTGTATTTGCATTTTACGCAGTTGTCGGTCACTACAAAGGTCATGATAGGTTGGTGCGTGAATCAATTTGTTTGCAATTATAAGGGTTCTGCAGCCCGATCTAAAGACAAATGGCCACAATGGCTACCGGATTGCCAGCAACTGCATTAAACTATAGCCGCTCTGACAGATAGGCTGTCCGGCGAACCAGGATCCTCCCTCATGTTGCGTTTAACCGATATAAAACTTCCCCTCGATCACGATGACTCTGCCCTGGCTGCAGCGATTATCAGTAAACTGGCGATTGCCGCCGATGACCTGTTAAACATTAACGTGTTTAAACGCGGTTACGATGCGCGCAATAACCGGGATATTCAGTTGATCTACACGGTGGACGTAGAGGTAAACAGTGAGGCGGATTTGCTGGCTAAGTTTGCTAAAGACACCCAGGTTCGCGTTACCCCTGATATGACCTACAAGTTTGTTGCCCAGGCCCCGGAAAACCTGACTCACCGCCCGGTAGTGGTAGGGCTTGGTCCGTGTGGGATTTTTGCGGCGCTTATTCTGGCGCAGATGGGTTTTAAGCCGATTGTGCTGGAGCGTGGTAAAGCCGTGCGCGAGCGCACTAAAGATACCTTCGGCTTCTGGCGCAAGCAGCCGCTTAACCCGGAATCTAACGTGCAGTTTGGTGAAGGCGGCGCCGGTACGTTCTCAGACGGTAAGCTGTACAGCCAGGTGAAAGACCGCAAACATTACGGCCGCAAAGTACTGCATGAGTTTGTTGAGGCCGGCGCGCCGGAAGAAATTTTATATGTTAGCAAACCGCATATCGGCACGTTCAAACTGGTGAGCATGGTAGAGAAAATGCGCCAGCAGATTATCGACCTCGGCGGCGAAATTCGCTTCTCTACCCGGGTCGAAAAATTGGATCTGGATGAACAAGACGGCCAGTTCGCTGTGAAAGGCCTGCATTTATCCGACGGCGATTATCTGGCGTGTAAACAGGTTATCCTGGCCCTGGGGCACAGCGCCCGGGATACTTTTCAGAACCTGTATGAGCAGGGCGTGTACATTGAAGCCAAGCCATTTTCCATTGGCTTTCGCATTGAACACGAGCAGAGCATGATTGATCGCTGCCGGTTTGGTGATAATGCCGGTAACCCTATTCTGGGCGCGGCAGATTACAAACTGGTGCATCACTGCAAAAATGGCCGTACCGTTTATAGCTTCTGTATGTGCCCCGGCGGTACGGTGGTTGCGGCGGCTTCAGAGCCTGGCCGCGTGGTCACTAATGGTATGAGCCAGTATTCCCGGCACGAGCGCAACGCAAACAGCGCCATTGTAGTGGGGATCACGCCGGAACAGGACTATCCTGGCCACCCACTGGCAGGCATTGAATTACAGCGCCGTCTTGAGGAACTGGCGTTTAAAGCCGGCGGTGAGAATTACAACGCCCCCGGGCAGTTAATTGGTGATTTTCTGGCGGGTAAACCCAGCGCGGAATTGGGCGAAGTTACCCCATCCTATACACCAGGCGTTACCTTAACCGATCTGAGCAAAGTGGTGCCGGATTATGTCACTCAGGCTATTCGCGAGGCCATCCCGGCGTTCGACCGCCAGATTAAAGGCTTCGCTAAAGCCGATGGCACCCTCACCGGTGTAGAAACCCGCACCTCGTCACCGGTATGTATTAAACGGGATAAAGACTATCAAAGCGTTAACGTTAAGGGCCTGTATCCGGCAGGCGAGGGCGCAGGTTACGCAGGTGGTATCTGGTCGGCAGGTATCGACGGAATCCGCGTTGCCGAAGCTTTAGCACTGGCGTTTTAAAACATAGGCGAATATCCCTAACCCGAAAAAACAACAGAGTCGCCCTAGTTGCTACTTAGCTTTAGTATTCATTAAATATTTGATGAATTGGGAAAAAGCTTCAATAATAATTGCTTAGCTATGCTTAATAGTGATAAGTGTATTTTAGGTCATTCTGTAACTAGAAAGATTGGATATTTACTTTAAAATTTTTGGCTTTTTCTCTTTGGGAGAAGCTATTATTTATTGGTAATCATTTTATTCTCACTTTGTTATAGCCGTTAATCCTCGTAATAGTGACAGGGCAACCGCATACTTTTACCCAAAAATAAGCTCTGCTCTGAATTCATCGGCCCAGCCAGCCATTTTGAGTTTGCTTCTCATGCTGGCTTTCTTGGGGTGTAAACGAGCCATATTCAAACAAAACCGCCTAATCACTCCGACATTTTCCGCTCCGTCCTCTTTGCGTATTCGGCTATCATCTTCTTTGAACGTCACGTCTAACACCCAGTGGACTTTATTTTCGACTTCCCAGTGTGCTCGGATAGCCTGGTTGACCGCAACGGGGTCAATATCCAGTGAACTGATGTAATATTGCGTTTCAGTGCTCACCTCTTTGTCTTTAAGGTGGCGCTCTCGTTCTATTTTGATAACACTGCGTATACCTTTCCAGTGCTGTGCTTCACTTATCCACTCACTGACTCTTAGTTGCTGGCACCGGCGTACTTCAATTCGTCCATGGCCAGAATCAGTCTGTTCATTACAGGCAATCCAAGCGGGATTATCCCTCTCTACCTTATGGAAATAGGCGGCAATTTCATCGCGTAGTTGTTTGTGGTTATTTTTGATGCAGAGCACATAATCTGCGTTCTCCGAGCTGATTTTCTCGACTATCTTTTTCTGAGAGTTCATGGCATCTGCACTGATAAGAGCGCCTTTAATATTAAGCGTGTCGAGTAGGTCCAATACCGAAGCATTCTCATTTTTCTTGCCCGATGACTTCAGTTGCGCAAGCACTAAACCTGCATCTTTGCTCCAGGCGGTAATGCTATGTAATGCCGTTTGCTTATCGCCATCGTAGGAATGACGAAGTGTCTTACCGTCGATGGCAATTTGAGGCTTACCCGTTTCAACACGCACTTCATTCACCCAATTCATAAAGGCTTTATTTAATTGTTCAGGGCATATTACTCGGACAATTCGGGCAATGGTATCGTCAACAGGAATGCCGTTTTCAAAGGGACGGTATTGGCGCAACCAATCAAGTTTATCTCGACCAAACACTTCTATATCGCTCCAACCCTCTGCTCCAGAAAGGACTGCACTCACAGTCAGAAATATCACATCAATAAAGTCATGTTGAACATTAATTTG
>NZ_PVNP01000164.1 GCF_002993365.1 Marisediminitalea alba
GTGACGGATATCGACAGTTCTCGCATGCTATTGCGCGTTGAGCAAGGTAAAGGGAAGAAAGACAGAATGGCAATGTTATCGCCAATGCTGTTGAGTACACTTCGCCAATGGTACAAACATGCCAAAGCGCATCACCTAATGCTACCGGGAGGGTGGTTGTTCCCAGGGCAGAATCCGTTAAACCCTATTGGCACCCGCCAACTCAGTCGGGCCTGCCAATCTGCGTGTCTGGATGCAGGACTGAATAAAAAAGTCTCCATGCACACCTTACGGCACAGTTTCGCCACGCACTTACTGGAAGATAAAGTCGATATTCGTATCATTCAAACGCTGTTGGGGCATAGTAAACTGGAAACCACTGCGCTGTATGCACAAGTCGCCAGTAAACTCTTGCGTGAGGTGGTGAGTCCGTTAGATACACTGGCATTGTGAGCGTGACGTTATGTCGAGTTGTTCACGGCCACCGCTTGAGGTGGCGGATGTGTTTCGTCTGTCTGGTACGCAGTATAAAAGCGCTCAGCATAGGCATTTAAGCTTAGCGCAACTGAAAGTGATGTCAGCCATTGAGCGTTGTCGAAGTGCCCAATTAGGTGCTCATCACCTGCACTGCGAACACTGTCATACCGATGCCATCGCATATAACTCCTGCCGTAATCGTCACTGTCCGAAGTGCCAGGGGTCAAGCGCCAAACGCTGGTTTGCAGCCAGAGAGCAGCAGTTGTTACCCGTAGAGTACTACCATGTGGTGTTTACCTTACCTGGTGAGGTAGCACAACTGGCCTTTTACAACAAAGCACAGATGTATCAGCTGTTGTTTAAAGCCGCATCACAAACGCTACTGACCATTGCCGGTGATACGCGACATTTAGGCGCTGAGGTTGGCACCACTATGGTGTTGCATACGTGGGGCTCCTCGATGATGCATCAT
>NZ_PVNP01000165.1 GCF_002993365.1 Marisediminitalea alba
TGGGGTTCTAGGGATTTTCCCCTCTAAAAAGACATAATCCTCTGTAGACCACACCAATAAATGGCTGCGGAGGTGGTTTACTTTCAGCTTGGAGCCTAATCATCCACTATCGGCCTTGTTATTTCGCCAATATTGGGCAATTTCCCAGTATTAGTGAAGTTATACGTTCCGCTTAAGTTGATATTTTGCCACGCAACGGGCGAAACAGCACGAGTGATACCCGCTTTCTCTTCATCTCCTCTCGCTTCAAAGTGTCCCAGCAGATGACTCAGTATCGCGGAGTTGAAGTAGATGATCGCGTTGGCAAGCAATCTTGCACATTCATTCCAGATAGCGATTTCACTCTCGTTTTTGCCTCGGAACTGATCGCCATTCACCGACGCAATAGCCCGTCTCAGGAAGTGCCACGCTTCTCCCCGGTTAAGGGCACGCTGAACGTACTGCCGCAAACTGGCATTGTCTATGTAATCCAGTAAATATTGCGCTTTGACCAGTCGATTATACTCCGTCAGCGCCTGTAATGTCGGGTGCCCCGAAGGATAACCAGACAACTTTCTTACCAGCATTGCCTGTGTCGTTCGCTTTGTCTGAAGTGACAGAACAATGCGCCTAATATCCTGCCATCCCGTTTCGATGACATTCGTCCTGATGGGCTTTTTCAGGGCAAGGTTGGTGCCGCCGTGTTCATTTTCAGTTACGTCAAACAGATCATTGATGACACTACTGAACTGCGCGTATCGCGGTGCAAAACTGTAACCGCATAGATCCAGTAAGGCGAAGTTAACATGATTGACACCGTGTGTATCTGTCGAGAGTACGTCAGGTTTGATTTCACTGCTGTTGGATTGTAACAGGTCATAAATATAGTGTGATTCGTGCTCGTTGGAACCGATGATCCGAGCATTGAGGGCGCTGTGGTTGGCCACCAGTGTCATGGCCGTGATCCCTTTGTTGGTGCCGAAATACTTAGAGGAGTACCGGGTTTTAAAGGTTTCCAGATGGGTTTCGAATTTCTGACCATCCGCACTGGCATGCAGCTGGTCCTCCTGAATATGGTAGTGGCGGAAGATGGGTAGCGCTGCAACCGCATTATTGATCACGTCGCTGGCGTCATGCAGCGTTTCAGGCCGGATATAGTTGGCCTGCACCGTACTCAGGTGTTCATAGCTTCGATCGGAGATCTGCGCCATGCCATACACACCACGGTGAGTGGCGTTGGCAATCAGAATGGCCAGTAAATCATCCTGATGAGTGAACCCTTGTTTTTGTATCGGAAGTACATGAGTCAGACATTTCATGAACCCGGTTTCGCGCTCTACATACCGCAGTACATCCGCGATACCGACCGGTTGCATTCGCTTAAAAAAGGGATTGTTGACCAGAGATGTAGCGCTTTTGGTCGGCAGACGCCAGCGGGTACCGGTACGATTTTTCATGATCACATTTCGATTGTCTCCCTCATCAATATGGAGAGCAACGTCTTTGAGTGCACTTTCCAGCCGGTGTTGTTTCTCCTGTAACAATAACTCTGCGGGCTGTTTTAGTCTGTCCAGTGTTGATGAGGCCAGCAAGGTATCCTGCGATGTCTGGGGGATCAGGTCGTCTTCCAGTGCGCGGTATTTGGTAACATTTGGCAAATAAATGCGTCCATTCAGTCGTGAGGTTAACTGCCGGTAGAGCAGCCATTCGTAACGTTGCGGGTTAACGTTATCCTGTTTAACCAACCATGGGAGGTGCTTTTTCGGGATGAGCGACGTATCCATCGTCTTCAGTGGTCCACCGAATGCGATTTCCGTCTGCATCTGTTGAAGTTGGGCGACGACGGCTTCTGAGCCTTTACCGGCCTCACATTCAAGGCACAAGAACACCTGCCTTAACAGTTGCTCCAGGAGATTGCATTGTTCATCGTAATGTTGCCACTGGTACTCTTCCACGGTCCGTTTCTGTTTTTTCAGGTAAAGGCAGAGGGTCTGGATATCCCTGTCATTCATGACCTTCAATGCCTGTTGTCTGACTACTGAGAAGGGTTGATTATCATCAATGTTCTCATCCACAAACAGATGCAGTAACTCTGCCGCTTTCGTGACATTGTCCGCGGCTGACTGCCAGGACAGGAACACTGCTTGTTGTGCAAAGGTGTTGGCAGCTTCTTGTTGCTTGCGGATATGGTAAATGAACCCATCAGTTAACCGTTCCAGTGCCAGTTGTATCCGCTCTGTCAGGTGACATAGCAACCATAGATGCTGCTGTGCGCGTTTGAATCGTTTGAGTTTACTACCGTAATAGTTGATGAGCTCACCGAAGTGTTGTCGATTTTTAAGAGACAGATTAAGCCCATCGATAACGCCATTGATTTGCGTGCGCCATGGCGCTAACTGATGATAAAGGGCAAGCTCTTTTTTAAGTTCAGGTACGGTCAGACTTTTTGCACCGCCTCTGAGCTGGTTCAGGCTTAGTCCGTCATCAATGGCTGTTATGCTGTCCAGAAAGACGTGAAGTTCAGGACTGGTGAGTTGATTAAGTTGGTGCGCCAGGTCTTTTCTGACCTGCTGCATCGCTCTGCTTATCAGTCTCTGGAGTACGGTGTACCTAGGGATAGCAATGCTGTGACTGGTTAGGAATTCAATAGCAGTATCAAAGAGGTAACGCGGCTCCAGCCAGGCATTGCCCACCTGAACAAGGTGGTCGAAAAGAGAATTGAAGTGCTGACTTTCGTCCCATTTGTGATAACCAGCAAGGTCTAATACTTTTGCGTAGAGTCGATCTTTTTGTTTTTGTGAGGGAGTGAATGGTCTGAGCCCCTTGCCGCCAAGCAGCTCTTTACTGATGAACATTAAATCCTTAGAAACCTGCGAGTAAGCGATATCTAGGATGACGGGCTTTGATTTGAAGTATCCCAAAATCGCGACAAAGTAACATCTATGAGCTCTGAGACGAATTGACCGAAAAACTGCCAATTCCGCATCGTTCAGAGAAAAGTACAGACGTTGTTCTTCGATTGAAAAAATGGGTGGGGAATAAAGATTTGCCTGTTCTGCTCTCGTGAGAATAGTAATTTCGTTTTTGATGGCCATATCAGGGCTGTTCCGTATTAAATGTACGATATTTACCTAATTTGCCACACTTATAAGTAGTAACCCACCTCCGCAGCCATTTATTGGTGTGGTCTACAGAGAATTATGTCTTTTTAGAGGGGAAAATCCCTAGAACCCCACATTGGTTTACAGCATCTTGCAACCCAGTTTTTAACCGAGCCAACGCTGCAATTTTCTTATCAACCAGACTTAGCTTTTTCTCGGCCAGGTTTGCCATTTCCCCACATGGCATATCTGTCAAGGTCAGCAAGCTTCTGATTTCGTCTAGTGTGAACCCAAGTGTTTTCGCTTTGGTGATAAATTTGAGTTGTTTCAACACGGAATCCGGGTACACCCGAAATCCATTGGCAGGCTTGTCAGGTTGCGCTGTCAGGCCCTTCCTTTCGTAAAAACGAATGGTTTCTACGTTAAGGTTCAACTCTCGGGCTAACACTCCAATTGTTCTTGAAGACTTTGGCATTTTGGTCGGCTCTCGTTCACTATACGGAAATTTAGGGTTTTGTTTAGGAAAAGCCAAAGTAGAATAACAACACTTCGCTCAAAACAAGAATGTATTTAACTGAGGACTCAACAACTATGTCATACCAATACATCGTAAGTAAAAATGGTGAAATCCCACTTCCGGATAATATGTGTGACGAACTAATGCTTAAGCTCGGAGATATTCTTACTTGTGAAGTAACGAAAAATAAGTCTTTAACACTGCAAAAGCATACAGATCAGACATTGTCAGATGCTCAACTGAAAGTTGCAGGCAATCTAACTAGGATCATTGAGTTTAACCCCGATGACTATAATTAGTTATTTCCAATTCCTAATAGCCTTAACGCTAATTGATAGATAAGAAGTTTTTATATATTTCAAAGTCTTATGAAGACTTATCGTAAAACAATGACCTAAACGGTAGTTCAGCCATAAACTAAAAACCCGCCTTTGCGGCGGGTTTTGATGATTCTAGTAACGCACAATCAAACCCGCCAATTATTAATAATAGCGAGCACAATAATTTGTGAAGGGGCTGAGGTTAAATCAACCTGAAGCGTAACTGAAATATTCATAAGCTGAGTATTTAATTGGCTATGTTCGGATTAACTGTTGTTGAATCGAAAAGAGCCTGTTTTCGTTAAGGTTTTCTGGATTATCCATAAACCTGAACCAACCCAGGTAGTGTTCCAAGTATTTTGTGGCTACTCCGTGAAACCGTTTCATCCACGCTTTCAGACGGCTGTGATAGGCGTTAACATTCTGAATATGAAAGACTTTATCTATCACCTTAACACCTCCCGCC
>NZ_PVNP01000166.1 GCF_002993365.1 Marisediminitalea alba
CTAAGGATTTAATGTTCATCAGTAAAGAGCTGCTTGGCGGCAAGGGGCTCAGACCATTCACTCCCTCACAAAAACAAAAAGATCGACTCTACGCAAAAGTATTAGACCTTGCTGGTTATCACAAATGGGACGAAAGTCAGCACTTCAATTCTCTTTTCGACCACCTTGTTCAGGTGGGCAATGCCTGGCTGGAGCCGCGTTACCTCTTTGATACTGCTATTGAATTCCTAACCAGTCACAGCATTGCTATCCCTAGGTACACCGTACTCCAGAGACTGATAAGCAGAGCGATGCAGCAGGTCAGAAAAGACCTGGCGCACCAACTTAATCAACTCACCAGTCCTGAACTTCACGTCTTTCTGGACAGCATAACAGCCATTGATGACGGACTAAGCCTGAACCAGCTCAGAGGCGGTGCAAAAAGTCTGACCGTACCTGAACTTAAAAAAGAGCTTGCCCTTTATCATCAGTTAGCGCCATGGCGCACGCAAATCAATGGCGTTATCGATGGGCTTAATCTGTCTCTTAAAAATCGACAACACTTCGGTGAGCTCATCAACTATTACGGTAGTAAACTCAAACGATTCAAACGCGCACAGCAGCATCTATGGTTGCTATGTCACCTGACAGAGCGGATACAACTGGCACTGGAACGGTTAACTGATGGGTTCATTTACCATATCCGCAAGCAACAAGAAGCTGCCAACACCTTTGCACAACAAGCAGTGTTCCTGTCCTGGCAGTCAGCCGCGGACAATGTCACGAAAGCGGCAGAGTTACTGCATCTGTTTGTGGATGAGAACATTGATGATAATCAACCCTTCTCAGTAGTCAGACAACAGGCATTGAAGGTCATGAATGACAGGGATATCCAGACCCTCTGCCTTTACCTGAAAAAACAGAAACGGACCGTGGAAGAGTACCAGTGGCAACATTACGATGAACAATGCAATCTCCTGGAGCAACTGTTAAGGCAGGTGTTCTTGTGCCTTGAATGTGAGGCCGGTAAAGGCTCAGAAGCCGTCGTCGCCCAACTTCAACAGATGCAGACGGAAATCGCATTCGGTGGACCACTGAAGACGATGGATACGTCGCTCATCCCGAAAAAGCACCTCCCATGGTTGGTTAAACAGGATAACGTTAACCCGCAACGTTACGAATGGCTGCTCTACCGGCAGTTAACCTCACGACTGAATGGACGCATTTATTTGCCAAATGTTACCAAATACCGCGCACTGGAAGACGACCTGATCCCCCAGACATCGCAGGATACCTTGCTGGCCTCATCAACACTGGACAGACTAAAACAGCCCGCAGAGTTATTGTTACAGGAGAAACAACACCGGCTGGAAAGTGCACTCAAAGACGTTGCTCTCCATATTGATGAGGGAGACAATCGAAATGTGATCATGAAAAATCGTACCGGTACCCGCTGGCGTCTGCCGACCAAAAGCGCTACATCTCTGGTCAACAATCCCTTTTTTAAGCGAATGCAACCGGTCGGTATCGCGGATGTACTGCGGTATGTAGAGCGCGAAACCGGGTTCATGAAATGTCTGACTCATGTACTTCCGATACAAAAACAAGGGTTCACTCATCAGGATGATTTACTGGCCATTCTGATTGCCAACGCCACTCACCGTGGTGTGTATGGCATGGCGCAGATCTCCGATCGAAGCTATGAACACCTGAGTACGGTGCAGGCCAACTATATCCGGCCTGAAACGCTGCATGACGCCAGCGACGTGATCAATAATGCGGTTGCAGCGCTACCCATCTTCCGCCACTACCATATTCAGGAGGACCAGCTGCATGCCAGTGCGGATGGTCAGAAATTCGAAACCCATCTGGAAACCTTTAAAACCCGGTACTCCTCTAAGTATTTCGGCACCAACAAAGGGATCACGGCCATGACACTGGTGGCCAACCACAGCGCCCTCAATGCTCGGATCATCGGTTCCAACGAGCACGAATCACACTATATTTATGACCTGTTACAATCCAACAGCAGTGAAATCAAACCTGACGTACTCTCGACAGATACACACGGTGTCAATCATGTTAACTTCGCCTTACTGGATCTATGCGGTTACAGTTTTGCACCGCGATACGCGCAGTTCAGTAGTGTCATCAATGATCTGTTTGACGTAACTGAAAATGAACACGGCGGCACCAACCTTGCCCTGAAAAAGCCCATCAGGACGAATGTCATCGAAACGGGATGGCAGGATATTAGGCGCATTGTTCTGTCACTTCAGACAAAGCGAACGACACAGGCAATGCTGGTAAGAAAGTTGTCTGGTTATCCTTCGGGGCACCCGACATTACAGGCGCTGACGGAGTATAATCGACTGGTCAAAGCGCAATATTTACTGGATTACATAGACAATGCCAGTTTGCGGCAGTACGTTCAGCGTGCCCTTAACCGGGGAGAAGCGTGGCACTTCCTGAGACGGGCTATTGCGTCGGTGAATGGCGATCAGTTCCGAGGCAAAAACGAGAGTGAAATCGCTATCTGGAATGAATGTGCAAGATTGCTTGCCAACGCGATCATCTACTTCAACTCCGCGATACTGAGTCATCTGCTGGGACACTTTGAAGCGAGAGGAGATGAAGAGAAAGCGGGTATCACTCGTGCTGTTTCGCCCGTTGCGTGGCAAAATATCAACTTAAGCGGAACGTATAACTTCACTAATACTGGGAAATTGCCCAATATTGGCGAAATAACAAGGCCGATAGTGGATGATTAGGCTCCAAGCTGAAAGTAAACCACCTCCGCAGCCATTTATTGGTGTGGTCTACAGAGGATTATGTCTTTTTAGAGGGGAAAATCCCTAGAACCCCACAATGGAACGATTGTGCTCGACTCATTTCAAATTGCATTATTTATTATAATTCCGCGTTACTATCGGCATTTTTACAAATCCAAGAGAGGAACGGTAGGCAAGATGTGGTTGATGTTATTTCTCGGCTTTCACCTGTTGCTTGGCAACACATTAATCTAAATGGGGAATATGCCTTTAATAAAGACCGCAAAGAAATCGACTTAGCTGGTTTACTTAGTGATGTAGAATCAATAAGTTAAAGAATGCCATCTGTTTGTATTTCTAATTCAAAAGGTACTGCGCATCAAAGTGCCATTAAAAATTGGAGGTGTTGATATTCTATATGCTTGATATATACAAGCTAACATTGATAGAAAACAGATAAGCTAACAAGTTTTTAGTCGAGCCATGAACTGTTCTATAATTGTTCTAATTGCAAAACTCTTCAATTTGGTTTGTTACTAGATTTAAAAATACTTTTCTATGCTCGATTTTAGTAAGTAGCAGCTTTTGGATGTCTTCAGGAACTTTTCTTTCTCCTGCATCTATTGCCATTAGTAATGGCTTGATATCAACTACAAGAAGACCTGCCGCCCTTGCTGCTCGAATGAACTTTAATCTCTTTAATGCACATAAGCCGTAAAGTGAATGGCCTGACTTAGTTTTTTCTTCGCAGTGTACTAAGTTCTCAAGAACATAATTTCTTACCGTATGGACAGATGTTTGTGCAGCTAGTGCCAGTTGAGAAATACTCAAAGGAAAATCCAACGCATCATCATCACTACTAATGAACTTATTGATGTCAGGTATCTCTGTCAAAAAACTGACTTCACCAACAGGAATGTTTTCAACCTTAGATTTAATCATGATTTAGCATGCTTCCAATTTGTGTTGTTAATGGAATGCCTTAAGATATCTTGATTACATTCAATCAATTGGCACTCCATTAACATTTCTGTAAGTACATTACCGTTAAATGATTACCCTGCGCAGCAAGATAGCTCTTTAACGTCTTTGCTAAAGGTTTGAGCGCATAACTTCAATCCTTCAACCATCGTCAAATACGGAAATAGTTGACCTGCCAATTCTTCGACTGTCATTTTATTATGAATAGCAAGAGCCGCACTTTGAATCAGTTCTCCGCCTTCATGGGCTAAAATTTGTGCGCCTATCAGTTTTCCCGTGGATTCTTCAGCTACCAACTTGATAAAACCATCCGTTTCAAAATTTGCTAAAGCTCTTGGTACGTTTTCCATATCAAGTACACGACTTATCGTATTTATTCCTACCGCTGAAGCTTGTACTTCGGTTAGACCTACCGTAGCAACTTGTGGGTCGGTGAATATAACAGCAGGCATGGTAGATAAGTCGAGTTGCGCATTTCCACCTGTCATATTAATTCCAGCCCTACTTCCGGCAGCAGCAGCAACATAAACAAATTGTGGCATATTGGAGCAATCTCCAGCGGCATAAATGTTAGCTGTTGATGTTTCCATCATACTATTAACAACAATGGCACCACTTTTATCTGTTTCAACACCAACATTTTCTAAACCAAGCTTTCCAGTATTTGCATGGCGACCCGTAGAGATAAGCAATTTTTCAGCGATTAATGTTCCTTCGTTAGTTTCCAATGAAAAACCATTGCTATCATAAGAAACATGACTTGCTTGCGTATTATTAAGTACCCTAATACCTTCTTTTTCAAAGCACTCTGCCAGTTTTTCACCTAATAACGGATCTTCAGCATATAAAAGGGTATGTCTGGCTAGAATTGTCACACGGCTACCTAAACGGGCATAAGCTTGCGCAATTTCCAGAGCAACAACGGAGGAGCCGATGACAACTAGACTACTCGGTAACTCTTCTGCAAATAAGGCTTCTGTTGATGTCCAATAAGGTGTATCAACTAAACCCTTAATTGGCGGAATGCTTGGTGTAGAGCCTGTTGCAATTAAAATGCGATCTGCAACCAGCTCTTCTTCACTACCATCAGACTTGTGAACTAGCAAGGTATTTTGATTTTTAAAACGTGCATAACCTTTAAGTAAAGATAGCGCGGGATTACTCTCTAAAATACGTTGATATTTAGCATCGCGTAGTTCTTCGACGCGAGCGTTTTGCTGATGTGCTAATAAGGAGCGGCTAAGTTGTGGCTGAATATTTTCTAAACCATCAAACGGGTTAGTACGTTGCTGATGCGCTAATTGCGCAGCACGGATCAATATTTTTGAAGGAACACAGCCGACATTTACACAGCAACCTCCGATTACATCGGCTCCTTCAATGATAGTAACTCTTGCTCCGCCTTCTGCTGCTTTAATCGCACTGGCAAAGGCCCCTGAACCACTACCAATAATGGCTACATGTAATTGTTCTGGCTGGATGTCATTTGACGAGCAACAACTATTCGTTGACATATTTTATTCCTCTAAAAAAGTTAAGCGGTACAAGTTTCATCATCACAGCGTTTATTCGCAGGAGAAACCATGTCCCAAATTGATACAGCAACCATTAGTCCTAGCCCCGTATAAGTAACGTATGAACTCCACCCGTACTGGAACCAAGGGTATAAAGAGAGTAAAACCAAAATGGGGCCAATTGAACCGATAAAACTACGGTACCATTGACGATGGCTAAACCAGCCTAAGATATTCATTGCCAGCGCTAATACTGCAAACAGTGGTAACAACGTATTGATAAATACCCCTTCCCACTGACTAAGAAATCCCATCCCAATTGCCGCACCAAGACTAGCTATCGCGGGAAAACACATGGCGCATCCCATTGCCGAAACAAGTGCACCTATAGAGCCTGCTTTATCTCCGATACGCGTAACTAGTTCTAAGGGGCTAAACATTACTTATTTTCACTTTTTAAATTTGAAGGGTAGCCAGCGTTGGTAGTCGCTGCAATTAATGCATTGATGTTGGTTTTAGTGTCATCAAAAGAAACAACAGCTAGCTTAGGCTTGTAGGTAACTTTCGCATTTTCAACGCCATCAACATTTTCTAATGACTTTTTAACTGTGATTGGACATGTCGCACAGTTCATCGTTGGCACTTCCAGTGTAACTGTTTTTACTTCAGCAAAAGCACCAAAACTAGAAAGTGAAAGCAGTGCGGTTAATAATAATTTTTTCATAATTAGCTCCAAATTTTAAAATGTTATAAATTTCTTGATCTGTATATTAAGCAAACAAAAGTATCCAATAATTACTGGTCACTAAAATTGTCGCAACTATAGCGCTCAGCCAGAAAATGACTTTTCGTTGTTGCTGTTTCTTAGGAATTGCACAGGCCGTTCCCGGCTCACACTCTTCTACAGGACGGTAAATTTTCCAACCTGAGTAGCCAAACAACAACACTACAAATGCGATAAATAATGGCCTATAGGGTTCAAATGCAGTTAAATTACCAATCCATGAGCCACTTACCCCAAGTAATAACAGGAGCAAAGGACCTACACAGCATACGCCTGCGCCTAATGCTGCTATGATGCCTCCTATCATTGGAAGGTTTGATTTTTTTTGATTCATATAGATACCTCATTAAGTGATAATGCAAGTGTATTGCATGTACCTAAGTACGGAGTCAAGGGTGATTTATAAAAAATTTATCTTTGATAATCTGCTACGACAGATACGGGGAATAAGCTAACTTGAATTAAGGCGCAGAAGTAAAATTGGATATGCTGTTTTAGTGGGAAATGGTAGTTAAGTGAATCATTTACTTCGGTTGCAACGAATCAATTATTGGGCAGTGGCTATCGTCATCATTATTTTGGCATTGTCCTAAATGTTCTTCCAAAGCGTGTTCTAACAACAACAAGTCAGCCATCTTTTTTTGTACTGCGATCAGTTTTTTATTAGCTAATTCTTGTACTTTACTACATGGACTATCGTTTAACGCAAGTAACCCTTCAATCTCATTTAGCGTAAAACCTAATTCTTGAGAACGCTTGATAAAATGTATTCTATTTACCGTTTCTTTCGGGTAATGTCTATAGCCCTGCATAGGCTTTGGTGGTTGTTTAATTAAGCCTTTGCGTTCATAAAAGCGAATTGTTTCGACATTTACACTCAGTTCTTTAGCCAACACCCGAATTCAGATAATAAGTGCACCACTCATGGTTAAACGGTGAGGAGAGATCAACTGCCTGTTGGTGGTACTCTGTAATCGCCAAAAAACAAGAGTAGTTACCATGAGTTACAAGCAGTTGATCGAGGGACAACGATACCAGATCGAAGCCTACCTACGCGAGGGTTTCAGTTATCGTGAGATTGGAAAGCGTCTGAGAGTGAGTCACAGCACTATCAGCCGGGAAGTAAATCGCAATCGAATTAGAGATAGCCATTACTTGCCGGAAGTGGCTCAGGCAAAGTCTGTAAAACGACGATGTCAGGCCGCAAAGTTTAGGATATCTGAACTGACGGTTACCTTTGTAGAGTTCGGCCTTAACGAAAAGTGGAGTCCTGAGCAAATTGCTGGTGTCGGTAAAATCATCGGCCATAACGTCAGTCACGAGTGGATTTATGGTTATGTCCAGCGAGATAAATTACGTGGTGGGAAGTTGTATAAACAACTGCGCCAGAGCCACCGAAGATACCGTAAAGGTAATCGCGCGAAGCGAGTAATTATCCCGAATCGCGTTGGTATAGAGCATCGTCCAGCCATCGTGAACAAGAAGAAGCGGTTCGGCGACTGGGAAGTTGATACGGTTCTGGGCAAGCAAGGAACGGGCGCGATTGTTAGCCTGGTTGAGCGAAAAAGTAAGCTGTATCTGATTCGGAAAGTACCAGCAAAAAGTGCGGCAGATGTGGCCCGAGCTATGGTTGGTATGCTGTGGAAATATCGAGGTCATGTTCGTACTATCACGGCGGACAACGGCAGCGAATTCTGTGACCATGAGCTGGTCGCAGAGAAGCTGAAAACCGACATCTACTTCGCGAATCCGTATTCATCTTGGGAGCGTGGACTGAATGAAAACTTCAACGGTTTGCTACGTCAATACATACGTAAAGGCACCGATTTACGAACAGTGACAGACAAGCAGATTAGTGAGATTGAACAGGCATTAAATGCCAGGCCAAGAAAGTGCCTCGGCTTCAGGCAACCTGTAGTGGTATTCAATGAATTACGCAAGGCTGCCTAATTTAGCGAGTGGTGCACTTCGGACTTGAATTCGCGCATACTTATGGTTCGTTTAGACACGTTATCAATTACCTTACTGACTTTTTGTTTACTTACTTTATATCTAATTAAAGTGACCATCAATGAATACCAGTTTAAACATCGCTAATTGATTTTGTTTTTTCTTCTATTAAATAAGTAAAGTTACCGTTGTTACAACAATATTAAACCACAACAATGTATGGTTTATCCTTTTTCATTATCAAAGTCCAAATTCTGAGGGATCCCCACGAATTTAGCATGTAATCTTGCTCATGCAAGCTTCAGCGGTGAGTTCATCAAGCCAGCGGATCGTCTTTTTCCACTGATGCAGGGTAAATCGCATTGAGGTGTTAAAAGCTCTCAAGCCAAGAAAGTGAAAGGATAGTACGGATTTTGTTTCGGTATTTGCCTGAAAGCGTCGATGCTTGTTACTGACAACTAATAGCATGCCCAACAGTACAGCCACTAACGAAGCCAGTGTGGTAAGCAAGACCAGAACAGTAATGCGTGTCTTGGTTGTGCTGCGATTATTTTCATACCCCAGACCAAAGCGCGTGCTTTTCATATCCCGAAAGCCTTCTTCTATTTGCATGCGCTGGCGATAA
>NZ_PVNP01000167.1 GCF_002993365.1 Marisediminitalea alba
CTAAGGATTTAATGTTCATCAGTAAAGAGCTGCTTGGCGGCAAGGGGCTCAGACCATTCACTCCCTCACAAAAACAAAAAGATCGACTCTACGCAAAAGTATTAGACCTTGCTGGTTATCACAAATGGGACGAAAGTCAGCACTTCAATTCTCTTTTCGACCACCTTGTTCAGGTGGGCAATGCCTGGCTGGAGCCGCGTTACCTCTTTGATACTGCTATTGAATTCCTAACCAGTCACAGCATTGCTATCCCTAGGTACACCGTACTCCAGAGACTGATAAGCAGAGCGATGCAGCAGGTCAGAAAAGACCTGGCGCACCAACTTAATCAACTCACCAGTCCTGAACTTCACGTCTTTCTGGACAGCATAACAGCCATTGATGACGGACTAAGCCTGAACCAGCTCAGAGGCGGTGCAAAAAGTCTGACCGTACCTGAACTTAAAAAAGAGCTTGCCCTTTATCATCAGTTAGCGCCATGGCGCACGCAAATCAATGGCGTTATCGATGGGCTTAATCTGTCTCTTAAAAATCGACAACACTTCGGTGAGCTCATCAACTATTACGGTAGTAAACTCAAACGATTCAAACGCGCACAGCAGCATCTATGGTTGCTATGTCACCTGACAGAGCGGATACAACTGGCACTGGAACGGTTAACTGATGGGTTCATTTACCATATCCGCAAGCAACAAGAAGCTGCCAACACCTTTGCACAACAAGCAGTGTTCCTGTCCTGGCAGTCAGCCGCGGACAATGTCACGAAAGCGGCAGAGTTACTGCATCTGTTTGTGGATGAGAACATTGATGATAATCAACCCTTCTCAGTAGTCAGACAACAGGCATTGAAGGTCATGAATGACAGGGATATCCAGACCCTCTGCCTTTACCTGAAAAAACAGAAACGGACCGTGGAAGAGTACCAGTGGCAACATTACGATGAACAATGCAATCTCCTGGAGCAACTGTTAAGGCAGGTGTTCTTGTGCCTTGAATGTGAGGCCGGTAAAGGCTCAGAAGCCGTCGTCGCCCAACTTCAACAGATGCAGACGGAAATCGCATTCGGTGGACCACTGAAGACGATGGATACGTCGCTCATCCCGAAAAAGCACCTCCCATGGTTGGTTAAACAGGATAACGTTAACCCGCAACGTTACGAATGGCTGCTCTACCGGCAGTTAACCTCACGACTGAATGGACGCATTTATTTGCCAAATGTTACCAAATACCGCGCACTGGAAGACGACCTGATCCCCCAGACATCGCAGGATACCTTGCTGGCCTCATCAACACTGGACAGACTAAAACAGCCCGCAGAGTTATTGTTACAGGAGAAACAACACCGGCTGGAAAGTGCACTCAAAGACGTTGCTCTCCATATTGATGAGGGAGACAATCGAAATGTGATCATGAAAAATCGTACCGGTACCCGCTGGCGTCTGCCGACCAAAAGCGCTACATCTCTGGTCAACAATCCCTTTTTTAAGCGAATGCAACCGGTCGGTATCGCGGATGTACTGCGGTATGTAGAGCGCGAAACCGGGTTCATGAAATGTCTGACTCATGTACTTCCGATACAAAAACAAGGGTTCACTCATCAGGATGATTTACTGGCCATTCTGATTGCCAACGCCACTCACCGTGGTGTGTATGGCATGGCGCAGATCTCCGATCGAAGCTATGAACACCTGAGTACGGTGCAGGCCAACTATATCCGGCCTGAAACGCTGCATGACGCCAGCGACGTGATCAATAATGCGGTTGCAGCGCTACCCATCTTCCGCCACTACCATATTCAGGAGGACCAGCTGCATGCCAGTGCGGATGGTCAGAAATTCGAAACCCATCTGGAAACCTTTAAAACCCGGTACTCCTCTAAGTATTTCGGCACCAACAAAGGGATCACGGCCATGACACTGGTGGCCAACCACAGCGCCCTCAATGCTCGGATCATCGGTTCCAACGAGCACGAATCACACTATATTTATGACCTGTTACAATCCAACAGCAGTGAAATCAAACCTGACGTACTCTCGACAGATACACACGGTGTCAATCATGTTAACTTCGCCTTACTGGATCTATGCGGTTACAGTTTTGCACCGCGATACGCGCAGTTCAGTAGTGTCATCAATGATCTGTTTGACGTAACTGAAAATGAACACGGCGGCACCAACCTTGCCCTGAAAAAGCCCATCAGGACGAATGTCATCGAAACGGGATGGCAGGATATTAGGCGCATTGTTCTGTCACTTCAGACAAAGCGAACGACACAGGCAATGCTGGTAAGAAAGTTGTCTGGTTATCCTTCGGGGCACCCGACATTACAGGCGCTGACGGAGTATAATCGACTGGTCAAAGCGCAATATTTACTGGATTACATAGACAATGCCAGTTTGCGGCAGTACGTTCAGCGTGCCCTTAACCGGGGAGAAGCGTGGCACTTCCTGAGACGGGCTATTGCGTCGGTGAATGGCGATCAGTTCCGAGGCAAAAACGAGAGTGAAATCGCTATCTGGAATGAATGTGCAAGATTGCTTGCCAACGCGATCATCTACTTCAACTCCGCGATACTGAGTCATCTGCTGGGACACTTTGAAGCGAGAGGAGATGAAGAGAAAGCGGGTATCACTCGTGCTGTTTCGCCCGTTGCGTGGCAAAATATCAACTTAAGCGGAACGTATAACTTCACTAATACTGGGAAATTGCCCAATATTGGCGAAATAACAAGGCCGATAGTGGATGATTAGGCTCCAAGCTGAAAGTAAACCACCTCCGCAGCCATTTATTGGTGTGGTCTACAGAGGATTATGTCTTTTTAGAGGGGAAAATCCCTAGAACCCCAATGTGCTTCGAATGACGATAAGTCCCATTGCCCTGTACTTGATTCCTTATACGAATAACACCTCTTGACTCCGTACCTAAGTACGGATCCTATAATTAGTTCACTAATACATGAGGTGAATTGATGTTTGGAACACTCGTAGAAAAAGTAGGCTCGACAGGTACATGGCTTTCAGCTCTCAGCTGTGCTGCCTGTTTCCCTGTTCTAGGAAGTTTTGGTGCTACTATAGGCTTAAGTTTTTTGTCTCAGTTTGAAGGTGTGGCAATTAATACGCTACTTCCTATATTTGCATCGATTGCTTTACTCGGTAATGGCGCTAATTGGTGGCTGCATAGAAACCACTTGCGTGGAATTATCTCGATCCTGGGGCCAATTGCCGTGCTTTTAACCTTATATCCACTTTGGCAATATGGCTGGAGCACTTACTTATTTTATGGTGCACTGATTCTGATGTTAGTAGTTTCTGTCTTCGATTTTCTTAAACCTGTGAGGCCACAATGTCGAGTGTAGTACTGGATTCCACCATTTCATGTCCCAAGTGCGGGCACCAAAAAACCGAGCAAATGCCTACTGATGCTTGCCAGTGGTTTTACGAATGCGAGGGGTGTAACACAATACTGAAACCACTGCCGGGTGATTGTTGCGTTTATTGCTCCTTTGGCACAGTAGCTTGCCCTCCCATTCAACAAAGTGACAACTGTTGTGGAAGCGAATAACCAGACAGAACACGATTTTGTCAAACCCGGCACTCTCTCACCTCCAGGACCTATAGGGCGGCTAGTGAGATTGGGCCTCGGGGTCATTTGTATCGACTTGGTCATTCAAATTGTGGACGATGTGCCCGGCATGATCCAACGTTGGTGGCCGATAAATCTCGTTAGCATATGCACTGTCATTCTCGGCTTTTACTTACTTAAACCGGTGATAGACATCGGTATCTCAAAAAAGGCTAAACGCTGGCCTCAATTTTTTGTTGGGTTTATTTCCCTTGCAGCGAGTTTATATGATGCAGTAAATCAGCAGCCTTTTTTCGGCGCAGGTTTAACTGCATCTACGATGCTCTGGATGACATACGTATACGGACATTTAGGAGTTTCATTCCTATTGTCAGCTGCTATTAAGACGCCTGGCTGCGAAATGCGAGCGATTCCACATTTGTGGTCAAAATTAACCGGATCCAGCACTCTCGAACATTATTGTCCCGGCCCTTTATCTCCAATAGATACGTGGGAGCGTAAGTTGTTTCATAAATAGCCACTCAAACTAAAATGCTGGTTAGAAATCGCTCCTTTATCCTACATATGGCATACGTTCAATTCTCCTTTTTATGACTTGTTATAGTCAGCCATCGTAGCTAAGGAGTGAAGAACAATTGAAGTTAATGTAAAAGCTAGTCAATGCTTGAGTCCTGAAAGCTAAAATTTATAAATGTTATTCAAAAAAGCGGAAGAATATTGATTATTCCACCTTACGAGCTTTACCACTTTTCGCGCGTCGTTTTCGTTCAACCTGGACATAAACTGTATCGGTCGTTGCACTGCTAGAATGCCCCAAATCTTCAGATAAATCTTTCAATGGACGATCTCTTTCAATCTCCATACTGGCACCGGTATGACGCAGATAATGTGTGGTGGCTTCATTGAGTTTTTGTGCGGCTTCTAATCCTTGTTCTGCTTTCATTTTATTAAATGCAGCATCGAACACGCTTTGAACAAGCCTAGAGATTTGACGACTCGTTAAACCACCGCGTCCTCTAATTTTTTCAACCAGAACGGTTTGCTCGCCTTTGGATGGTAACGGTGACAGTCCACGCCATTCTCTATATCGTTTCAAAAACGTAAGATAACCCGGTGGTACCGTGATATCTCTAATCTTTTTGCCTTTTCCATAGGCCTTAAACCACCAGTTGTTGTCCTCATCTGTCCAAAAATGACTCATCAACGGTGTCCAGTCTTGGCGCTCTGAGAGCTCTGAAAGCCGCAGAAATAGGGTTTTCATGGTAGCAATAACGAATAAGTTGCGTTCCAAAAGCGGGTCGTTATCTGCCAGTTCAACTGCGGTATCTAAGAGATACTGCCATTGCTGCTCCGTTAATCGACTGATCGTCTTCACCTGACTGTCTTTTATCAAATATTTACAGTCACGTTTCGCCAATGGAATGGGATTGCCGAAACAAATTTCTTCATCGATGAGATGGCGGTAAAAAGAACTTAATGCCACAAAGGTAGATTCGAGGGTCTGCAATGACGGTTGATACTTTTTCGGATCGAGCACTCTGTCCTTATCGTATTTGGGCGGTGTTTGCCTGAACGGTGTCCACTTAAGGTTTGAAGCAAAGTAACCGTTTTTAAGGCTAAATCGATCATGGAGCTGGGTACTTATCCATTTGACCGGCGGCGCCACACAAAAATCAATGTAACGTAAAATATCGGCTTTGCGTAAGTCATCTATTGGCTGCTTATCCACCATGAAGACCCACAGTAGAAACTTCTCAATATCATTTCGAAATCGCACATACGTGTGTTGTGATTTGTTGCGTCCGATATATAAAAGATATTCTTTCGCCCAGTCCCAGTGCTGTCTCATCCATGTCGGTTGCTTATCTAAGAATGAACTTAGCTGAGGATAGTCAGACAGACTGAGCTCTGCAAGCTCAGCATACGTAGGAAACAACGGTGTGGGTTTAGTGGTGGCCAAGTGTGTTTTGATTGTAAGTTAAGATGACAACACTATAACTTACCCCTACACCCTATGTCTAATACTAAAGGGTATTAGACATAGGGTGTATGTATCCCAGAACCCAGAATCCAGGATTTGGGTAACTGCCAGTCCATACTGAATCTCGCCGTTAGGATTCTTAGCAAAGACAGTAATAATTCAAAATTGATTATCACATTTGAAATAAGGGCTTTCGTCATCTATTAGAAAGCCCAGTTTGTTAAACCGAGGATTTACTGTGAACTAACTTATATAGAACTGGCAATACCAACAATGTCAGCAAGGTCGAGGAAATGATACCCCCTATAACGACCGTCGCTAATGGTCGCTGCACCTCTGCGCCAGTACCCACGTTGAGCGCCATGGGCACAAAACCAAGGCTTGCCACCAGTGCAGTCATCAATACCGGACGTAAACGTGTCAATGCGCCATCAATAATCGAGTTCATCAAGTCGCCCGTTTCGTCCAGTCTTTGCCGGATAAATGACAACATAACCAGGCCATTGAGCACCGCAATACCTGATAATGCAATAAATCCTATTCCGGCAGAGATTGATAACGGCATGTCCCTTATCCAAAGCGCCAAGAAACCACCGGTTAACGCCAACGGCACGCCAGTGAAAATAATCAGTGCATCTTTAAACGAACCAAACGCAATAACCAGTAATGTCAGGATCAAAAAGAGTGTTGCGGGTACCACAAGACTCAACCGTTGACTGGCACTTTCTAGTTGCTCAAATGTACCGCCGTAATCCAACCAATAACCTGAAGGCAAGTCGACATTTTGTGCAATCTGTTGTTTAGCTTCATTCACAAATGAACCCAAATCACGATCACGCACATTGGCTGTGACGACAATCCGGCGCTTACCATTTTCTCGGCTAATTTGGCTGGGTATGCTGGCAAACTCAAGTTGGGCAACCTCTGAAATTGGGACGTAAGCCCCCTCACCCGTCATAATCGGAATGCTACCCAGGGCATTTAAATTATTACGAATACCTTCAGGGTAACGCACTATAAGTTCAAAACGCCTGTCTCCTTCAAATATAAGCCCCGCTTCTTTACCGCCAATGGAAGCACTTAACCACATTTGTGAGTCAGTGACGTCCAAATTGTACCGAGCCAACGCATTAGGTTTCGGGTTGACTGTAAAAATGGGAATTTCATCTACTTGCTCTAAACGTGCATCAGCGGCTCCTGGTATATCTTGCAAAACAGACAAGATGTTAACGGCGGTATTTCGCAAGGTAGTTAAATCATCACCGTAAATTTTAATACCCAAATCAGCGCGCACTCCGCTGATCAGCTCGTTAAAGCGCATTTGTATGGGTTGGGTAAACTCATAGTTATTGCCTGGTACGTTTTGTAAGTCGCGCTCTAATTGCTCTACAAACTCTGCTTTGGACAATTCAGGGTTAGGCCATTGGTCATGTGGTTTTAGCATCATAAAGGTATCGGTCACATTGGGCGGCATAGCGTCGGTCGCGACTTCCGCCGTACCGGTTTTAGCAAACACTGTTTGAACTTGTGGATATTGCATAATGGTTTGCTCCAGCCGTTTTTGCATATCCACCGCTTGTTCAATGCCAGTGCCTGGCACGCGCATGGCATGAAGGGCAATATCCCCTTCATCCAGTTGAGGGACAAACTCAGTACCCAGACGCATCCCTAACCACACGCTTACCACCACCAATAAAGAGGCTGTAATCATGACCAACCAGCGGAGTTTTAGCGCCCACAATAATACAGGGCGATACACCGATTTTGCGCCTACTATGACAGGACTTTCTTTTTCACTCACCTTACCTGACATGAATAACGCGACCGCTGCGGGCACCAATGTGATAGAGAATACCATCGCAGCCAATAAGGCCAGTATGACGGTTGCCGCCATTGGGTGGAACATTTTGCCTTCTACGCCTGTTAAGCTAAAAATGGGAATATAGACAATCGTGATGATCATTACGCCAAATAAGCTGGGGCGTATTACCTCGTTGGTCGCCTCAAATACGACTTCCAGTCTTTCTTTTAATGGCAACACCGCGCCTGTTCGCCGCTGTGATTCACTTAAGCGCCGAATGCAGTTCTCGACAATGATGACAGCACCATCGACAATCAAACCAAAATCAAGTGCCCCCAAACTCATTAAGTTGGCGCTAACGCCAGTATGTACCATTCCTGTAATAGTTGCTAACATCGCCAGGGGGATGACCGCAGCTGTGATGATGGCCGCTCGCACATTGCCCAAGAGTAAAAACAAGACCACGATGACAAGCAGTGCCCCTTCTACAAGGTTTTTTCTTACGGTATCGATAGCTTTATCCACCAAAGCCGTGCGGTCATAGACCGTTTCAATCAGCACGCCGTCAGGTAGACTGGATTGGATTTTTTCTACTTTATCAGCGACGGCCAAGGCAACGGCTCGCGAGTTTTCACCAATCAGCATCATCGCTGTGCCTAGCACTGTTTCTATCCCTTCGCGCGTTGCTGCGCCGGTGCGAAGCTCTTTGCCTATGGCAACCTCAGCAATATCATCAACCGTCACAGGAGACTGGTTTGTAAGTGTCACCACCACTTGGCCAATGTCATCGATAGTGGATAATTGCGCTTGTGAACGCACCAGTATTTGCTGGCCGTTTCGCTCTATGTACCCTGCCCCCTGGTTCGCATTATTGCGTTTAAGTGCACGCAGCAAGTCATCTGTGCTGACGCCAAAGTTCAACATCAATTGAGGATCAGGATTAATATGATATTGTTTGGTGTATCCACCAATGGCATTGACCTCAGTGATCCCCTTTACCAAGGCCAGTTGCGGCTTGACCACCCAATCATGCAATTCACGCAGTGCCATGGCATCAAACGGTCTTCCGTCTGACGTTTTGGTGCCAGGCTCTGCGCTCAATGTATACATGTAGATTTCGCCCAATCCCGTGGCAATCGGCCCCATTTCTGGCTCAATACCTTGTGGTAGCTGACTTTTAATAATGCCAATGCGCTCATTGATGAGGTTTCTGGCAAAGTAAAGGTCCGTTCCTTCCTCAAACACAGCGGTGACTTGCGATAAACCATACCGGGATAGCGATCGCGTATAATCCAGGTTAGGCAAACCCGCCAAAGCAGTTTCAACCAAAAAGGTGATGCGCTGCTCGGTCTCAAGTGGCGAATAACCTTGCGCTTGCGTGTTGATTTGCACTTGAACATTGGTAATATCAGGCACGGCATCAATGGGTAGTTTTTGATAGCTAAACAAACCAAGCCCAATCACGATAAAGCTTAACATCAAAAAGATCCCGCGCCTTTTAATCGACGTGCGTAAAATGGAAGTTATCATGCTAAACCTCCACGTTTACTCACTTGCTTTATTAGCTGAAATAGAGTGTTGATAGAGGCGTTAGTGATCATGACCCGCCTCCGATTTCTCTAAGTCTGCTTTAATCAAATAGCTATTGGTCGCAACTACGGACTCGCCTTCGGTAAGCCCTTGGAGCACTTCAACACGCTTTCCATCCGACATGCCAATTTTGACGGGGCGAGGTGTGTATTCGTCACCATGCTGAACAAACACCACTTGATTGTCTTCGTATTCTTGAACCGCAGAGACAGGTACTAATAGACTCGCAGCTTTAATGGCAGTGGTCACCTTTGCTTTAACCAAGGTACCTAACGGCCAGAAACCATCACTATTATCAACTGCAACATTAGCAAGTGAGTGCGGATTGCCATCTGCCGAAGGTGTTAGGTAAGCGATAGTCGTGACTTGACTAAAATCAGCATGGCTAAGTCCAACACGTTGGCCGACCTTGATTTCACCAAGCTGTTGTGAAAATACGGTCAGCTGTGCCCAGACGTTTTTATAATTGGCTAACGAAAATAGCACCTGTCCGTTAGACAGCTCACCATTGTTTGCATGCCTGGCAATCACACTGCCATCAAAGGGTGAGGTAATCGAATAGCTTTTTAAACTTTCATTCGACTCTACTAACGCTAGCACATCGCCTTTTTTTACCTTGTCACCGATGTTGACGTTGACGCTTTTTATCACACCATCAAATCGTGCACGTATATGGCTAAGTGAGGCGGGATCGGCACTAATTCGACCGTAAAGCGTGGTTGAAACCGTAAGTTCTCCAGCGAAGGCTTGTACTGTTGTGATGTCATTTTTCTTTGCTGTTGTGGCGCTCATTGTCACCACTTCATCGGAGTGACCTTCTTCACCATGGTCATCTTCACCCGCAAATAGCGCGGAACTATAAGTCACTAGCATTAAGGTGGTGGCCAAGGCCGATAGGTTTGGTAATTTGCGGAAAAGGTTTAATTTGTTCATCGTCATTACTTCTTATCGAAATGCGCATTACCAGCCGTTCCATCGCTTGATGGATTGGCGGTGCGCTGAGTTATGAGGGAAATACCCGTCAGCGCTTCTATTTCAGCGCTGCTAAGATGGACTTGCGTAGCCGCGTTGATTAACGCTAAGCGAGTGTTTAAAAACTGACGTGGTCAAGCAAATTCACACAACCCAGTTAAGCAGCTTTTCCTAAGTTAGCCATTTCAGCCTCATATTGGTTTGGACTTTTGTAATCCAAGTATGAGTGCATTCTCTGACTGTTATAAAACATAGTGATGTATTGCAGGACATCCTGCTGGGCAGCATGGCGACTCTGGTAGTGACGCCACTGCACTCGCTCTTGTTTTAATGTGCCGAAGAAGCTTTCTACAACGGCATTGTCCCAACAATCACCTTTCCTGCTCATGCTACCTGTTACCTTGTACTGTGCCAGTAGCTGTCTAAATTGTCGGCTTGCATACTGCGAACCACGATCCGAATGATGTATCAGGCCTGCCTTGGGTTTACGTTGCCATAAAGCCATTGTTAAGGCATCACACACAAGCTGGGCATTCATCCGCGACGCCATACTCCAACCCACGACTTTGCGTGAGAACAGATCAATGACAACGGCCAGATACAGCCAGCC
>NZ_PVNP01000168.1 GCF_002993365.1 Marisediminitalea alba
TCGAAACCCCATGTAAACGTGGGTACTATCGGCCACGTTGACCACGGTAAAACCACTCTGACTGCAGCAATCACTACCGTATTGTCTAAGACTTACGGCGGTTCTGCTCAAGCGTTCGATCAAATCGATAACGCGCCAGAAGAAAAAGCACGTGGTATCACCATCTCTACTTCACACGTAGAGTATGACACTCCTACTCGTCACTACGCACACGTAGACTGCCCAGGACACGCTGACTATGTTAAAAACATGATCACCGGTGCTGCACAGATGGACGGTGGTATTCTGGTAGTTGCTGCGACTGATGGTCCTATGCCTCAGACTCGTGAGCACATCCTGCTTGGTCGTCAGGTTGGTATCCCTTACATCATCGTATTCATGAACAAATGTGACATGGTAGATGACGAAGAGCTGCTTGAGCTGGTAGAAATGGAAGTTCGTGAACTGTTATCAGAGTACGATTTCCCAGGTGATGACCTGCCAGTAATCCAGGGTTCTGCACTGAAAGCCCTTGAAGGCGACGCAGAATGGGAAAAGAAAATCATCGAGCTGGGCGAAGCTTTAGACAGCTACATCCCAGAGCCAGAGCGTGACATCGATAAGCCGTTCATCCTGCCAATCGAAGACGTATTCTCAATCTCAGGCCGTGGTACTGTTGTAACTGGTCGTGTTGAGCAAGGTATCGTTAAAGTAGGTGAAGAAGTAGAAATCGTTGGTATCAAAGATACTACCAAGACGACTTGTACTGGTGTTGAAATGTTCCGTAAGCTGCTTGACGAAGGTCGTGCAGGTGAGAACGTTGGTGTTCTGTTACGTGGTACTAAGCGTGATGACGTAGAGCGTGGACAAGTACTGGCTAAGCCTGGTTCAATCACTCCACACACCAAGTTTGAAGCGGAAGTATACGTACTGTCTAAAGATGAAGGCGGTCGTCACACTCCATTCTTCAAAGGTTACCGTCCACAGTTCTACTTCCGTACAACTGACGTAACCGGTGCCGTTCAACTGCCAGAAGGCGTTGAAATGGTAATGCCTGGCGACAACCTGAAGTTCGAAGTAGAACTGATTGCGCCAATCGCTATGGAAGAAGGTCTGCGCTTCGCAATCCGTGAAGGTGGCAGAACTGTAGGTGCTGGTGTTGTTTCTAAGATTATTGAATAATAGAAGCTAGCTGCATTCCAAAAAGGTCACTTCGGTGGCCTTTTTTTGTGGTGGTGCGCCGGGCATGGCGCGTAGTGCTTTAGCACTGTTCGACTCACTGTGGTGGTGAGTTGATGACTTGGAGGTGGAAGTCCTCTGCACACCCGGCAAGGGGAAGTGCTAGCCGAACGGCAAGGGTGTTCATCGTGAGGTGAAATCTGAAGGAAGCCGAAGGCAAAATGCTGGCCTGACGAACAGGAAGCGGTTTAGG
>NZ_PVNP01000169.1 GCF_002993365.1 Marisediminitalea alba
TCGAAACCCCATGTAAACGTGGGTACTATCGGCCACGTTGACCACGGTAAAACCACTCTGACTGCAGCAATCACTACCGTATTGTCTAAGACTTACGGCGGTTCTGCTCAAGCGTTCGATCAAATCGATAACGCGCCAGAAGAAAAAGCACGTGGTATCACCATCTCTACTTCACACGTAGAGTATGACACTCCTACTCGTCACTACGCACACGTAGACTGCCCAGGACACGCTGACTATGTTAAAAACATGATCACCGGTGCTGCACAGATGGACGGTGGTATTCTGGTAGTTGCTGCGACTGATGGTCCTATGCCTCAGACTCGTGAGCACATCCTGCTTGGTCGTCAGGTTGGTATCCCTTACATCATCGTATTCATGAACAAATGTGACATGGTAGATGACGAAGAGCTGCTTGAGCTGGTAGAAATGGAAGTTCGTGAACTGTTATCAGAGTACGATTTCCCAGGTGATGACCTGCCAGTAATCCAGGGTTCTGCACTGAAAGCCCTTGAAGGCGACGCAGAATGGGAAAAGAAAATCATCGAGCTGGGCGAAGCTTTAGACAGCTACATCCCAGAGCCAGAGCGTGACATCGATAAGCCGTTCATCCTGCCAATCGAAGACGTATTCTCAATCTCAGGCCGTGGTACTGTTGTAACTGGTCGTGTTGAGCAAGGTATCGTTAAAGTAGGTGAAGAAGTAGAAATCGTTGGTATCAAAGATACTACCAAGACGACTTGTACTGGTGTTGAAATGTTCCGTAAGCTGCTTGACGAAGGTCGTGCAGGTGAGAACGTTGGTGTTCTGTTACGTGGTACTAAGCGTGATGACGTAGAGCGTGGACAAGTACTGGCTAAGCCTGGTTCAATCACTCCACACACCAAGTTTGAAGCGGAAGTATACGTACTGTCTAAAGATGAAGGCGGTCGTCACACTCCATTCTTCAAAGGTTACCGTCCACAGTTCTACTTCCGTACAACTGACGTAACCGGTGCCGTTCAACTGCCAGAAGGCGTTGAAATGGTAATGCCTGGCGACAACCTGAAGTTCGAAGTAGAACTGATTGCTCCAATCGCTATGGAAGAAGGCCTGCGCTTCGCAATCCGTGAAGGTGGTCGTACAGTAGGTGCTGGTGTTGTATCTAAAATCATCGAGTAATCGATAATTACACCAAAAACCTGAAAAAGGCGCTCTTATGAGCGCCTTTTTTGTTTGCCCAGCGAAGCTGGCAAACCCGTCAGGTTGAAAGAAACCTGAATCACCCTGACTGAGGGGAAGATAATCCGAATGGCAAGGGCGTTGCTGGCCAACGGCAGGGTTCGAAGGAAGCCATAGGAAGTTAGAAGTACACAACGAAAGTGAACCTGATTCGGCAAGGCAGGAGGGTAAGCGTGCAAAATAGCGCGAAGCCCGATACTCAGTCAGTCCTGTTTTGTGTTTGAGGGTGG
>NZ_PVNP01000170.1 GCF_002993365.1 Marisediminitalea alba
GCAATCAGTTCTACTTCGAACTTCAGGTTGTCGCCAGGCATTACCATTTCAACGCCTTCTGGCAGTTGAACGGCACCGGTTACGTCAGTTGTACGGAAGTAGAACTGTGGACGGTAACCTTTGAAGAATGGAGTGTGACGACCGCCTTCATCTTTAGACAGTACGTATACTTCCGCTTCAAACTTGGTGTGTGGAGTGATTGAACCAGGCTTAGCCAGTACTTGTCCACGCTCTACGTCATCACGCTTAGTACCACGTAACAGAACACCAACGTTCTCACCTGCACGACCTTCGTCAAGCAGCTTACGGAACATTTCAACACCAGTACAAGTCGTCTTGGTAGTATCTTTGATACCAACGATTTCTACTTCTTCACCTACTTTAACGATACCTTGCTCAACACGACCAGTTACAACAGTACCACGGCCTGAGATTGAGAATACGTCTTCGATTGGCAGGATGAACGGCTTATCGATGTCACGCTCTGGCTCTGGGATGTAGCTGTCTAAAGCTTCGCCCAGCTCGATGATTTTCTTTTCCCATTCTGCGTCGCCTTCAAGGGCTTTCAGTGCAGAACCCTGGATTACTGGCAGGTCATCACCTGGGAAATCGTACTCTGATAACAGTTCACGAACTTCCATTTCTACCAGCTCAAGCAGCTCTTCGTCATCTACCATGTCACATTTGTTCATGAATACGATGATGTAAGGGATACCAACCTGACGACCAAGCAGGATGTGCTCACGAGTCTGAGGCATAGGACCATCAGTCGCAGCAACTACCAGAATACCACCGTCCATCTGTGCAGCACCGGTGATCATGTTTTTAACATAGTCAGCGTGTCCTGGGCAGTCTACGTGTGCGTAGTGACGAGTAGGAGTGTCATACTCTACGTGTGAAGTAGAGATGGTGATACCACGTGCTTTTTCTTCTGGCGCGTTATCGATTTGATCGAACGCTTGAGCAGAACCGCCGTAAGTCTTAGACAATACGGTAGTGATTGCTGCAGTCAGAGTGGTTTTACCGTGGTCAACGTGGCCGATAGTACCCACGTTTACATGGGGTTTCGACCGTTCAAACTTTTCTTTTGCCATTTTTCTCGTTTCCTAAGTTAAAAGTCCGCTCCAATAGCAGACCGGACCGAACCTTCAAATTTATTAGCTTCGTGATTCAATGATTGCTTTCGCCACGTTATTAGGCGCTTCAGCATAGTTGAAGAACTCCATTGAATAGGAGGCGCGCCCCTGCGTAGCAGAACGCAGGTCAGTAGCATAACCGAACATCTCGGAAAGTGGCACCTTTGCCCGTACAATTTTTATACCGGCCACACCGTCTTCCATACCTTCAATCATACCACGGCGGCGATTCAGGTCGCCAACGACATCACCCATCCAGTCTTCCGGAGTGGTTACTTCAACGTTCATTGTGGGCTCAAGCAATACCGGGTTCGCCTCAGCGGCCCCTTTCTTAAAGCCCATTGAACCGGCGATCTTAAACGCCATTTCAGAAGAGTCAACATCATGGTAAGAACCGTCGAACAAAGTTACCTTTACATCGAGAACCGGGTAACCTGCCAGCACACCATTTTGCATTTGCTCCTGAATGCCTTTGTCCACCGAAGGAATAAACTCTTTAGGGATAACGCCGCCAACAATCTCGTTCACGAACTCGTACCCAGCGCCTTCTTCATTCGGCTCTATGCGCAGCCAGACGTGACCAAACTGGCCGCGACCGCCCGACTGACGGACAAACTTGCCTTCGACTTCCACTTGCTTGCGGATAGTCTCGCGGTAAGCCACTTGTGGGTTACCAACGTTACATTCAACTTTAAACTCCCGCTTCATGCGGTCGACAATGATATCCAAGTGTAGCTCACCCATGCCGGAAATGATGGTTTGTCCGGTCTCATCGTCGGTTTTAACGCGGAACGACGGATCTTCAGCAGCCAGCTTACTCAGGGCAATACCCATTTTCTCCTGATCGGCGGTTGATTTTGGCTCTACCGCAATCGAAATAACCGGGTCAGGGAATTCCATTCGTTCCAGTGTGATCACGTTGTTTGGATCGCACAGCGTATCGCCGGTAGTAACATCTTTCATGCCGATAGCGGCCGCGATGTCACCCGCGCGTACTTCTTTTAATTCTTCACGGTCTTTCGAGTGCATCTGCACAATACGACCAAAGCGTTCCCGCTTACCTTTAACCGGGTTAAACACGGTATCGCCGGTGTTTACCACACCAGAGTAACAGCGGAAGAACGTTAAAGTACCCACGAATGGGTCAGTGGCAATCTTAAACGCCAGCGCCGAGAACGGCTCATCATCGTCAGCATGACGCTCGCCTTCGCTCTCATCAGGTAAAATACCTTTGATGGCCGGCACATCGATAGGTGCTGGTAAGTAGCGAACCACAGCATCAAGTACTGCCTGAACGCCTTTGTTTTTAAATGCACTACCACAGGTTGCTAACACAATTTCATTGTTTAGCGTACGAATGCGCAGACCTTCGTGAATTTCATCTTCAGTCAGTTCTCCGCCTTCTAAATACTTGTCCATTAACTCGTCGGTCGCTTCGGCAGCCGCTTCGATCATCTCACTGCGGTATTGCTCTGCTTTGTCCAACAGATCAGCCGGAATGTCTTCGTAAGTAAAGGTCATGCCTTTATCTTCTGCATTCCAGTTAATGGATTTCATTTTAATCAGGTCAATCACGCCGCTGAACTCTTCCTCAGCACCGATATTAAGCTGAATTGGCACGCAGTTAGCGCCCAAACGCTTACGGATCTGACCAACAACCCGCTCAAAATCCGCCCCGGCACGGTCCATCTTATTAACGAAGACCATGCGCGGAACGTGATATTTATCCGCTTGTCGCCAAACGGTTTCTGATTGAGGCTCAACCCCGGAAGACCCACAAAATACAACTACCGCGCCGTCCAGAACACGTAATGAACGCTCTACCTCAATGGTAAAGTCAACGTGTCCGGGGGTGTCGATAATATTGATGCGATGCTGATCAAACTGTTGCTGCATCCCGGCCCAGAAACAGGTAGTCGCTGCGGAAGTAATAGTAATTCCACGCTCTTGTTCCTGTTCCATCCAGTCCATGGTTGCTGCACCATCATGCACTTCACCAATTTTATGCGATAACCCGGTATAGAACAGCACGCGCTCGGTTGTTGTGGTTTTACCCGCATCAACATGCGCAACAATGCCTATATTCCGATAGCGATCAATTGGGGTCTTACGCGACATACATCTCTCTCAGTTAAACGTTGATTACCAACGATAGTGTGCGAACGCTTTGTTCGCTTCGGCCATACGGTGAACGTCTTCACGTTTCTTAACCGCTGAACCTTTGTTGTCAGCTGCATCTAACATTTCGGCTGCAAGGCGTTGAGCCATTGACTTTTCGCCACGTTTACGTGCCGCTTCTACCATCCAACGCATACCCAGTGCATTACGACGAACAGGACGAACTTCTACTGGAACCTGGTAAGTTGAACCACCAACGCGGCGAGACTTAACCTCTACAGTAGGACGAATGTTGTCCAGAGCTTCTTCGAATACATCTAAGTGTGCTTTGCCGGTTTTTTCAGCAACAATATCAAGCGCACCGTAAACGATTTTTTCTGCAATCGATTTCTTGCCGTCGAGCATTACGACATTCATGAACTTAGCAAGCAGCTGTGAACCAAATTTTGGTTCTGGTAGGATTTTACGTTGACCTACGACTCTTCTTCTTGGCATCTTTTATTCTCCGTGGAATTCAGGGATAACCCAAAACTCAATTAATTCAGTTTGGCCTTACTAACGGAGAACCGTTAAGACTTGGGCCGCTTGGCGCCGTACTTAGAACGGGCCTGTTTACGATCGTTTACGCCGGCGCAGTCAAGAGTACCGCGAACAGTGTGATAACGAACACCTGGCAGATCTTTTACACGACCGCCACGAATAAGAACAACACTGTGCTCCTGCAGGTTGTGGCCTTCACCACCGATGTATGAAGAAACTTCAAAACCGTTGGTTAAACGCACACGACATACTTTACGTAGTGCTGAGTTTGGTTTCTTAGGCGTAGTAGTATATACACGAGTACATACACCACGTCTTTGCGGACAAGCTTGCAGGGCAGCAACGTTGCTTTTCTCAACGGGCTTTCTGCGTGGCTTGCGCACTAACTGGTTAACTGTTGCCATTAACTAGCTCCTGATTAAAAACTACAAAAACCCGGGCCTTTGTCCGGGTCGATTATTTACGACTTTCACATCGTTGTCAGACCGTATGCTCGTTACGATCCTGATGACTTTGAATCTAAAAACCGTGCCCTGCCTGGGCGGCTTAAAAGCCTGCTACCATTTTTGGGTCGCGGAATATTAAAGATCAATACCTGTGCTGTCAAGATGTACAAAGGTTAACCACAGAATAAACCGGTATTTAGCCTGTACAGATGACAAAATGGGGCACTACCTTGCGGTAGTGCCCCAATCTCTTGCTTAAGCGCTTATTCGTCTGATGATGACTCGTCAGATGATACTTCAGCGTTTAACGCTTCGGTCAGTGCTTGTTCTGCTTCAGCAGCAGACACTGACAGTTCAGCGATTTCTTCATGGCGACGCTGCGCACGTTTTTCGTGATAAGCGAAACCGGTACCGGCTGGGATCAGACGGCCAACGATGACGTTTTCTTTCAGACCACGTAAATCGTCTTCTTTGCCCTGAACCGCTGCTTCGGTCAGTACGCGGGTTGTTTCCTGGAACGATGCTGCAGAGATGAAAGACTCTGTAGACAGCGACGCTTTGGTGATACCCAGTAACTGGATTTCATACAGCGCAGGCAGTTTGCCTTGTTTTTCCATTTCACGGTTTGCGATCTTAACCGCAGCCACTTCAACCTGCTCGCCTTCCAGGAATTGTGTATCGCCCGGAGCAGTGATCACACACTTACGCAGCATCTGGCGGATAACAACCTCGATGTGCTTATCGTTAATTTTTACCCCCTGCAGACGGTAAACTTCCTGAACTTCGTTCACGATGTAGTTAGATACCGCGCTCACGCCACGCAGACGTAAGATGTCATGTGGTGACTCAGGACCGTCAGCGATAACTTCGCCTTTTTCAACGTTTTCACCTTCGAACACGTTAAGCTGACGCCACTTCGGAATCATCTCCTCGTATGGGTCGCCATCTTTCGGTGTGATAACCAGACGTTTCTTACCTTTGGTTTCTTTACCGAAACCAATGGAGCCTGATACTTCCGCCAGGATAGCTGGTTCTTTCGGCTTACGCGCTTCGAACAAGTCAGCAACCCGTGGCAGACCACCGGTGATGTCACGTGTTTTCGAGCTTTCCTGAGGAATACGTGCCAGCACGTCACCTTCGTTAGCCATTTTACCGTCAGCCGCTTCGATGGTGGTGAAGCTTGGCAGGCGGATTTCTTGCAGACCGAACTCGTCGCTCTCCAGAATCAGCTTAGGCTCTTTTGCGTTAACCTTAGACAGGTCTTTTACCACCACACGGGTCAGACCGGTCAGTTCATCCTGCTGCATCTCGGTGTTTGAGTCATCGATATCAGCAAATGAGATCTTCGATGCACGCTCAACGATGATTGGGTGACTATGCGGATCCCAGTTAGCCACTACGTCGCCAGCCTGTACTGCCGCACCGTCATCAACGGTTAAGGTTGCACCGTAAGGTACTTTATAACGTTCTTTCTCACGGCCTTGCTCGTCGGTCATGGTCAGTTCGGTTGAACGTGACACGATAACAAGTTTGCCGTCGGTGTTACGTACGTACTTAGCATTGTGCAGTTTAAGGTTACCGGCCGTTTTGACCTGTACGCTGTTTTCTGCAGACGCTCGCGATGCCGCACCACCAATGTGGAAGGTACGCATGGTCAGCTGTGTACCCGGCTCACCGATTGACTGAGCAGCGATAACACCAACAGACTCACCTTTACCAACCATATGACCGCGAGCCAGGTCACGACCGTAACAGTTTGCACAGACACCGAAGTCATTGTCACAAGTGATTACAGAACGTACTTTTACCTGGTCAACAGAGTTAGCTTCAAGTAAGTCAACTAATGCTTCGTCCAGCAGCGTGTTACGCTCAAGCAGGACTTCTTCAGTACCCGGAATGTAAACATCTTCTGCTACCACACGACCAAGCACTCGTTCACGCAGAGGCTCAACAACGTCACCACCTTCAATCAGTGGCGTCATCAGTACACCTTCGTACGTGCCACAGTCTGAGTTAGTGATAACCAGATCCTGGGCTACGTCAACCAGACGACGAGTCAGGTAACCCGAGTTGGCTGTCTTAAGTGCAGTATCGGCAAGACCTTTTCGAGCACCGTGAGTTGAGATGAAGTACTGTAGTACGTTCAGACCTTCACGGAAGTTAGCCGTGATTGGCGTTTCGATGATTGAGCCATCCGGCTTAGCCATCAAACCACGCATACCCGCCAACTGACGAATCTGTGCCGCACTACCACGAGCACCGGAGTCGGCCATCATGTAAACAGAGTTAAATGAGGCTTGCTCTTCTTCTTCGCCGTCTTTGTTAAGCACTACGTCGGTTTTCAGGTTATCCATCATGGCCTTGGCAACTTTTTCGTTGGCATTTGACCAGATATCGATAACTTTGTTGTAGCGCTCACCGGCTGTTACAAGACCGCTTTGGAACTGTTCCTGGATCTCGATAACTTCCGCTTCAGCAGCGTCGATAATTTCTTTCTTGGCATCCGGGATAACCATATCGTCGATACCAACAGACGCACCCGCGATCATCGCATAGTGGAAACCGGTATACATGATTTGGTCAGCCGCAATAACGGTGTCTTTCAGACCCAGACGACGATAACAGGCGTTAAGCAGACCAGAGATTTGCTTTTTACCCATTGCCTGGTTGATCAGCTCAAAAGGCAGACCTTTTGGCAGGATCAGAGAGAAAATCGCACGACCAACCGTGGTATCGGTCAGGGTCACTTTCTCAGTTTTGGCGCCATCTTCCGCTACGTCGTATTCAGTGATACGAACCTTAACGCGCGAGTGCAGTTCCGCATTACCGGTACGGTAGGCTTTTTCTGCTTCGTGCGGGCTGGTAAATACCATGCCTTCGCCCTGACCGTTAACTTTGTCACGGGTCAGGTAATACAGACCCAATACAACGTCCTGTGAAGGTACGATGATTGGCTCACCGTTCGCTGGCGACAGAATGTTATTGGTCGACATCATCAGCGAGCGGGCTTCTAACTGGGCTTCAATGGTCAGTGGTACGTGTACCGCCATTTGGTCACCGTCGAAGTCAGCGTTATAGGCCGCACACACCAGTGGGTGTAATTGGATCGCTTTACCTTCGATAAGGGTCGGTTCAAACGCCTGGATACCCAGACGGTGAAGCGTTGGTGCACGGTTCAGCAGTACCGGGTGTTCGCGGATAACTTCATCCAGAACGTCCCATACTTCCGGTGCTTCGCGCTCTACCAGCTTCTTAGCCGCTTTAATGGTAGTGGCTAAACCACGACCTTCTAATTTGCCGTAGATAAATGGCTTGAACAGCTCAAGTGCCATTTTCTTAGGCAGACCACACTGGTGCAGACGCAGTGTAGGGCCAACGGTAATTACAGAACGGCCTGAGTAGTCAACACGCTTACCCAACAGGTTCTGACGGAAACGACCCTGCTTACCTTTAATCATATCGGCAAGTGATTTCAGAGGACGCTTGTTAGAACCAGTGATAGCGCGGCCACGACGACCGTTATCCAGCAGTGCATCTACCGCTTCCTGCAGCATACGTTTTTCGTTACGTACGATGATGTCAGGCGCCGCCAGGTCAAGAAGACGCTTCAGACGGTTGTTACGGTTGATAACACGACGGTATAAATCGTTCAGATCAGACGTTGCAAAACGGCCGCCGTCCAGTGGTACCAGAGGACGTAAGTCCGGTGGCAGAACTGGCAGCACGGTCATGATCATCCACTCTGGCTTGTTGCCAGACTGTTGGAATGATTCCAGCAGTTTTAAACGCTTGGTGATCTTCTTACGCTTGGTTTCTGAGTTGATTGACGGCAGCTCTTCACGCATTGCAGCAACGTCAGCATCAACATCCAGGTGCTTAAGCAGATCGAATACGGCTTCGGCGCCCATCTTGGCTTCGAACTCGTCACCGTGCTCTTCTAACGCATCCAGATACTCTTCTTCGCTCAGCAGTTGGCTGCGCTCAAGGGTAGTCATGCCTGGCTCTGTAACAACGAAAGATTCGAAGTACAGTACACGCTCGATATCACGCAGAGTCATATCCAGCATCAGACCGATACGAGACGGCAGAGATTTCAGGAACCAGATGTGGGCAACTGGGCTGGCCAGTTCAATGTGACCCATACGCTCACGACGAACTTTAGTCAGGGTAACTTCTACGCCACACTTTTCACAGATAACACCACGGTGCTTCAGGCGCTTGTACTTACCGCACAGACACTCATAGTCTTTTACGGGACCAAAGATACGCGCACAAAACAGACCGTCACGCTCAGGCTTGAACGTACGGTAGTTGATGGTCTCAGGTTTCTTAACTTCACCAAAAGACCATGAACGGATCATGTCTGGTGAGGCAAGACCAATGCGAATATTATCGAATTCTTCAGTCTTGTTTTGTTGTTTTAGAAACTTTAATAAGTCTTTCACAAATACTCTCCCGGCGGAGTCAGTCTCTATGGCCCGGTTACCCGGGCCAACTCAATCAATTATGGCAACAAACGGCCCGCTTAGTTTTCTTCCAGCTCGATATTAATACCGAGTGAACGGATTTCTTTAAGCAGTACGTTGAAGGACTCAGGCATACCTGGTTCCATTCTGTGATCGCCATCAACGATGTTCTTGTACATTTTGGTACGGCCGTTAACGTCATCCGACTTAACCGTCAGCATTTCCTGCAGGGTGTAAGCGGCACCGTATGCTTCCAGTGCCCACACTTCCATCTCACCGAAGCGCTGACCACCGAATTGTGCTTTACCACCCAGCGGTTGCTGAGTAACCAGGCTGTAAGAACCGGTTGAACGCGCGTGCATCTTGTCGTCAACCAAGTGGTTCAGTTTCAGCATGTACATGTAACCAACGGTAACCGGACGTTCGAATTCACGACCCGTACGACCATCAAACAGGGTAATTTGCCCGCTCTCTGGAATATCCGCCAGTTTTAACATCTCTTTGATTTCAGCTTCACGTGCGCCGTCGAATACTGGTGTTGCTACCGGTACACCCTTACGCAGGTTGTCGGCTAAACGCAGTACTTCGTGGTCGGTAAAGGTGCTGATATCGACCTGTTTCGGGTTGTCACCCAAATCGTACACCTCTTGCAGGAAGCCACGCAGTTTCTGCATTTCTTCTTGCTCTTTAAGCATACGGTCGATCTTCACGCCCAGACCGTGCGCAGCCATACCTAAGTGCGTTTCAAGGATCTGACCGATGTTCATCCGCGACGGTACACCCAGTGGGTTAAGTACGATGTCTACCGGCGTACCGTTTTCATCGTATGGCATATCTTCTACCGGGATTACGGTAGAGATAACACCTTTGTTACCGTGACGACCAGCCATCTTGTCACCAGGCTGGATGTGACGTTTAACAGCCAGGTAGACCTTAACGATCTTCAGTACGCCTGGTGCCAGGTCATCGCCTTGAGTGATCTTGCGACGCTTAACTTCAAATTTCTTATCGAAATCAGCTTTGATTTCGTCGTGCTGGGCACCGATTTGGTCTAAATCACTCTGCAGATCAGCATCTGACAGTGGGATATCGAACCATTTCTCACGCGGCATGCTGTCCAGTTTACCCTGGTCTACGCCTGCTTTGAGCAGCAGGTTTGCTGCACGTGCGAAGATACCGTCGGCCAGGATATTGAATTCGTCAGACAGGTCTTTCTTAACCTGACGTAACTGCATGTCTTCAATTTCCAGGGCACGCTTGTCTTTTTCTACGCCATCACGGGTAAATACCTGAACGTCGATAACCGTACCGTGTACAGAGTTTGGTACACGTAATGAGGTATCTTTCACGTCAGACGCTTTTTCACCAAAGATAGCACGGAGTAGCTTTTCTTCTGGGGTCAGCTGAGTTTCGCCTTTAGGCGTTACTTTACCTACCAGAATGTCACCGCCCTTCACTTCTGCACCGATGTATACAACACCAGATTCATCCAGCTTGCTCAGCGCAGACTCACCGACGTTTGGAATATCAGAAGAAATTTCTTCTGGCCCCAACTTGGTGTCACGAGCGATACAGCTCAGTTCCTGAATGTGGATCGTTGTAAAACGGTCTTCCTGCGCAACACGCTCAGAGATCAGGATCGAGTCTTCGAAGTTATAACCGTTCCAAGGCATGAACGCGATACGCATATTCTGACCAAGGGCCAGATCACCTAAGTCCGTTGACGGACCGTCAGCCAGTACGTCGCCTGCTACAATCGGGTCACCGACGCTACAGGTTGGACGCTGATTAATACAGGTGTTCTGGTTAGAACGGGTGTATTTGTTCAGGTTGTAGATGTCGATACCGGCTTCACCAGCAAACATTTCATCTTCATCAACCTTCACCACGATACGGCTGGCGTCAACATAGTCGATAACACCACCACGCTTGGCAACTACGGTTACACCGGAGTCAACAGCGATGGTTTTTTCCATACCGGTACCAACCAGCGGCTTATCAGCACGCAGTGTAGGTACTGCCTGACGTTGCATGTTGGCACCCATCAAGGCACGGTTAGCATCATCGTGTTCCAGGAACGGGATAATGCTGGCAGCAATAGATACGATCTGCTGTGGTGAAACGTCCATATATTTGATGTCTTCTTTTGGCATCAAAGTGGTTTCACCGCGGTGACGACAAGGGATCAGGTCGTCCAGCAGTTCCATGTTTTCAGTCAGTGCTACGTTTGCCTGAGCAATAGCGAACTGACCTTCTTCAATCGCTGATAAGTAATCGATTTCATCGGTTACCACACCGTCAACGATGCGACGGAAAGGTGTTTCAAGGAAACCAAAGTCATTGGTACGGGCAAAGCTCGCCAATGAGTTAATCAGACCGATGTTCGGACCTTCAGGAGTTTCGATTGGACACAGACGACCGTAGTGCGTCGGGTGTACGTCTCGAACCTCAAAGCCTGCACGTTCACGAGTCAGACCACCCGGGCCTAAGGCAGAAATACGACGCTTATGCGTTACTTCTGACAGCGGGTTGTTCTGGTCCATAAACTGAGACAGCTGTGAAGAACCGAAGAATTCTTTAACCGCTGCTGAGATAGGCTTAGCGTTGATCAGATCCTGTGGCATAACGTTGTCCAGGTCACCCAGAGACAGACGTTCTTTTACAGCACGTTCAACACGAACCAGACCTACGCGGAACTGGTTTTCGGCCATTTCGCCAACAGAACGGATACGACGGTTACCTAAGTGGTCGATATCGTCCACTTCGTCTTTACCGTCACGGATCAGGATAAGCTGTTTCATTACATCGATGATGTCTTGCTTATCCAGAGTACCTGAACCTACCAGCTCCTCACGACCTAAACGGCGGTTGAACTTCATACGACCAACCGAAGACAGATCGTAACGTTCGTCAGAGAAGAACAGATTATCGAACAGCGTTTCAGCAGCGTCTTTTGTAGGTGGTTCACCAGGACGCATCATGCGGTAGATTTCTACCAGTGCTTCCAGGCGATTTGTTGAGCTGTCGATACGCAGCGTATCAGAAATATATGAACCGTGATCCAGTTCGTTAATGTACAGCGTGGTGAACTCTTTGATACCCGCCTGGCTTAATGCAGCCAGCGATTCCAGGGTCACTTCGTCGTTAGCATTAACCAGCACTTCACCAGTGTCTTCGTTAATGTAAGTCTCGCCATACACACGGCCAGCCAGATACTCAACCGGTACTTCCAGCTCAGTTACACCGGCTTTTTCTAAAGCACGGGTGTGACGGGCAGAGATACGACGGCCGGTTTCAACCAACACATTGCCTTCGCCATCAAGGATGTCGAATTGAGCCGTTTCACCGCGCAGGCGATCAGGAACGACTTCCATCAGCATCTTGTTATCAGCAATTCGCACCTGGATTTTGTCGAAGAAGGTATCAAGGATCTCTTCCGTGGTCATTTCCAGTGCGCGTAAGATAATGGTTGCAGGCAGCTTACGGCGACGGTCGATACGCACAAACAGGTTATCTTTCGGGTCAAACTCGAAGTCTAACCACGAACCACGGTAAGGAATTACGCGTGCGTTGTAGAGAACTTTACCTGAAGAGTGCGTTTTACCTTTGTCGTGATCATAGAACACGCCAGGAGAACGGTGCAGCTGAGAAACGATAACACGCTCGGTACCATTAATGACGAACGTACCGTTCTCTGTCATTAACGGGATCTCACCCATGTACACTTCTTGTTCTTTAATGTCTTTTACAGTACCAGGTGCTGCTTCTTTATCGAATAATACCAGGCGCAGTTTCACTCTTAACGGCGCGGAGAAGGTTACGCCTCGGATTTGACATTCTTTAACGTCAAATACCGGCTCGCCAAGGCGATAACTTACATATTGTAATTCTGAATTGCCAGAGTAACTTTTAATTGGAAACACAGAGCGGAATGCTGCTTCCAAACCATATTGACCATCTACATCGATATCAATAAATTTCTTGAAAGAATCTAGCTGGATTGAAAGAAGGTATGGAATTTCCAATACCTGTGGGCGTTTGCCAAAATCCTTACGGATACGTTTCTTTTCGCTATAAGAGTAAACCATGGGTTCCTCAGCCTGCTGATTTTAGACCCAACCTGTTGCCGTAATACACGTCGACAACAAACTTCCAGTACCCTTTCACAGGGAACAATCAGATAGCATACAACAAAAATTAGCCAATTTTTAGTTAACTTGTTGGTTTATTGCTAAATAAATTATTCTCGGTGGTGGCGCATGATGTGTACAGACAAGGGTAATAAACCGTACACCCTACAGCGCAAAAAGGCTGGTGGTCAAAAAAACCACCAGCCTGTGCCATTTCTGGCAAGCAATCTGCTAGTGCAGATTACTTGATTTCAACTTCTGCACCAGCTTCTTCAAGCTCTTTCTTCAGTGCTTCAGCTTCTTCTTTGCTTACGCCTTCTTTGATAGCTTTAGGAGCAGATTCAACTACTTCTTTCGCTTCTTTCAGACCTAAGCCAGTCGCGCCGCGAACTGCTTTGATTACTGCAACTTTGTTGCCACCGAATGAAGTCATTACAACGTCAAATTCAGTTTTCTCTTCTGCAGCAGCAGCGTCACCGCCAGCAGCTGGACCTGCAACAGCAACAGCTGCAGCAGCAGATACGTTGAATTTTTCTTCAGCTGCTTCGATCAGTTCAACCAGTTCCATTACTGGCATTTCAGCGATCGCGTTTAAGATATCTTCTTTAGTTAGAGCCATTTTCTCTAAACTCCTGGGATTAAAATGTTAAAAAAATCAATATGCCAAAAACGCCAATTACTTGGTGTCTTTGACCGCCGCCAATACGCGCACAAACTTGCCAGGAACTTCGTTGATAGTACGAACGAATTTCTCGGCTGGTGCTTTGAAGGTTGCAAGTAGTTTTGCAAGCGCTTCGTCGCGGGTAGGCAGAGACGCCACTGCATCCAGTTTTTCTGGACCAAGCAGACCACTACCAATTGAAAGTGCAGTAACTTTCAGCTTGTCGTTGGTTTTACCGAAGTCTTTGAAAAGACGTGCTGCACCGCCAGGTGCATCGATAGAGAAACCATAGATAAGCGGGCCAGTTAAGGCGCTTTCTAAATCTGAAAATTTGCTATCTGCTAACGCACGTTTTGCCAGAGTATTACGTACAACCTTCAGGTATACGCCTTGCTCACGGGCTTTAACGCGCAGGTCAGTCAGATCTGCAACTTCCATCCCACGGTATTCAGCAACGGCTACGGATAGAGCGCGAGATGCAACTTCGGAAACCTCTGCTACGATCTCTTTTTTTGCTGCTAAACCTAGTGCCACTGAGTTCACCTCTTAAAATCTGATTAAGTAAAAGCAACTACCTAATCAGGGTTCACAGATTGATGACTTCACCAATTGAAGCCACCGCTCTACGGTGTTTCTTACCCCAGAGAGTCTGAGTTCAAACCACCGTCTGCGCAGGCTGGTTGATTAAGTAACGCATTAACGTAAAAGTTCTCTTACCTCTTTTACTGCGTCACGCCTGCGGTCTAGGACGGGAGCCAGTATTCGCTTAGCGATATAATGGCTCCAACCCAAAACCGAAGAGAATGCCGGTTAAAGTAACCAGCAAGGGGCATTACTGACCTACGGTCGCCTTATCAACAGAAACGCCGGCGCCCATAGTGGTGCTCAGACTAACTTTCTTGATGTAAGTACCTTTAGCAGAAGAAGGCTTAGCTTTCTTCAGAGCTTCCAGTAATGCTTCTAAGTTTTCCTGGATTTGATTTGCTTCAAAAGCAATCTTACCAATGCTGGCGTGGATGATACCGTTCTTATCGTTACGGTAGCGAACCTGACCAGCTTTAGCGTTTTTAACAGCAGTAGCAACGTCTGGCGTTACAGTACCAGTCTTAGGGTTAGGCATCAGGCCACGTGGACCTAAGATTTGACCTAACTGACCAACAACGCGCATTGCGTCAGGGCTGGCCACTACTACGTCAAAGTTCATTTCGCCTTTCTTAACCTGGTCAGCCAGGTCATCCATGCCAACGATGTCAGCACCGGCTTCTTTAGCCGCTTCAGCGTTTGCACCCTGAGTAAATACTGCAACGCGAACCTCTTTACCAGTTCCGTTTGGCAGTACAGTTGCACCGCGAACGTTTTGGTCAGATTTCTTAGCGTCGATACCCAGATTAATAGCAACGTCTACGCTTTCTGCAAAGTTGGCAGTAGCCAGTTCTTTTAACAGCGCAACTGCTTCAGCAATATCGTACTCTTTGGTTGCATCAACCTTGTCACGGATTAAACGTGCGCGTTTAGTTAATTTAGCCATTCGATTAACCCTCTACCTTCAAGCCCATTGAGCGAGCAGAACCCGCAATTGTACGTACTGCAGCGTCCAGGTCAGCAGCTGTCAGATCCGGCTCTTTAGTCTTGGCAATTTCTTCCAGTTGAGCACGGGTAACAGTACCCACTTTTTCAGTGTTAGGACGGCCAGAACCGCTCTTGATACCAGCCGCTTTTTTCAGCAGGTAAGAAGCAGGAGGCGTTTTGGTTTCGAATGTGAAAGAGCGGTCTTCGTATACAGTAATTTCTACTGGTACTGGAGCGCCTTTCTCAAGACTTTCAGTTTTTGCGTTGAAAGCCTTACAGAATTCCATGATGTTTACACCATGTTGACCAAGTGCTGGACCAACTGGTGGTGACGGGTTAGCAGCACCGGCTGCAACCTGTAGCTTAATTAAGCCTGTTACTTTTTTAGCCATTTTAAATGCTCTCGTTAGTGGGTCTGACGCCTCGCAGATATCGAGATTATCTGCTCAATCGGCTCCCCGGTTCCAATAAAAGGGGCGCGAATTATAGGCTAACAAATAGCCTGATGCAACCACTTATACAAATTACTTTTCGTATTGCTTATATAAAGCAAAAAGCCTTATCGCCATCTGGCGATAAGGCTTTGAAAGGATATTGCGGGTATTTAACCTTTCTCGACCTGGCTGAATTCCAGATCGACCGGTGTAGAACGACCAAAGATAAGTACCGACACTTTTACGCGGCTCTTTTCGTAGTCGACTTCTTCTACCACACCGTTGAAATCGGCAAATGGGCCATCGATAACGCGTACTACTTCGCCTGGCTCGAACAGTGTTTTCGGCTTCGGCTTATCAACAGACTCTTCCAGACGGTTAAGAATGGCATCGGCTTCACGCTGAGAAATCGGCATAGGGCGATCTGATGTACCGCCAATGAAACCTAATACGCGTGGCACACTTTTAACCAAGTGCCATGAGTCTTCGTTCATTTCCATCTCAACCAGTACGTAACCCGGGTAAAATTTACGCTCAGATTTACGCTTCTGGCCAGCACGCATTTCTACCACTTCTTCGGTCGGTACTAACACCTGACCAAAGTAGTCTTCCATGCCGTGCATTTTGATGTATTCAAGCAGGGTCTTCTTAACACGTGACTCGTACTGAGAATAAGCTTGTACAACGTACCAACGTTTCTTTGGTTTGTTTTCTTCTTCAGTCATGACTTATGCTCCAATACCAGTAATAAATCCAACTACCCAAACCAGAATCCCATCAAGGCCCCACAGAATAAGTGCAGCAATAACTGTCGCGGCAAGCACGATAAGGGTTGTTTGGTTCAATTCCTGACGCGATGGCCATACTACTTTGCGTACTTCCATGCGTGAATCTTTAGCAAATGTCAGAAATGCGCTGCCTTTAGCAGTAGTTGCGGCAATAAAGCCTGCAATCGCCACACCGGCTACGGCGCCAATGGCGCGATATAGTACTGACAACTCACCATACACATAGTTGGCTGTAATCACACCTGCCAGTAAGGCAAACACGATTAGCCACTTTAGTAAGTCCATTGGATTGGATGCATTTTCCGTTTTTTCGCTCATTTCACGACCCTAGCAATACGGCATATTTCAGTTGCCCGCAGTGAAAAAAATCACACGCGCAACCAGATTAATCTGGCAGGGGTGGAGGGATTTCCTCAGATACATCCTGTATCTGACCGCAAGCGGCGCAAGAGCGGTACAAATCGTTCCCGACGATTTGTCAAACCCCGATGGCGGTTCTCACCCTCCACCGTTTTGCTCTCCGACTGCACTTTTGGAATCAATCCATCCCGCACATTACAACTTTAAAAATTTGGCAGGGGTGGAGGGACTCGAACCCCCAACCATCGGTTTTGGAGACCGCTGTTCTACCAATTCGAACTACACCCCTATACTCTTCTTATTCGAAGACTAACAATCAGCTTATCGGCTGATTTTACTTACACTCACCTTGTGAAGTTATGACGTCTTTTAGAGAAAAAGTGCGGCTTCGCAAGGGAGGGACGCGTATTATACTCAACACACTCGCAGATACAAGCGCTTTGTTTGCCCTTACAGGCATCCACTCAGGCAGTAAAAATATGATGCTGTGTAGCCGTGAAATAATCACGGAACACCCGGTTAATCGCGGAGTTTTGACTAGCGCCTTTGATGCCAGTGTAAGGATAAATTGCCGTAATGGCCTGAGAAATATGCGCAACCGACATGCTCGCCTCCCGATGCACTTTAGTGACCAGCAGCTCAGTGAAAGTCACCTTTTCACTGACAACTTGTAAGCACTCTGTCGCCAGAGTTTCCACCATTTGATTGGCATGGGTAAGAGTTTCCTGCAATGGTCGCAAGTGGCTGGACGACACGAAATCACTGCTCAGTGCCAGAAAATGCTCTGCCATACCAATGTAATTTACCCACAGGGTAAGGTCGGCAAACACGCTAAAGTTAAGCTGGTAAATGGCCTGAGGCAAAAAGACTGTTTCATAATGGAAACCCTGACGCTCGGTTACGTCCACATCCTGCACCGTAAAACTATGGGTGGCGGTTGCGACCAGCCCCATGGTTTGCCAGTCGTATGTCACGTCCACTTGTTCTGCCGGCACCACAAAGGAAGAAAATTTCGGCTCCCCCTGTTGATCATTGAGCACCTTACCATTATCCAGCAAGCGGGCGTTTAGCGTAAAGTGGGTTAAGTAGGGAGCTCCCGTGGCATATCGCCACTGCCCATTCAGACGATAGCCTGATGCCGTTTTACAGGCATCACCAAATAATCCGCCGCTGCCACCCAGAATAACGCGATTACCTATAAACAGTTCAGCGGCAAACTCTGGTTTTAAGTTCCCAATAAAGTAATTAGCCCCTGCGCACAGAGTGACTGTCCAGCCCAGACTGCCGTCTGTTCTTGCTAAGGATTGCAAGGTTCTGAGGCCGTCGAGCAGTTCTGCCTCAAGCCCGCCGAAGTCCCTTGGCACCCATAAATTCCACAAATTATGGTCATCTATCCAGTTAAGGGTTGTGACAGACAGTTGACGGTCTTCGACGATTTCAGGTAGCGCTGATAAAGGCATAGAAGTGTAATTGTTTCGGCGATTTATTTTCCGCCATTATAAAGGCTCAGGGGAAAATCATGAAACCTCCTTGCGCCGTAATCACCGATAATTAAAACGCCCCTCATACCTTTTAGTCCGTGAACAGGCTTGCGATTTCATGATGTTGTCTTATCACAGCACTAATTTATCGTTTTGTATACACCTGAAAATTGAACTTGACTTACGTTTAGTCTTCGTACTGTTCAGGCTACAGAAGCCCACGCTTGCACCATTCAGGAACTAGTAAAGTAAAAGGAATTTTATGCTTCGATACAGCAAATTGATAGCTGCTATTTTCATTTCAGCCACCCTTACAGGCTGTAACAGTGACTCCGATACGACTCTGGAAGAGCTGAATAAACATCGGCAAATTTGGGAAAGTCACAACATCTCAGACTACGAAATTCAATTTACCCATACCTGTAATTGCCTGGATGAAGTAACGGCACCTCGAATAGCGCTGGTTGAAAATAATGAGGTGGTTTCGCAGGTTGCAACCCATTTTGAGCCATCCATATCCATTGGCACTGAAGGTTTTGGTGTGGATAGCAACAACAATAAAGCGTTAAGGCCAGAGCTCGTATCGGTCTGGACAGTAGATGCATTATTCGACCTGATCGCGTTATAAGAAAGTCGCGCTGATTTTCTGGAAGTTGAGTACACCTCAGAGCTCGGTTACCCCACCTTCATAAGGGTCGACCGCAATGAACAAGTTGCAGATGGCGAATATACGATCACAGTAGACGTTGTCATCCCGGCAGATCAGTTAAGCTGTAGTGCGTGGGTAGTAGACAACTCGCTGAAGTTAACCATTGTCGATGAAGACTCATACGCCCCAATTGGCTGTGGAACAGCGGTAACCGTATCAGATGAAGCAGGCTTCACTGAGACGTTTGTTAAAGACGCCTCTTCATGTGAAGACGATGAAAAAATTGCCATGCTCGGCGACCGCAACGGCTTTTATCAACTGACCATTGAAAAAGCCGGTTACGATACGTTAGTTATCGAAGACTTTGGCATCTGCAGAGGCATGTGTGGCACCAGAACACGGGATCAATATTTTACATTGAGTCCACAATAGGGCTTTATAATTCTAAGCCCAATGGTTTTATCCCTGTTCAAAAGGGGATAACGCCAAAACACGCGCCCTCGCTAGCGAAAATAACAGTAAATTACGACTTTGTTTTTGGCCTTTTAATGTGACAATAAGTACCTGTCAGAGACGCCCGATTTAAATAGCCTGCGTTCAAATACCAGCCCGAGAATCCCCATAATAAACAGTACGACACCGCCCATCCCGAACAAGCCATTAACCGGGCGGGTTACCACTACCGGCTCCTGAAAACGATAGAAACGGCTGCCGCCTGATACCGGGTTAAGAAACTTCTTCCCGGCATAAGCAGGCAGTAAAAGAATATCTACGCTTTCACGAGCAATCATCTCCCGTTGCTTTTGTTCAAAGGCGTCACGACTATCTTCTGTTAACCTTCGCCACGCAACAAAAACATCTTCGGGCTCACCAGCCAGTACTACCCCTTCCGACATGTACTCATACATGGTTTCGGGGAATACGCTTTTAGAAAAATTGACATACAGACAGCCACACCCGACGGCTATTAAAGCGATACAGGTAATGACATAACGTTTTACCTGATTCATTCCGCTTCGTTTACACTGTTGGTAGTACTGCTCAATCTGTCCGATTTGTAACAATTTTGCATCGAGTCCCTCAGCCATTAAAGGCTGCAGAAGTTGCCCCGTCGAAATATCAAATGCAGTCAGAATGCCGGCAAAAATATCTTTTGACGGCAACGCTTTGTCATTCTCCAGTTTCGACAGATAAGACTGCTCTATGCCTATTTTATCTGCCAGTTCCGGCTGGCTGAGTTCAAACTCCTGCCGTAATTGCTTAATGCGATGTCCTAATGTCATAAACGGATCCCTTGGTTAATAATTCGCACATAGTCTTAGCCAGTCTTTCAGGAATAACGAGTGGAATAAAGCGGAATATAGCTGAATATTATCACTTTTACCGGAAGTTAGATTGGGTTAGCCAGGCTGTTCAGGAGGTCCCGGATAAGTGCTGTGCACTCTCCGCGACGACGATGTTGAGTACAAATACCCTGTCATCCCTGCACTAAAAACAACTGTCATCCCGAAGATCAAAATATTCGTCATCCCCGCAGGCTTTTGGGCGGGGATCTCCTTGCCTGTTCTCGTGGAAGTAAAACAACCGCTGCAAAAGGGCCAATACATCCCACACGTCATCCCCGAATTTGCGGAGCAAATATCGGGGACCCCCTTGCCTGTTGTCGTTGGGTTTAAATGACCTTTACCGAAAAGGCCGTTTAAAATGAGTCAGACTTTTGAGGAGATACCGGCTCGGAGGCCGGTATGACAAAATGAGCAAGGTTGTTTTGGGTTAGACAACCTTTTCAGGGGGTCCCGGATATGCGCTGCGCGTATTCCGGGACAGGGGATTTCTAAGGTCTGAATAAGCACGCCAGCGTGCTTATTCAAGACCGAGGAATCCACCTGTCTGGTGAGCCCATAACTTGGCGTAGATGCCGCCTTTTTCCAGTAGTTCCTGGTGAGTGCCCTGTTCTACAATTTCACCATTATCGAGCACCAGTAAGCGGTCCATCTGTGCAATGGTGGATAAACGGTGGGCGATAGCCAGTACGGTTTTATTTTCCATTACCTTGTTCAAACATTCCTGGATGGCTGACTCCACTTCGGAGTCCAACGCTGAGGTAGCTTCATCGAGGATGAGTACCGGTGCATCCTTAAGCAGTACACGGGCGATTGCGATTCGCTGGCGTTGGCCGCCGGAGAGTTTTACGCCACGCTCGCCAACCTGGGCATCAAACCCTGTGCGGCCATCTTTGTCGGATAATTGCTGGATAAACTCAAAGGCTTCAGCTTGTTCAGCCGCTTCAATCATTGCAGCGTCATCGGCATCGTTACGGCCATAGATAATGTTATCACGCACTGAGCGGTGCATAAGAGAGGTATCCTGTGTCACCATGCTGATTTGTGCGCGTAGGGATTCCTGATCAACCTGACTGATATCCTGCCCATCAATCAGTATTTGCCCATCAGTGGTATCGTAAAAGCGCAGGAGCAAATTCACCAAAGTTGATTTACCCGCGCCGGAGCGCCCGACCAGGCCGACCTTTTCGCCAGGTTTAATATCTAAGTCGAGATTTTTAAATACCGGCACCGGCTTATCGTTGGCGCCGGGATAGCTGAAACTCATATTCTTAAAGTGAATTTGCCCGCCACTCACGTTTAGCGCCGGAGCCTTGTCTACATTTTTCACTGCAATAGGCTGAGCCAGCGTATTGATACCATCCTGTACGGTACCGAGATTTTCAAATAATGACGCTACTTCCCACATCACCCAGTGCGACATGCCGTTTAAGCGCAGGCATAAGCTCACCGCCAGCGCAATTTCACCGGGCGTGACGATTTGCTGTAACCACAAATAGACCGACAACGCGCCCACACTGAAAATCAGCAATGCATTACTTAGCTCTACGCAGAACTCGAGGATCGTCACCAGGCGCATTTGCGGATACACAGTATGCAGGAATTTATCCATGCTCTCCTGAGCATAACTGGCTTCGCGCTGGCTGTGAGAGAACAGTTTTACCGTAGAAATGTTGGTGTAACTGTCTACAATTCTGCCGGTCATTAACGAGCGGGCATCGGCCTGATACTGTGACACCTGCTTTAACTTAGGCACCAGTACCCGCAATATGCCGATATACACGCCCAGCCACACAACCAGTGGTAACGCCAGACGCCAGTCGGCGGTAAAAATCAGCACCACCATGGAGATAAAATAAACGCCGATATACACCATCAAATCGAGCAGTTTCATTACCGTTTCGCGCACCGACAGCGCAGTTTGCATAACCTTGGTAGCTACCCGGCCGGCAAATTCGTTGTGGAAGAAAGACAAACTCTGGCCAAGCAGATACCGGTGGGCCTGCCAGCGAATTCGCATGGGGTAGTTACCCAAAAGCGACTGGCGGGAAAACAGTGAGCGCAACAGAATAAAGCCGGGGATTAGCACCACCACTACAATACCCATCAGAATAAGTGTGTTACTTTCCTGCTCTACAAAGGTGGCGCGATCTCTTTCGGCAAACCAGTCCACCAGTTTGCCCATAAAACCAAATAATGTAACTTCGAGTATCGCTACAATAGCGCTGAGCAGTGAAACCGTGAGCAATACCGCCCACATACCCTTGGTATAATGCTTACAAAAAGCCACCATTGTGGTCGGTGGCTGTGTGGGAGGTTCGGCTGGAAACGGGTTGGTTAATCGCTCAAAAAAAGAAAACATCAGGCCTTTTGCTTATTGTCAGGTGTCACTGAACCCCAGTTTGCTGAGGATAGCTTCGACATTGTCATGGTGTTTGGCTTGCCATTCATCCAGAGTCATACTGCTGTCTTTGTCGGCGCGTTTTTTAGCTATATCAAAGGCTTCGGCAGCAGAGGCTTGTGGGACGACGGCAATACCCTCTTCGTCGGCGACAATGATATCACCGGGATGCACTGTCACACCACCACAGTTAACCGGTTGATTGAGTGGGTCGACGCATTTCTTCGCACCGGGTTTGGGGACCACGCCGCGGGCAAACACCGGAAAACCCATCTCCCGAACTTCGGCTAAATCCCTGATCACACCATCTACCACGAAACCGGCTATGCCCCGCCGTTGAGCAATCGCACATACGTTACCACCAGATACCGCAAACTGATCGTCAGCTTCCACCACAATAATGTCACCCGGGTTAGCCCGGTAAATGGCCGCATGTAGCATCAGGTGATCACCCGGCTGGCATTTTACGGTAAACGCAGGGCCCGAAATTTTAGGCACCGGTTGCCACAGTGAATGAATGGCATAATCCATAAATTGCTCGCGCGGCAGTGCGTCGGCATATTCGCATGTTGAGACAGATGAAAAATCGATGGTCATTACGTTCTCCCTGATTACATAACAGCTTAAAGAATCACCACTATAACAACCCTGCTCCGATTGAGGAGTAGATAGCGTGTATTTTCATTATCACTGCCTGTGTTATTTTGGTGCTAAACGAACAATTAACCAACCACCTCATGACTCTGCCCGATTACCACCTGTTGGCCGCGCTGCTTTATTCAGCCTTGTTACTACTGTGTACCGGCTCAGCAAAGGCCGCTATCCGCTTCGGCGTACCAGTGGCGGCCGTGTGGTTATCGCTAAGTTTTGCCGGTAGCCTGCTGTTTGCATTGCAGGCCTCAGCCTATATCGGCCTTACTTACTTGCTTCATCAACAACGCCTGTCAGGGCGGTGGCCGAAGATAATAGCCTGGGTACTGTGGAGCGTTTTTAGCGTTGGGATACTCACTCACCTGCTGCCGGGTTACCAGGGATTGCTATTAACCGATAATACCCAGGTAAAAGCCAATAGCCTGGCGGCCAGCGTTTACCTGAATACCGATAAGGTTCTTATCGCCTGGGCACTATTGCAATGGGTACCGGTATGGCAAAAAAAATCCCGCACAGCCCCGCAAGTCTCAGCATGGGTGAAGCTAATCTTACCATTGCTGGCAATACCGTTAATTATGTTGTTGGCTGTTCAGCTTGGCTTACTGCAATGGCAACCGGGGTTTTCCGGATTGCTGGTAATCATCATCTTATCTAACCTGCTTAATACCTGTTTTGCCGAAGAGCTATTGTTCCGTGGTACGCTGCAACATTACCTGAATAAAACACTGGGGATGTTAGGCGGGCTGATTATTGCCAGTGGCCTGTTTGGCCTGGCGCACTTCGCCGGGGGCGGTTGGTATATGCTGTTAGCAACATTAGCCGGACTGCTGTATGGCCTGGTGTATCTGCTAACCGGCCGGTTGCTGTGGGCGGTACTTTGCCACTGGGGACTCAATACCACCCACTTGATGCTGTTTACCTGGCCTGTGGTGCAGGCCGGATAGTCATCCCTGTTTATTAAGGACGGACAGCGGTAACTTCAATTTCTACAAGGTAGTTAGGGTTGGCCAGGCCAGCCACCTGAAACGCCGAACGAGAAGGCAGATTAGGCTGTTCATCAGTACCGAAAAACTGCTTATAGCCACGCATAAAACCGGCGAAGTCCATTTTACCTTCCATCGCCGGATCGCCCACTAAAAACACCTGCATCTTCATTACATCACCCATGGTCAGATCCAGGCTTTTCAGGTTTTCCTCAATGCGGTTGAGCACGCTGACAGTTTGCATTTCGGTATCGCCATAGGCTTCCATACTGCCCTTTGGCGCATCCGGGTTGCTGACCCCAGGCACTGAACCACTTAAAAAGACAATGGTACTGGTAGCCGGTACTTCCGAAGCGCGCAGGATAGGGAAGTCAGAACCAATCAAACCATGGCGAATCACCGTTTCTTTGGCCGGCGAAGTGGCTTCTGCGTCGTTACATCCAGTAGTGGCAAATACTGCACTTAGCAGCAGTGGAGCAAGGAATAATTTTTTCATGTTGTGTTCCTATATTTTGGTTAGTGTTTATCGTTGTGCAATGGTTTTAACGTCGTCGGCGTCGACCACGTCGGTAAAGTGATTACCAAAATGGCTACGGGTGTAATTCACCACCTCGGCAATTTGTTCATCAGACAGGTATTGCTTGAGCGGCGGCATACCGCCCATGCCGTTGCTGACCATATAAATCACATAAGCACCGGCGGCCAGCTTGGGGTTTTTGGCTAATGCCGGATACATCCCGGCACCTTGTGCGCCTTCCGCATTGGTCATATGACAGCCCTGACAAATGGCATGATAAAGGGCTTCGCCGGTGACTTCCTCGAAGTTAGCGCCTTCGGAGAACCCGGCATCATCAGTAGCATGTAAGCATGTGCTTACCAACAACATAGAGCCTGATATTATAATCTTTAAAGTTTGATTCATGAGTGCGTCCTCAAATTATTAAGCCATCGTACTCAGGGCTTTCTGGTGAAGTCGTTTAATCGCGTCGTGGGCCGATGAGATTGCGCCCTCCTGCCAGGCAGGTAAGTTAGAGGCGTGCTCTCCGGCGAGCACCAGACGGCCGTCAACCTGACAAAGATTCTCATAATGTTCTGCGCGCTTTTCTTCCGTCCACAGGCCATAGCACCCCTGAGTCCAGGGCACTCGGTGCCAGCCCACGGAGATACCGTTGTCAAATTCCTCGGCATACTGCGGATGAATTTGCTTACCGTATTCCACCGCCTTTTTCACCCGCTCCTGGGGTGGTAGGGAAGTGAACTCAAAGGCATTAGCTCCCCATACATAGGCACCAAGCAGTACGCCTTTGCCCTTGTCGCAAAATTTTGTGCTGGGGTAGCTGATATTGGTTATTGGCAGGTTGGTGTAGCTCACGCCACCATAAATGGCTTCATCCTGCTCCCAGAAACGGCGCTTAAATTCCAGGCCTACTTTTACTGAAGCGGCATAGGGTAAAGAGCGAATGGCCGCTTGCATACCACTGCTGGTCTGCACCGGGATCTGGCTAAGGATGGATAAAGGAATGGTGCACACACACCAGTCTGCCTGAGCGGTTTTTGCGATGCCCTGCTGTTGGTAATTTACCGTTACACCAGTGTCACTTTGGTCAATTTTGGTTACTTTAGCATTGTACTCAATCAGGTCGCCCACGCGCTTTTCAAAAGCTTTGGCGATATTGTCCATGCCACCAACGGGCTGAAAAATGCTGCTTTGGAATTCAATATCCTGACCGTTAACAATGTATTTCCACAGTTCAGACTGAATCAATGCGCTCTGGTCAAACAGCTCGCTTGGCTCTGGCTTGGGTGACAAACCGCCGCCTGGCGAAATGGCAAAGCCGCGTCTTAAACTTACCTCATAAGACTTCTTATAATCGCCCTTATTTGTTAAAGCACCCCAGTGACGCAGCGATTCAAAGAGTTTCTCCCGGTCTTCCAGAGTAAGGGCATCATCCAGCGCGTTTTGATTTAACGCTTTACCCAGCAGTTCTGCGGCATAACCCTGATAATCGGCCTGTACTTCGCGATAACGCTGAGGCTTGCCACCAAAAGCCTTGGTAGAGTGCACCAGGGCGTTATAGTTAACCTGAATAAATGGTTCGATGGCGATATTGAATTCGTTGATATAAGACATCACATGATGGTGATGATAAGGCACTCGCCAGGGGCCAGGATTAATGTAGTTGCCCTCGGCGAATTGACATTGCTGAGTCTCGCCACCCAATTCGGTATAGGTATCGCCGCCACGCAACGTCCAGCAACGCCCGCCCGGGCATTAAATTCAAGCACTTTTACTTTGTAGCCAGCCTTTCTTAATTCATAGGCCGAAGTCATACCGGCCAGTCCTGCACCCAGCACCAACACTGTGGTGCCTTTTTTTGCACCGCCCAGTTTTAATTTATCCGGGTGTGATGACTCTGCCGCAAACCCCAGGGAAGTCATAGCCTGATACATGGCACTGGCACCCGCCGTTTTACCTATCCAGCCCAGTAATGCCCGGCGGCTCATAGTGTGATTATTCAACGAAAAAAACCCTAAAAACTAATGGATGCGCATACGGATGCACCGCCGGTGCCAGCTTGTTCACAGACAGGGCTAAACTTATAAAATATACGATTAACTACTGACAATAGACGATTGGGTGAACTTTACGCACAAATTGGGCACAAATAATTCAGTGGTTAACCTTTGATGGCCCAATACGATGCAAAGCAATGCACCTATTATGAGCATGGTTATTCATCTTCCCGGTGGGAGTAACAACATATTCCTTTACACTTATTCACACATAAGGGGTAGAACCACTGATGTCATGGGTTAAGCTATGGCCACTAAACCTAACACTTCACATAAAAAGGAACTTAACTGGCGTCCGATGATGGAAAAAGTATACCGCGGCCGCTTTCCCGACTACGACAATAATAAATCAGCCGCCCTCGCTGCTCGCTCGGTAATAAATTGGCTGGACGAACTGCCCGACACACCGGTTTTATTGCTCCATTGCAGCGAAGATAAGCGGGTTAATCCGGAGCAATCCCGTACACTGGCTGCCGCCCTTGACCAGGTGAAACATAAAAACAAACTGGTTATCTATGAAGGCGACAATCATGGCCTGGTTAAAAACCGTCAGGCCATGGAGCAGGAAGTGATTGCCTGGCTCGATGAGTATATGAAGTAAAATTAACTATGTTCGGCGGTCAGTGCTTTAAGGGCCGCTATCGCCCGCTTGGCATCGACCTGCGGTACAAAAATATGATCGTGATAAAAAGCGGCGATTACGTTTGAGCTAATCCCCTGTTCGGTGAGTGCCTTAGACATTGCCGCGGTTAACCCTACCGCTTCCAGGCTGGAGTGGATTTCGCAGGTAATGCAATTAAAGACCGTCTCATAAGCAAAGCCTTCGGCGTCGGCCACTGACTGCAACAATACCAGGGTAACGCCCTCTTTTTCACGGAACATCACCTTAGGATCGAGTCTCACAAACACTTCCGGGTCCAGTACCAGGATGCTGACAAACACCCAGGATTCTGGCTGTAGTACCGGATTAAGCCCACCAAGCAGCGTATTTAAATCTGTTTCACCTGTCATAACTACCCCTTACAGTTTAAACGCTCTAACCCGTTTACCTTTAATCTTACCTTCCCGAAATAGCTTTAATGCGCGTTTTACGCTGCGCCGTTTTACGGCCACAAAACTTTCGTTGGCCTGCACTTTAATTTTACCAATGTCCTCACCGGGCACATCCGCATCTTTGGTGAGTGCGCCCAGAATATCCCCGGGGCGCAATTTCGCTTTCTTACCTTCATTCAGATTCAGGCAAACAAACTCCGGCTCAATAATCCGATTGGCATGGAAACGCAGACTCTGCGCGCCTTTCTTTTTTAAATCCTGTTTGGTGTGAATTTCGATCGCCGCCAGGGCCGCGCCTTCACTTTCACTCATCAGAGTGAACGCCATGCCCGGTTGCTGTGCCCGGCCAGCGCGGCCAATACGATGAATATGTGCATCAGGGTTTTCACTGACTTCATAGTTCACCACACAGTCTACGCCGGCGATATCCAGACCACGAGCCGCAACGTCTGTGGCCACCAGCACATTTAAGCAGTCACTGGCAAAGCGCATCAGCACCCGGTTACGGTCTACCTGCTCCATATCACCCTGAATTGCCGCCACCACAAAGCCTTCCTGGGCCAGCATATCGGCAACTTCCTGGGTGGTTCGTTTGGTTCGGCAGAACACCATAGCACTGTTGGGCTGCTCAGTGGTAAGTAATGCTTTTAAGGCATTAAACCGCTGCCCTTCTTCCACCGTGTATACCAGCTCACTCACGTTAGCACGCTGCTCAGAATCCACTTTAATCGATTCCGGGTCGCGTAAATAGGCCTGCGCCAAAGCAGTAGTTGCCTCGGTAAAGGTGGCTGAAAAGAACAAGGTTTGAACCGGCCCGCGTAAGCCGGCAAAAATCACCGCAAGGTCGTCGGTAAAGCCCATATCCAACATGCGGTCGGCTTCGTCGAACACACGCACTTTTAAATGCTTAAGCGTGATGCGTTTTTTCTGGACATGGTCCACAACCCGCCCTGGAGTGCCTACAATGATGTGGCAGCCATGTCGTAGCGAGTTAATTTGTGGCCCCATTGGCTGACCACCACACAGCGTCAGCACCTTAGCATTTGGCATATCCTTGGCCAGCACACGACACTGCTCTGCCACCTGCTCAGCTAACTCCCGGGTGGGGCACAGCACGATAGCCTGCATGGCGTTTTTGTTGAAGTTGAGTTGCTGCAAGCAACCTACTGCAAAGGCCAGGGTTTTACCCGATCCCGTCTGAGCCTGGGCTAACACATCCCGTCCGGCCAGAATGGCCGGCATACTCGCCTGCTGCACAGGACGAGGCGCAGTATAGCCTGCACGAGCAATTGCCGAGATTAATTCAGGGCGCAGGTTGTAGTCGCTAAACAGTTCGCTCATAAATAAATTAAGCCAGTTGCCAGTTAAGGGTTTGTCCGGCAAAAAACGGCACCATTTCAGTACCATCGGCCAGGGTAACCAGCTCCGGTACCTGCCAGCTTTCTTTCACCAGGGTAATAGTGCCTTTGTTGCGCGCCAGTCCGTAAAAATCCGGGCCATTGTTGCTGGCAAAGTCTTCAAACTTGTCCATAGCGCCCAGTTGCTCAAACACTTCGGCATAGAGTTCAATGGCACTCCACGCGCTGTAGCACCCCGCACAGCCACAGGCATTTTCTTTACGATGCTTGGCATGGGGCGCTGAATCGGTGCCTAAAAAGAATTTTTTGGAACCTGCCGCAACCACTTCCCGCAAACGCGCCTGGTGAGTATTACGTTTTAATACTGGTAAACAGTAGTTGTGCGGGCGAACTCCGCCCACCAGCAAATCATTACGATTAAGTAATAAGTGTTGGGGAGTAATGGTCGCACCAACGTTATCACCGTGGGCCAGTACAAAGTCGGCCGCATCGGCCGTGGTGATATGCTCAAAGACCACTTTCAACGCCGGAAAATCCTTAACAATCTTCACCATGTACTCGTCGATAAACACTTTTTCACGGTCGAAGATATCCACATGGGATTCGGTAACTTCACCATGCACCAGCAGCAACATGCCATCTTTCTGCATTTGCTCAAACACCGGATAAAGCGCGTTAATGCCCTTTACCGCCGCATCAGAGTTAGTTGTTGCACCAGCAGGATAGAGTTTACACGCAGTAACCCCGGCCGCTTTGGCTTCGGTAATATCTGCAGGGGTAGTTTCGTTTGTCAGGTACAGCGTCATTAACGGCTCAAACTGACTTCCTTCAGGGCGTGCTGCCAGGATCCGCTCTTTGTAAGCCATAGCGAGCGATGCATTCGTTATCGGCGGCACCAGGTTGGGCATTACAATTGCGCGAGCAAAACAACGGGCCGTTGCCGGCACGGTTTCAGCTAACATTTCATTATCGCGAAAGTGAAGATGCCAGTCATCTGGCTGACGAATAGTGATACTTTGCATGGTCTGATGCCCCCGGAAACTCAGCTAAAGAAAATCCGGCGCAGTATAGCAAGATAATCAGCGAAGTACCTTAAACACTTCCCGATTAGTTAATCCTGGAGTACGTTGCAGTGGTTTCTGCGCTTAATCACTTCCATTTGAATCAACACGGCGCCCCGCATTATCACGCTGGCACCATTTAGTACCAACAACGGCCATGCCTGGTTAAGCGGCATGGTCAGCCCGAAAAGTAATGTGCTGATATCTTTCACCAAAATACTTCTGAACAACCCAAACGATAGCGCGCCGATTTGCTTGTATTTATACAGTAGTAACCATTGGTGATAGGTTCCTTGTATCAATATAAGGGTCACAACGAGCATTAAGCCGTTGGCGCCAAGTTGAGCAAATACAGGAAAAGGCCTGAACGTTATCGATGCAAAGCCTGCAACAAGAGCAACTGTTGCAGCCAATAGCGTTAGCGCTGTTACTTTGTTATGACGCTCCTGCCAGATATGCCACAAAATAAACAGTGTAAGCAGCAGAGCACCGCATCGTGTCCAAACCAGATAATGGTTAAATGGCTCAACTGAAATGCCAAAAATAAAATTGGCATAAAAGGCAAAAAAACTGGACCCGAATTGGTTAAGCGATAAGCTTTGGGTGCCTGAGCCGTTTTGTTTGCGATGCCGGTATATATTGCTAATTTGCGCCCATAACCCTAGAGGCTGTTGATCTTTGAACATTATTTGTTCAGCAGTACATTGGTAGCCACATCATCATGAATGCCAATGCGACTGTACTGCTATAGTTTCGAGCTAGCTTGTCGTATCTTGTTGATATTGCCCGGTACCTTTTTATCCTCAAAAACGCGTTTTCAACAAGATGCCTATATCGATACAGGCACCAGTCCATATCGTCATTACCTAATTTGTTATTTCGTTTGCGTGGAATATTGGCATCTGCTCCACTTTCTTCTACGTAAGCTCTAAAAGCTTCACTGTCATAGCCTTTATCAGCACAAACAATATCGGCTTGTGGGGAGTTTATTATCAGACTTTGTGCATGTACGATGTCGTTCACTTGACCACCGGATAGTTCAAAATAAACGGGCAGGCCACCGCTATCTACCGCAAGGTGAATTTTCGTTGAGTTACCACCTCGACTTTTTCCGATGGCCTCATCTTGTTTACCCGCTGCACCGCTACTATCCTGATGCGCTTTAACTATACTACCATCAAGAAACAACCATTCTGGGTCACCCTCGGAGGCTAAGCTTTCAAATAACTTTTGCAATATGCCTTTCTTCGACCATAAATTAAATCGTCGGTAGACCGTATTCCAGAGACCAAATTCAGATGGCAAATCCCGCCACTGAATGCCGGTACGCATTCGGTAAAGTATGCCCTCCAGGGTATTTCGGTGCTCATATTTGTTATAGACTCTGCCACTCTCCTTTAGCAGT
>NZ_PVNP01000171.1 GCF_002993365.1 Marisediminitalea alba
GCGGCGTTTTTCAAGCTAGTTGTCACCTTTAAAGCGTTTTAAGCCGCTTTACTTTCGTTTTTCTCATTCACCCCGCGGGTTGGGTTTAATGTAGTTGGCCCAACTGGCTCGCAGTTTCGTATCTTGCGTTTTCCCCAGCGGCTTGGATTAGCTTGCTTTGCCAGTTCCAGGCGAGACTGTCTGTTCGCTAGTATCGATTTATCTTGTCCCGTGTGGCGCTGATGCGGTGTGACAAACCTAAGTTGACTGTGTTTGTGTTCATAGTTATACCAGCGCGTAAACGTTAACACCCACCGCCTTGCTTCTTCTAGACTTTTGAACCCATGAGAAGGCCAGTCTGGACGATATTTGCAGGTCCTAAACAGTGACTCCGCAAAGGGGTTATCGTTACTCACTCTGGGTCGACTGTATGATGTCGTTACACCCAGTTCATACGCTTTTGCTCGCATCGTTTGCGACTTCATGGGTGCACCATTGTCTGAATGCAATACCACACCAGTATATAACGCATTTTCATGTATCAGCGTGCGTTGCAGTAGTTCAGCTGCATACTCACCCGATTCACATTCATAGACCTCGGCACCCACAATTTTACGACCGAAAATGTCCTCTAACATATAGAGGTAGTAAAACTGCCCGCGTACCACGCTGGGTAAATATGTAATATCCCAACAGAACACTTCACCAGGCCTGTTAGCAACGAACGTATCCGGTAACTTATTGGCATTCGGCGCCATGCTACGCCCACGGTGATGAAGTTGATTATGCGCTTTTAACACCCGATAAAAACTCGACTCCGACGCATAATACACGCCCTCATCAAGCAACGTGGGCACAATCTGTGTAGGCGGCAAACTTGCAAAGCGCGTTTCATTACTCACTGACAATATCATCTGCTGTTCCGCTTCCGACAGCTTATTAGAGGGCGTCGGACGAACGGCTTCAGGGCGTTTATCGGCCTGAATAATACCGCGCTTAAACCACCGTTTATAAGTTCTGAGGCTAATCTCAACTTCTTCACACGCCAAGCGCAATCGAGCGCCGGCTTGTTTAGCGTCTCGAATTAACTTCACTAATTCCGTGCGCTTTGAGATCGAGGTTAATCGTCCTCGTTGTCGTTCTCCCAAAGCGCATCCAGCTTTTTTCTCAATACCAACAATGCGGCTGTTTCTGCCAGGGCTTTTTCTTTTTCACGCAATTCACGCCTGAGCTGTTTAATTTCTTTTTGGTCAGTCTTGCGCTGGCGTTTGACTGTCAATTCTTGCTCGCGTGTTTGGCCAAAGCCTTGTAATGACGCTGATTTCCAGGCCTTTACTTGCTCCACATACAGACCTTTTGTTCGGCAATATTCGCTTAATTCTGCTTCGCCTAGCGTCGCCGTTTCAATCACGACCGCTAACTTTGCTTCTGCTGACCATTGCTCTGATGTGGGCTTCTTTCCTGGCACGGGGTAACCTTGTTGTTTCGCTTTATCTCGCCAAGTATACAAGGTCTGCGCACTGATGCATTCACTCCGTGCAACTTCTGCTACCGTCATGTTTAATGGGGGTAACAGCTTATTCAAAACAGCCTGCTTTCTTTCCTCTGAGTAACGTGGCACAACACAACCTTAACGCCCCAACTGGTTAAATTTTAAAGGGTGTCAACTATCCTGCCAGAGGGGGGGGGGAATTCATGCATTTTAAAAATGCCTTGCTGGCGATTGCATTCATAATGCTTTCGACTATAGCTTTCATCGCTCCTAGCCAAGCAAAAGAGCTTACTGTTGATCAAATATTTGACAATAAGGCTTTTAAGTCGGAACGCAGCAAAAGCGCATCTTGGCTTAAGGACGGCAGTGGGTATTCACTGATTGAAAAATCAGATACCGTCAAGGATGGTTTTGATGCCAACCTTTATGATCCAGCAACAGGCAAAAAGACCACCCTTATAAAAGCAGAAGATCTAATCCCAACAGGCACCGACAAGCCGCTAAAAATTGAAGATTTCACCTGGTCTGATGATGGTAGCCTAGCTTTAATTTATACGAACAGTCTTAAAGTCTGGCGCTATAAGACCCAAGGTGACTATTGGATTTTAAACCGTGAGACTAAGGCGCTGCACAAAGTTGGCAAGAAATCCCTTGCCTCATCATTGATGTTTGCTAAATTTTCGCCGGATGGTACTAAGATCGCCTATGTACAAAAAATACCCGCCAAAAACGGTAAGGCTATCCATGACATCTATGTTGAAGGTGTAGACGGCAAGAAACGCAAACGTTTAACCAAAGATGGCAGCATGACAATCTTCAACGGCACCTTTGATTGGGTATATGAAGAAGAGCTGAGCTTGCGTGATGGATTCCGCTGGTCACCAGATAGTAAGAAAATCGCTTATTGGCAGCTAGACAGCAGTAAGGTGAGAGATTTCACCATGATCAACAATACTGATGCCAAAGACAATTACCCGACGCTGCACACTTTCAGTTACCCAAAGGTTGGGGAAACAAACAGTGCAGCACGCATCGGCGTAGTGTCTGCGCGCGGCGGCAAAACTAAGTGGATGAATATCCCGGGCGATAAGCGCAACCATTATCTAGCTTGGATGGAGTGGGCTGCAAATAGCACTGAAATTGCCGTGCAGCAATTAAACCGTCGCCAAAACACAAATAGGCTTTTCTATGCTAACGCCAAAAGTGGCAAGGCAACAAACATCTTTACAGATAAAGACGATGCTTGGCTAAACCCTGTAACAGACTTCACTTGGTTAAATGACGGCGCAGAGTTTCTTTGGGTAAGCGAAGCTGGCGGATGGCGCCAAATTCTGCGCGTAAGCCGCGACGGTAAGACTGTTAAAAACATCACACCTGGCGCCTTTGATGTCACCCGCATTCGTCGCATTGATACCAAAGGTGGCTATGTTTATTTTGATGCGTCCCCAACGGATCCACAGCGCATGTATTTATACCGTGTCGCCATTGATGGAAGCAGCAAGGCGGAACGTTTAACACCGCAGGATCAAATTGGCATTCACAGCTATCAGATCAGCCATGACGGCAAATGGGCTTTCCATAGCTGGTCAAATCGATCAAAAGTTTCAACCAAACATATGGTTAGCCTGCCTGATCACAAGAAGCTAAACACGATCAGCGGATTTTGGTGATTACGTAGAACAACTCGACGTGGTTACCAGTTCCCCTAATAAAGGCGCATTGTCTGGTTTTGGTGTGTTCCCCGAAGGTATTAATAACAATTCGGTGGCGTACGAATTCCTCTTCGATTTGCCGTGGCAAGCACAGCCTAATCTTCGCAGCTGGGTAGCTGAACATACTAAAGCCCGCTATGGCAAAACCTCACCGGCGCTGCTGTCGGCCTGGGATAAGCTAATCGACGGCGTCTATTCGGTGCGCTACTGGTCAACCCGCTGGTGGGAAGGCTCCGCCGGAGCATACTTGCTGTTCAAGCGCCCAACGGTAGCTATCACTGAATTCGAAGGTAGCCCGGGCGACCTTGAAAGCCTGGACGCCGGTATTGCTGAGCTGCTGTCGATTGCCGAAGAATACCAGGATGCGCCACTGTTTATCTACGATCTAGTGGACATGACTAAACAGTCAGTATCACTGCACGCCGACTTAATGCTGCAGCAGGCGGTAGCCGCTTTCCGGAACAAAGACTTTGCTAAAGGCGATGCACTGCTAAATGAAGTTACCAGCATAGTCACCAGGCTTGATACATTAATGGGCTGGCATCAGGAAACATTGCATTCCTGGTTAAGCGATGCCTCTGCCTATGGTGAAAATGCCGAAGAGTCGGCGTTCTACGTTAAAAACGCCCGCCAGCAAATCACCCAGTGGGGCGGCTCTTCACTGAAAGATTACGCTTCGAAAGCCTGGCAAGGCATGTACAAAGGTTACTACCTGCCGCGCTGGAAACAGTATCTTGCAGCGTACCGTACGGCTATGCAGAACGGCTCTCACTTTGACGATGCAGCCCAGCAGTTAGGCTTAATTGAATGGGAACGCCAGTGGATTGAACAACCTGAAATTCCACCACTAGTCAAACCCGAGAACCCAGTGTCTTTCGTTAGCGACCTGATGTCTGACATCAAACGCTAACACCCCGGTCCGCCTGTGATTAGCAGGCGGACCCCCTTCACCCTCAATTCAACGACCTGTCAGTTGAAGTATGGCGCTGCCGACTCCGGCGATACTTTCACCGGCCACCAGCCCGGATGCCGCCGCTATCAAAAAGCGCTGACTCCAGCTCAACGCACACCTGGACAGTAACCAGCCTAACGCAGCCCCAAGAAACATGCTCAAAGAAACCGACGCCGGGATCACAAAGGCCAGCCCTACCGCTGGGCTACTAGGCAGCCATTTTGTGTATTTAACCGGTAAGTAACGTTCGGCTACGGCGAGGGCGATGCCAATGGCTATTGCCACCAGCATAGCTACTTTCGCATGCTCAGGTATGGCCCCTAACCCCGTTTGCAGAGTATTAGCTACCGCTTTCCAGGTTACCACAGCGGGGGCCGGCCAGCGCTCTGATATCAGCATGTTATGCGGATCTGGGATAAGCGCTAAATAGGTAAGACTGCCAATGATACTGCCTGTGAGCACCCCAAAACACTGGGCGATCACCTGACTCATCGGATTAGCATTAATAATGCGCCCGGCCTTGAAATCGTTGAGCAGGTCGGCACATTGCCCGGCCGTACCACCAGCCACATTTGCGGTAGTAAGATTAGCGGTAATATTACCAGGCGCGGCCATCCCCACCGAGAGTTGCGACACCTGGCCAATGGCACCAATTGGCGGTATCCCCGTCTCACCAACGACCCTTCCGGCAACCACCGCAAGAATAAAGGCTAACGGCACTGCCAGCAGCGCAATATACAGCGACGTATTAAATAGCCACATTTGCACCACCACTACCAATACGCAGGCCACCAGCAGCCCCCCGTAAACCAGCTTATCGCGCTGGTACACGGGAGCATTGTCTGTAGCACTGTTATTGTGATGGGGTACAGCTCGTCCATTCATCAACATCAACGCAAAAGACGCAATGGATGAAGTTACCATGAGCGCGACACCCGGCCACAATAACCAATTAACCATAGTAGCAAACCAACTGCTGTCCGGGTTTTCATCGCCCATTGCCACCCAGCCTGACTGCAAAATCTCTGGTCCGATAACACCCCACGCCAAAACCGCCCCAAGCAGTAAACTCACACCAATGCGCAAGCCAATGATGGCACCAAAGCCAATGAGCAGTGGCGAGGGATCCAAAAAGAACGTGAGATTCTTAAAGGTGACTTTCGCCCCCCCTACAGAAAGTGCGCCAGGCACAGTCCAGCGCGGAATAGCCCACCAATAGGTATCGGCTACTTTTATCAAACCAGCGCTCACTGCCGCCAGACCCAGAGCGTACACTCGCAGGATAGCTTCATGCCCTTTACTAAAAATATCGGTCATAACCTGGGCCGTAGCGGCCCCCGCGGGCAATGGTAATGGCGATCGAATAAGAAAGGGCGTTAATAAAAAGTACGCCACCCATATGCCGAAAAACGACACCGTAAAGACCCAAATAATCAACTGATACCAGGGCAGTTCAATATTACTCACAAGGGCCAGTGCCGGAATCGGCGCAACCAGTCCGCCGGATATAATTGAAGCCGCCGACGAGGCAGCCGTTTGGTTAATATTACTTTCTAGTAACCCCCACGGCCTGGCCATCGACAGTTGATTCAATAAGGTCCAGAACCCAAAGCTCAGCAGTGCAGCCGTAATCGACATATTAAACGTCCAGCCAATCTTAAGCCCCGAATAAATATTACTGGGAGTGAGTAAAATGCCTAAGATAATGCCGGTGATGATGGCTCTGACAGTAAGCTCGGGGGCTTTAACTGTCATCACTCTCTCCAGGGCTGGTCATATACGCAACCAGCAAGCGGCTAACACTGAGTAAACTGTCGATATGTGTTCGCTCATAGCCGTGCGTCGACTCCGTCCCAAAGGTGATCAGGCCATGCTTAAGATCGTTACCCGCTAAAATGGCAGAGTTGGTATCGCTTCGGTAAAACTTATACACATCTTTGTGATACGGGATATTGTGACTACCACAGAGCGCTATCAACTTGTTGACTAATGCCGAATGGTAAACACCACTGGTGTCTTTTACACCAATATTGGCGGTATGTTCCGATGAATTTTGCCCGGGCGCAACCGGACCGATATCTACACTAACCAATTCACCCACATTGTCATCAGGCGCATGCCCGCATCCACAGCCGGTTTCTTCTGACAGGGTAAAAATCGGGTGGCATTCAACCGCTAAGGCCGGGCTTTCGCCAAGTGCCTTAATTGCCGTTAATAGACACGCTACACCGGCTTTGTCATCCAGGTAACGCGAGCTGATATAGCCATTGGGCAGGAATTCAGTATTGGGGTCAAACGCGATAAACGTGCCAACATCAATGCCGAGCTCGCTAACATCCTTTGCACTGCTGCAAGGCTCATCCAATCTTAATTCGAGATAATCCCAGCCAACCGGTAAGGCATCCACTTCATCACCATATACATGCCCGGAAGATTTTACCGGCAGCACAGTGCCCCGAATAGGGATATCGCCTGCCAGCACCGTTACTCTGCCGCCTTCAGCAAACCGGGCAGACCAGGTACCCAACGGCACAAGCGCAATGCGCCCGCTGGGTTTAATTGCCTGAACCATGGCCCCCAGCGTATCAAGGTGTGCCGCAATCGCACGATCCGCCCGGGTTTGTTGCCCGGGAAGAGTGGCGACGATGGTGCCTCTACGCTTGGTATAAAACTCAATGTTAAGCTCATTGAGTTTGCTCTTTACATAAGCCGCGATAGCCTCAGTAACACCTAAAGGTGACGGAATGGCCAATAACTCGGCTAGTGTCTGGCGCAAATACGTTTCATCTAACACCACTCTTTTTACTCCTTTATGCCTTAAAACTGATAGCTAAGACCGGTATAGAAATACCGCCCAAGCTGGTCGTAAATAATGGCATCATCACCAAAAGAGCGGGTTTCTGGCACTAACGCTATGGCTGGCGGATGTTCATCAAAGACATTGTTGATGCCAGCATAAACATCCAAACCTTCAGTTACTGCGTAGCGTGCCTGGAGGTCGGTATACCAGGTAGTGCCAGTGTCGTTAGGCGAGCGGGTTTCCGGCGCTTCAGCCAGATCGTATTCCATGTCGGAGAAGTAACGCTCTAATACGCTCAGTGTCAGGGCATCCCACTGGTAGGTCACGCGGAAGTTAAACTGCAGTTCAGGGTCGCCCAGTTCACCGGCTTCCTGATCTGGCGCTTCACCCGCCTGAGCATAGAAATCCAGCTTATCCAGGTAAGTACCAATTAAACTAAACCGCAAATCGGCGCCGCTACTCAGCCCGTACAGATAATTCGCTTCAATATCGATACCTGTGGCTTCAAAGGACGCAATGTTAATCAACTGGTTAGAAACAGTAGCAATGTTACCGCTGGCATCACGGGTAATTACGCTACATAGCGGATTATTCAGCGACGAAGCATCAACACATCCATTTAACGTGGCTTGTGCAGAAAAACTACTAATCGCATCCTCGATGTCTATATCCCAGTAATCTACGGTAATTGAAAGGTTATCAATAGCCTCTGGAGTTAAGACAACACCCACTGTTAACGTATCGGCTTTTTCTTCCCTGAGGTTTTCATTACCACCTGAGAACACCGCTTTGGTAAAGGCTTCAGAGTTAGACTGGAAGTCGTCAGAAAGCCCCAGCGCCGCACAATTTGCCGCGCGGTTGGCGCTGCCTGATGCCAGATAGTCCACATCACAAGGGTCTGCTAAAAACTGATTTGACTGATTTACAGCGGAGTAAAGCTCACCAATATTAGGGGCCCGAACCGCTTTTGATAAGGTGCTGCGGAATCGCACCGAGTCATTAATGGTCCAGTCGGCTCCCACTTTCCAGGTAGTCGCATCTCCAATCGTTGAGTAATCGGCGTAGCGCACGGCCGCGTCAAAGGTGAGTTCCTGAATGAACGCTACATCAGTAAGTAATGGCAGAGAAATTTCTGCAAAGACTTCATTAACATCAAACTCACCGGCGGTATCGGCAACCGCAGCCGTTGCAAACAGTGCACCAGTATTGCGCAGGTAGCCTTCTTCAGTTTCAGAAGTCTCTTCACGATACTCAACCCCAGCGGCAAACGCCACTTCTCCACCAGGCAGTTCTAATCCGGTATAGCCGTTAATAGAAGCATGCACTACCTGCTGGGTAAGTTTACCTTCGGTTAAAAAGTCTACCTGGCTGAACGCCAGTGCTTCAGGCGTTGCGGCATTGGGCCCTAAAATATTAAGGGGCACACAGCCATTGGACTGGTCGCGACAAACCGGTGTACCGGACTCATCCAGCACCACATCAATTTGTTGAATAAAATTGGCGTTGATCCGCTCGTTGATGAACTCAGTGGTGTTGTTGGTTTCACCATACTGATAGTGCATCGTAAAATCGATGTCGTTGGTCAATGCTCCCTCAATACCAACCACTAATTGCGTTGTATCACGGTCAGAGTGAGAGCGCCGGCCGCCTTGATCGGCATTGGTTCTGCCAACATAAAAACCATCAATGTTTTCTGCAGCCAGAATATCCCTGAGCTCCTGTGGCACATAAGGGTTTTCTGCCAGAATAAACGCCCCCGGAATACCAGATGCTGAGGCATCTGAACCATTATTAAAGGTAGCCTGACCGGCGGTATCTGAGCCGGTTTTGGCAAACTTACCATCGGCAAATAATCTTACCTCATCAGTGAGATCGTATTTCAAACCCGCTGCAACAATGGTGCGCTCCACCGGCACGGCTAATAAGTCATAATCTGACATATCAACAAAATCACCGCCCTGGCTCAGCCACGGCTGAACTAACGTCCCCATGTCCTGACTCACCAGATTGCCACTATCGTCGAAAGTAAACGGCCCGCCATACTCGGCAAATACTTCACCGTTTGGTCCCACGGCCTGACCACCAGCCGGGGTGTTTATAAACCCGGTGTTCGGAAACAAGATTTGATTGGGGATCCCATCATCATTACCGGTATTCTCCGGATTAGGGCCAAATCTGGCTTCCCTGCTCGCCCAATCCCGCTCCGAGGCCGCTGCCGCCAGTGAACGGTCGAAGGTAGCATTGAAGTACATGTTGCCGCGTTCATCGGCAAAGTTGGTGCCACCGGTCAGACTGATGTGGAATTGTTCACCATCCCCTTCACCAGCCATGCCAGCCTGGGCGTTAAATTCTACCCCCTCCATATCATCCCTGGTGATGATATTGATGACACCAGACACAGCATCCGCACCATAAATTGCCGATGCACCACCGGTAATGACTTCTACCCGCTTAATCAGCGCACTGGGGATGGTATTCATATCTACGGCGGCACTGCCAGAACGACTGCCAACGTGGCGGCGACCATTCACCAGCACCAGGGTTCGGTCTATACCAAGGCCCCTTAAATTGAGGAAGTTAGTCCCGGCTTCCTGCGCGTCATCGGTAGTATTCACGTTACCGGTGGTTTGTGTAGCACGGATAGCGGGCAGCTCATTAAGAATATCAGCAATACGAACATCACCACTTAACGCCAGTGTCTCAGCATCAATAGCCGTCACCGGCGTTGGTGTGGTTGAACCAATACGGCTAATACGCGAACCAGTAACCATGATTTGTTCTACGGCAGGTTCATCTGGTTCAGTCGTTGCGGTATTACTGGTGGTGGTTGCTCGGCTGGGTATTGACTGATTTTGAGCGACCAGAATCGGCTTTTTTACCGCGGTACCGCTCCCACCTGATTTGGTTATAGCCACCGTATCCTCACCGACCAGGGTGTACACCAAGCCGGTTTCCTGCAATAAGCTGTTTAACACCTGTTGAGAGGACTGCTCGCCGCTAATACCAGCGCTGGTATAACCTGCTAACGACTCGCTCTGCACCGACACCTGAAGACCGGATTGCTCTGAGAAAGCCAGTAACGCTGCATTCAGCGATTGTGCGGGAATATTAAACTGTACTGATTGTTCTAAACCGCTGGCCTGAGCTGTTGCCGCCGACACTGATAACATTGCACTAAAGATCAGCGAGTGTCTGAAGGACACTTTTGATTGTTTCGCGTTTTTCATGTTGTCGTTCCATTGTTAATTGTATGAGATTTACGCGATGCTTTAGGCAGTCACAATGCATTCTTATGCACACTGACGACAACTGCCATTAGGGCCCTGGATAAACACCGTCATTAACTTAGACGATCAAGAAGAAAATATCGGAACTTTATTTTTGATTCATTATGCAAATTAATGAATTTTTATTCTAGACAAGTCTGTCACAATGACAATTTCGCCATTGCTTTGTTGAAGCACTTTAACCGGAAATATCATGGGTAAACTTTCCAGCCAATTATCAATACGATCAGTAAAAACGGTGCCTGAATAGGCCAGCTCACCCACCTGTGAGTCGCCCAGTCGAATAGGGTTTGCCGCGTATCGATTGATATCTTCAACGACAAACTGCAGCTTTTCGGTGAGGTACTGCAAATTGCCTTCACGCCACGCTGTGGCCACTGCAGTGTTGGGGGTCTCAGTTATACTGGCAGCCTGCTCATTGTAGCTAATTTGCTGCCCAGCTATCAGAAACGCCTCATCAGAATGACTCTGGTGTGAACGGTTGACCCGACGCGAGGCAACCTTGCCTGCAGGCGGCTGCTTTGCCACTTTAACTTTGCCTTCGGTCACCGTAACGACAACTCGCTCCGACTGACGCATAACATTAAATTCTGTACCAACTGCCGTAATTGTCCGGTTACCAGAACCCACCACAAAAGGTCGGTTACGATCTTTTGCCACATCAAAGTATGCTTCTCCGCGTTCTAACACCACTTTGCGCTGCTTGTCGCTATAGGCAACCGTCAATAAGCTTTTCGCGCCCAGGGTAATTCTAGAGCCATCATCAAGGTTAATAGTGTTGTGTTGTCCGGCCTTGGTCTCATGTACCGAAACCGCGATGTTGCCCTTATCCAGTTCTGGTATTTGTAACCAAATCAGCGATATAAGGCCAATAAGAAAACATGACATGGCCATAGCCGGCATAAGTGTTTTTAGCGGCGGAACAACCAACCACTCGCGCCATCGCGGCGTTTTTTGAGGCTGAGCTTGCTGTGCTTTTTGGGCCTGCCATTGTGCGATACTCAAATCACCATCATAGTCATCATCAAGTAACTCTGCTTCATCCGGCCAATCGATATGGTCGACTTTACCGGTAACGTGCATCAGTTCTTCAACTTCAGAGAATGCGGCAAAATGGGCAGGATCTTCCGACAACCAGGCTTGCCATTCTATAATGACTTCGGGGGCGACCTCTGGCTCGCGTAACCGGTAATACCATTCTGAGGCACATTCAAAGACGTTGGTCTGCGTTGCACTAATCATTACTTGCTCTCCAACGCCTGCTGTAATCTGTCGCGACAATGTTCTGTTGCTCGCACCAGGTACTTTCTAATCATACGATCAGATAACCTCATTACTTTGGCTATTTCTTCGGTACTCATGCCGTGATATCGACTGAGCATAAACGCTTTTCTGCACTTGGGAGGAAGCTCATTAATAAAGTCAGAGACTAACTGTACTTTTTCATTGATCAGTGCAGAATGTTCTTCTGATGGGTGTTCTTCATTAAAAAAAAGCAAAGGCTGATGTTTACTGGCTGTTTGTTTAGAACGTAATCGGTCAACAGCTAAATTTGATGCGATTTTGAATAAATAGGAGCGCAAATAGCTCACCGCTCCGGGCTTATCCAGATCCAGTAGTTTTACATAAGCTTCCTGCGCTACTTCATGGGCATCTGAATCTGATTGCAAGCGAGCCCGCAAAAATCGTAGCAGGGTATCGTTATGCTGATTAAATAAGTCCGAAATCAGTGCACGCTGCTGCTCAGGTAACGGACTCTCGTTAACCTGTTGCTGAACTGTTTCTGATACTAATTTGTGCACCGGCAAATCGCGATCCTTTCCCCATTCACTATTACTAAGACGTTCTACCCTCAGTTTGCGGAACATTTATTTGAATAATAATAAAGCAATGGCCTCATCCCGGTACGACTTTATTGTTTTTCCTGAGAATTTACTACGCTGACTATTTTCTGCTCTGGCGTCAAGACCTGTCATAAAATCGCTTCAGGACACTATTGTCGAGGAAGCCAGCCAGCCCACAAACAAACCATGAACATCATTCATCATTAGATGAAATTAAACCATTATTTTTCATACAACGTTACCGGTATAACGTTACATAAGCTTTAAGTGCTGACGATCAGCGAGCTAAAAAATAACGAATCCGCTTTAATCTTTGCAACAGACGATCAGAGAATTATGAATAACGAATTTACTTTTACGATTAACAGCGTTTGTTTTGACGAGAACTATCACCCTTCAGACAACACGCGCCTTACGACCAATTTTGCTAATCTGGCCCGCGGTAGTATGCGTCAGCAGAATCTGCGCAACACGCTGAAGATGATTAACAATCGTTTTAATGCGCTGGCGCCCTGGGATAACCCCAAAGGCGATCGTTATTCGGTTGAACTTGAAATTGTCTCGGTGGATATTGATATTGAAGGCAACGGGCAAACCTTCCCCACGATTGAAGTATTAAAAACCACAATTTTCGAGTATAAGAAATATTAACGCTATGTACTACCCACTGTGTCAGCTGTATTTAAGGCCAGTTGCACGTGTGTCAAATGGGTACTTTTCAGGAATCAGTGAAGTAGTTGTCATCAAGATAGACGCAATATAACTGGTCTTTGGTACTGAAATCCGCAATGAGATATGTGAAAGCCCTTACCTCAACATGTTGCATGTTCAAGTGATGGTCTGTTTTTTGTGCTTCATGCGCCAAAATCGAAGTCGCGTTGAATGATGTAGTCACTGAATGAGGCTGTGGCTGGTGGAGCTCGAAGTGGCGGCATTAGAGAATCGTTTTTTGCTTCAAGAAGAGTCTGCTTGTCAAGGTGCGCCAAAATCTTATGGATAACAGCCGGATCCGTAATACAAGTAATAATTTTGACGTTGGTTTTTTCACAAGCCTCACAGACTGTGATGTCAATATTGAAT
>NZ_PVNP01000172.1 GCF_002993365.1 Marisediminitalea alba
AGATAAAAGATATAGTGATGCTGGCATTTTGTGACGAGTAAATCAGGAAACGTATCTGAAAATTTACGAATTACGACACTTTTGCGCCCGATAAGCTCAAAAGTGTCTTTTATGGCTTTTCTATAGATGTTTGTTTGTGCAACGCCCCAGTTCTCAAGGGTATAGCCAACAATCTCGCGAATATCGGCTTCAGCATCATCCGTAATGTCATACAAGGGCATTATTTTATTTGGCTTTCGCTATTTCTTCATCAAAAATGTCATCGACAGACTTGCTCGAAATTTTACCTGCTTTAGCGGCGGCAACACGCGGCGCTAGATACGCCTCAAGCTTTTGTAAGGCGGCTTGCTCGTCTGCATTAGGTAGTGCCCGTTCAAGCACATAGCTTTTGATACTCTTGCCTTGTAAGGCAGCTGCGGCTTTTAAGTTCTGATGCTGCTCAGGCGTGATTTCTATCGATAATCGCATAAATACCTCCTAAGCATTTGATGATAAATGCTCTGATTTCATCATAATGGGATTTACAACAATTTGTCAATTTTGCACAAATGTTGTTTAGCGGCTGACTAATGTCACATTAGAAAAATTGCTTGCAGTACAGGCGAACAAGCAATAAAAAAGGCCGTACTGGATAACCTTAATACAGTTATTCGAATAACGATTATTCATAGGTTGGACATAAAGGATTAACCGAGACCAAGCCATGCTTCAAGCGCCCGGTTTTCCTATCTCTGGCAGGATGTGCCCGATTGGCACATCCTGATAGATAATTTACTGCCAAATTCCACGCTTGTATAAATTCAGATTAAGCGTCATGGAGTATCGACTCCATTAATAGATAAAACCAGCTTTGCGTATTTTTCGCGACCATGAAGCTCGATATATCGGGCCCATCAGACGTTGAATACTAAACCTAATACGCCGTTTCACCAATAATGCCAGCAAACTGCCATATCAGTCCCTCCATCAAGCCCGTATTCCGAGTATTGAACTTACGTAAACTGCAGTAGAGTTTCCACTCCTTGAAGAGTAATTCTATCTGCCAGCGCTAGCTGTATAATTGTAAGACTGCTTTTACTGCGTATTGCTCTCGCGGCAAGTTCGTCGCCCAATAGGTTGGCTCTGATTTACCTGGAGGCCAACTCGCTATCAGGCGATCTGACATGGCGAATCAATGCCATAGAGTTTACTTTTTTGACAATACCGATCTGCTACAACCAATTGCAGAAATTAACCCAAATGGTTTTCTGGATGTAAAAGAAAAGGAATATAACTCAGTTAAACCCGGCCGGTTACGTACAAATGTTCTTTTGAAGTGGGATAAGGATAAAATCCGGATGCTCCGCTGATCCTTTAGAAAATAGGCTGCACCTGATGCTATCCACTGTTTTATGGCCTTTAAAGAAATATCCCCACAGTAAGAGAGAAAGATCGAGTAACAATGAACCATTTTCTTTACGAGCCTGCCTAAAAACACACAGTACCGCGCTACAATTACATCACTTAACTGATTTTAGCCCAGCGATATCCGGGGCAAAGCGAGCCAGCTTTGCTTTGATATGCTGTTCGATAACCGTTTTATCCGGACTCGAAGAAGCCGCGAGCAACGGCTGAAAATAGCGGGCGACATCGTTGCAGAGTTGAGCCACTAGCTTCTGTGCCGCCGCTTTGTGCATTCCAAGATTCATTGCCAAACGCACAAAACATTCCATACAATAATGACCAACGGCTTCATACGACGGACTAAACACGGCATTTAACTCACTCGCCAAAACACAAAGCGTTAAATCCTCGTTATAGTAATCCTGATAGGGTGCTACCGACACTACATCATACACAGGCGTAAAATCCCGCATCCTGACAGTCGCATCATCCGGGTGTCGGTACATCGACAAATTTTTACAATGGAGATCGTTGTTGCCTACCAGGTAGGCGAATAACACCTGCCTGACACCGTTGAATATTATCGCCATATTTCGCCCACTGGCTTCATATAATTTTTTCAGCACACCTTCATAAGAAAGGTTGTCACTGCCTTTATTCGATGAGTGGACGTTACACAAACTTGCGGCGTCTTCAACGAACAACCGACGTCCATCGTCGCGCAAATCAAACCGACGGGTCACATAACACAGTTCACCGTCTTCAAAAGGCACCAGGGCGTTATCTGCTACATTAAATTTGCAAAGTCTGGCCAATTGCATGATGGCATGTTCGTTTTCCGGCAGATGGGGCAGATGGTCGGGGGCAGGTTTAACAATATACCGGCCATGACCTTTTACCGGTACAAGGTAATTGCCTTCTAGATCCATGAATAATTTTTTCTGGACACCCGAGATAGATTGACCATCCAAATAGCGCGGCGCGGCACGATTAAATAATGCCTGGTCCCCTTTAACTCTTATCCCCTCTGCGGGCAGGCGGGTTAACGTAAACATCTTCTTCAGAAACGTCGGCGAGTATGGTGCAACTCCGCCTTTAAGTGATATTTGGCCTAGCTGAGCAGTCATAATCTCACGAATTCCTTTTCCATATTCACCACAGATAGTGCCCCAATCAATACCCGGCCATTATGCAGTAGCAAGCCAAATTCATCACGTTTGTCTAACCGGGTATTGGTTGTTTGATACATTTTTATCCACCCTTCACTTAGCAGGTTTTCAAAAAATGAGGGAAACGCATCAAATAGAAAAGCGTCGGCTTGCAATGGAAACTGGTGGCCTATGGGCACACCGCTACCAAGATACTCCAAGACATACTGATAGGTATACCGTACTTTACCATTAGCGGTAAGTTCTGTGAGATAACCCGCCAGCAGGTTATTGGCATAGATGGCCCCCTGGCGATTTATTTCACTCATCGGTTTGAGCCTTTCTGGCTATCACTATTTCCATGCCCATAACATTCAGTACGGCATTTAACGTGTCGATTCTGCAAGACTCAACCGATTTTTTAAGACGGGTCATGGTATTTTTGGACACGCCCGCCAGCATGGCCAGGGTACTCAAATCCATTTGGTGTTGCCGAAGGTAATCATCAAGGACGTAATTAAACTGGTTGAGGTTCCCCGCTACTTCACTTGAGTTCATGGCCATCTTCAATTGCCTTTCCAGCGTTGATGTAGCGGCGGAAAGGCTTTGCTGGTGAGCAGATAAAGCCTGATGTAACAGCTCGTTATTCTCTGAAGCGCTCATAAACAACCTTAAAAAGTGATTATATAAAGTAAAATACAATATAGTCACCATTTAATGCGAAGTAAAGACAGAAAATCACCATTAATAGTGATTATAAAACTTAACTATTAAAAAATAACAATAAAGAGTGACCAACCACAAAAAATCATCACAAATAAGGAAAATGTGAATAATATAACCCTGACATCACAATAAAATAGTAACAGCTTAGTAAAAGTGAACAGTCTCATACGCCAGTAAGGCTCATCCATAGATTTATTTTTAGCTATTCCTTTGTTGCCAAACGCAGTTGTTCATTTACTGTGGTAACTCAACGGCAACGATAAAACGGAAGATAATAGACGCGAATACTGACAATAGAGGTGTGGAGAAGGTGTATTGGATTAGACTTGCAAATACTTACCGCATTGCCGGCGCTTGTTATACGCAAGGCGGGATATCCCCAAATAGCACAAAGGGGGCAACTTGCCCCCTGTTATTTACGTTAAATATCGAGTTAAACGACGATTATTTAAGCAGTGCCTAACCGCTCACCCTGATAGCTACCGTCTAATACGGCTTGCCACCAGGCGGTGTTATTTAAATACCATTCCACGGTTTTCTTAATGCCGCTCTCAAACGTTTCCCGGGGTGTCCAGCCTAACTCTTTTTGAATTTTGCTGGCATCAATAGCATAGCGCATATCATGGCCGGGGCGATCAGCTACGCTGGTGATGAGATCGCGGTAGCTGCCTTCGGCCTTGGGTTTTACTGCATCGAGGATGTCACAAATGGTGTGCACCACTTCGATGTTTTGTTTTTCGTTGTGACCACCGATGTTATAGGTTTCGCCAATGTCGCCTTGGGTAGCCACCACCACCAGCGCCCTGGCGTGATCTTCAACATATAACCAGTCACGAATTTGGTTGCCTTTGCCATACACAGGCAGAGGCTTGCCTGCCAGCGCGTTTAAGATCATCAGCGGAATAAGCTTTTCCGGGAAATGGTAAGGGCCATAGTTGTTAGAACAGTTTGTGACTACCGTGGGCAACTTGAAGGTACGCAACCAGGCGCGAACCAGATGATCCGATGCCGCTTTCGAGGCTGAATATGGCGAGCTTGGTTCGTAAGATGTTTCCTCGGTGAACAGCGGTAGATCGGTACCTGTAGCCACTTCATCCGGGTGTGGCAGGTCGCCGTATACTTCGTCGGTGGAAATATGGTGGAAACGGAACCCCGCTTTCTTGTCTTCATTTAATTGAGCATAGTAAGCACGGGCCTGCTCAAGCAGTACGTAAGTACCCACTACGTTTGTTTGAATAAATTCACCGGGGCCGTCAATTGAACGATCGACGTGGCTCTCGGCCGCCAGATGCATAATGATATCCGGTTGATACGTCTCCAGAACGCGTTTTACTTCTGCACCATCGCAAATATCTACTTTTTCAAAGTGATAACGCTCACTTGAGTCAACTTCTTTAAGCGACTCTAAATTCCCGGCATAAGTCAGCTTATCGAGGTTCACTACGTTATGATTGGTATCGTTAATCAAATGGCGCACTACCGCCGAGCCTATAAAGCCCGCGCCGCCGGTTACAATAATGGTTTTTGCTGTTGTCATGCTATTAAGTTCTCTGCTGCGCTTACACTAACTCATCCATCATAGCGCTTAACTGTTCGCGCCAATGGTTAAGGGGTGAAGTAAAAGTCTCTCGCGTTAGGGTTTTATCCAATACGCTGTAATGGGGGCGCTTTGCCGGGGTGGGATAAGCGCTGCTCGGAATGGGTTTTACCGGCACGGCCTGTTGCAGTAAGCCTTTTTCCAGCCCTAATTGCTGAATGGCTATGGCAAAATCATACCAACTGCATACGCCTTCATCAGACCAGTGATATACGCCTGCTGTGCGATGAGAAGCGGCTTCCACGCAGGCACGCGCCAGGCCTTTGGCCCAGGTAGGGCTGCCAATTTGATCGTCAATCACGCCTAGCTGAGGCTTCTCTGCCATCAGGCGAAGCATGGTTTTTACAAAGTTATTGCCATGGCTGGAATATACCCAGGAAGTACGCAGGATGGCACTTGCTGCTGGAAGAATCGAAGTCACTTCGGCCTCACCCGCCGCTTTGGTTATACCGTACATGCCCTGCGGCTCGATGGCATCATCTACCGTGTAGGGTGAGCCTTTTTCGCCGTTGAATACATAGTCGGTAGATACATGCACAAAAAACACATTATTGCTTTTGCAATATTGCGCCAGGTTGGCTACCGCTGTTTGATTAAGCAGATAAGCATTTTCTTCATCTGACTCAGCTTTATCCACGGCGGTATAGGCTGAGGCATTGATCACTGCATCAGGGTTAATCTTATCCAGCTTGGCGGCAATATCTTCGCTTGAGGTGATATCAATATCTTCCCGGCCGAGGCACATTGCCTCCGGTACCAGTCGGGCAATCTCCCAGGCCAGCTGACCGCTTTTGCCGATAACCACTAATTTTTTCATGGTAATATCCTAAAACGCCGGCGCATCAACAAAAGCCGTACCGGCTTCATCCTTGCCCGATAAAGACGGCGCTTCGCCATTCACCAGCGGCCACTCAATACCAATGGTTGGATCGTCATATTTCACCGATATTTCGGATTCCGGATGGTAGTAATCCGTACACTTATAAACAAATTCTGCTGATTCACTGGTGACATAAAAACCATGCGCGAAACCAGCAGGCACCCATAACTGGCGTTTGTTTTCGGCAGAAAGATATACTCCTACCCATTTACCAAAAGTTTCAGAGTCTTTACGCATATCCACGGCAACGTCGAACACTTCGCCAGACACTACGCGGACCAGCTTGCCCTGAGTTTGCTCTAACTGATAATGCAAGCCGCGCAAAATCCCTTGTTTAGATTTAGAGTGATTGTCTTGCACAAAATCGACGTCGGCACATTCAGCTTTAAACCAATCAGTGCGAAAGGTTTCCATAAAAAAACCACGCTCATCACCAAATACACGTGGTTCGATAATTTTGACATCCGGGATGTCGGTTTTAATTACTTGCATGGTTAATTCTTTTCCTATCTTTATTCTGTCATCCCGGAGAGAGTACCGGTCTTATCCGGGACTTCCTAATTGTACGCCGTCATCCGGGGAAGGCGTAGCACTTATCCGGGATCTCCCAATTAATTCTTCGCTGCCGCTTCACCAGACTGTTATGATGATCCCGGCTCAAGGCCGGGATGACTAACTTTATTCCCGTCATCCCGGAAAGGGCGAAGCACTTATCCGGGATCTCCCAATCAATTCTTCGCTACCGCTTCACCAGACTGTTATGGTGATCCCGGCTCAAGGCCGGGATGACAATATAACTGCCGGGATGGGCATATATCTGTCGGGATAATTCGCGAAGCGAGTTACTTAACCCGATCACCAATGACTTTTAGCAGATAACTGCCATAACCACTTTTCACCAGGGGGGCGGCCAGCTTTTCTAACTGCTCTGCATCAATGTAACCCATGCGAAACGCCACTTCTTCGGGGCAACAAATTTTTAGCCCTTGGCGTTTCTCTATCGCCGCAACAAAATTTGCTGCATCCAGCAAACTATCAAGCGTACCGGTATCCAACCACGCAGAGCCACGCCCCATCAGCTCCACTTTTAAAGAGCCATCCTGCAGGTACATATTGTTCAGATCGGTAATTTCTAGCTCGCCTCGCGGGGAAGGTTTTACTTCTTTGGCGAAATCGACAACGCGGTTGTCATAATAATAGAGGCCAGTTACTGCATAATTAGACTTTGCAACTGCTGGTTTTTCTTCGATGGATAACGCATTCCAGTCGTCATCGAAATCCACTACACCGTAGCGCTCGGGATCATTAACGTGATAGCCAAATACCGTAGCACCTTGTGTTTGCCCATAAGCATTTTTTAATGAAACCCGCAGATCGTGGCCATAGTAGATGTTATCACCAAGCACTAAGGAACAACTATTGTTACCAATAAAATCTTCACCAATAAGAAATGCCTGGGCAAGACCATCCGGCGACGGTTGAGCCGCATACTGAAGGTTGAGCCCCCAGGCACTTCCATCACCCAATAGCTCAATAAAGCGAGATTGTTCTTCAGGCGTAGTGATGATTAGGATATCCCTGATCCCAGACATCATCAGGGTAGAGAGCGGATAATAAATCATTGGTTTATCGTAAACAGGCATGAGCTGTTTACTTACGACTTTGGTAAGGGGGTGGAGCCTGGTTCCTGAACCACCCGCTAGTATTATTCCTTTTCTCATCTACTACTCTACTCCTTTGCAAATTTATACCTAATTCAATAAGCGCGAACAGTATAAGTAAAACTCAATAGTATTTCGAATACAAAATTCCAATACCCTATGGTTTATTTTACTTAGCCTGCGCGTTGATTGATGAAAAAAGTTCAGACCGCCCTCAAAATACACTAAGCTCTTGTTCAGTAAAGGTACTAATAAATCATTAACTATGAACAAAAAACACTTTTTTATTTCAGGGTTACCGCGTTCAGGCTCAACCCTTACCCAGAGCAAGATCGTGAACATTTCTTAATCAAATTACGGGAAATCCAACGATCAGTTTGACGATCCGGTTTAGTCGTGATCATATACTCTCTTTTCGGGGGAGCAAAGCCATGTATATCGAAGCTTTTACCACACACTTTGGTGAATTATCTGACACGCGTCAATCAGCGAAAGCAACCTATCCGCTTGAGGATATTTTGTTTATCACCTTGTGTGGTGTTGTCGCTGGAGCCGAGGGCTGGAGCGAGATCAGTGATTATGCCGACGGCCACATTGACTAGTTTCAACAGCATGGTTACTTGCGCGATGGCGTCCCCGTTGATGACACCATTGCCCGTACCATTTCGCGTATCGACCCAGAGCAGTTCAGAGCTTGTTTTATCAACTGGAAGCAGGCTGTACATGAAAGCACTGAAGGGCAATTGATTGCGATTGACGGTAAAACGCTGCGAAGCTGCAACCAGCGCGGTGACCGCCAATCAACGATACACATGGTTAACGCGTTTGCCTGCGCCAATAAAGTCGTTTTAGGTCAGGTTAAAACCTCAGAGAAGTCGAACGAAATTACAGCGATCCCCGAACTTATTCAGTTACTAGATGTTCAGGACACCTTAGTATCGATTGACGCTATGGGCTGCCAAACCAGCATCGCAGAGCAAATAGTCGAGCAAGGTGGTGATTACCTGTTCACGCTCAAAAGCAACCAGGGCAAGCTCTGTAAAGCAGTCGAGGATGTATTTACTGAAATACGCAGAGCACCACTTGGTGGCTTAACCTTCGAGCAAAAGCGGGGTCGCATAGAAGCACGAACATACCATGTGTTAAGTGCTGATGACGTGAGCAAAGCGTTCCCGCAATGGCCTGAGTTAAAAACGCTTGGCATGAGCATGAGCTTCCGCCAACAACAAGGCAAAGTACCTGAACTGACGTATCGCTACCATATCAGCTCCGCGTCATTAAGTGAGAAGCAACTAGCCGAAGCAGTACGCTCTCACTGGACTGTAGAAAACAGCTCGCATTGGGTACTGGATGTCAGCATGGGTGAAGACGACCGCCAGATACACCAGAATCACGCTGCCGAAAACTGGTCGATGCTACGCCATCTAGCGCTAAACATGTTGCGTGCAGAGTCATCAAAAGGCAGCATACCTGCTAAGCAAAAACGGGCTTGGATGAAAGCCAGCTATCTGGAAGCTGTGCTAACTGTGGGTTTTAGTGGCATGGTTGATTAGTGAGCACTCATGCGGTTACCCTGAGTAGAAGACTAAGGAGGATGCGAATAGAAATAAAGGTAATCCTGTGGGATGATGCACAGCCCTCCGTTTAGGGAATTAATTTACCCGCACTACCCACACAGTGGCATTAATGGTAAATTAAGGCGCTGAGCATTAGCATCTGTAAATTGACTACAAGTCGATGACTTATCAAACGCAAAAAGTCTGGGTTTGCAACACAGACTAAAGAAAAATATGGACATAGTAGTGAAACAAAAGACAACCACCCCATCTCCAGAAGTGCAGCAAATAATGCTAGCTATCCAATCGTTTTTTGATAAAGAGTTTTACCTATCACAAGTTGAACTTGACGACAAAAGCCTAGCCTTGCAGCACTATGTTGAGGAGGGTTGGAGAGATGGTTTCGACCCTTGTGATTGGTTCAGTGTTAGCCACTATCTTGCTCAGAACGAAGATGTTGCCACGCATAATGTTGAACCTTTTTTTCATTATCTGTCTTCTGGTAAGGACGAGAACAGAGTAATAGCTGTCTCAGCGCGAAAGGTGAATCCTGCTATTTTGGACAGTGCGCTCGTTGAACAAACGAGTCCCGTATTCAAGGAAGACTCAAAAGAGGAAGACTCAAAAGAGGAAGACTCTATTCTCGATTCGGATGAAAAGTATATCGAAAGAATAATAGAAGAAAACTTTGATGCAAAGTTTTACGAAGACAATTTTGATATAGGTGAACTCTCTGCTATCGAACATTTCATAACAAAAGGCTGGAAATTTGGTTATGACCCGTGTGACTGGTTTTCTATCAAAGCCTACCTTAAGCTAAACCCTGATGTTCAGAAGTTAAAAGTTAATCCTTTCTTTCATTATATCAATTACGGGCAAAAGGAAAACAGGCCATATAAACCCTCTAAGTTTAAAGCATCTGAGGACTGGCATAAGATAATACGCAAGTTACTAGACAAGGAGCTTGATGAAGCATTTTATCGCACGAGATATCAATTAGCCGAAAACGAATCAGCCGTAGAACATTTTATTACAGCAAGTCGAACTGTCAATTTAGATCCTTGCCCATGGTTTTCCTGTGAGAAATATTTGGAGCTGAATCCTGAGTTAGAAGGATTAAATATACCGCCGTTTATTCACTTTATAACTGACGGTATAGAGGAGAATCTTGAGTTTTTCGAAGGGATGGATACGAGTAAGGAAAAACCAAAGCCGATATCGCCACAAGCGTCTCTTGAACGTTTTGAGAGTTCAGCGCTTTGTGATATCGCAAGAAAATTACTTCAGAGTAAAAACGAAAGTTTTAATAATAACTGGTTGAATTGGACAAGAAAGCTCAAAACTGTAAATCAACCTCCAGCATTTATTAAATCGCATGTGGAGCTTGCGGTTAATTTCTCGAATGGCGAAGACGGAGTTTTGCTTGGATGGCTAATCAAAGAAGGTTCCCCCGTTATCTGGGCTGAAGATGAAGCCGATAACATTTGGTTTTTTGATAATGATAGGCGCGTATTTCATATTGCTCGACCTGACGTTTATCAAGCATTCATGCAATCAGAGTTTGAACTTCAATCCAACGAATTTGGCTTCGTAATGCGATTACCTAACTGCGCATCCTCTGGAACTATAACACTAAAATGTTTGTCCAGACTTGGCGTACATATTTTAGGTAGTCAGACAATAGAACCTATTGGCTACAATCCAGTCAATATAGCAAACTGGATGTTTGGAATTACTACGCCTAAACAACAATTGGCCAAACGTTTTATAGAGCTTGATATACCGATCATCGATAAGGCTATTACTACTCAACGGATATTGCAGCAAAACCTTAAACATAATGTGTTGCAGTATGGTGAGCCAGTTCATGCCCCTGAAGTAAGCATTATTATACCGCTTTATGGCCGGATCGATTTTATCGAAAATCAAATGCTTTGTTTTGAGAAAGATCCCTTTATCTCTCAGCAATGCGAACTGATTTATGTTATCGACGATCCTCGAATTGAGGCGAATGTAGCCGAGCAAGCCGAGTTTATTTCGCGCTTGTATGGCATCCCATTTAAAACCGTATATGGCTCAGCAAACAGAGGATTCTCAGGTGCTAATAATTTAGGCGCAGAATACGCCACAGGCAGTCACTTGTTGTTTTTAAATAGCGATGTATTCCCTAACCATACCGGCTGGTTAGAAGAAATGCTAAGTACCTTACAAGCTAACCCCGAGATTGGTGTTATTGCCCCACGACTACTGTTTGCAGATGGCTCATTACAACATGCAGGCATTGAGTTTAAGTACCGTACCGATTTAAGCATCTGGATTAATCACCATCCGCAAATGGGGTTAGCCCCAGAGTTAGATGCGAATCAGAAGCTAACATACCTACCAGCCGTTACTGGTGCATGCATGTTAATTGCACGCGAAGACTTTGATGCGATAGATGGCTGGGACACGGGGTACTTAATTGGTGATTTTGAAGATTCTGACTTGTGCTTAAAACTGCGTTCAAAAGGTAAATACTGTGCCTATTTGCCAACGGTAAATTTAACGCATCTGGAACGTCAAAGCTTTAGCTTAACCGGCAGTGATGACTTTAGAACTAAAGTTGTTATTTACAATGCTACACGCCATCAAACTCGTTGGGGCGAACTGCTCGCTGAATCTGTATAAGAAGTACAAACGGAATTAATAATGAAAGAACGTATTCTCGTCATATCCCATGGTCACCCCGACTTTAGTTTAGGCGGCGCTGAAATTGCTGCTTACAATCTGTTTAATGCTTACAAAGAGCACCCAGAGGTTGAAGAGACCTGGTTTTTAGCGCGCGCTGATCGTGGCCGCGGCCCTACGGGGCAAATCCGCAAACGCCGTGATAATGAATATTTATGGGAACAGGCAATTCACGACTGGCACAAATTTAAAGCCGTCAATCAGGACTCACTCACCACGTGGTTTGCCGATTTAATTAAAGCGTTGAAGCCTACCATTGTTCACATGCACCATTACGCGCATATGGGTATTGAGTTCATCCGTGTGATTAAAAAAGTCGATCCGACTATTCGCATATTTTTCACCCTGCATGAATACATGGCCATTTGTAAACATAACGGTCAAATGGTAAAAACCGGCGAAGGGCACAAACTGTGCAGCAGTGAGTCACTGGATGAATGCAGAATGTGTTTCCCGGAGAATACTGCTGAAGACTTTTGGCTACGTAAGCATTTTATTAAGCAACACTTTGACTTAGTGGAAGGTTTTATTTCACCTTCGGAGTTTTTACGTCAACGCTATATCGATTGGGGTATCGACGAAAATAAAATCATCATGATCGAAAATGGCCAACGAGATATTGCTCCACTGCCGCCCCGAAAGCTACAAGAAGGTGGAAAACGCAATCGCTTTGCCTATTTTGGCCAGGTAAACCCCTACAAGGGCATCGACGTATTGCTCGAAGCGTTACGCTCTATGACGAAGGAAGAGCGGTCAGAATTGACTGTAGAAATTCATGGCGCAAATTTAGAGGCTCAAACAGGTGAATTCCAGGAAAAAGTGAAAAAACTTGCTAGAAAATTCATCAAAGAAGGCTCACTACGCTGGGTAGGCCCTTACCGACCCGAAGAGCAACTGGCTAAAATGCAAGAAATAGACTGGGTTGTAGTGCCGTCTATTTGGTGGGAAAATTCGCCGATGGTTATTCAGGAAGCCTTTACTGCCGGTCGCCCACTCATAGTTTCGAATATTGGCGGTATGGCAGAGAAAGTGAAAGACGGTATAGATGGCCTACATTTTAGTGCACGCAACCCAACAGATTTAGCCAGCAAAATGTTACTGGCAGCAAAGTCAGACATATTGTGGGATGGGTGCCGTCAGAACATCAAAAAGCCTATTAGCTATACAGAGTGTACAAAAGAGCATTTCTCTTTTTTTAAAAATTACAATTAAAACAGAAATTACCCCGAGTACATCGACAGAATTAACAAGAGGCTCAATTGAAAAAACTTATCTTACATATTGGTTCTGAAAAAACCGGTACCACCACAATTCAGCACTTTTGTAACAACAATAGAACTTTGTTACGAGAACAGAATATATACTACCCTAAAGTTGGATTTTGTGATTTTGCTCACTTTTCTCTGATCGCACCATTTCACCCTATTGATAACAACGGTGCGAAGTTAGAGTTTGCGCCCGGTGAAAAATATGATATTAGGCAAGAGTGGCAGCCGGTTAAAGACATTTTTGATAGCCATAAAAATGTAACGGTTTTGATTAGCGCAGAGCATTTTAGTTCAAGACTCCGTAAGGCAGGTATTACTCAATTAAAGGAAACCATTGAGTGGCTGGGAAAAGATATAAAAGTAGAAATTCTTTTTTATGTACGTAGACAGGATTCATATTTTAGCTCTTGGTACAGCACTCATATAAAAGCAGGTGGCAAGCTAACAATCGATGAAGCCTATGAGATGAGGCTACAGGAACATTGGTTTTATAATTATTTTTATATTGCTGAGTGTTGGGCGGAACAGTTTGGCAGACAAGCGATTAGTATCAAGGTGTTTGAAAAAGAACAAATGCCTGATGGCTTGTTAGAATCGTTTGCAGATGCAGCAGGTTTTACTATTAATAATGATTTTAACATGTTGGTTAATGACGACAATATCTCTTGGTCACCCAAAATGCTGTCACTCGCAAGAAAAGTTAACGAACTTAATAGCGTCAACCTCATTCCTTACAGATATCAAAAGCTCAACAAAATTGCACAACTCGTCAATGATAACAATACCCCCCTGATATCACCCCAGAGATCGGATGAAATTTTACAACGGTATAAAGAGAGTAATGAAAATTTAGCAAGAGTTTATCTGGATCGCCCAGATGGCCGTCTATTTGAAAATAATAAAATAAAGGTAAGTGATGAATGGGCAGAGCCTGCTGAAATATCAAGTGAAGAGATATTACAAGTTTTATTAGAGCTAACTAAGAAGTTTTAGCATGATTGCGTATCTGATTTTAGCACATAACAATCCACATCAAGTTATTGCGTTAGCAAACAAATTAAAATCGCCAAACAGTATTGTTTTGGTTCATTTAGATAAAAGAGCTGATACTGAAATCATCAATCAATTAAACACGTGCCCAAATCTACAGTTGATTATCGAAAGGCACCCTGTTTATTGGGGGGGCTTTAGCATGGTTGAAGCCACGTTGGCACTTTTAAAAGCAGGAGTAAAACGAACAAATGTAGAACGACTCGTGTTACTAGGGCGTGTTGATCTTTCGTGAGTAATTTTTAAACAGCATGGTAAAGGGTTATAATTTGCTTCGCCAAAAGTAAAACCATAACCAATACCATGCCAAGAACAATACTAACTGATATTCGATGGGAACTGCTACTTCAAGTTATGAAAAGTACAGGCCGTATTTACGATAAAACTGAACATCGAATGACATTTGAAGGAATACTTTATCGAATGAGAACTGGTATTCCTTGGCGAGATCTGCCCTCTGAATTCGGAGAGTGGAGTACCGTATACAGACGATTTAATCTTTGGTCAAAGAAAGGGATTTTAGATAACCTTTTCAAAAGCTTATCTAGCATGGCTGATTTTGAGTGGGTCTTTCTTGATGGCTCGATAGTTCGAGCACATCAACATAGCACAGGAGCAGCAACTGAAAGCTCAGAGCAAATAGGCAAAAGTCGTGGGGGTAATTCAACCAAAATTCACTTAGCTGTAGATAGTGGAGGATTACCGATTTGTTTCGACTTATCAGAAGGTCAACGCCACGATGTTGTTCATGCGAATAGTTTGGTTGAACAGCTTGATGAAGTGAACACTGTCGTTTGTGATAAAGGCTATGATAGCGAACAATTCCGCTGTTTTGTTCGTGACCACGGTGGAACACCAGTGATTGCTACACGGAATTACGGTCAAGATATTGATAAAAAAAGCATGGATTGGTGCTTATACAAATACCGACATTTGGTTGAAAATGCATTTGCAAGAATTAAGCAATATCGAGCTATTTCAACTAGATACGATAAGTTAGAGCGAAATTATGCCAGCATGGTATCGCTGGCATTTATGTTAATGTGGCTGCCGATGTATTGTTGAGCAAAATATGTACAGAAAAGATCAACACGCCCTA
>NZ_PVNP01000173.1 GCF_002993365.1 Marisediminitalea alba
GAGTCCTGCCATGTGTTTATTAAGCGCCTGTTTGCCAGCCGCGTACTGGATAACCTGCGTGCTGCACAAGGCGTTGTGGGCCTTGCCAAACGCTACGGTGACAAGCGCCTTGAAGCCGCCTGCTTACGCGCACTGACCTTCGACAATGTGCGTTACAGCGCCGTCAAACAGATCCTTGAAAAAGGACTGGACCAGCACCCTGATGAATCGAGCACCTTCGATACGTTAAGCGATGTTTACACCGGCGGTGGTCGCTTCCACCGAGATCCCAACAAACTTCTCCCTCACTAAAACAAGGAAAAACACATGATCAACCCGATCCCCGAACTCACACCGTTACTGAAACAACTACGCCTCTCTGGTATGACGGACTCATTAGCGATGCGTAATCGTGAGGCCATTGAACATCAACTGAGTTATCCCGACTTCCTGGCTTTACTGGTACAGGATGAAGTGGCCAGACGCGACCAGAAAAAGTATGCCACACGTCTGCGTCGTGCAGGCTTCAGAGGTAATAAAACACTGGAAAGCTTCGATCTGAACGCCAATCCCAACCTGAACCGCGCTTATATCAATGAACTGGCCGATTGCCGATTTATTGATGAATATGTGGCGGTGCTGATCGCAGGGCCGTGCGGCACGGGTAAAAGTCATCTGGCACAAGCCATCGGGCATTGTGCTGTGCAACAAGGCATTGATGTATTGTTCTTTACTCAGGCAAAACTGCTGGCGAACTTGCATGCAGCCAGAGCCACGAACACCTATGAGAAACGCTTCCAGACGTTAGCTAAAGTAGACCTACTCATCATTGATGACTTCGGTTTAAAGCCTCTCAAATCCCCTCAGGATGAAGATTTACACGACTTAATCGATGAACGATATGAACAAAAATCAACGATCATCACCAGTAACCTGGACTTCAGCGAATGGGGTCAGGCCTTCCCAAATAAACTGCTTGGCGCTGCGACGCTCGATCGACTCAGACACAATGCTTATCGACTGGTTTTAGAGGGCGAAAGCTATCGCAAATTACGTGAGCACAATGATCAGACTGGACGGGGAGGAAAAAGCGAGAAATAATCACCTTGTTTGAGGGCGAAAATGACGGTTTTAAGTGGATCCATTACGCCGCAAATGAGTGGATCTATTAGGGTGCCAATCGACACTGCTAAAGGAGAGTGGCAGAGTCTATAACAAATATGAGCACCGAAATACCCTGGAGGGCAT
>NZ_PVNP01000174.1 GCF_002993365.1 Marisediminitalea alba
GAGTCCTGCCATGTGTTTATTAAGCGCCTGTTTGCCAGCCGCGTACTGGATAACCTGCGTGCTGCACAAGGCGTTGTGGGCCTTGCCAAACGCTACGGTGACAAGCGCCTTGAAGCCGCCTGCTTACGCGCACTGACCTTCGACAATGTGCGTTACAGCGCCGTCAAACAGATCCTTGAAAAAGGACTGGACCAGCACCCTGATGAATCGAGCACCTTCGATACGTTAAGCGATGTTTACACCGGCGGTGGTCGCTTCCACCGAGATCCCAACAAACTTCTCCCTCACTAAAACAAGGAAAAACACATGATCAACCCGATCCCCGAACTCACACCGTTACTGAAACAACTACGCCTCTCTGGTATGACGGACTCATTAGCGATGCGTAATCGTGAGGCCATTGAACATCAACTGAGTTATCCCGACTTCCTGGCTTTACTGGTACAGGATGAAGTGGCCAGACGCGACCAGAAAAAGTATGCCACACGTCTGCGTCGTGCAGGCTTCAGAGGTAATAAAACACTGGAAAGCTTCGATCTGAACGCCAATCCCAACCTGAACCGCGCTTATATCAATGAACTGGCCGATTGCCGATTTATTGATGAATATGTGGCGGTGCTGATCGCAGGGCCGTGCGGCACGGGTAAAAGTCATCTGGCACAAGCCATCGGGCATTGTGCTGTGCAACAAGGCATTGATGTATTGTTCTTTACTCAGGCAAAACTGCTGGCGAACTTGCATGCAGCCAGAGCCACGAACACCTATGAGAAACGCTTCCAGACGTTAGCTAAAGTAGACCTACTCATCATTGATGACTTCGGTTTAAAGCCTCTCAAATCCCCTCAGGATGAAGACTTACACGACTTAATCGATGAACGATATGAACAAAAATCAACGATCATTACCAGTAACCTGGACTTCAGCGAATGGGGGCAAGCCTTCCCAAATAAACTACTTGGTGCTGCCACGCTCGATCGACTCAGACACAATGCTTATCGACTGATTCTGGAGGGCGAAAGCTATCGAAAATTACGTGAGCACAATGATCAGACTGGACGAGGAGGAAAAAGCGAGAAATAATCCCCCTGTTTGAGGGCGAAAATGACGGTTTTAAGTGGCTCCATTAGCCCGCAAATGGGTGGCGCCATTAGGGTGCCAATCGACACTACCGCCTTAGCCGTTTACTGGATGATCTGAGTTCAGGACGGCTGGATGGCAGTTATCAAAAACAGCTTCTGGCCTTATCAAAGAAACAGCTGCTGGTAATCGATGACTGGGGAATGGAAAAGATGAGCCAGGAGCAAGCCGGTCATCTGCTGGAGTTACTGGAGGATCGTTATCAAACAGCCAGTACCATCATGGTAAGCCAGCTCCCGGTTAAAGAATGGTACAACATGATAGGCAACGCCACGGTGGCAGATGCCTTGCTGGACAGGCTGATCCACAACAGTCATCGGATTGAGTTGGGAGGAGAATCAATGAGAAAACTGGCGCAATCCGGACAGATAGGATAAAAATAGGGTTAGAGAAAAGCGAGGAAAACAGGCGTCCGGATTAAACCGGTGCCGGTGTCCGGAT
>NZ_PVNP01000175.1 GCF_002993365.1 Marisediminitalea alba
GTCAAAATCACAAACAACGTAACCGGTACCACAATCGTCAATCGTTGACTCGCACTTTCGAGCTGCTCAAAGGTTCCACCATAGTCGAGCCAATAACCAGCAGGTAAATCTACTTCATCATTAATTCTCACCTGAGCTTCTTCAACAAAAGTGCCAATATCTCTGTCACGCACATTTGCTGTGACAACAATACTACGTTTGCCATTCTCCCGGCTTATTTGGCTAGGTACTTCTTTAAATGCCAGTGTGGCTAATTCGCTTATCGGTACATGCTCACCAGAGGGCGTAACGATGGGAATGGTCTCAAGCTGAGTGAGTTCATTTCGAATGTCGTCGGCATATCGCACGACAATTTTAAAGCGTCTGTCGCCCTCAAAAATCATTCCAGCGGTTTCTCCACCTGTCGCAGCATTGAGCCATAACTGCAAGTCGGCTATATCCAAACCAAAGCGTGCCAATTGATCAGGCTTTGGTGTGACGGTGAAGATTGGAATGCCTTCTACCTGCTCAAGCCTCGCGTCATCAGCTCCTTCAATCGTTGAAATAACGGTCAAAATGTCAGAAGCAGATGCAAAGAGCGTATCTAAGTCATCCCCAAATAGCCTTATCCCCAAATCTGCCCTTACGCCACTAATCAATTCGTTAAAACGCATTTGTATAGGTTGCGTAAATTCATAATTATTGCCGGGCAAAGTAAACAAGTCCTCTTCAAACGTTTTCACTAACTCAGCTTTTGTCATTGATGGATCGGGCCATTGCTCCCTAGGCTTTAAAATAACAAACGTATCAGTAATGTTTGGTGGCATAGGGTCGGTGGCGACCTCACCCGTACCCGTGCGACCGAATACCGTCTGTACTTGCTCATACTGCATAAGTTTCGCTTCAAGAGTTTTTTGCATTTCAACTGCTTGTTCTACCCCTGTCCCAGGGATCCGTATTGCCTGTACTAAGATATCACCTTCATTGAGCTGGGGAATAAACTCCGAGCCTAATTTACTGCCCATCCATAAACTGCCGACAACCAAAGCACTCGCTGCTACTACCACTAGCCATCTAAAACGCAGCGCTCCGGTTAAAACAGGACGATAGACTGCCTTTGCACCTTTAATAATTGGGCTTTCTTTTTCGCTAATTTTACCTCTCA
>NZ_PVNP01000176.1 GCF_002993365.1 Marisediminitalea alba
ATCAATTGGCACGCTTTGGTTTGGATATAGCCGACTTGCAGTTATGGCTCAATGCTGCGACAGGTGGAGAAACCGCTGGAATGATTTTTGAGGGCGACAGACGCTTTAAAATTGTCGTGCGATATGCCGACGACATTCGAAATGAACTCACTCAGCTTGAGACCATTCCCATCGTTACGCCCTCTGGTGAGCATGTACCGATAAGCGAATTAGCCACACTGGCATTTAAAGAAGTACCTAGCCAAATAAGCCGGGAGAATGGCAAACGTAGTATTGTTGTCACAGCAAATGTGCGTGACAGAGATATTGGCACTTTTGTTGAAGAAGCTCAGGTGAGAATTAATGATGAAGTAGATTTACCTGCTGGTTATTGGCTCGACTATGGTGGAACCTTTGAGCAGCTCGAAAGTGCGAGTCAACGATTGACGATTGTGGTACCGGTTACGTTGTTTGTGATTTTGACTATGCTGGTAATTGCGTTTGGTTCAATACGTGATGCGTTAATTATCTTCACAGGTATCCCTTTGGCATTAACAGGCGGTGTAATGTCTCTTTGGTTAAGGGGTATGCCTTTATCCATATCCGCGTCGGTAGGGTTTATCGCACTGTCTGGGATTGCCGTATTAAACGGATTGGTAATGCTGTCCTTCATTAAGCAACGTTTGCTTGATACCGGCAAGTTAGAGAATAGCATTGTTGAAGGGGCACTTATTCGCTTGCGTCCGGTATTAATGACGGCATTAGTGGCAAGCTTAGGATTTGTGCCCATGGCGCTGAATACGGGCATAGGTGCAGAAGTGCAAAGACCGTTGGCGACGGTTGTGATTGGCGGCATTTTGTCCTCGACACTGCTTACTTTGGTTGTTCTACCAGTTCTCTACAGAATAGTGTATGGGAGACATTTAACTAAATTGACGATTAATCACGCTAGTTAATACTGGTTATGGAGAAGGTCGATTCCTAGTATCGACCTTTGAAATACAAACGCTGGAAAGTAATAGTTGATGGTATCATTGGTTATTTTATAACTAAATCGGTAATACTGTTAAGAAAATGAATAGGACGCTCCAAGCAACTACATTAGATATGTGGGAGGGGCTTTATGAACTTTAGTAAAGCAGCAAAACATCATGTGTTTAAAAAGTTAAATCATGCACAGTCACAATCATAGTCACGACCATTCACATGGACGTTCGAGTGATGCGTCAAAGCGTATTGGTTGGGCGTTTTTCTTAAATGTGGTGTTCACTGTTATCGAGTTCGTTGGTGGCTGGTTAACTAACAGTACCGCTATTATGGCGGATGCTGTTCATGATTTAGGCGATAGTTTATCTATTGGCACCTCATGGGGTTTAAACAAGCTCAGTGAAAAAGATGCTAATCGTACATTTTCCTATGGATACAAACGGTTTTCACTGCTGGGCGCATTAATTAACGGCGTTGTGCTGACTATTGGTTCCGTTTGGATACTTATTTGAAGCCATTCCCAGACTGGCTGAGCCTGAAATGCCCCAGGCTGACGGGATGTTGTTATTGTCAATCTTTGGTATCGCCGTAAACGGTTATGCTGCCTACAAACTCAGTGAAGGGAATTCGCTTAATGAGCGCGTGCTCAATTGGCACCTACTCGAAGATGTCCTGGGTTGGGTGGCCGTATTTATCGTATCGATTGTATTGATGTTCAAGCCTTGGGCGATTTTAGATCCCATTTTATCCATCGGTTTTACCTTATTTATTTTTTTCAATGTGATCCGTAATTTAAAACAAACCTTAATGTTGTTTTTGCAAGCCACGCCCGATAGAGCGCAACTTGAACGCATCCGAGATGATTTGTTATCAAATGAACACGTCAGTGACTTACACCATTTTCATATTTGGTCGCTCGATGGTGAGCGCAATGTGATGACCGTTCACTTAGTGCTAGTTGGAGATGTGTCCACAGAGCATATTCAAACGCTTAAAAATGACGTTCAACGCTCACTCAAGAAATATAATTTTGAGCATACGACGGTCGAGTTTGAATTTGCGGATGAACAATGCCGTGACGAGGCGCAAGGCAATTGATAGACTAGTCGAGATGAAAACACTTAAACGAACAAGCTACATCATGATCATGCTGATTGTATTTCAGTCGTTTTCTGCTGTCGCTAATTCATTGGATTTTCATGCAATAGACACTGAGCACCTGCAACACGAGCATGATCATGCCGAGAATAGCAGCAACGCTTCGGTAAGCCCTGAAATAGATATCAGTGAAGATGATGCGATAGCGCACCATAATCCTGCCGATTGCCACCACTGCGGACACTGCCACGGCTCACATGCCCAATGGGTAGGACATCACAGCATCAATAACCTTAATGAGGTGGCGTCCGGCCACAACTTCAACTATTTGGATGCCGTCTTAGACGCAGCCATCAACCGCCTATTACGACCACCCAAATACATGTCCTAAAACCTCTTTAGATTACGTCGCATTCAAACGTTCATGCGATGTTCGCTTTTAATAGACAATTAGGACTTCACTATGAAACCGTCTTTTTTAATTGGGCGTGCCCGTGCTATCACCTGCCTGCTTATATTCGGTCTGCCCATTATCGCCCAAGCCGAGTCTTCGGTATGGACTAACGTGCGCTCATACGAGCCAAAAACACCGCTAATGCGTGAAAGCATTACCCTTGAAGATGCGATCAAACGCACATTGGCAGATAACCCAAATTTGCATGAGTTTGAATTCAGACAACAAGTGTTGGCGGGTGAAACAAAAACAGCAGGCTTAAAACCCGGTTTGATCGCCGGTGTTGAGCTTGAAAACTTTTTAGGAACAGGTGAGGTATCTGGCCTTAAAGAGCTTGAGATGACGCTTACTTTGTCATCAGTGATACAGCTCGACAACAAACCTGCCGCCAGGCTGGGTGTGCTTTCAGCGCGCAGGGAGCAACAAGATGTTGAAAAGAAAATCCGCACTTTGGACTTACTCGGTGAACTTAACCGCCGCTACATTCACGTGCTGTCGCTCCAAGCGTTATTGGCCGTGACCAAGGAAGCTGAAGCACTGGCGAGATATACCCTTGAGGCCGTGTCCAAAAGAGTGGAAGCCGGTGCATCGCCGCTACTTGAGCAAAAAAGGGCGCTATCAGCACTTGCTCAATCCCAACTTGATGTTGACGTGACCAAGCAAAACCTTCGCTTTGCCATACGCAGTTTAGCGATCATGTGGGGAGAGCCAAATCCAAGCTTTAGGCGAGTAGAGGGTAAACTCTTTGTCTTCCAAGAAACAGCTTCCTTTAATGCACTGTCAATGGCTATTCAAAACAGCCCACATATTGACTTGTTTGCGCAGCAAAGCCGCGTTCAATCAGCCCAACTTCGCTTAGTGCAAGCAGGCAACAGGCCAGACATTGAGTGGTCAGCCGGTATCCGCCGGATACAAGGTATCGATGAGACTGCGTTTGTCGCCGGGGTGAGTGTGCCGCTGTTTCAGAAACAGCGCAATCTAGGTGAATATGAAGCACAAAAAGCACGGCTTGATTTGATTGAACAACAAAAACAAAGCGACGTGCGAAATCTATTGCATTCAGTCTGACGTGCTCCAATAGATTCACACAGCCAGTTAAGGGATAATTATCTCAACTGGAGTGTATATGAAAACGCGAAAAAGCTACTCGAAAGAATTCAAACTGGATGCGGTGAGTCTGGTTACAGAACAAAATTACAAGATTGCTGAGGCTGCCCGCAGTCTTGGTATCAGCGCCAATATGTTAGGCCGCTGGCTTAAAGAGCAAGAATCTGAAGGTGCCCACGCATTTCGTGGCAAT
>NZ_PVNP01000177.1 GCF_002993365.1 Marisediminitalea alba
CCCAGCCTTTCAACGCTTAAAACCACCTTTCATTGCACACCACAATCACATCTCTACGTACTGAATTTAAAGGCTTTTTGTCTTTTTCTCGTTTCTTTGCTTTTCAATGATGTTCAAGCGTAACCTCGGAAAGTGTGTACAAACTTGAGTACAAATCGCCATATTTACCGTTTTTAGCCAAATTCCATGACACAAACCTAGCTGTAGGCCTTGTGCCTACTGGGTTTTAGCCAAAACTTGCCTATATTTTTTATGCCAAAAATCGAGAAATGATGGTAAGACGTTCGCGATTATCTCTAATTGTTTGCCGGTTGAGTTGGTTACCGGTTTTTTTTCTGCTGTCCTAAAAGTTCATTTGTATGGACCTGATCTTCTGAACAAATCATGCACCTTTCTGACCATCAACAAGTGATGAATCAGGCGATGATAGCTTTACATTGATTTTCAGGAGAATGCAGATGACAGCAGTGGCTCACCAAGTAACCCCTTTTCTAACGTCTTACGAAGTGATGGCTCGATACCACATTAGCTATACGACGCTCTGGCGAAGAATAAAAGATGGCAGCTTGCCGCAGAGTTTTGGTAGCATGTTGGCAGCTAAATGCACTTTGTTATGATTCCTGGTGACTCAACCCAGACATTGGTTACGGTTTTTGCAGTAAAGTGAGCTAATGTAGTATTCGCACTTTATGAATATAACTTATGTGCCATTAGCGGTCACTCAATCTTGACACCAAGTGATCAAAAACCAATCGAATACGTTGTGGTACTGGACCACGTTGAGGGCGATAAATATATAAATCCCAAGGCACAGGCTCGATCTCTTCTAACACTCTCACAAGTTTCTCTTGGCGTAATAAGTCTTGGACCAAAAAGTCAGGAATTTGAGCAAAACCTAGTCCATTTTGTATAGCCATTAATTCAGCTTCGGCGTCGGCACTTCGAAAACGTGTTATGGATGGCGTCCACTGTCTGTCCATGGAAAAAACCCATGGCCAAAGCTTTCCCGTATTGCGATCTACTAATCCTGTAACCGGCAAGTGGTTTAGTTCGTCAGCAGACGCAGGCGTTCCCACTCTATTTATTAAGTCAGGCGAAGCCACGACATACATATTAATTTTGGCAAGCTGGCGGGCAATAAATCGACTATCTCTCATGAAGCCGATACGAATCCCAATATCTATTTTTTCGTCAACTACATCTACGCGCTCGTCACTGAGTGTCAGGTCTATATCAAGTTGAGGATGTACTGTTGAGAGTTCCATTAATGCTGGCATCAAGCATTTATGACCAAAACCAACAGGCGCTGCGATACGAACCCGCCCTTGTAATTCATTACCCGAGTCAGGGGCGCTTGTTTGAAACAATTCATCTACAGCGAGCAGGCGTTCTTTTGCTATCACAGCAAATTTTTCTCCAACTAGGGTCACTTGTATGTGTCGAGTATTTCGATGAAATAAAAGCTCCCCTTGCAATCGCTCTAACTCCTTCACTGCTCGCGTCACTGCCTGAGGAGAAATTCCCAGACGGTTAGCCGCTTCTTTAAAGCTGCGAGACTCAGCAGCAGTACAAAATATCCGGAGCATTTCCAATCTGTTAAGCATCACAGTCACATTCAAGTTTGATATCAATACATAAATATTATTCCAAAATATGGAATTGTAAAATTAAAACATTTCCATTTATTGGTTTTTGAAGGTAAGAGATACTTTGCTTGTTATTTAGACAAAGTCATTCAACTTAATTGAGGATAGTAACTATGAGCAGTGTTTTAGCAAACAACATCAGCGGTAAGGTCGTTGTGATCACTGGTGGTAGCAGCGGTTTAGGCGAGACCACGGCAAGACATTTAGCCAGCCTTGGCGCATCTGTTGTTTTAGGTGCCCGACGCATCGACAAGCTTGAAGCTATTGCTGCTGACATACGTACAGCGGGCGGAAAAGTTGCGGTTCAAGCGACAGATGTGACTAGCCAGGACGAAGTGAAGGCCCTTGTAAATCTTGCACAAGAGCGCTTCGGTAAAGTTGATGTGGTTATCAATAATGCAGGGTTAATGGCGATTGCACCGTTAGCAGAGACTCGAGTTGACGAATGGGATCGCATGATTGACATCAACGTTAAAGGTCTGCTGTATGGAGTAGCCGCAGCGCTTCCGATTTTTCAGGCTCAGGGAACAGGCCACTTTATCAATATTTCGTCCGTAGCGGGTATCAAAGTATTCAGTCCCGGCGGCACGGTTTATAGCGGAACCAAATTCGCTGTTCGCGCTATTGCCGAAGGCTTACGCCATGAAGTTGGGGGTAAAATTCGTTCAACAATCATTTCACCAGGTGCAGTCGAATCTGAATTAAAACATGGAAGTTCAGATACTCAGGGTGCAGCCTTTGTAAAAGATTTTTATCAGCAAAATGAAATTCCATCTGAATCTGTTGCTCGTGCTATCGCATACGCCATTGAGCAGCCTGCGGATGTGGATATCAACGAGATTGTTCTGCGCCCAACTGTTCAAGAATTTTAATTCGTTTAATAAAAGACCTATTAACCAGCGGGTGATTTAACCACCCGCTGAATATTCAGTTTGTGAGGTTATTGATGACAGCGTTAAACAGACAAATGCGTGCTTTGGTATTAGATAGCTATGAAGAGGGTACAGTATTCCGGGATGCCCTGATTAACTTACCCTCTCCATCAGCAGGTCAGGTGCAAGTAAAAATATTTGCAAGTGGAGTCAATCCTATTGATTACAAGATCCGCCAAGGTATCGCTCCTTATGCCATGCCGGAATTACCCGCAGTACTTGGCACCGATTTAGCTGGAGAAATTGTTGCTATCGGCGACGGCGTTACCGGCTTTGCAGTAGGCGATGCAGTTTATGGTCTGACTGGCGGAGTGCGAGGATTGCAAGGATCATTGGCTGAATATGCCAACGTAGATGCTGAGTTACTTGCTCCCAAACCTAAAAATTTGTCCATGCGTGAAGCTGCGGCTTTACCTCTGGTTGCACTTACCGCTTGGGAAGGTTTGGTTGACAAGGCGAATGTTAAAGCGGGCCAGAAAATCCTTATCCAAGGTGGAGCTGGCGGAGTTGGGCATGTAGCTGTGCAAATTGCTAAGGCCTTAGGTGCCGACGTTTATGCCACTGCATCGACTGGAAAACAAGAACTGCTCAAGGCGCTTGGTGCCACGCCGATTGATTATCACACTGCAAGCCCTGCTGAGTACGTGGACGCATACACTCAAGGCAAAGGATTCGATATCATTTACGACACTGTCGGTGGCTCTGTACTCGATGCCTCATTAGGTATCATTGCACATTATGGACATATTTTAAGCTGTGCTGCATTCGACTCACATAACCTGGCACCGTCGTCATTACGCTCTGCAACATTGTCAGCGATTTTTGTGTTACACCCACAGCTCAGCGGAGAGGGGCGCAAACATCATGGTGACATTCTACGGCAAATTACGGCTCTTGTTGAAGCTGGACAAATTAAGCCACTACTCGATCCGTTACGCTTTTCCCTAGACACGGCAATGGATGCACATAATGCCGTAGAGTTGGGATCCATGGGTAAAGTAGTTATTGATGTAATTGCTTAAAAAGTCATTGTTGAGGGTGCATATGAGCCCAAGAAAACTAATTCGAACTGTTCGTTTCCATGAATTAGGTGGCCCCGAGGTATTAACTATTGACTCGCTCGCGAGTCCAAGTTTGCAGGCCAATGATGTACGTATTGCGGTCAAAGTTGTTGGGCTCAATCGTGCTGATGCCATGTTTAGGCGAGGCAGCTATATAGAAAAGGCTGACTTCCCTTCGCGAATCGGCTATGAAGCATCCGGGATAGTCATTGAAGTCGGGGAAGAGGTAAATCATTTACGCCTTGGGGACGAGGTTTGTATTGTCCCTCAGATGGGGCTTTCTCAGAACGGCTGCTACGCAGAAGAGGTTGTCGTACCAAATGAATATGTGGCACTCAAACCAGCAGGGCTAACCTTTGCCGAAGGCGCAGCAGCTTGGATGCAGTACCTGACAGCTTATGGCGCTTTGGTCGAAATTGCTAACGTGCAAAAAGGCGATGCAGTACTGATAACCGCCTCATCGAGCAGTGTTGGATTGGCTGCGATTCAAATTGTGAATGCTCTGGGGGGTATCCCTATCGCTACAACTCTAACAGGCGCTAAAAAGGCTGCTGTGCTCAAGGCTGGCGCGGCCCATGTGATTGCAACCCAAGAAGAACCGCTACTGGATAGCTTGAGAGGTATCTTGGGAGCAAACAATTTAAAAGTCGCATTTGATGCTGTCGGTGGGCCGCAGATAGCTGAAATTGCTGAAGCAATGAGCCCTGAAGGAACAATAATAGTACACGGAGCATTAAGTCCCGAAGTCACTCCTTTTCCCTTAAAAATAGCACTTCGTAAAAGTCTGACAGTTAGGGGATATGTGTTTACTGAAGTTATAAAAGACATCGAGCGTTTTCGCAGAGCAAAGCAATTTATCCACTCGGGTTTATCCGAGGGAACACT
>NZ_PVNP01000178.1 GCF_002993365.1 Marisediminitalea alba
CCCAGCCTTTCAACGCTTAAAACCACCTTTCATTGCACACCACAATCACATCTCTACGTACTGAATTTAAAGGCTTTTTGTCTTTTTCTCGTTTCTTTGCTTTTCAATGATGTTCAAGCGTAACCTCGGAAAGTGTGTACAAACTTGAGTACAAATCGCCATATTTACCGTTTTTAGCCAAATTCCATGACACAAACCTAGCTGTAGGCCTTGTGCCTACTGGGTTTTAGCCAAAACTTGCCTATATTTTTTATGCCAAAAATCGAGAAATGATGGTAAGACGTTCGCGATTATCTCTAATTGTTTGCCGGTTGAGTTGGTTACCGGTTTTTTTTCTGCTGTCCTAAAAGTTCATTTGTATGGACCTGATCTTCTGAACAAATCATGCACCTTTCTGACCATCAACAAGTGATGAATCAGGCGATGATAGCTTTACATTGATTTTCAGGAGAATGCAGATGACAGCAGTAGCGCACCAAGTAACCCCTTTTCTAACGTCTTACGAAGTGATGGCTCGTTACCACATTAGCTATACGACGCTCTGGCGAAGAATAAAAGATGGCAGCTTGCCGCAACCTCGTATCAACCGAAATACACGAAACAAGCTGTGGCACATTGAAGACTTGGAGGAGTATGAGAAGAAAGAGGACTGAGCCTCTTTCTTTTATTTTACTGTCCGAAACGCCAGTTGAATGGAAAGCCTGTCGGCTCGATGATGGTTTCTAGCTGTTGATACCAAACGTCGTAAGCATGACGCATTTCATCCAGGTACTGATATTGGTTGTAGATAGCATCCAACCCTTTTTTGCTGTGGCCAATCATCAACTCGGCAACTTCTTGCGTCGTGATGGCCGACATACGCGTTCGCATCGTTCTGCGAAGATCATGCATAGACCAATGTTCCATCTCAATACCAAGCGACCTGCGAGCCCAGATTTTCACATTGTTAGGAATAGTGGTATCAAAGCCATTTGTGGCAAGCTCTTCTTGTCCGTTCGCGGGAAACAAGTAGGTTGATTTGCTCATCTGCATCGCCAGTTCAATCAGCTCAATAGCTGGCTTAATCAATGGCCGCATGATCGGCGCTCCAATTTTCTCACCTTGTTTGCGGATCTCTATGGGCACTGTCCACATTGCAGATTGCAAGTCAAAGTGATGCTTTTCAGCTTGAATGAGTTCTCCCTTGCGACCGCCCAATAGCAGAAGCAATTTAATGTAGATGCGGTTCTTCTCAGTAATTTTTGACTCGTGCAAATAGCGCCAAAGTATCCTGATCTCGTTATCGTTTAGCACCCGAGTTCGTTTACCTTTCTTACCACCAACCTTCTTTGCTGTGATCCCAGCAGCAGCGTTAATTTCCAAAATCTGTTCATCTATCAGCCAGTCATAAAACTTATGCAGCACAGACACTAGGCGTTCTGTGTTTGACGGAGACGACTCTGAAACCTCACGAAGACAGTTTCGCAAGGACAATTCATTGATGTCAGTTAATGGGTACTTGCCAAGTCTGGGCAGCAAATATATTTCACTGCTGCGTTTTTGGTAGTGCCACGTTTTCTCCTTTAGCCCTTGCTTACCGGCAGAGTCTATCCAGTCTCGAAAAATCGATTCGAAGCTTTGGTTGGCAGAATACTTAGCCCGTTCCTGCTGAAGGTAGAGCTTAGGGTTTCGGCCTTGATCAAGTACAGCCCTTAACCTATCCAGCTCATTCCTAGCTTCAGCAAGCTTCATAAGTGGGTAAGTACCTATGTCTACCCGCTGTTGCTTGCCATCGAAACGATAACGAAACTGAAAAACAATTTTGCCCTTGGGCGATACCCGAGCACTTAGCCCATCTCGGTCGGCTTTTACTACGGTTTCTTTTGCTTCTTTATTTAACCTGGCATCGAGCCAGCTAACTGATAACGCCATGTTATAAGCCCAGCCCTAGTTTTGATTTTAATGATTGTTTACGTGATTCTGCTTTGGGTTCTGGCGCTGTACTCATAGAAGTAATTTCACCATCTGGTGCATGGCCATCCACCGGTGCAGATGTCGTTGATATATTGGGTTGGCTCATGTGAATTAACCCAAAGGTGGCCAGCATCCGCAGACGCTCAGCGCGTTCCCGTGGCGGCGTCTTTTCCAATTCTTTGAGTAGTTCAGGGTGGCTCCCTGGGGGAATGTTGACGACAACTCTCATAATCAGGCCCCATAAAACCAGAAGCCTCGGACGTTCGCCAAAACAGACTGCTCAGGCACGATGATCTTGCTTCGTGAAAAAATCTCCTTGGCCGCTTCCTTATAAGCCAAGGCTCCACCTCCGGCGATCAATACCAAGTCCGCATTAATGCTTTCGTCGCGCATAGATTGGCGCATGGCTGTGAGAGCAACAGGCGCTACCTTTTTCATGGCAGCATTCAGATAAGGTGAAATATCGACTTTTTCTCCAAATAGCAGGACCTGCAAGTCGCCTGTTCTCATGGCTTTTTCAAGTCGATCCATACCTACTTTGGCACCGTGATCTTCCGAAATCAGCTTATCAATAGTTTCCAGTAGCACGGACATTGCCTGAAGACTGGTTCCTGATGAGCTGTAGCGAATTTCTCCGGCCTCAAGGGCAACCCAGTCAACAGAAAAGAAGCCGGGATCTATGACGACGACGCGACCTTCTTCAATCAAGCCCAGATCACCACCTGTTTGAACCAGATCCATATAGGCACCGGCAGGCTGTGGTAGTACTTTGACGTCATGAACGGTGATGCTGCGCTTAGGCGTCACTTGATGGACACCTTTTAAACGCTTCACAAGGTCAGACTTGCGTTGTGGTTCATGAAACTGGGAAACCGGTAATCCAGTGACAACCAAATCGATGGAGTCAGTTTCAGTCATTAACAAGGCGGCATGAAAAAGCGCCTTATAGGTTTTTGTGGTGGGATATTCCGGGTGAAGCTCTCGTTCCCAGCCTTGAAGGCGTCCAGCAGGCACACCAGCCGCCCAACGCTCATTATCGACAGACACATACAAACAAGTTTCATCATCGCCTCCACCGATACGCTCTGGCATACGATCCGCAGGACCGGCACCCGCAGGCAGAATAATGGTTTTCGGTTCACTGCCTGATTGGCCAATTGCCAGCTTCAGGTTCGAGTAACCGATATCTACGCCTAGTACAAACATACTTATCTCCTGTGCACTCAAAGTGCTCTAACGGTTTTCAATCAACCGCGCTGTTCACGCTTGGGCTATTCCAAGTGCTCTGGCGGTTCACTCAAATGTCATTATCAGGATTCGGTGCACTGGCGGTGGGCAGAAAGGTGACAAATCCTTTCATCTATCTGCCTATTGCATTTTCGCAAAAGTATGAGAATAGGCGCTGTTTGGCGGCGGATGACTGAGCCAAAAAAATCGAGACGCCAAACGTCGTTTGCATTCTGGCCTGAACTTGCCAAACGGTTTGTATTTTCATGGCAATACGTCTTTTTAGGCTTTTTTAAGTGAAATCGGCCTGTATCCCTTGTCAGGTAAGGGGTTGCGCGAGTTGATTTATGTCGAGACGCCAAACAGTGATTGTTACGGCAGTTTTACGTTTGGCGTTTCGATCCAAAAGCCAAACGGATAGTGGTTTTGGCTTTTGGGGTTAATTGGATGGGGAAATTGGTTTGGTAGAAATCGTCAATGAACAATGGAAAGCAGAGGTATCAGATTTACTTCAGCAAGAAACGGACAGGCTAAAAGCGCTGGCAAGAGCTGAAGTTGATGACTTTTGGGTTACCCATTACAAGGTTCGCGAGAATGCGCCCTTTAAAGATTGGGGGCTGCTTGGTGTCCGTATCAGAGACTTTAAGTATGGCTTTGGCATAGAGTGGTACATCAACAGTTTTCACGGTCAACGAGGCAAGCGCGTTGTCTTTAGCAAGGGTCTGCGTATTTCAAAGACGAAGCTGAGATACTCATTTTTGGACTGCCAAGGTCTAGCCAAAGAATGGGAGTTAGCGCTGGCCATGGAGAAAGAAGAATTCTTCAGTGATGTTCGACGCCAGGTTGATAAGCTCAACATGCTGCGTCGCAGAGTGAATGCCTACTGAATTATCGGCGCTACTTCACTCGCGGTAACTGGTCTGTTTGTTGCCTGCTAAGAAAGGGGTTAAATACATCCTTCTGGACGATGAGGAGAGCGACGACATGTTGGTAGAAATGAACGTCTCACCACAGGCACGCAAGAAAAATCCTAACCTACCTGAAAAATGGCAAGTCAGAGCCGTTACATATCAAGTACAAGGTAAGCACAAAACCGTGTTTACGTCTTTGCCGAGGGAAGAGTACGACGGAGAATTGGTCGCTGAGCTTTACCATGAGAGATGGTAAATTGAGTTGGGGTATCGAGACATAAAAAGTTCGATGCAACACAACGCTTTAGTACTGAGGAGTAAGACGGTGGAGCTTGTCTATCAAGAACTATGGGGGGCTTTTACTTGGTTATAACTTGGTGAGACGAGAGGCCAGTCAAGCGACAGTAGAGCATGGTCGAATGCCCAATGAAATCAGTTTTAAGTACGCTTGTCAGTTTATCGCGAGTCAACAAAGGTCATGTGCAAAGAGGTGTCTCCCGGTAATACGGCAAAGCGTCTAAAAAGTCTGCGAGGAGACTTATCCATCCTTTTTATAGACAAACGCCCTAAGCCAAATAGGCCTAGGGCGGTAAAAATATCAAAGACCCGATATCCAGTTAATCGCAAGGCAGCTCCGCTTAAGTGAACTACATTGCAGCAAAAAGCTGGGTTTTATCGATACTCTGACACATGAACATGTGTTCATGTAAAGGATTTTATGACGATTTCTTCCACGGTATCGGCATGTTCAAAATAATGCGCTTGACCTTCCCACGATGGTAAGCCTTAAGGTTGTTCTTTATCTGAACATAACGATGAGAAATACATCATGAGCATTCAAAAAAAACAGCATTCTAATGATGGTGAAACTCAAGTCAGTTTGCCCATTGAGGGAATGACTTGTGCAAGCTGCGTTGGACGAGTTGAAGCCGCTCTGGCTAAGGTTGAAGGTGTACAAAGCGTAAGCGTTAACCTTGCAACTGAGCGTGCAGATATCCGCCTAAATACATTAGTTAATCGTATGGCGTTGGTTGAAGCAGTTGAAAAGGTCGGCTATGAGGTTCCCCAAGCTTCTGTAGAGTTATCAGTTCAGGGCATGACATGTGCATCATGCGTAGGGCGTGTCGAAAAGTCGCTCCGAGCGGTTAAAGGTGTAAAGGAAGCCACTGTTAATTTAGCGACTGAAAGAGCCACTGTTCGTGGAACCGCTGGAGCTGATGACCTCATAACTGCTATCGAAAAAATCGGTTATGAAGCCAGCCTGGTTGATAACCAAAGCCAGAATAATGATGATACTGCAGAAAAAAAAGATATTGAAAAGGCTGCGTTGAAGAAAGATTTATTTTTGGCGACTGTACTTGCGTTACCAGTATTTATTCTGGAAATGGGGTCGCATGTGATACCGGGAATGCATCAATGGATAATGGATACCATTGGGCTCCAGGAAAGCTGGTATCTCCAGTTTGTGTTAACATTGCTGGTGCTGGCTATTCCGGGACGGCGCTTTTACGTGAAAGGTTTTCCCGCGTTATTAAGACTTGGCCCAGACATGAACTCTCTCGTCTCCGTCGGGACTCTCGCTGCATTCGGTTATTCAATGGTTGCGACCTTTGCTCCGGGTCTTCTGCCTCAAGGTACCGTCAATGTGTATTACGAAGCAGCTGCGGTAATCGTCGCTCTTATTCTTTTAGGACGATTCATGGAGGCGCGGGCTAAAGGTCGAACGTCTGAGGCTATCAAGCGTTTGGTTGGATTGCAGGCCAAAGAGGCGCATGTGCTGCGTAACGGTATTGTCATCGATATTCCCATCAGCGATGTAGCCCTTGATGACATTGTCGAAGTTCGACCAGGTGAGCGGGTACCGGTTGATGGTGAGGTGAGCGAAGGAACAAGTTTTGTCGATGAATCGATGATAACGGGGGAGCCTATCCCCGTCGAGAAAGTTCCCGGAAGCTTAATGGTTGGCGGGACTGTTAACCAGAAAGGAGCATTGAGGTTGCGTGCAACAGCCGTTGGTGGTCAGACGATGCTGTCACAAATAATCAGAATGGTAGAGCAAGCCCAGGGCTCTAAACTACCCATACAAGCTGTGGTCGATAAGGTGACATTATGGTTTGTTCCTGTGGTGATGCTGGCAGCGTTGTTAACTTTCCTTGCCTGGTTAACATTTGGGCCATCACCGGCCCTGTCTTTCGCACTGGTTAATGCCGTGGCTGTGTTGATCATTGCCTGCCCATGTGCAATGGGATTGGCTACCCCAACCTCTATCATGGTAGGTACTGGCCGTGGTGCAGAAATGGGGATCTTGTTCCGTAAGGGAGAAGCTCTGCAGTTGCTTAAAGATGCCAAGGTCGTTGCTGTAGACAAAACTGGCACTTTGACTGAGGGACGCCCAGTAATGACAGATCTGGAGTTGGCTGAAGGGTTTGAGCTTGACTTAGTATTAGCAAAAGTTGCCGCTGTTGAATCACGTTCGGAACATCCTATTGCCCGCGCTATCGTTGAGGCCGCTCTAGGAAAAGAGATATCACTGCCGGTGTTGACTGAGTTTGATTCAATTACTGGGATGGGCGTCAGGGCTACCGTAGACGGAGAGCGCGTAGAGATTGGGGCTGATCGATTTATGCGTGAGTTAGGCTTGGACATCGAATATTTTTCAAAGACTGCGATACGCCTTGGAAACGAAGGGAAATCTCCACTCTATGTTGCTATCGATGGACGTCTGGCAGCCATTATCGCAGTCGCTGACCCTATTAAATCAAGTACGCCGATTGCCATAAATGCATTGCACCAACTGGGGCTCAAAGTCGCAATGATTACAGGTGACAATGCCAATACAGCAAATGCGATAGCGAGACAGCTGGGTATTGATGAAGTGGTTGCCGAAGTGTTGCCAGAAGGGAAAGTTGAAGCAGTTCGTCGGTTGAAGGAGTCTTACGGTAAGGTCGCTTATGTTGGTGATGGCATTAATGATGCCCCAGCTTTAGCTGTGGCAGATATTGGGCTTGCAATTGGTACAGGTACCGATATAGCGGTGGAATCTGCTGATGTTGTCTTAATGTCCGGCAACCTACAGGGTGTGCCTAATGCTATTGGATTGTCTAAGGCAACAATAGGTAACATCAGGCAAAATCTTTTTTGGGCGTTTGGATATAATGCCGCATTGATCCCTGTAGCAGCAGGCTTGCTGTACCCTGCCTATGGATTGCTGCTTTCGCCAATCTTTGCTGCAGGCGCGATGGCGCTATCCAGTGTATTTGTTCTGGGCAACGCACTTCGTTTGCGTCGGTTCCAGACTCCGCTGGCAGAAGACTCTGAGCACTA
>NZ_PVNP01000179.1 GCF_002993365.1 Marisediminitalea alba
ACTGCTGTCATCTGCATTCTCCTGAAAATCAATGTAAAGCTATCATCGCCTGATTCATCACTTGTTGATGGTCAGAAAGGTGCATGATTTGTTCAGAAGATCAGGTCCATACAAATGAACTTTTAGGACAGCAGAAAAAAAACCGGTAACCAACTCAACCGGCAAACAATTAGAGATAATCGCGAACGTCTTACCATCATTTCTCGATTTTTGGCATAAAAAATATAGGCAAGTTTTGGCTAAAACCCAGTAGGCACAAGGCCTACAGCTAGGTTTGTGTCATGGAATTTGGCTAAAAACGGTAAATATGGCGATTTGTACTCAAGTTTGTACACACTTTCCGAGGTTACGCTTGAACATCATTGAAAAGCAAAGAAACGAGAAAAAGACAAAAAGCCTTTAAATTCAGTACGTAGAGATGTGATTGTGGTGTGCAATGAAAGGTGGTTTTAAGCGTTGAAAGGCTGGGCGGCATCAGGGTGCGAGATGATAGCGAATGTTCTTCGCTTATTGATTTCATTGACAAAATTGCTACCACTCATACCTTAAAAACCCTTATTTACACCTAAATTTACACCCGTTTGGATCAACCACTTTTTATGCTTTAAAAAGTGAACCTCGGTATCTATGCATTAGATACCGTTTTTTCAATACGTCATCAGCGTATTAACGTCTGCTGTGCTTATTCTTCGTTCCAGAAGTCTGAAGGCATCTTATCCATGATTTGCGCAGCAACACGCTCAATCTCATATTCAAGCTGCTCTTTACTGAGCGATTGGCCTTCTAGCGTCATATGCGTAGAGCTCGTATTAACCTGCTCACGCGCTTTTTCTAGGGCGCGCTGTTTAATGACATCTTCCACATTGTGCTTTGGCACTATGGCGTACACAAAGTGACAATCCATCGCTTCGGCCATGGCCTGCATGGATTTTAATGTCACGCTGCCATGCGGCTCGTCTTGCTCTGCTTTGAAAACTCTCGCTTTGGTTACGCCCAGCTTTTTCGCAAGCTGCGTACCTGTCATACCCAGTGCAGTTCGCACGGTTCTTAACCAGCCTTCTTCAGGAAGACCGTGGTTAGGTTGTATAGCAACGTCACCAAACTGACTGACAGCTTGATTAACTCTGTCTCGATATTGCTTGGCAACTATCTTGTCTATACTCACCGCTTACCTTTTGTGTATGACATCGCTTGAAAAGTATACATATTTATATACTTAAATGCCTTTTTAGTCAATAAATATGTATACTTTTTTGACATTCATTTGTCAGCGTAAAGGCACGTCTCGCAAGTGTTTATCGATTGCGTCGATCATGTCTTTGGTCAGCGGTAAATGCGTTTTCTCTTTCGCCCATATCTCATAAAAGCCTTCCACCGTTTGCTTTGCTGTATCCAGCACCAGCTTCTCTGGCAGCATGGCTTTGGCGGCTAAGTGCGATAGCTCGTCAAGAGTAAAATCACTGAATTTCTTACTGCGACTAACTTTTAGCGCGGTGCTATTGTCAGGAATATAAGGAATAGTCGAAACAAAATCATAAGCAGGCGCAATGGATGCGTTGCGCTTATCTTTATAAATTACCGACCAGTTTTTAAGGTGCATATCGGCATTGCCGATCAACGTGTTAAACACCAGCCTGCGGATAAACTCGGCGATATCCTGTTCTTGGCCTTCTATGCCGATAACCTGCGCGATATTGCGCATACTGGCTTTCTTGTATTTATCCTGCGGGTATACGCCGAAAACCTGCGCAAAGTCTTCAATATGAATTGCCTGTCCATTGGCGCGGTCAAAGCGTTTAATCGCAAATGCGCTATTACCAAACTTGCCAATGCCTTCAGGGATATTGGCAATCTGTTCAATCGGCAGTAGCTGCGTTTCAGGTACGTCCATACCCAACATGCGCGCCATTTCCATCATGGCAAATTCGTTTTCTGGTACAGCCTCAAAGCGAGATGATGGTAATTTCACTATCCATGAACCGCCTGTACCGGAGGCTGGAATAGTCAATCCACCACTGGCATGCTGCACGGCTGAAAATTTTAGCTGCACACCCGCCAAAGAAAAGCGCATAGGCGCTTCGTACTTGGTCTCTTCTTCGATTTCTTCATGTACGTTGGGCGGCAATGCCTCACCATCAGCAGGCATTGCCGTAATGGCTCCCGCTAAGTCTTGGCCCAACACCCACAGCAAGAAAAACTCTCGTGCAGGATTTACACTCGCGCGCTCAGCCAGATAGTTACGCATAGTTTCTTCTGGCAACAGATTGGAAAAATACGGCGTTAACTTGGTTTGGGTAGGTTTGAAATTCGTGATCAAGCCACCAAGCGCATCCTTAAAACCCAGCCCCAAGACAGGCCGCGCTTCATCGTTGGCATAGGCATCTGTGAAGGCAAAAAGCGTTCTGTCATTGCCAACATTGGTAATGGTCGCGATAGGCTCGCCATAGAGCAGCACATTGAGTGTGGAAACATTATTGGATACGGGGTTATTCATCAGCGCTATCTTCCATGTAATCGGCATCTAAGCTGTAGGCTGGCGTGACCTGCTCCCCATCTTCATCATGCCCTTGGGCGCTACGAATAATAGACTTGATGGCAGGCACTGACTTTTTAGGCGCGACAAACAGCTCTAAATCAAGCACACGCGCCAAAGCGATCAAACTGGATACTCGCAGGTCAACGCCGCCCGACTCAATTTTAGAGATATGGCTTTGCGGCACGCCAGAGCGGGCGCTCAGCTCCCGTTGGCTAAAGCCCTTACGCGCGCGCGCCTCTCGCAAACTTTCCAATATTTGATCGGTTATATAACTCATATTTGATGCACCTTTCTATATCAACTAAACACTAATATCTATAAAACTATATCACACACCACCCAAAGACTCAATATTGATATGTTTTAATATATCATAACAAAGCACTTGATATGTTTTAATAGATAAACCTAGCATCAGCCTCAGGTTTAGCTACCTCATGTTTTACGGCGCTAACCGCCGTAAACAACCACATTCTTAAACCGCAGGGTTTAAAAGAAGGCGCTATCGGTATTAACAATACCGATAGCCGGCATTATATAAACTTTTGGGGCTCAGCTTGACGACAGCGGAGACAAGACCAGCGAAGCATGAGCGATTTAGGCCGTAAGGCCGCTGAGCCCCAAAAGCGCGCCAGAATTTAAGCCCTCACCGCCATGGGCGTCCAGCCAGAACGCGCTCGCCGGATGACCCAGTCCTTCGTTGCCAACGAAGACCAACTGTTCAACGCCTGGCGCAATATTGAAGAAGGCATCTACTTCAGCCCGCGCTACGGGGAGTTGTTCATGAAGCTGGAAGAGCATCTGGGGCACGCCATGCGGGAGAACGCTCGGCGAACTGAGGACGAAGCGCCGGCGTGGACAGCGCCGACGGACAATCACTGATCACGAAAGCAAAAAGGCCGGCTTGATGAATACTTCCGAACAGAATGTGGTTCTACGGCTTAATGAGCATAGGAAGAGCGCATCAAATCCCTGACGGCTAATTGTCAAATTGCATGGGCGTAGCCATGTTCCATCACAGTATTTTATCAGATCGGCGCGCATCTCTTACCGCTAGAAAAATCGGTACACCAATCTGCGAGAACAGCGCCAGGGCCCAAAGGCCGTTGCTGACAATCGACGGTATGAGGTGATGAACGGCTAGCACAACCAGCGCCATGACAATGCCGAACAGCCTCAGACCGGCGCTATGGTATTTGTCGGTGGCATCAGCCACGGTTCGACGCAGCGCCCATAGCGAAGCTAAAAACACCGCAAGGCCGACCGAGCCAAGCGCGGCGTAGCCGGGCGGATAAGGCTCCCACAGGCCGACGTAGACTTCTCCGGCCAGCGCAACGCCAATCGTCACCGCACTCCACAAAATCACGATGTGAGCAAACCAGTATCTCAGCAGCACGGCACTGGTGCGGCTCTTCGGTTTTTCATTGCCGACGCAGTCGAAATAAGTCCAGGCCAGCGCGAAGAGGGACAAGCCGCCCATGGTCACATTGAACAGCGTACCCGCGCTGACGCTGTAGACGCCCTTCTCGGCCAGCGTGACCACCAGTTTAAAGAAGCCTTCACCCAGCAAGATCAACATCAGAAGGCCGAAGCGCTCCGAAATGTGTCCGAGTTGAGGCACAAAGCGTTCGAAGCGGAGCGTGCCCACGCGCGGCAGCATGTACTGCAGCTGGATTGCTGCCACGCCGGCGGCAAAGACCCAGTAGGCGACCGGTGTGGGCAAAAAAGCCGACAGCGCGAACACCCCGGCCAATACGAAAAAATTCCGCGCCTGTTCCTGCGCCAGCGTATTGGCCGCGTTGTCAGTACAGCGCGCCCGCCAGTAAAGATAGGCCGTCAGCGCCCGATTCAACGCATAGGCGAGCGCGAAATACGTCCAGCCTTCACCGCCCACGTCGGGAATCGCCGCTGCGATGGTCATCATTGTGACAATCTTAAGTGCCATCACCACGCGATGCGGCATGTCCGTGGAGATATACAGTGAGTTATAGACCGAGCTGTCTGCCCAGGCATAGAAAATCGCCAGGAACATTCCCGTAAACACCCAGAATCCTTGCCACCCCAGATGATGGGACAGGTAATTCCCCAGAATGAAAATTGTCACTACATGGACCAGATCGAAGAAAAGTTCCACCCAGTGCACGTGGTCATGGGCTTCATCGACATCCATGTGATGGCGCGGTCGCCGCCAGAGAAGATCGTTAATTACCATACACTACCCCTTTGTCTTATTGTTCTGGCGGGGGTTCTACCCCGTTTCTACGGACGGTTTAAAACGTTTGTAAACTACCTGTCTTGATTCGCTACTCTAAGTCGCATTAATGGATTATGAAACCGCTCGATGTAAAAAAATATATCGGCACAATGACCGACAGCACTCATGCTCCCCAATAAGTCGTTGTTTTTTTTAAGTACCGTTGATAATCGCCGCTGGTAAATTGCGTTCCACGATCCGAAAGCAGTATTGCCTGTGTCGCCTCAGGACGTTGCCAGACTGCCATATCCAGCACAACACACAGATAAAGTTTTCCTTCATCTGTTAATCAAGTACGACCACTATTTTACCAATCTGCTGATTGGACTCCAGGTAGTGATGCGCTGCTACTATCTCTTCAAATTTAAAGCTTCGATCAATGATAGGCTTGAGTGTTGCGTATTAGGCATTTCCCGATCACTAATTCCGGCCTCTCGATCACCCCAATTCTGATACACCCGATCACTGGTATTATGGCTTGCCCGATCAGTAGTTGTGGCAGACCGCAGTCTGCCACAGGTATTTACCTCATGGTTTGTTGCTTTCTCATTGACTCCCCAGTGAGGGTTATCCGGTGAGCATTGTGGATGAGGCGATCTAGTAGCGCATCGGCAACCGTGCCGTTACTTATCATTGAATGCCATTGCTCTACAGGTAGCTGACTACAGATGATGGTGCTACTTACGCCGTGCCTGTCTTCTACCACCTCCAGTAAGTCTGTTGCCTGTTTGACGGTGAGTTTTTCCAGTCCCCAGTCATCCAGGATCAGTAGCTGTTGTTTCGCTATCGTTGCTAGCTGCTTGGTGTAACTGCCATCAGCGTGGCCGATGTGTAAGTGCTCGTTTAATCGTGGTAATCGCCAGTAACCAACACGTATTCCCTGGCGACACGCTTGTTCACCAAGCGCACAAGCTACATAGGTTTTACCGCCACCTGTGGCTCCGGTAACAATGATATTCTGATGATGACTAAGATATCCGCCATTTAATAAATCGGCCATTCTTGGCTTTTGTAATCCGCGGCCATTGTCGTATGACAGTTCTTCCGGTGTTGCATTTAACCTGAGTCGTGCCTGTTTACGAAGTCGGTTGATGCGGTTTGTCCGTCTTTGGTTCATTTCATGGTCAACCAGCAGGGACAACCGTTCCTCGAAGGCTAATTCACAGTAGGTGTTGGGTTGAGCGCGTTGCTGTTTTAACATATCCGCAATCCCTGTCATGCGCAGTTGCTGTAATTGTTGGATGAGTAGATCGTTCATTT
>NZ_PVNP01000180.1 GCF_002993365.1 Marisediminitalea alba
CGCTCTAAACACCCTAAACAATCACAGCAAACCCAAGATACTTTTAAAAAACTTCCAGTTGGAAACGATCCTTCACACTCCAGGTCATCTCCCTCTGGATCGCGTTGACGTCTGGTTCCAAGACGAAGCACGATTCGGTCAGCAAAATCAGACGTCCAGAATATGGGCTGCGAAGGGCAGCAGACCAAGAGTGGTAAAGCAACAGCAATTCGATTATGGCTATATCTTTGGTGCGGTGTGTCCGAGCAATGGCAATACCCAGGCGCTTATCAGCCCTCTTGTCAATAAAGAGGTGATGAAGCAGCATCTGAAATTGATCAGCGAAGCGACAGAGCCTGGGCGTCATGCCGTTGTTGTGATGGATGGCGCTGGCTGGCATACATTCGACACGGCCAGCCCATTTACCAACGTCAGTCTCGTAAAACTCCCAGCCTATTCTCCGGAGCTGAACCCGATGGAACAGGTATGGCAATGGCTGCGGCAGCGTTGCTTATCCAACCGAGTATTTCGAGGTTACGAAGAAATAGTAGAACAGGTCTCTCGCGCCTGGAATACATTCATTGCGGATGTTGAGCGAGTCAAAACTCTCTGTTGGAGAGAGTGGATAAATTTGGTCAATTAATTAATGCAATGGTTATAAAACTTTACTTATGTTCATCATCTTTCCTACACCTGATTTTGTTTGAATGGGTATTTCGCTGGCGATACAACTGCTCAGACCCTAGGATTGTAGGCCGATATAGAGGCTTTCGTCGCTGACAAAACCATGACGCTTAGATGACAAATTTAATCTGCCTTATTTCATTCGCTTAGCCTGGAAATGTCATTTCTTTGTCATCGTCGTCATTTGTTTTTCATTTGTTCTGCTAAACTTTAGTAGCAGATAACGGGTTAGCTTTGTAAAGATTTGCTCCCATGACTTACGATAAACCTTCAAGAACAATTACCGACTCAAAGGGTGAGCAACGGGTACTTTCACCACAGTGTGGTGACCTGTTAGATTTGCTAATGGAAAATGAAGGTGAGATTGTTACCCGTGCCGACATGCGCCAGTCAATATGGGGCCACAAGGTAGTCAGCGAAGACCGGATAAACCACCTTGTCTGTCGACTGCGAAAAGAGCTTAAATCACTTCCCGAACCGCCGCCCTGGCAAATTGAGGTTATCCCCAAGCGCGGCTATCGCTTGACGACTCTTGAACCCAGGCATAATATTCCCCTGTGGTTACACCGCTGGATTGACTGGGTGCATGACATCATCCGCTAGCTTATCCCTTGTAATATCCCTTTCGCTTTGCATTACGTTACAGTCCCTTACAATTCGACAGGCTCATTTCGCCTGTAACACTGTCTGTCCAATCACTTAATACGCTATGATAATAAATTAACAGGCACAGGAAACAGGTATTATGATGGCAGAAAAAATATTACGCAGTGCAAGCTTTAACCCGAAAGTAAAAACTTACTGGCTTATCAGCCTGTTGATTGTCTCCGGGCTTACCGTCATTGGTATTCCGCTGCTGTTAATCTCTATTCCCATAATGTTGTTTATCAGTGAAAGAATGCTGCGGGCGATGTCGGCAGACCTTACCGAACGAAAACTGGTGGTGAAACGTGGTGTATTCTTCAAAGTGGAAAAGTCGATTCCTTTGGAAAAGATCACCGATGTAGCCATGAGTCAGGGTCCATTGATGCGTGCCCTGGGGCTTTTTAGCCTGAGCTTTGAAACCGCAGGTCAATCAGGCCAGGGCGCTTTAGTTTCAATGCTTGGGATCGACGACGCGGCAGATTTTCGCGAAGCAATACTGAATCAAAAAGACAATTGTTCAACCTCCTCCCGGACAGACACATCGCATTCTGAGCAGCCAGCTTCAGAACTCACTGAGCTTACCGAAAGTGTGAAGCGCATCGAGAAAATGTTGGCGACACTCATTAATAACAATGCTTAACCATAGCCATAACAGATAAGTACCTGACTGGACTCATACGTATAAAAAAAGCGGACTAACGAGTCCGCTTTTTAGCTTTCAACATAGATGAAATCATAACCGTTAGGCGACGGCGGCCTGCTCTTCAAGCTCTTCTTCTGTCTGGTGAGACAGCAGATATTCAAAGGCTGCCAGTGAAGCTTTAGCGCCCTCACCCATCGAGATAACAATCTGCTTGTAAGGCACAGTGGTTACATCACCTGCTGCATAAATACCTGGTTCAGAGGTGTTACACTTACTGTCGACCACGATTTCGCCGTATTGAGTGAGGTCTACAACACCTTTCATAAACTGGCTGTTAGGTACCAGGCCAATTTGTACGAATACCCCCGCCAGTGATAACGAATGCTCTTCGTTTGTCGCTCTGTCCTGATATTCGATAGCGCTGACTTTACCGTTTTCCGCCACAATCTGTTTAGTTGCCGCGTTTTTGATGATGGTAATATTGTCGCGCTTTTCAGCCTGGTCAATCAGTACCTGATCCGCTTTTAACGTTGGCATAAACTCAAACACGGTCACCGACTTAACGATACCGGCTAAATCCAGTGCCGCCTCGATGCCGGAGTTACCACCACCAATTACCGCCACGTCTTTGCCTTTAAAGAACGGGCCGTCACAGTGTGGGCAGTATGCTACGCCGTTACCTACATTTTCTTTCTCGCCGGGTACACCAAGCTCTCTCCAGCGGGCACCAGTCGCTACAATAAGCGATTTGGTTTTAATCTGTTCGCCAGATGATAACGTCAGGGTTTTAATATTCCCTTTTTCGATGTTGTCCACGCGGACATGCTCTTTTAGGGTAATATCGTAATCTTTCATATGCTCTGTCAGATTACCAACCAGCTCAGGACCCGTGGTTTTTGGCACAGAAATCAGGTTTTCAATACCCATGGTGTCTTTTACCTGACCACCAAAACGGTCGGCTACCACTGTGACTTTCAGGCCTTTACGAGCACTGTAAATTGCCGCGCTTACGCCTGCCGGACCACCACCTATAACGGTAACGTCCTGAAGCGGTAAAGACTGACCTTTATTAGCCTCTTTCAGGCTCGGGTCGAATTCCAGTAATTTGTCGATCAGTGTGGCGGCGTCAACTTTACCATTTGCAAAGAGTTCACCGTTTAAGTACACACTGGGTACACCCTGAATATCGCGCTCTTCTACCAGAGACTGATAAAGACCGCCGTCAATCATTTCTGATGAGATATTCGGGTTGAGCAGCGCGAACTGATTTAACGCCTGGACAACGTCCGGACAATTATGACAGCTCAGGCTGATAAATACTTCGAACTTAAGTTCGTCTTTTACACCTTTCACCAAAGATGCAACGCTGTCATCAATTTTTAGTGCGGTGCCTGACGCATGCAGCAGTGCCAGTACGAACGAGTTAAACTCGTGTCCGCCTGGGATCCCGGAAAAACGAATACCGGTATCTTCACCATCAGCTTCCAGTAAAAAACTGATTGAGCTGCGTAGTACGCCGTTTGTATCACGTTCTTCCAACTGGATCTTGTCGCTCACTTCTGCCACACCAGACAGAAACTGCTTCAGCTCGTCACGTTTAGTGTGCTCGCCGGTTTGCAGAACTAACGTGATGTTTTTCTGCATCGACGCGAAGTAACCTTTTAGCGCCTTTTTAATATCTTGCGTAATCATATTTAATTCTGCCTTAGATAATGTGGTTGAGGAAATGTGCGGGCCACAGCCCGCACCGACATTACTCGTTGGTTAAAACGGTAATTAGATTTTGCCTACCAGGTCTAATGATGGAGCTAAGGTTTCTTCACCTTCTTTCCATTTAGCCGGGCATACTTCACCTGGGTGAGACGCTACGTATTGAGCCGCCTTAACTTTACGTACCAGGTCATCTGCGTCACGGCCGATACCTTCAGCAGTGATTTCCATTGCCTGAACAATACCGTCTGGGTCAACTACGAATGTTGCGCGGTCAGCCAGACCCATCTCTTCACGCATGCAGTCGAAGTTACGGGTAATTTCGCCTGTTGGGTCGCCGATCATGGCGAACTTGATTTTACCGATAGTTTCTGACGCTTCGTGCCATGCTGCGTGAGTAAAGTGAGTGTCAGTTGATACTGAGAATACTTCTACGCCACGAGATTGCAGCTCTTCGTATTTGTCGGCGATGTCACCTAACTCCGTTGGACATACGAAAGTGAAGTCAGCCGGGTAGAATACAAATACTGCCCACTTGCCCGCGATGTCTTCGCTGCTTACTTCGATTAATTCACCATCTTTAAACGCGTTCGCTTTGAATGGTTTGATTTGAGTGTTGATTAAAGCCATTTACTTTCTCCTAAAGTTAGGTTTATTTAACGCTTTCAATATTAACTGTGTGAACAGGACGACAACTTAAATCCACCACGTTCACACCGTTGATGTGCAGTTTAGGTTACGGGAATTCAACCTTTACGGTTTGCTTCTTTCTCGTTCCCTTTCGACTTGGGATAAGAATAGCGACTAACCTCAAAGATTTATAATTGGATTTGTTGAAAGTCTGATTCGAAAAAAACTATCAAGATGATTTTTTTGAATAGGAATTAATCAATTAAATTAAACCCGCCTGAATTGGCGGGTTTATTGCGGTATTTATTCTGGTGTGACGTGAACGGCGGCTTCATTGAGAGATAGCGCACTGAGATACTCATCGCACTTTTGCTGTTGATTAGCCGGCAAACTGCTATTACTGAGCATATCTGCGGCATTCATTGCCATCTCATGCTGGCTGTCTGATAACGGCTCATTCTTATTAATCTGCACCAGCACTTTTAGCAGGCTTAGCGCTATCGACTTATCGTGAGGCGACAAGATCATGGCCTGGCAAAGATTATTGTAGGCTGGAAAAATGCGGTTTTCGCGGTAGTTTACCGCCGCCATCTCTTTTAGTTCTTTGGTGGTAAATTTGATTTCCCGACGTTCAATTTCTTCACGTTTGAGGTATTCATCTACCACCTGACTGGCCAGGGTATCACCCGCCAGTTGCGCTCGCAGCGTGTCGAGAATAGCAAGGCAATCTTCTTTCATGCCAAGTTCATGGTACGCCTTCATTAAATCCAGGTTATCTTCCAAATTCATCGCTGCGTCGGCTTGCAGGTTTTCTTTCAGCAGTTTTTCGGCATCGCGTTTATTGTTTTTCAGCGACTCGATACGCGCCTTTATCACCAACATTTTGTTAGCCAGAGCAGGCTCCACAAAGTCGCCGCGGGTTAAACCTTCAATCTCGCGGGTTACCTGACGCAGCAGTTTTTCCGACTCTGAGCCCGATACAGTTGCGGCCAAATCAATCATGGTGCGCACCACGTTAAGGCCAAGCTCCGGTGAATCATGAATGGAGTTTCTAGCAAATTTTGCCATATTCTGCACGGCGGACAGCTGCCCGTATTTGTCGCGGTTAAGCCTGGCCAGATCCCACAATTTTTTATTTCGTTCAATATTGCGAGGAGCCAGTTTACTTGCCGCTTTGACCTGCTCATAAGCAACATCAAACTGCTCTTTGCTGATGTAGTACTGAGCCAGTAAATCGTAAGTTAAGAAACGGGTATCATTGCGCTGCAATAAATCTTCGATCAGCAGCTCGGCTTCATCCACTTTGTCCTGGCGGAAGAGGGTTTTAGCCAGGCCAATATGCACCCAGGCATGATCGTATTCTTCCTTGAGCCGGCTGAAATAGCGCTCAGCGGTGGCATAATCACGCAGATGGATAAGACATTCGCCTATCATTCTTTTCAGGCGCGGGTGATACTCAGCTACGCCTTCATCTTTGAGGCCACGCTCGGCATGATAGATCGCCGCCGCGTAATCGCTGTTATCCATGCAATGCATGACTTTGTGTAATTTACGGCGGATATTCACCAGGTAATTAAAGCGCTGCTGAACCCGACTGGCATCCAGCGGTTTTACCCAGAAGTCATCCGGTTGCAGTTCGATAATGCAGTTAACCAGCTCCATACTGGTTTCTGCACTTAAGAACACCACGGTAGACTTGTCGCCGATATAATTGTTGTGTTTGAGCTCTTCAAACAGGTGGAAACCGTCTTTGTCGCTGCTGACGTTAAATGCCAGCAGAACAACATCGAAGGTGTCTTTCTGACACAGGCGAACGGCATGAAAAGCGTTTTGCGCGCTGCTCACCTGTTTAACGCCCAGTTCCAGCAGGGCCGACTTGATTAGGTCATGAATAAGCGCCTGGTTGTCTACAACCAGTACTTTTAACTCATCAATTGCTTTCGGTAATGGGATTTTATCCATTGTCACAACCACTTAACACGAAAATGCTTTCCTTGTCTGTGCAATGCCCGGCTTGCGGCAGCTCGGTGTTGACCACGTCTGCCACTGCACGAAGCGCTAAACCTGAGGGTATTTATTACCTGATGTTATCCCGAATTTCATAAAACTGCCATACTGATATTTGGCAACAGGGACATATTTAGCCACTTCCGGACAGAATCCGCTCTTTATCGCGGCGGATCGACCCGTTGTGCAGTAGAACTGTTCACCCTGAACCAACCGGCAATTGAGAACCGATCACGCCTGGCAGGCAGTACTTCATGCGGAAACTCCTCACTGAGAAATATCACCATAGTGCCAGCCAACGGGGTGACGGAAACCGCTTCATCCGGCGTTGCCGGCGGGTAAATTACCAGCTCACCGCCGTCGTCCTGTGTCCAGTCAGAATTAAGGTAATAAACCGTCGACAGTACCCGGTTTGATTCGCCCTGAAACGCATCCATATGTCGTTTATAAAAACTGCCTGGCGGGTAATGGGCAAAGTGACTTTCGTATGAGAACAAGCCCAGAAAAAGCCGCTTATTAAGATACGCTTTTAAACAATCCATCCAGTTTAACCACGCAGTCGTTACCGCAGCGGTACCCTGGATCCAGCATATTTCATCGGTGCGAACGAATTCATTCTGATGATACTGCCCGGCCCGGCCAATCCCGGCGGGATCAAAATTAATCGCTTCCTGCGCATAGGCTGTCAGCCGGGTAGTCAGTGCCGGCGGCAGTGCGGCAGGGATGACACTGTAGCCTCGCTGATATAGATCATCAGCAATGCGTTCAAACAATTCCTCAGGGGCTTTAGACCCGGCAAGAACATAATTTTCTAAAGAAGTTGTCAACAGAAGGGTTATCCAAATAAATCAGGCGTGTTAAATATACTGAAAACAGCGATTAGACAAGTTATTTTTTGTACGATCCGGTATTTTTTGCTCCAGCCTGACCGATTACGCCACTAGTACTGATCAAATGCCCTGGCCGCAAGGTATAGGTTTGTAATAACTGGAAAACTTGGAGTGCATCACAGGTGCATGCTATGTTGCCAACAGACAAGTCATTTTTGAGAAAGTAGCATGAGCGACGAATTATATACTGAAGATACTGAACACCATCTCGACCTGAGACACCTGACCCTGGATGACTACCAGGATGTGAAGGAACTCATGGACGATGTCTATCGCAATGTTGGTGGTGCCTGGCCCTATAAAAACTATAAGGCACAGATAACCACTTTCCGCGACGGTCAGATTTGTATAGAAGACAAAGGCAAGGTAGTGGCCTTTGCCATTTCAGTCATTGTGGATTACGACCAGTTTGGTGATAAGCATTCCTATGATGAAATTACCGGCGATGCCTATCTCACCACTCACGATCCAAATGGCGACGTGCTCTACGGCGTAGAAGTTATTGTCTCACCGGAATACCGCGGTTTACGCCTTGGACGACGCTTGTACGAAGCGCGCAAAGAGTTATGCCGTAACCTGAACTTAAAATCCATTATGGCCGGCGGGCGTATTCCTAACTATGCCAAGCATGCATCGGAAATGACGCCCTACGAATATATCGAGCGGGTAAAATCGAAAGACATTTTCGACCCTATCCTCACCTTTCAGCTTTCCAATGGATTTGAAGTTAAGCAAATCATGCAGGCCTACCTGCCTGAAGACAAAGCGTCAAAGGGATATGCCACGCTGCTGCAATGGCACAACATTTATTATGAGCCCGGCAATCCGCAGCTGATCGGTGGTAAGAAAAGTTCGGCAAGAATTGGTTGTGTGCAATGGCAGATGCGCTACTTTGAAAACGTCGAAGAGCTTATTCAGCAAGTAGAGTATTTTGTCGACGCGTTGTCGGATTACGGCTGTGACGTGGCCCTGTTCCCGGAATTTTTCAATGCCCCGCTGATGGGCCTGGCAGAGTCAGAATCCTCTATTGATGCGATCTGGCATCTGGCCGAATATACCGACGAAATCCTCACCGCCACCTCGCTACTGGCTGTTTCGTACAATATTAATGTTATTGCAGGGTCCATGCCGGTAATTGAAGACGAAGAGCTGTATAATGTGAGCTACCTGTGCAAGCGTGATGGGACCATAGAAGCTCAGTATAAATTGCATCCCACACCGCACGAGAAAAAAGACTGGATCATGAAAGGCGGTAACTACCTGCGCTGTTTTGACACCGACTTCGGTAAAATCGGGATTTTAATTTGTTACGACGTAGAATTCCCGGAGCTAGCCAGGGTGCTGTCTGAGCAGGAAATGCAAATACTGTTTGTGCCGTTCTGGACCGATACCAAAAACGGTTACCTGCGGGTACGTCGTTGTGCCCAGGCACGGGCAATTGAGAACGAGTGCTATGTAGCCATTGCCGGCAGCGTAGGGAACTTGCCGAAGGTAGATAACGTGGATATTCAGTACGGCCAAACCGCGGTATTTTCACCGTCTGATTTTGCTTTCCCGCACGATGCCATTGTCTCGGAAACCACGCCTAACACCGAAATGACGCTGATTGTTGATTTGGATCTGGATAAATTAACTACCCTGCAAAATGAGGGCTCAGTACGTAACTACCTCGACCGTCGCCGCGACCTTTATCGGGTGGAATGGCTGGGTGGTGAAGACTAATTATGTTACGTAAATTCACTGCGGTATTAATGCTGGTTGTTGCCTGGCCTCTGCAGGCCGGCGACGACACCGGTGTTTTTTATCAGCGCTATGATAACGAGGCCGCGATGGTAGAGCATACCATCACCCAGGCCAGCGAGAATCAACAACTGGTTGCCCTGGTGCTGGGTGCCGCATGGTGTCATGACTCACGGGCGCTGGCCGGTTATTTTAGTGATCCGGCACTGGCACCTGTCACCGAAAACATAGCTGTGCTACCTGTGGACGTAGGCTATTTAGAAAACAAACGAACATTGTTGAGCCAATTTGGCTACCCGGTATATTTTGCTACACCTACATTGCTGTTGATTGATCCGCAAACCCGGCAGGTGATTAATCGCGCAAGCTTACCTGCCTGGCAAAGTGCCCACAATGAATCTGCCGTGACTCTACAAGACTATTTGCTGGCTCAGCATCAGTACTGGCAAACCCAGTGGCTACCGGCCCCAATGGTGGCCGAAGTTGAGGCTTTTGAAACACAGCAAGCCAACCACTTATATAATCACTACCAGCAGCTTGGCAAATTACTGGCTAAAGAAGATAACGGCCAGCCAGCGCCAGACCTCAACGCGCAGTGGCGTGCTGTAAAGCAATACCGCATGGCATTGCAGTCAGACCTTATCCGGATGCATCAGGCGGGTGAAATTGGGGATAAAACACCCAACTATCCACCAATCGACTGGTAAACTGCCAAAAAGTGCCGGCTAACATTGGTATTGCACAGAAATTAGCGATAACATCAGAGGATAAGGGCCCAGCGCCCGTTTTCATGAATAATTATATCGCCACAGTTGTCATTAAGAGGGAATATGGCTAATAACTCGCGCAACGATGACTTTCCCACAATCAGACTCGACGAAGAAGACCGTCGCGGATATCAAACCAAAACGGCACCGGTTCACCGCTCGGTGACTACTTCACAGACAGCGGCTACCAGTGAACCAGTCAATGCCAAAGGCGGCTCAGGCTGGGGTGTAGTTGCCCTGTTGGTAGCCATTGTAGGTTGTGGCGCGGCAGGTTACTTATTTACAGTTACGCAAAAGCAAAATGCAACGCTGCAAAACGCAGAGCAACGCATCCAGCAGTTGGAAAACAAACTGTCTGCCACCGGCGAAGAGATTGGCGAGTCAACCGTAGCTTTGCAGGTAAAAGTTACCGAACTGACCAACAAAACCGCTGAATTATGGGAACAAATGGATAAGCTCTGGGCTTCCGCCTGGCGCCGTAATCAGAAAGAAATTGCCGACCTGACCGATAAAGTCGCCGGCGATAAGAAAGATCTGCAGGAGTCTGTATCACAGGTTTCACGTAATCTGGATAGCCAGAAAACGCAGTTAGCAACGCTTAACAGCAGCCTGGAAACCGTCTCGGATGAAATGCTCGCCATCAATGTTCAGATGGAACAGGTTAATGCTAATAGCAGCTCTCGCCAGCAGGAAATTAAAAGCCTGAGCGATAAACTGGCTTTACTGGAGCAGCGCAACAACGCCCTGTCTAGCCGAATAGCTTCTCTGGAATCTGAAATTCGTGAACTGGCTACCAAAGTAGTGAGTTCACCTTCGGCTAGCGTGCCCGCTTCACCTTCCGGTTCTACCGGCGGTTAGTAGGCGTCTGCCATCACCCCTATCAAAGTTTGGTTAATTAAATGCCGCCGGATCCACTCCGGCAGCATTATATTGTGCATTTTTTAAACTATTCAGACTAATTTTGCGTAATAATAGCTTTCCATGCTGCACCGCAGCACTTTTCAGGGATGCTACTTATGAAATCCGTAAAATTATCCTTAGCATTACAGGGCGGTGGCGCTCACGGTGCTTTTACCTGGGGCGTACTTAACCGCCTGCTCGAAGAATCCTGGCTCACCATTACGGGTATTAGCGGCGCCAGCGCCGGTGCCATGAATGCCGTGATGTTCGCTGAGGGCTGGCGTAAAAACGGTCGAGAAGGCGCTAAACAACAACTGGATGACTTCTGGTATACCGTAGCTGAGCAAAATGTCGGCTTTGAACTCCCTGGCGAACTCAAAAATTCGGTGACCAAGTGGTGGCTGAGTGCGTTCCAGTTTCTTTCCCCTTACGATATCAATCTGCTGGACATCAATCCGTTACGTGACATTGTAGATAAGCAGGTTGATTTTAAAGCCTTACAACAGGCTAACCCTCTACCCTTATATATTGCTGCCACGGAAGTCAGCACCGGTAAGCTGGCCCTGTTTAACACGCCGGAACTCACCACCGACCATCTGCTGGCTTCAGCTTGTTTACCTAACGTATATAAAGCTATTGAGATAGACGGCAAACATTATTGGGACGGCGGTTATGCCGGTAACCCGGCGATATTTCCGCTGATGAACGAATGTGCAGGTAAAGATGTACTAATTGTGCTGTTGCAGCCGTTAGAACGCGAGGAAGTTCCCAAAAGCTCTGATGATATCAGTGATCGTATTACCGAAATCGGTTTCCACAGCAACTTTATGCGTGAAATGCACGCCATTGCCAGTATTAAACGTCTGGTAAGCGGTAAGCGTTTTTTATTAGGCAAGGTTGAACGACAAATGAAGCAGCTGCGCACTCATCTGCTGACCAACGGTGAGTTGCTCTCCTCCCTCGATAGTGCCACCAAGTACGACAATCGCAAAAAGTTTCTCGAGTATTTACGTGAAGCCGGTGTAGAAACGACTGAAAAATGGCTGGCAGAAAACGCCGACCATCTGGGTAAAAAGGCCAGTTGCGATATTCAGGCGATGTTTGATTAACCCTGCTTGAACAAGTAAAAAAGCACCCGAAGGTGCTTTTTTACTGCCGGAGAATGCACTATTAATTATTTATTGCGACGACCAGCAATCCCCAGTCCGACAAGGCTTAAGCTGAGCAAGCCTAAAGTAGCAGGCGCTGACGCTTCTACTGCAGTAACGTTTAAGTTATCAAATGAGCTAAAACCACCGTTGCTTTGCAATTCAACAGAGTAAATACCTTCGTAATTGAAGTTAAATAAACCGCTTCCCGTGTAGTTGTCTGAGCTTCCAACCTGGATGCCGTTATCATCAAAAACGCGGACACTCCAACTAGCATTGCTTGATGCATTATTAAACCAGCCAATGTTCATCGCGGTGAAATTAAAGGCCTCGCCATTTTCCTGACTTAAAGAAAAAATAGAATAAGTATTCCATGTTTCGAGGAAACGACCGGTTGCCCCCCACCCTGCCGCGGCAGCGGGTTGAGTACCGTAACCAGAAAACGCAATTGCTTCACTGGTGCTAAATACATTTACGCAGTTCTGACAGCTAACATCTAAAATGAAACCGTTTTCGGTATATGCAGGAAAGTTTTGGGCTCTAAAGTCATCAGGGATATCTTCAAACCCGATAATAGTGGCATTTGCCTGACTGGCAAACATTAAACCGATTAACGCTGAAGCTGAAACTTTAAAAAGGGATTTAAACATCTGATTATACCTTGTACTACTAAACCAATTAATGATTGAAGAGCTAAAACCATGCCACTTTTTATTTCTCTTATTTTTCATAGCTCTACACAAGGTTTTCACTATATTTAACACTAAATGTAAAAAAAATTGACACAAATAAGAAATAAATGACTAAGAGTCAGATGAAATAAACTCTCTCTTTATCGGGTCTGTTGCGGTATATCTGATTTTGAGAGCGCAGACATGTTGAAATCAATTGGCCGCAAAGTGATGGTGGGCTACCTAGTTCTTATTATAGCCATGGTGCTGACTGGCATCATATTTCAGTTAAGTCTCAATCAAATCAGTAAACAAAACCGGCACTTTACAACGCATACCCTGCCCGCTTTTACGTTGCTTCAACAAACACAGGATGAGCTGGCTCAACTGCATAACCTTAGCTTTGCCCTCTATGGTTACACTATTGACAGTGATTCTTATGCTGAGCGCTCTGAACAGCTAAAATCGCAACTACACGACAAACTCTCTCAGTTAGGTGGGCGTCACCTGTTTAACACAGAAGCTCTGGAAACCTCATTGTATGAACTATTCACTGCCATGGACCGTTTGGAGACTATTCTGAACGCGGCGGATACTGACTGGGATGCGGCAAGGCACGCTCTGACGTTGATTGAAAATGCCAAGCACACTAACCGAGAAGTGCTCAGCCTGATAAGCCAACAGTCAGCGCAGCAGGTGTTTCAGGCCACAGAAGAAGTCAGTGTCACCATGGGCCTGATGCGCTGGATTAATTACGCCTCAGTGATGCTGGTTGTGGTAGTGGCCTTGCTCTCTTATCGCTATCTGTATCAAAAACTGGTCACGCCATTACTGAGTATCACTGCAGCACTCACCAGCCTGAGTCACGATAAGAACCTGGAGGTGGTGTTACCTAATGTCGGTAATGATGAGCTCGGACAGGTGGTTAATGCCCTGAAAAATCTGATTAAAGCCTTAACCGAGGATTACACGGCTCTGAACGTTATGACAAGCCAGTTGCGCAGTGCGAGCATAACCTTTATTGAATCAGCCGCATCTTCTGATAAACAAGCCCATCATTTATCCGATCTTGCGGTTCAACTGGACAATGCTATCGCAGAGGTAGGAGTGCAAATCGCCAGCGCCTCTGAAGATTCAAAAAGCGTGTCCGAATCAGCGGCGTCTACTGCGGCTCTGGTGAGCCAGGGCAAGCAGGAAGTGGCAGTCAGTGCCACACAGATAGCCACGTTGCAGCGTGAAATCAATGAATCTGCCCGGCAGCTTTCGTCGTTACAAAACGCCGGGAATCAGGTGGGTTCGGTAGTAAAGGTCATTGCAGAGATTGCCGAGCAAACCAATCTCCTTGCGCTCAATGCAGCTATTGAAGCCGCCCGCGCAGGCCAACACGGCAGGGGCTTTGCGGTAGTTGCAGAAGAAGTTCGTACCCTGGCCTCGCGCACTCAACAATCGACACATCAGATCAACACCATACTGGCACAAATAGTGGATTCCATTACAACAACTGTGCAGGGAATGGAAGCCAACCTAACACTTACCACTGAGGCATTTAAGCAAGCTAACCATACGGAAAACGCCCTTAAACAAAGCCAGCAAAGTGTATTATCGCTAAGTGATGATAATCAACAACTGGCAGCTTCAACCGGGCAAGTGGTGGTGGCCACACAAACCATTCAGAGTCAGGTTAAGGGGATTAGCCAGCAATCCAACGAATTACTGCAGCAAAGTGAACTTACTCGCGCCAAGGCAAGTGAACTCGATGAGCTAATGACAACCCTCACCCAGATAGCCACGCGTTACCGTTTTTCATCCACCTGACCGCTCAGCCCCGGCTCTTTTCGACAAACCCAACCATTAAAACCATCAAAAACCTGGCTATAGTGCCGGGAGATTCCTTAAAATGAGGCTTTGGCTGAGCACTCGCTCTGCTTATCCGGCCCCTGGCTGATTTTTCCGGAGTCTATTATGTTAGAAGTCATTATTTTAGCGCTGGCGTTAAGCATGGATGCATTGGCTGTTTCCATCGGGCTCGGCTCGAAACATGTTCTTAATGCCAAATCGCTGTCTTTATCAGCAGCTATCTATTTCGGCGTTTTTCAGGGGATTATGCCATTAATTGGTTACCTGGGCGGTCAGGGGCTATTTGGCCTGATTGGCAGCTTTGCACACTGGATTGCATTTATCTTATTACTCTTTATCGGCGCTAAAATGGTTTTTGAGGCAATGTCTGAAGGAATTGAAGAAGGTATCGCCAAAATCACATCCCGGGTCATGCTAGTGCTGGCGATTGCCACCAGTATTGATGCCATGGCGGCCGGGTTCTCGCTGACATTAATGGATTTAAACCCCTTCCTCGCATGCCTGATAATCGGTATCACTACTTTTATTTTTAGTTTTCTGGGTGTGCATATCGGTGCTAAAACCGGTACCTGGCTGGAGAGTAAAGCTGAGCTTATCGGCGGTATAGTGCTCATCCTGATAGGGTTTAAAATATTATTGTTTTAGCTCTGGTCAACACCACCGTGCCTTCTGTAGAACCCCGAGACCAGGCTTATGCAGCGCTCGGCCTTGCCAGTGAAATGGTTAAAACCGCACCGGACAGGTTATTCAGATTGATAACGGCGGATTTCGGTTATTATTAATTCACTGAACCGGCCAAACGCCGATTCTTTCACCCAGGCTTGACCCCGTCGCCATCATCATTGTCAGCAACTCAACGACAAAGAGGCGATAATGATGATTAGACATCGACAAATGAGTTTGTCAATTACACGGGGGGCGGCAATAGCTTTAACCGCCATACTGGCAAGTGGCTGTGTTTCAAAATCCTCGCTCCCGGCAATATCCCAAACCAATGATGCTGCCACTGTAACTATCTATCGTTCAGATGAATTACAGGGCAGCCTGACCGATGTGTACATTGGTTGGGATGATGAGTACTTTATTTCACTGGCACCGCAGCAGCATACCCAACTGTCAGTTAACCCGGGATTTAAAACCTTCAAAATTCGCGCTCACGCTGACTGGAGCAATGAGCTGGCCCTTGATTTAAGCCCACAACAAAAGGTGTGCCTGATAGCCGAGGTGAATCCACAAAATGTGGTGGGGCTTAACTGGGTTGTGTCTGGCTATCGGTTGCGACAGCTTCCCTGTGAATCACTTACGCTGTAAAGAGAGCCTGTTTCATTTACCATAAAAAAGCGGTAACTTATCTTTAACCAGCCACTCATGAACATTACAAGGATTGTTATGTCGGCCGTTTCGGGATATTTAGTTGCCGCTTTACTTAACCTGGCCAGTGTTACCCCGGCCGCTTATCAGAAGCCCGCATTTTTGCACAACCACTCCTCTGCCGTAGTATCGCTATACCAGACGCTCAGCCAGTACAGCAACAGTAAAGATGACGCTTCAGAGGTTATCCAACAAGTGAATAGTCTGCTTGCTTCAGGGGTTGAATTAAAGCTTGCTGATATGGTGGTGATAAGTATGGCGATGCAGAACGCCATCAACTATCAACCGGAGCAGGTAGAACAAATTTACCTGTCGATAAAGTGTCGTTACAAGCATTCCCGCAGGTTAAGAAATTATTTTTTTAGTTGCACTTTATCCGGCCGGCAAAAATTACGTTCAACCATAAAAGCCCTACGTTACAGCTTGTCTATGCCGAGCGAATTTGAACAAGAGTTGTCTTTTATAGGCCATACCTCGGATGATGAGGAGCTAATGTCACTGGCTAACACCCGATACGGTGAGATCAGCTATGAATCGGTGTATCAGGCTTTTTTGTATCGTGCTCTGACAAGTAATCCCCTCGAGCATCCAAATACCATCGCACTATTGTTACGAAACCTGGCCCTCGCCCATAACCAAATTGGCAGTAAAAATATTGAACGACGGCTGATTGTACTTATCAGGGAGTTGGAAACAGAGAACGTTATACCCCATTTAACCAACGGCCCTTCAGTATACAGCTACCTGACTCCGTAATAGTCACCGTTCAGATGTAAAGAATCCACCTTCTAAAGAAGGTGGCTTTGCATTCCCCTCCTACAAGGGGGCTCTGTTTAAATCGAAGAAAAGACAATAATTATGCCCTTCTTCAGTGTTGTGATTGTCACTGGCAGACATAACAAACTAGAAGAATCATCATGGATGAGGATTCAGTCGATGCGGCACAGGGGTGACGAATAACCGAAATGCCAGTGGCATTTCGCAGTATGAGGAACGACACGCCATGGATGGCGTGGCTGGGATGAATCACAGGGACGTTTGTTACTATAGCTGTCGGCGACTCCGACAACAATGTATAGACACCTTTCTTTGCCAGCTTAAATCTAGGCGGGCAAAGCCCTACCACGAATGATAACCACCGACTGACGTAGGTGGTTTAGGGCCGAAAACAAAAAAAGCGCCATTCAGGCGCTTTTTTGCGTTGGTCAATCGCCGATTAGCGACGCAGACCAAGACGTTTGATCAGATCAAGATAACGTTCTGCGTTTTTACCTTTCAGGTAATCAAGCAGTTTACGGCGCTGGCTAACCATGCGCAGCAGACCACGACGTGAGTGGTGATCTTTCTTGTTTGATTTGAAGTGTGATTGCAGCTTGTTGATGTTGTGCGTTAACAGTGCAACTTGTACTTCAGGTGAACCAGTATCACCTTCTTTAACGCCATATTCAGCAACGATGCCTGCGGTTTCTTCTTTAGTTAGTGACATAATTTTCTCCTGTTTTTAAACCTGCCGGACCGATCACTAATTCAGTCTGACAAAACTGAGCGCGTATTATACTTGGCGTGGCCCCATGCGCAAGTGATTTTAAGCGTTTACGACTCTGCGCTGTAAACCACACTACGTCGGGGCGCAACAAACACCTGATCAGCCGGGGCTTTTTGATCTTTAGGTGCACAGACCCCCTCGCCGACGCCGAGAAAACGAGCGGGAGTGGTGCTGCTATCGTAAATACGATACTGCTGCCCTTCGGCAAGGCCATCCGTGTGCAATGGCGTGACACTCTGGCCGTGCTGTAACCGGTGTGTTTCAGCTGCGGATAGCTCAACAGCAGGTAAGCTTTTTACAGCGGTGTCCATCGGTAACAACAGCGCATCGATGGCCTCGTACTCGCGCTTGGCAATCTCCTGTTCCACCATCGCTTCGAGGGCTTCTACGGAAATCATATTCGGCGTTGGATAATCTGCCACTTTGGTTCGGTGTAGCCGGGTGACATAAGCGCCACAGCCTAACTGCTGACCAATATCATCTACCAGTGAACGGATGTAAGTTCCCTTACTGCAGCGCACCCGCAAATCCACTTCAGGCAGCGCGATACGCGTAATTTCCAGCTCAAAAATAGTGATATCCCTGGCTTCCCGAGGCACTTCAATGCCCTGTCTGGCATAATGGTATAATGGCTTACCCTGGTACTTAAGCGCCGAAAACATCGATGGCACCTGCTTGCTGCTGCCTAAAAACGACAAACACGCAGCCCGCACTTCCTCTTCAGAGCATGAGACATCTCGCTCTTCAACGATTTCGCCATCAGCATCAGACGTAGTGGTACGAATGCCAAGACGGGCGGTGACTTCATACTCTTTATCGGCGTCGAGCAAGTACTGAGAAAATTTAGTGGCTTCACCTAAACACACCGGTAACATGCCGGTAGCCAGCGGATCGAGTGCACCGGTATGGCCGGCTTTTTGAGCCTGATATAGCCAGCGCACCTTTTGTAAAATTTGATTTGATGAACCGCCCAGGGGTTTATCAACTAACACAATGCCGTTTACTGCCCGGCCTTTGCGTTTTCTTGCCATGCCTGATTATTCCTGCTCGTCGTCGTTATTCGACCGTTCTTTATCACGAGCGATAGTTTCACTCACAAGATTAGATATACGCATGCCTTCGGTAATCGACTTGTCTTCAAAGAAATGCAGGTGCGGTACAGCACGCATACGCAAGCGTTTAGCTAACAAGCTACGCAGAAAACCGGTATTTTCGCCCAGCTGTTTCATTTGCGCTTTGGTTTCCTTTTCATCACTGTTATAAAACGTGATAAAGATCTTGGCATGCGCCAGGTCCCGGGACACCTCCACATCAGAAAGCGTAATGAAAGGCAGACTTCCTACCCGATGTTTGTATTCATTTTGCAGCAAACTGGCCACTTCTTTGTGGATTTGCTGGGCAACCCGATCAGTTCGAGAAAATTCCCGAGCCATAGTTACTCTCCTCTGTTTTGCAATCTGCTCTGCCTTTAGTGTAGCGGACTATTGCACAGACAAAAGCGGGGGCTTCAGAGCCCCCGCTATACTTTAGTTATTCGCTGAGCTTAGATTTCGCGTTTAACTTCAACTACCTGGAAGACCTCGATTTGGTCGCCCACTTTTACGTCGTTGTAATTTTTAACGCCGATACCACATTCCATACCGTTACGAACTTCCTGAACGTCATCTTTAAAGCGACGCAAGGATTCGAGCTCACCTTCGTAGATAACCACGTTTTCACGCAGTACGCGAATCGGATTACTACGTTTAACAGTACCTTCAGTTACCATACAACCGGCGATCGCGCCCAGTTTCGGTGACTTGAATACGTCACGTACTTCGGCAAGACCCATGATTTCCTGTTTGAACTCTGGTGCCAGCATACCACTCATGGCCGCTTTCACTTCATCAATCAGATCATAGATAACGCTGTAGTAACGTAAGTCGATTTCTTCTGCTTCAATCACGCGACGTGCCGTTGCATCGGCACGAACGTTAAAGCCCACCACGATAGCACTTGATGCTGCAGCAAGACTGGCGTCGGTTTCAGTAATACCACCTACACCGCTACCCACGATATTCACTTTAACTTCACTGGTAGACAGCTTAGTCAGTGACTCAGAAATCGCTTCAACAGAACCTTGTACGTCTGCTTTCAGCACTACATTCAGCTCGCTTACGTCACCGGCTTCCATGTTAGCAAACATGTTTTCCAGCTTGGCTTTCTGCTGACGAGCCAGTTTAAGTTCACGTTTCTTCTGATGACGTTTACCGGCCACTTCACGCGCCTTACGCTCATCCTGCACTACCAACGCGTCCTCACCCGCAACCGGTACGCCTGAAAGACCCAGAATCTCTACTGGCGTTGACGGACCGGCCACTTTGACATCGTTACCGTTCTCATCACGCATGGCACGAACACGACCGTATTCTTCACCACACAGCAGGATATCTCCTGATTTAACTTCACCTTCCTGCACCAGTACCGAGGCAATCGGGCCACGACCTTTATCCAGGCGAGACTCAACTACAATACCGCGACCAGGTCCGGTTGGCGTTGCTTTCAGGTCGAGAACTTCAGCCTGCAGGGAAATAGCTTCCAGCAGTTCATCAACGCCCATACCCGTTTTGGCTGACACGTTTACAAACTGGTGCTCACCGCCCCACTCTTCAGAGATAACTTCCAGTTGCGACAGTTCGGTTTTAACCCGATCCGGATCAGCAGCTTCTTTATCCATCTTGTTCACAGCAATGATCAGTGGTACGCCTGCTGCGCGACTGTGCTGAACCGCTTCTTTAGTCTGCGGCATGACACCATCGTCTGCAGCAACAACCAGCACAACAATATCCGTTGCCGTAGCACCGCGTGCACGCATAGCCGTAAAAGCGGCGTGTCCGGGCGTATCCAGGAACGTGATCTTGCCATTTTCAGTGTCTACACTGTAAGCACCAATGTGCTGGGTAATACCCCCCGCTTCACCGGCCGCCACTTTAGCGCGACGAATATAATCAAGCAGTGAGGTTTTACCGTGGTCAACGTGACCCATGATGGTTACCACCGGCGCACGGGTAGTTTTATCACCATTACCAGAGCCCGCTAACAACTCGTCTTCTAACGCGTTGTCATTAACCAGCTCATATTTATGACCCATCTCTTCAACTACCAGTACAGCAGTGTCCTGATCCAGCACCTGGTTGATGGTTGCCATTTCGCCCATTTTCATCATGGCCTTAATGACTTCCTGCACCTTGATTGCCAGACGGCTGGCCAGTTCGCCTACCGTGATGGTTGCACCAAGCTTAACCACACGCTCAACAGGCGCGGCCGGCTTGTTAAAGCCTTGTTTCAGGCTTTCACTGGCTTTCTTGTTCGGCTTCTTACGACGACGTGAAGAACGCTCAACCTGCATATCTTCTTCGTCTTCCGCTTCCTGAGCATAACGGTTAGAGTGCATGTGCACTTCTTCGGCTTCTGCTTTCTTACGGCGCTCTTCTTCTTCTTTCCAGCGACGTTCGTTCTCTTCAGCCAGTTTACGTGCTTCATCAGCGGCTTTTTTGGCGTCTTCTTCCAGTTTACGCTGCGCTTCTTCTTCCTGCTGCTTGCGTAAACGCTCTTCTTCCTGACGCGCTTCTTCCTGCTCTTTTAACTCTTCTTCTGACAGCTCAGACTCAGCTTCTGCGCGAGCAGCAGCTTCCTGCTTGGCTTTTTCAGCACGGCGAGCTTTCTCTTCTTCCGCCGCTTTACGGGCTTCTTCAGCCTTACGCGCTTTTTCTTCGGCCGCTTTACGGGCTTCCTCAGCCGCTTTTTCTTCCGCTTCACGCTTCAGACGGGCTTCTTCTTCGCGGCGTTTGGCTTCTTCTGCCTGACGCTGCTCTTCAATGTCCGTTCGTTTCACGTAGGTACGCTTCTTACGAACTTCAACCTTTACTTCTTTCGACTTACCTAAACTTAACGTGCTGGTTGTTTTACGTTGCAACGTCATTTTCTTAGGTTCACCACCATTGGTGCCACCGTGCTGTTTGCTCAGGTGGTCCAGTAGTTTGCGTTTCTCATCTTCAGTCACGTTCTCACCGGCGGCTTTTTTAATGCCGGCGTCGCTAAACTGACTCACTAACCGGTCAACGCTAGTCCCGATATCACTGGCGAGTTTTTCAATGGATACATCTGCCATTACGCGTTTTTCCCCTTGTCGACCTTATTCTTCGTTGAACCAGACTTTGTTTCGTGCAGCCATAATCAATGCACCGGCTTTCTCTTCGTCCAGTCCTTCTACATCACTGATATCATCGGTGCCCTGTTCAGCCAGCGCTTCCAAATCGATAATACCTCTACTTGCCAGAACGTACGCCAGGTGCTTGTCCATACCTTCAAGGTTCAGCAGTTCCTCGGTGGGTTCTGAGCTCTCAAGCGATTCCTCGTTGGCTAGCGCCTGAGTGGTCAGTGCTGCACGTGCACGATTACGTAATTCTTCAACGGTGTCTTCATCAAGGCCGTCAATGGCCAATAATTCGCTGACTGGCACATAGGCAACTTCTTCTAATGAAGTGAAGCCTTCCTCAACCAAGACACTTGCGAAGTCTTCGTCGATGTCCAGACCGTTAACAAATACCGCCAGAACCCTTTCGTTTTCTGCCTGGTGTTTCTGGTTCAAATCTTCAATGGTCATTACGTTCAGTTCCCAGCCAGTCAATTGACTTGCCAGACGAACGTTCTGTCCACTCCGACCGATAGCCTGAGCCAGGTTATCGGCTTCTACTGCTACTTCCATGGTATGCGTGTCTTCATCAACCACAATGGATGCGACCTCAGCAGGTGCCATTGCGTTGATAACAAATTGCGCCGGGTTTTCGTCCCATAACACAATATCGACTCTTTCTCCGCCCAGCTCACCGGATACTGCCTGTACCCGTGAACCACGCATGCCTACACAGGCACCAACCGGATCAAGACGCTTATCGTTGGTCTTAACCGCGATTTTGGCCCGTGAGCCAGGATCCCGTGCGGCGGATTTAATTTCTAATGTCTCTTCAGCGATTTCTGGTACTTCCAGACGGAACAGTTCAACCAGCATCTCCGGATGGGTACGGCTTACGAACAGTTGCGCACCGCGTGCTTCAGGGCGGATGACATACAGTAAGCCGCGCACCCGGTCACCCGGACGGAAGGTTTCGCGCGGCAGCATATCATCACGGTAAATAACGCCTTCAGCATTGTTACCTAAATCGATGATGATGTTGTCACGATTAACTTTTTTAACGGTACCGGTTACCAGTTCGCCAACTTTATCTTCATATTCGGCAACCATTTGTGCACGTTCTGCTTCGCGAACCTTCTGAACAATAACCTGTTTGGCGGTTTGTGTAGTGATTCGGTCAAAGGCTATCGACTCGATCTGTTCTTCAACATAATCGCCCAGTTGAATTTCCGGTTCGTCGATTTGGGCTGCTGACAGGGTCAACTCCGCAAATGGGTTTTCCTGTTCCTGATCGTCGGCAATAACCAACCAGCGACGAAACGTATCAAAATCACCGGTTTCACGGTCAATGCTTACGCGTACTTCAATTTCGCCTTCGTTTTTCTTTTTTGTGGCACTTGCAATGGCAAATTCTAACGCCTCAAAAATCTTTTCTCTTGGCACTTGTTTTTCATTAGAAACGGCTTCGGCCACTAACAAAATTTCTTTATTCATTTTTGCCTCACTGGTTGCATGCGGATGGGCACGCAGTTTTATTCCGTATTATTCGAATGTTGGAACCAAATTACCTTTTTCAATCCCGCTGACCGGCAAATTAAATTGCTCGCCATCGACCTCGATAGTTAACGTGCCATTTTCACACGCCAGTAATTTCCCCTTGAAATTGCGTCGGTTATCCAACGGCAATGCCATTCTGACAGCGACGGTTTCGCCCACCAACTGTGCATAGTGCGCCTCTTTAAATAGCGGACGGTCCATACCAGGCGATGAGACTTCTAAGTTGTATTCAGTATTGATTGGATCTTCCACATCCAGGACCGCACTGACCTGATGGCTGACATCCGCACAATCATCTACGTTGATGCCATTCTCATGATCAATGTAAACCCGCAGGATTGAATGCTTTCCGGCGCGGACAAACTCCACTCCCAATAATTCAAACCCCAATGCTTCTACCGCCGGATTCAACATTTCGCTTAAACGTTGCTCTAGCTTTGACAATCCAAACCTCCAAAAACGAAAAAAGGGCATAATGCCCAATATACTGATACCTTGCTCGGTATCGCTTTGTGCGTGAGACCGAGCTAACAAAAAGCCCCGATTAAACGGGGCTTTTTGCAATAAAAATTCGGTCCCTTTTGCCCATATCAGGCAAGGTTGCTATTGGTGCAATACAACAATAAAAACCCGTAAGGCTTAGGCGCAGGTAATCACTAATTACCGGTACCAGCCATAATCTGACATGCATTATACTGCCTGCTTGTTGATTTAGCAACCGCCAATCCCGCTTCAGACTGGATTGTCACGATAATTTAATCTTCCCGCCAGCGTTCCTTAATGGTCAGAATTTCCTCAAGATTTTCTTCTAGTAACGTAATAAGGAGGGGTTCGAAGTGTTTGCCTGATTCGCTTTTCATTACCGCCAGGGTTTTCTCTACTGTCCAGGCTTCCTTATACGGGCGTTTACTGGTGAGTGCATCAAACACATCCGCTACTGCCACAATACGCCCTTCTACCGGAATATCTTCCCCTTGTAAGCCGCTGGGATAACCAGAGCCATCCCACTTTTCGTGATGGGTCATCGCCACGGATTTTGCAATCCGTAATAGATCGGAGTCTGCCTCGCCTAAAATTTCCGCACCTATTTCCGGGTGCGTTTTCATCACCGCAAATTCTTCATCGGTAAGTTTACCGGGCTTGAGCATAATGTGATCCGGAATACCTATCTTGCCAATATCATGCATGGGAGCAGCATGCAGCAGAGTCTCGGCCTGCTCTTCATTTAAACCATAGGCCAATGCCAATACCTTTGAGTAATGACTCATGCGCAAAACATGCATCCCGGTTTCGTTATCTTTATATTCAGCCGCCCGGCCTAAACGTTGTACCACCTGCAACCGGGTACGCTTGAGTTCATCGGCCTGTACCAGCGATAAATGGGTTTTGATACGCGCTTTCACCACTGCGGGTGAAATAGGCTTGGTAATGTAATCCACACCACCTACCGCAAAACCTTCGGTTTCGTCCTGTTCTTCACTTAGCGCGGTAACAAAAATCACCGGGATAGCCCGGGTAATGACGTTTTCCTTTAGCGCCTGACACACTTCAAAGCCGGTCATCCCGGGCATCATTACATCAAGTAAAATAAGATCCGGTAACTGAGCCTCTGCCACACGTAGTGCCTCAGGGCCATTTTTGGCAAATGCCAGAGTGTAATGCTCTGCCAGCAAATGTTTGAGCACCCTCAGGTTTGCCGGTTCATCATCAACCACCAAAATAGTCGGTTTTAGAGCAGTGTTATGCATGGTTACTATTCGTCCAGTTTGTCGATTAGTGCAGACAGCAATGTAATCGCCTGTTCAAATTCAAAGTCTTCTATGGCATCCAGTATCGCTTGAATGTCATTGGCAAAGCAGCTGTTCTGGTAGCCACCCAGCAAGGCGAGTTCCGCCTCTTCAATGCGATTATTTTCAACTGAACGCACAATACGCTCCAGTATAGCCCTTAATGCCTGACTATCGACTACAGCAGACTGCTCCAGCGCACTTTCCTGCTCCGTAGCAACAGCGCTCTGAACTGCTGGAACCAGGTTGTACAGGTCTGCTACCGAATCCGCAGGCGCCACCTTATCGTAGCAATCCTGTTCGATAGCTTTGCAGGCATGCATGATTTTTATCAGGCCGAGGTTGCCAGCCACACCTTTAAAACGATGCACCAAGGCTTTCAGATCTGTGAAGTCCTGCTGTTCAGTCAGGCTTGCAAAGGTTTCCCTGGCAAGGGTGATATCATTACAAAAGCGCTTTATCTCTTTTACCAACTTGTGTTTGGAACCCCATAAACTCTCGCCACGGGACCAATCGATAAGAAGCGCTTCCTTGGGTTCCGCGCGCATTGCCAGCGCACTGCCCTGAATGCCCAGCACCCGGGCGATTTCATTACACAGCACCGGGAAGTCAATGGGCTTATTGGCAAAACCTTCCATGCCGGCCTCACTAGCCGATTTTTTATCCTGAGCCAGTACGCTGGCGGTCAGTGCGATAATCGGGGTGGCCTTGAGACCATTGGCTTTTTCGTATTCACGACGTTGACGGGCAGCGGTTAAGCCATCCAGCACTGGCATTTGCAAGTCCATCAGCACCACGTCGTACTGATGTTGCGCCATCTGTTCGAGGGCCTGCTGACCATCCCGGCCAATATCCACGCTATGACCGCTGCGTTTCAGTAATAAATTGAGCAGCTCGATATTTTGTTCAATGTCATCCACAATCAGGATCCGCAGGGCGGGTAACTGAATGGCGTGGAGACGCTGTACATGGCTTGTACTATCGATAGCGGTAAGCGGCAGTATAAAGCTGAACTGAGTTCCTTCTCCCGGCTTACTGCGAACCTCTATAGAGCCGCCCATCAACTCTACCAGCTGCTTGGAAATCGTGGTACCAAGTCCTGTGCCACCAAAGCGTCTCGACATCGAGGCATCCGCCTGAGCAAATGCATCGAACACCCGCTGGCATTGTTCCTGTGTCATACCAATGCCAGTGTCGGTGATAGTAAATTGCACATGGTCGTCGTTAACCTGATTCACGCGCAGACTGACCTGGCCTGACTCGGTAAACTTCACCGCGTTGCCAATTAAATTGCTCAGTACCTGACGGATACGTTCTGGCGCGCCGCGATAGCCCTGTGCGAGGTTATCGCCTAGTTTCACCTGTAAGTCGAGTCCCTTACGTTTAGCTTCCAGCCAGAAAGTAGATATCACCGTGTCGATTTCTTCGCTCAGGATAAAATCCACCAACTCCAGTTCCAGCTTTCCTTTATCCAGTTTGGCACTGTCGAGGATGTCATTTAACAAATGTAGCAATGAGCGGGCTGAACGATTAATCGTCGACAGATGCTTGTGTTGTTCAGTATTGAGCGGCGTATCCAGCAGGATGTCACTAAAACCAATCACGGCATTCATTGGCGTGCGGATCTCATGACTCATGTTGGCCAGGAATGCGGCTCGGGCCGCGGCAGCCTGTTCTGCAGCATCTTTAGCGATCAACAAGTCATCTTCCATTTGCCGGCGATCGGTAATATCCATGATAAAGCCATCCAGCCAGAGGATTTCGTTGTAATCGTCGCGAATATACCGGCCATGCTCACGCAACCAGCGGATCTCACCAGCTTTGTTGAAAATACGGTACTCCATACTGTATTCGGTTTGGCCAACCAGCGCCTGCTCGATAGTGTCCAGATCATCCGGATGAAATAAATCAACAAAGCTTACCGTCGGGTCTGGCAGTAAAAATTCATCCGGGTCGTAACCGGTAATTTTCTTTACCGCATCGCTGATAAACACCATGGGCCAGTCATGCTTATTCAAACAGCGATACGCGATGCCCGGGATATTGGCAATCAGTGAACGGAACTTCAGTTCGTTCTCACGAATGACTTTTTCCATCGCCAGTCGTTCACTGATATCGGCGATAAACAATATAAACAGGGATTCTCCGGCAACCTGGGTATGCGACAGGCTGATCCGTAATGGTACTAACTCACCGTCGCGGTTAAACGCTTCTACATCGCGACTGTTACCAATCAGTTGTATCCCCTCAGGTTCCTCTGCATATTTAAAGAACCGATAGCTGTAAAGGTGACGGCGGTCCTCGGGCAGAAACTCGGTGAGTGGCGTGCCCACCAGTTCCATTCGTTGCCAGCCGAGAATGGTGGTTACCGCTTCATTTACGGTTTGAATAATGCCTTCGTCATTAATGGTCAGGATACCCTCAACGGCAGATTCCATCAGGCTGATCATTCTGACCTGCGAACGACGGGCATCGGCTGATGCCTCACGGTATTTAACCAACAGGCTAATCCCGAGCACCAGTGCAATCATAATGGATGCGATAAAAGTGACACTGGCCGCCAGATAGAACGACATTTCTGAAGGCTGATCCGACAGTTCCAGCCCGGGAGGGCTAACAAAGCGAGCGGCCGCCATACCTGTATAGTGCATGGCTGAAATGGCACAGCCCATTACCGCCCCGGCCAGAATATTGGTGGTGAACGTGGTGAACCTATTGTTTAACAGGCGCTGCAAGCCGTGTCTTACCCATAACGAGATCATCGCCAGTACCACGGCTACGACCACCGACAATAAAAAGATGCTCAGGTCATATCGCAGCAGCGGCGCCATATCCATGGCTGCCATGCCAATATAGTGCATGGCGCCAATACCGGCGCCCACTAACCCCCCACCGATAACAATTTGTTTGTTGTTGATACGGTGTTGAGTCAGGAGGTTAAGGGCCACCCACGCAGCGGCTATTCCAGGAAGCATAGAAAGCAGGGTGGTAAACCAGGTATAAGAAACCGGCGTGCAAAGTTCAAAAGCCAGCATACCAATAAAATGCATTGACCAGATGCCACTACCCTGAGCAAACGCTCCTACGGCAAGCAATCCCCGGCGTCCCCGGCGGGTTTTGGCATTGGCAGCCTGAGTCGCCACCTGAAATCCCATAAAAGAGGCAAACACAGCAATGGCAACAGAGAGCAACACCAGTGAAAGGTTATATTCCCCCACCAGGAGTAAAGAAGTATCGGGAATAGAAAACAGGTCCGAAACAGACGGCATTACAGTAGGCCTTAGTATTTATAAACAATGTCGTCGCTAACTAAGCCTGCCTGCTTATTGCCAGCCATCTATTAACAAAAGTAAATAACGAGCTTCCCTTATTTTATGAAGCTTGCCGTAAATCCATTACGCTTGTCAAACGCTAGTACAAAACTAAATCATTCAATTACGCAGGCTTTATAAAAATACTTTATTAACCGGCATATATTGCCACATTCACTCTGTAAAACAAGGCACTAGCTTTCATCACCTGGCTGACAATGTATCAGGTTATGGATTTTAACAGGCACTTTAAACCGATTTCGGGCTGACTTTCATAATAAACTTCACTTTTCAGCACTTCACTGTTCAAATTGCGCACAACACTTAAACCTAATCCAGCATTCCCTGCCCCTCTGCGAGTAGTGAAAATCCGCTCTAACACTTTCGATAGTAGCCCTTCACTCACGCCCACGCCAAGACCATGAATAATTGTGTTTGACGTTAAGGCGGTTAGTATTTGCGTAATCACCGCAGGGTAAGTGGTGACCACAGCACCAGGTGGAATTTGGACGGCGAAAGTGATTTGTGAAGATTTGTTATGCATACCGTGAGCTTCGACAAAATCATTAACACACTCAGCAATATCTACGTGCGCCAACATATTTGCTTCATCAGTGTTTTTCACCGCCACCTGTTCAGAGATAGACAGTAATTTGGATGCCCGGCGCATGTTTTTAAGCATACTGGCCGACAGATCCTTAGCGGTATCCAGAAATTCTGCAAAGGATTCCGCATCAAGCGCCCCGCTGTTGTATTTTTTGGAAACTTCCTCGAGCAATTCAATTAATAACGTGCAATTGCCAATATTGACACCCAGAGGCGTATTTATCTCGTGGGAAACGCTCGCTACCAATCCGCTCACCGTTTCATTGCTCACGGCTTCCTGAAGTGCTGGTTGCGGGTGTTTTGTAAAAGGTGATGAATTGCTATCGTTCATAGTGTGTCTGACTATTGTGAGCCAACTGCAGGGGCTTTTGGGCAGGCTACCGCAGAATATGGACTTTAATATCGGGATTAGTCTGTTTTGGCAATATAGTGCACAACACCGCATTGCGCCAGCGCTCTGCCGTAACGGAGTCCACTGAAACTGATACAAGCCTGTAACCGCTTATAAAGGGCCCGGACCCTGTGTCCTGATCAGGTTTTCTTTCACCCACTGGCAAAACACGGCAATCCGTTTCTGCTTGGGGTTATTCTTTGCGTAAACCAAATGTGATTTCCAACTCACCGGATGCGGTATATCCAATGGAATAACCAGTTGCCCGGTCCTGACGTATTCGCCAACCATAATGTCTGATGCCAGCATAATCCCGTGCCCGGCTAACACCGCAGATAAGGCAAGATCACTTGAGGTAACTTCGGTTTTTCTCAGTTGGTTTGAGGTTACCTCAACCCCGGCAAACTCAAACCAACTCTCCCAGTCCACCTTATTTTCGTAGGCCAGACTAAACAATCTGGCATTCTTCATACTCTTAGCGTCGTTTATGGCATTTTTGCTAAGGTAGTCACCGGAACACACCGGGTAAACGTCGTTTTCATCTAACCGCTCAATAACCAACGACTCATCTGTCAGGCCCGTGCTTGACGTGTTAAAGCGTATAGCCACATCGATATTACCATCATGCAGATTTTCAATGCGGTTAGAGCCCTGCACGTTAACATTGATCCCAGGGTGAAGTTTAAAGAACTCAAATAAATGCGGTACCAGCCACAGAGCGCAAAAAGCCTGGGTTGAGCTGACTTTTAACTCGCCATCAAGGGGCGCTTCCTGAACCTGATTTAACCCATTAATCACCTCACCAAAGCCTTTCTGGCAAGCGCTGAGCAATACTTTACCAGACTCTGTAAGGCGCATTTTTCTGGCCTCACGGTGAAACAGCTTTACATGCAAATTACTCTCTAATTGGCGCATTTGCTGGCTAACCGCCGCCTGAGAAATAAACAACTCCTCAGCAGCCTTGCTGTAACTCTGGTGCCGGGCTGCCACCTCAAAGCACATTAAATTGTTTAACCAGCGCAGACGTTTATCCATATCAAAGCAAAATAAGTTAAACTTATATCTAAGCGTAATTTTAATCGTTGGTGAAGTACAGCAATAAACATAACAATCCTCACTCACAACAACGTTGAGGACATAAGATGCAATCAATCGAAAAGGTTTCACCTGCCAACACTGAACACAATAAAGCTGAAAATACGCTTATAAAACACCGGTTCTGGCGATTATTAGGCCTGGCAAGCAATAAGTTAAACTTATCTCAATGGAGTTACTTCAAATAGAATGGAAGCACCGGGGCGGCAAAACTGAAGTAAATTCACCGGAGTACTCTCGGTGAAAAACAAAAAAGCCCCGACGTGAACCAGGGCTTTAAAGGTGGTTGCGGGAGCAGGATTTGAACCTACGACCTTCGGGTTATGAGCCCGACGAGCTACCAGACTGCTCCATCCCGCGTCTGAAACATTGCACGTTTTATCGTGATATTCTTAGCGACGCATTGCTGCGTTTTATTCTGGTATCAACTGCCTGTTTTCACAAACATTGATTATTTGGTTGCGGGAGCAGGATTTGAACCTACGACCTTCGGGTTATGAGCCCGACGAGCTACCAGACTGCTCCATCCCGCGTCTGAACTGGTTTGAACCGGACCGCGTATTGCGCTGTGCCGTTCAAGTGGTGCGTATTATACATAGGGATTAGAGGTTGGCAAGGCCTGTTTGGTGAATTGTTTCAATTTTTTGACCAACCGGTTAAATACCCACCACAACGATTATTAAGTACACTATTTACTACGTGTTTATTTAAAATAGAGATTCATTTTTTGCGCCAGTTTAAAGTCCAGTTCGCTGAGACCGCCCACGTCATGGGTGGTTAATCTGACTTCAACTTTATTATAAACATTAAACCACTCAGGGTGGTGCTTGAGCTTCTCTGCCCAGATAGCAATTTGTGACATCCAGCCAAAAGCGCCAATAAACCCCTTAAAAGTAAACGTACAGGTAATGGCATCGCCATCGCGCTGCCACGAACTGCCCTCTGCAGAGGTTGTATTTAGGGCGGCCAGTTGCTCTGCAATTTCAGTATCATTTAACTTAGTGGTCATAAGGACTCCTTTTTTGCTGATGTCATGACTACCTTAACGAATGTCGGCGCCCCTACAAAGACATAGCGGCTTTCTTTAGGCTGTCATCTGTAAAGTAATCCATGCAGCATGGGTAATCCTTTCGTGTTTAGCAGGAAAATTTTACTGACGCGACGCTCTCAACTTATACCTGTCAAATTAAATATTTCATTAAATCAGCAGGTTAAATAACAGTAACCGCTGGTGCAATGCTTGCACTATCCGTTTCAGACAATCAATCCGATGACTCACAGTCTGTTTGTGGAGAATTATGAAAGCACTACAGCTCGATACTTTCTGGCAACTTATCAATGAAAAGCTTGAACGCTGGGTCGAAGCGAGCATTAAACACCTGCCTAATATTGCCGTGGCCATCTTTATTGCCATGGCTTTTGGGCTGTTAGCCAAAATTGTTGGTAATCTTGCCCACCGTGTGTTATCCCGCACTTTTGATTCAACGCAAATTGTCGGCTTACTCACCTCCATTATTAAAGTCGCCATTGCAACCGCGGGTATTTTTATCGCGCTGGACTTTATCGGACTGCGGGGAACGGTAACTTCATTGCTGGCCGGTGCAGGTATTGTTGGTCTGGCCATTGGTTTTGCGTTCCAGGACATTACCGAAAATCTGATAGCCGGGATTGCCATGGGGGTGCGTAAACCCTTTCAGATTGGCGATGTTATCGAAGCCGAAGGCGTATTTGGTAACGTAGAGGCAATAAACCTGCGTAATACGCATGTAATGACATTCTTTGGCCAGCGGGAAATCATTCCCAACAAGATTCTGTTTCGCAATATTCTTACTAACTATAGCGTTAACGGCCATCGCCGGGTTGAAGTGCCGGTCGGGATTTCCTACGCGGACGATCCTCAGCAAGCCGCCGAAGTGTTAACTGAAGCCGTTAATGAATTTGACTTTGTGATCAGAAAAGAAGAAACCGGTGTGTGGGCTGAGTCTTTTGGCGACAGCAGTATTAATTTGCTGGTCTGGTTCTGGATCGAATACCCGGGTGAGCCTGGTTTTCTGGCGGCAAGACATCAGGTAATCGTTGCCATTCAGAGAGCATTGAGCGATGCTAATATACTCATTCCCTTTCCTATTCGCACACTGGATTTTGGTGCTAAGGGAGGTGAGAAACTCAACGCTATGCTTAACGATTCTGTTTTACCTCAAAACCAAACAGATGATGGTGCTTCCCAGCCATCGGCTAGTGAAGACGATAATAGCCCTGGCGATGATAGTTAGAAAACAGTTTTAATTTTGTTTGGAGACATCCCATGAAGTTTCGTAATGTACGTCTTTTTTTATTCGGATTAATTGCTGTTGCCGGTATGACTACGGGCTGTGCAACGATGGAAGGACTCGGCAAAGATATTAAAAAAGCAGGTGAACAACTCGAAGAAGCAGCAGACAAAAACTAAGGGAATTACCAGAATGCTTAGCGGTGTCCCAGCTGGTCTGACAATCAACCAATGTGATAGAAATGTTGATTTTCTATTAATAATGGTAATAATGACTGCAGTTAACTGGTTGGGCCACTTCTTATATGAATTTAAACCGAATCGATTTAAACCTGTTTGCTGTATTTGACGCCATTTATACCGCAGGTAATCTTACCAGAGCCGCTGATATCCTTTGCATCACCCAACCGGCAGTGAGTAACTCGCTGGCCCGGCTTCGTGATCTACTTAACGACCCGCTGTTTGTCAGAACCGGGCATACAATGAGTCCTACGCCGGTAGCACAAAACCTTATCGGCCCAGCCCGTCAGGCACTGGAGCTGTTACGAACCAGTGTATTACAAAGTCGCGAATTTAATCCGGAAGTGGCTGAAAAAACCTTTCAGTTTGCCTGCCGTGACCTTATTGAAGCCAGCATATTGCCGCGGCTGATTGCAAAAATTGAAGCCCAGGCCCCGGCCATTACCATCACTAATTACGACATTGATAAAAAACAGGTGGTAAATGCCCTCGCAAGCGGACAACTCGACTTTTACGCCGACAGCGAAACGCTTACCGATCAGTATCTGGCGCGTCATAAAATAGCCGAAGATCGTCTTGTCGTAGTTGGCCGGCCGGAACATCCGGCCTTCAGCGACCCCCTGACTATGGAAAGTTTCCTGACCTACGGCCATATAAAGGTATCCCAACGCCAGGACCAGGCCAGTGAAGTGGATATTGAGTTATCCAAGCTCGGCCACCAGCGGCGTATTGCCATGCAAAGTCATCACTTTCTTACCATCCCCAGCGTACTGGTAAAAACGGATCTTCTTGCCTGTTTACCGTCACACTTAGCCAAGCATTACAATCTGGCCGTGAGTGAACTTCCCTTTGCTTTACAGCCCCTCGATTATTATGTGTACTGGCACGTTAGTGCCAATGAAGATCCTGCCCACCGCTGGGTACGCCAACAGTTAATTGATATCGCTCAGGCGTTTCTTTCGCCGCCCTTAAATCAACACGCCGCCTGAATTAAGTGACCTTCAGGGCCTCGCAATACGGAGCGAGGCCAGTAGTTCTCATTTTAAAAAGCTTGTAAACCACGGCTCTCTGATCTTTTTAAATTCCAGCCTAAAATTCACTTATTCCATATTATTCAGTATTTTATAAAGGTAAGGCCGAGATGGATTATGCCTATAGGTATTTACCTTCATAACAATGTATGGTCCGCGCAATTTACCAGTCCCGCAGACAGAGCTTTAATGATCTCGACAAAACAAACAACTGATTGACCACCTAACTTAACTTATAACCTATCTTTCAAGGAGCTAACCATGTTGAAAATTGTTAAGTCCTCTTTGTTTGCTTTAACTGCAACGCTGGCGCTTACCGGCACCGCGAATGCTAATGTAGAAGAAGCACTGGCCAACATCTGTACTATCGTAAGTGCCGATGATAAAGGCGAGTTACGTAAGAAAATGCGGGCTGTTCAATCGGACTACCGTCTCAAGCTGCACGACTACTACTCAGGTATTTCATGCAATGGTCAGAGCTTAATTCGCACGGCCCTGCAAAATAATGCCGTTGAGGTTGGCACGCTGCTGGTGAAGAAAATGCCTAGCCGTGAACTGGGCGAACCAGAGAAAGACGGAAAAACGCTGCAAGCGTGGATCAATGAAAATGGTCTGCAGGACCATGCCATTGCCAAGGAGTTAATGGACCGTCTGTAAGGCGGCCACCGTATCCATTTCATGATAGCCATGTAAACAGTTCAACATGGTTGCAGGGAATTTAGCAGTCCCCTGCATTTAGAAGGCGCCGAGAGGCGCCTTTTTTCTTTTTGTTTCAAACCTGTTCTTAATGCCAACCTCAACACTTTGATTTTATTATCCTTTACGCCAGTATGAAAAGGTATTAAATCCAATACCAATGTATCACCTAAGCTGTTTTATCAACCTTATACTTTAGGTTTAATAGACCCAACAAAACAAAGCAAACAAAATTATTTCCCTTAAAGGCTGCTAAAACTAACGAGGATTACCACCATGTTGAAATTTGCTAAAACTGCTGCTCTTGTATTAACTGCTTCTTTTGGTATTAACGCCACTGCCCACGCTAACGTGGAAGAAGCTCTAGCTAACATTTGTACTATTGTAAGTGCTGACGACAAAGGCGAGCTGCGTAAAAAAATGCGTGCTGTACAGTCTGACTATCGTTTAAAGCTGCACGATTACTACTCAGGCATTACCTGTAATGGCCAAAGCCTGATCCGCACCGCGTTACAAAATAACGCGACGGAAGTAGGTACTCTGCTGGTGAAAAAAATGCCCAGCCGTGACCTGAGCGAGCCAGAAAAAGACGGTAAAACACTGCAAGCCTGGATCAACGATAATGGTCTTCAGGATCACGCCATTGCCAAAGAAGTAATGGATCGTCTGTAAGACGTTCTCCCCTCTTTCATGATAACCATGTAAGCTGTTCAACATGGTTGCAGGGAGCATAGCAGTCCCCTGCATTGGAAAGGCGCCGCAAGGCGCCTTTTTCCTTTTTGGCTGATCTTAAACAAACCCAACCCACTGATTTTTAATAATTAAAACCTCAAAAACCAGGTGTTAGAATAAATACCAATGTATCGGCCCTGCTGTTTAAGCGGTTGTTAGTTTGGGTTCTAATAGTTACAACAAACAAAACAAAACAAACAAAACAAACTTTTAAGACTGCTAAACTTAATAGGATTACTACCATGTTGAAATTTGCTAAAACTGCTGCCCTTGTATTAACTGCTTCTTTTGGAATTAACGCCACTGCTCACGCCAATGTGGAAGAGGCGCTAGCCAACATCTGCACCATCGTAAGTGCTGATGATAAAGGCGAACTGCGTAAAAAAATGCGTGACGTTCAGTCTGACTACCGTTTAAAACTTCGCGATTACTATGCCGGTATCACTTGTAATGGCCAGAGCCTTATCCGCACGGCATTACAAAATAACGCTACTGAAGTAGGTACCCTGCTGGTGAAAAAGATGCCAAGCCGCGATTTAAGCGAGCCTGAGCAAGACGGTAAAACATTGCAAGCCTGGATCAATGACAACGGCATGCAGAACAACGCCATTGCTAAAGAAGTACTCGCTCGTCTATAAGACTCACAACGAATTCATGTCAGCCATGTAAACATTTCAACATGGTAGCAGAGCTCCGGGCTCTGCGGTGGGGCGCCTTAGGGCGCCTTTCCTTTTTCAAAAACCAACGTTTAAACATACACTTGCAGATACAACGTATGAAATCAAATACCAATGTATAATTCTCAGTGTGTCATCACTTCTTCAACTAAGGTGTAATAAACTCATTGCTGACCGAGATCAATACAAGCGAGCGTATTATGAAAATTAAAATCGTTACCCTTAGCCTGCTGACCTGCAGTTTTTTCACAGGCACGACCATGGCCAACGATCATAATAACCAACCTGCTTCTGTTGACAGTGCCCCACAACTGGTTAAGAAACTGCGTGCCGACGTTACACGTTTGCCGGTTGATCAGTTACTCAATAAATACATCAAAAAATATAATCAGTCAGAAAATACCTTCACAACAGCACCAGGGTTGTCATTAAACGGTGCTAACCAACAGCCGGGACAACAAGCCGGTCGGTAATCAGCTGCACTGCCAACCCTGTACCAATTATTAGTTATCACAAATTGTTGCATTCATTGACTACCCCTCAGGCCTAATTGTCACTACACTATGGGCCAATTACTGCCGATAAACAGTCAGGGCGATTTATGCAACAACCTCAGTCATCTCACTCCTCGTGCTGTACTCGAACGTTGGTGCCGGCAATGTCATTGCTGGCTACTGCGAGTCTCTCTGCTTCAGTGTTTGCACAATCTTCTTCTGCAAAGCCTGAGTCCGGGCTGGAAACCATTGAGGTTACCGCACAAAAGCGCTCTCAGAACTTACAGGAAGTCCCGGTAGCCGTTACCGCTCTTAGTGGTGAGCTGCTAGCAGAAAAGGCCAGTTTCGATATTTTTGACATCGAGCGCAGTGTCCCTACCCTATCGGCTTTTCAAAGCCAGAGTGCGACCAACAGTGCATTCGCAATTCGCGGGATTGGCACCTCGTCGCAAAACTTTGGTTTCGAATCTTCGGTGGGCTTATATGTGGATGGCGTTTATCGCGCCCGCCAGAACTCGGTGATTAACGATTTGGTAGATATCCAGTCGGTAGAAGTTCTGCGAGGTCCACAAGGCAGCTTGTTTGGTAAAAATACACCTTCCGGTGCGGTGGTTATTAATACCGTTAATGCCGACTTTGATGGCCGGGGCTTTTTCCAGGTCACTGCCGGCAATTACAATACACTGAATATCAGCGGCGCTAAGTCTGTAACCCTGATTGACGACATACTGGCTATGCGGGCGAGCGGCTTTACCGCACGCCGTGATGGCTGGGTTACCGATCAGACTCACCCCGGCAAAGATCTTAACAACCGCGACCGCTCAGGTTTTCGTCTGCAAGCCTTGTATACCCCCATAGATGCCGTGTCGGTAAGAGTGATAGCAGACTATGCCGAGCTCGACGAACGCTGTTGTGCGGCGCTCACCTGGCAAAGTAACGCACAGGCAAACGAGATACCGGGTAAATATGGTACCGATAGCCTTATTGCGTCGCCATTAATTGGTGGCCGAGTATTTAGCCAGGCGCAGTATTTCGATTTCACCACGGCGCTCAGTTCAACGCCGCGTTCGGCCATGCAGGATCGCGGACTGTCAGCAGAGATCGACTGGCAAATCAGCGACACCTTATCGCTGGTGTCTGTTAGTTCACTGAGAAAATTTGATAGCTTTGACTATATCGACTCTGATTTCTCCGATGGAGAGCTATTATCCACTACTAATGACTCGGCCCAACGTGCGGTGACTCAGGAACTCAGGGTTCACTATGCCTCGCCCTCGTTATCTGCCATTGCCGGTGTCTTTTACTTTCATCAGCGCCTTGACCTCGATTTCAATAACATGATTGGCAGTGATTTTCCGGCCTTTTTTGCCACCAGCGCAGCCGAACTGCAGCCTCTTATTGAAGGCATTAATACGCTCAGTACATTGAGCGGTGGCCTGATAGCACCAGTGGCACCCGCCACGCCGGGAGGCACCGACTTCCCGCACAGTGCCGATCAGACGCAAGACAGCTATGCGGTATTTGCCCAGACAGACTGGACGTTTCTGCCTCAATGGAGTCTGACTACAGGGATCCGCTGGACCACCGAGGATAAAACGCTCAACGGCGAATTCAGCGAAATTGGGCCAGGCATTAATGGTTTACCCACTCAGGGGCAAGATATTCCTAACCCCTATGCCGCGGTGCCAGCTTTAACTGATATCGCCACTGCGCTCGCTTCCATGCAGATGCCCGACGCAGACTCACTGGCAGCCATCGCACCGTTTCAAAATCCGGGCTGGGGCTTTTATTTTCTTAATACGGCTTCTATTCTGCCGCGGCCCTCCATGCAGGAATCCTTATCCGATGATAATGTTTCGGGCACGGTTAAAATTAGTTACCAGCCCAATGATGAACGCCTGATTTACCTGTCCTGGGCGAATGGATTTAAGTCTGGTGGCATCAATACCGACCGCATAGCGCCCGGATTCGATCCGGTATTCAAAGCCGAAACGTCCCGGGCCTGGGAGTTAGGTGTGAAGCAGGAATTCCCTGACTACGATTTACGCTTTAATCTTGCCCTGCATAAAACGGATATCGACGACTTTCAGGCATCCACTTTTACCGGGACTGGCTTTAATCTGCAAAATGCTGGCAGTATCGGTACCAAAGGCGTTGAATTTGATTTGGTCTGGTTACCCGTTGCCTCTACTCAGATATCGCTAAACTTTGCCCGTACTCTGGCTACCTTCGACGAGTTTGACAATGGCACCTGTTGGGTTGCCTATACCTGGCACACCGGCATTGACGATCCGGGCCGTCAAAACACGGAAGATCCGTATTGTTCACGAGCCGGCGATCGGATTGGTTTTGAACCAGAAACCCGCTATACGCTGGGTCTTGAGCATTACATTGACGTCTTTAGCTTCCCCACCACAGTGCGCGTGGATTATCTGTACACCGGTGATCTCTTCATGGATGACACCAACGATCCCTACAAACATCTCGACAGCTTTGATCTGGTTAACGCCAGCTGGATGTGGGAAATGCCGGCATGGGATAGCCAGTTAATTGTCTGGAGCAAAAACCTGTTTGATACTGAGTACGTGGCTAAAAATGGTTTTGACGTGCCGGTTCAGGCGGGCAAAATTATGGCTTACCCCGGCATGCCGCGCACCTGGGGCATTACACTCAGAACCCACTTTTAATGACTACTATTGGTTACCCGGTGTTCCCCTTTTACCGGGTAACTAAAATCTTCTTCGCCGCGTTTTATTGAACGAGATCAAATCGTCTTTGCTCAGAGTCTGTATGCTATGGCTTATCAGGAACTATCCGGTTCCCATAACGAAAAACAGATGAATTCAGGCTATGCAAACTATCGATTTTTTTGACCCGGCGCTACTTAATAAATACAACATCAACGGCCCGAGATACACTTCGTACCCTACCGCTCTGGAATTCAATAACGATGTGAGTGATGCCACCCTGCTAACGGCCGCGCAAACCAGTCCTGCGCAGGATTTGTCGTTATACGTGCATATCCCGTTCTGTCATTCACTGTGCTATTACTGTGGTTGCAATAAGGTCGTTACCCGTCACGCCGATAAGGCAGACCGTTATCTGGATTATCTGAGTAAAGAAATTGTTCTGCGCGCAGCCGCTTTCGGCCATTACACAGTACGGCAGTTACACCTTGGCGGCGGCTCACCGAGCTTTCTTTCTCCTGAGCAACATCAGCGTTTAATGCAATTGCTAAGAGACGCCTTCAACTTTGCGGACGATGCGCAGTGCAGTATCGAAATAGATCCCCGCACAGTCGACACCGACTACATCAGCGCCCTTGCCAGCGTGGGCTACCGCCGAATCAGCATTGGTGTACAGGACACCGACTATAACGTTCAACAAGCGATTAACCGGGTTCAGAGTACGTCCCATATAGCCAGTCTGGTAGATCATGCCAGACACGTTGGCTTTGAATCGGTTAACCTCGACCTCATTTATGGTTTGCCACATCAATCCGAGGAAACCTTTAAGACCACCCTGGCGGCAGTAAAAGCGATGGAGCCGGAGCGGGTTTCACTGTTTAGCTACGCACACCTGCCGGAGCGTTTTGCGGCGCAGCGTAAAATTAAAGACGAATGGTTACCTTCTGCTGAGCTTAAACTGGCATTAATGAAACAGGCCATGGCCACCCTGAGTGAGGTAGGTTACGAACTGATTGGCATGGATCATTTTGCTAAAGCCGACGACGAACTTGCCGTCGCTCAACGTCAGGGTGAGCTGCACCGTAACTTTCAGGGCTACACCACCCGGGGGGATCTCGACCTGCTCGGTTTGGGTGTTTCGTCTATCTCAGCCGTTTACAATATGTACGGCCAGAACCCTAAAACCCTAAACGATTATTACGCAGCGCTGGATGCACCTGCGAGCCTTACGACCAAAGGTGTGTTATTGAACCGCGATGACATGCTGCGCAGACAGGTCATTATGCAACTGATGTGCAACCTGAACCTGGCTATTTGCGATATAGAATCAGAGTGGGAGATTGATTTTAACAACTACTTTGCCGATGCCATTGCCGCTTTGGATCCCTTTATTGACGATGGACAGGTATCGGTCACCGCGCAGCATATCCGGGTAGCCCCAAAAGCGCGCTTACTGATCCGCATCATCAGTATGTCTTTCGACGCCTACCTGGCCAGGCAGGTACACCAGCGTCGATATTCACGGGTAATTTAGCCTGCTCCGCCGGGCTTTAAATAACTGCCAATGGGATTAGCAGCCAGTGACGCATGGCACTGGCCCATCAATTCATCCATGTTGTAGCCGCTATTGCCATCACAACTGGCTATGGATGACTTAAAGCGAATATTTAGCGGTAATTTTGTACCACTGCTGAACAGATAATTGCCCATTGCCTCATTTATTTTGCCCGCGAAGCTAAGCCCTTGCTGTTCACTAACATTCGGTAGACTGATGGCAAAGGTGGCGCCACTGATCCGACAGCACTTGGCCAGCGGTATATTAAGTTGCCCCTCAATTACCCGGGCAACCGCCTGAATAGCCTGATTGCCCTGATGGAATCCCTGATGCTCGTTGATATCGTGAATACCGGCAATTTTTATCAACAGCATTGAAAACGGCTGATTATTGATTTGGCAGTACTGCAGATGCTCGCTAACTTCCTTCATTAAATAATGTTCGGTCTTCATACCGGTAAGCGGATCGTCATAACCAGTATGAAACATGAAATCAGCAATAATTTTGCTCTTCAGTAAGTTTTCAGCACGCTGCTTGAGGGTATTGCTGATAACCGGCTTTTTCACAAAGTCATTACCACCAGCAATCCAGCAGGCTTCCTGAATATTGCGCTCAACCGAAGAGGTAATAAATAAAATGGGGATTTTAACAAAGTTGTTATTAGAACGGACTTTTTCGCAGAATTCCAGACCTGACATATCCGGCATCTGAATATCCAGCACAATCAAATCAACCGGATGAACTGCCAGAAAATTAAAGGCTTCCTGAGCATTACCTGCCGCTTCACAATGACAGATGTCGCTTAATACCGCTATCAGCATTAGTCGGGTAATTTCATCATCATCGACAACTAACACTGAACACTGGTCGATGTGTTTCACCATGCTACTCCGAAACCACTTTCTTGTTAAGTTATATACGTTCTTTTAACAAAGCGCCATACAACTTTAGTAGTCATTATTTTGATGAGTGACATTATATTGACGGAACAGTTAATCATCTTTGATAAATTGTTCAAAAAGCGCTGGCTGTTCGGCTCACGCCACTTATAGGCGCAATGGAGTTCAAGAAAACAATATTGTCCCAATACGACGAATATTTGTTTTTAATCACCGTTGCCACTTCACGCTGATTTATTTTTCAGGTCACCAACCACCAACTGGTTATAAGAAGCGGTTATGTAATTAACGGCGATCATGGCAACGACAACAATGATTATCGCTGCAGCAAGTGAATACGCCCTGGCTGATATTTTCAAACTCACAACCATTCATGAAGCTGTTTGATAACCGCTCACGAGAACTTTCACCAAAGAATATTGTTGAGACTAGCGTAAATTTACGTATTTACGACAGCTGTAAGAAAATAATCGTCAGAGTAGCGATGATTTTTGGTAAATGCTGACTTTTAACCTCATCAATTATAAATTAAGGCTATGTTCTGCTAAATTGTTGCTATACTGTATATGAATACAGTTGTTAAGGATTGATCATGCTCCCAGCACAATTTACAAAGCTTATAGCCGAGTTAGAACACTTAACAGATAGTCAAACCCGTTATGTTGAGAAGCTGCTGAAAGGCACTGATAGCGTCTCACAGTTGATAACAGAG
>NZ_PVNP01000181.1 GCF_002993365.1 Marisediminitalea alba
CAAGAAAACTAATTCGAACTGTTCGTTTCCATGAATTAGGTGGCCCCGAGGTATTAACTATTGACTCGCTCGCGAGTCCAAGTTTGCAGGCCAATGATGTACGTATTGCGGTCAAAGTTGTTGGGCTCAATCGTGCTGATGCCATGTTTAGGCGAGGCAGCTATATAGAAAAGGCTGACTTCCCTTCGCGAATCGGCTATGAAGCATCCGGGATAGTCATTGAAGTCGGGGAAGAGGTAAATCATTTACGCCTTGGGGACGAGGTTTGTATTGTCCCTCAGATGGGGCTTTCTCAGAACGGCTGCTACGCAGAAGAGGTTGTCGTACCAAATGAATATGTGGCACTCAAACCAGCAGGGCTAACCTTTGCCGAAGGCGCAGCAGCTTGGATGCAGTACCTGACAGCTTATGGCGCTTTGGTCGAAATTGCTAACGTGCAAAAAGGCGATGCAGTACTGATAACCGCCTCATCGAGCAGTGTTGGATTGGCTGCGATTCAAATTGTGAATGCTCTGGGGGGTATCCCTATCGCTACAACTCTAACAGGCGCTAAAAAGGCTGCTGTGCTCAAGGCTGGCGCGGCCCATGTGATTGCAACCCAAGAAGAACCGCTACTGGATAGCTTGAGAGGTATCTTGGGAGCAAACAATTTAAAAGTCGCATTTGATGCTGTCGGTGGGCCGCAGATAGCTGAAATTGCTGAAGCAATGAGCCCTGAAGGAACAATAATAGTACACGGAGCATTAAGTCCCGAAGTCACTCCTTTTCCCTTAAAAATAGCACTTCGTAAAAGTCTGACAGTTAGGGGATATGTGTTTACTGAAGTTATAAAAGACATCGAGCGTTTTCGCAGAGCAAAGCAATTTATCCACTCGGGTTTATCCGAGGGAACACTCAAGCCTATCATTGATCGAAGCTTTAAATTTGAAGAGATAGTAGCAGCGCATCACTACCTGGAGTCCAATCAGCAGATTGGTAAAATAGTGGTCGAACTTGATTAACAGTTCGTAGCTTCCGCTAGTATCTCAACTCAGTCAGTGCCTGATAATAATTAGCGTGGGCTTTGTTGCGGAAATCGAATGAACTAAATCAGAATCTTACGATCAGATCAGGGACATTCATTTTGATTGCACGTGTTACGGAGATGCATGCCCATTATTACTCGACAGTGGCTGATTTTGGTCGGGAATTTGCGTGTTCAGTGGCGAGTAGCATGGCGGAATTTATTGGAAGGCTAGATAACCCAAGCAATGAGATTTAGACGATCAAACGGGATGATAAAATTCTAGCTTCTGTACGAAAGTCAGGGCTTTGCATTGGTGGAAGAGAAACTAGGCTCACAATGGGGTATAGAAGTCTTGGAGCAACGCTTCACCAGGTGCCTATAAACGTGAATAAATATTTAAGGAGTCTCAATGACAGCTACAAAAGAAGAAGTTATCGCTTTCATGAAATCGGAGTTTCCACAAAGCAAATGCGTTGTGGAAGCCGTGAGCAACGGTGGAGCGACTGTATCTCATCATGTAGGTCAGGATGAATTACGTCCTGGCGGAACGGTTTCGGGGCCTGTTTTAATGAGTGTGGCTGATGTGGCACTTTATGTGGCGATACTTGGTAAAATTGGCATCGTGCCATTGGCAGTAACAACTAGCCTTAACATCAACTTCTTACGTAAGCCATCGGCAAATGAGCGAATCATTGCGGAATGTTCTCTGATAAAAGTCGGCCGTACTCTCGTGGTTGGGGAGGTTTCTCTGTACTCTGAGGGGGTGAGTGATTTAGTAGCACATGCTGTGGGTACATACTCTATACCGCCCTATACATCGGAACGAAGTGAGAATATTAAAACAATTAACTCTCTGAAAGCTTGACTCCGTTTAAAAGGTTATTGTTGAGGATGCATATGAGCTCAAGAAAACTAATTCGAACTGTTCGTTTCCATGAATTAGGTGGCCCCGAGGTATTAACTATTGACTCGCTCGCGAGTCCAAGTTTGCAGGCCAATGATGTACGTATTGCGGTCAAAGTTGTTGGGCTCAATCGTGCTGATGCCATGTTTAGGCGAGGCAGCTATATAGAAAAGGCTGACTTCCCTTCGCGAATCGGCTATGAAGCATCCGGGATAGTCATTGAAGTCGGGGAAGAGGTAAATCATTTACGCCTTGGGGACGAGGTTTGTATTGTCCCTCAGATGGGGCTTTCTCAGAACGGCTGCTACGCAGAAGAGGTTGTCGTACCAAATGAATATGTGGCACTCAAACCAGCAGGGCTAACCTTTGCCGAAGGCGCAGCAGCTTGGATGCAGTACCTGACAGCTTATGGCGCTTTGGTCGAAATTGCTAACGTGCAAAAAGGCGATGCAGTACTGATAACCGCCTCATCGAGCAGTGTTGGATTGGCTGCGATTCAAATTGTGAATGCTCTGGGGGGTATCCCTATCGCTACAACTCTAACAGGCGCTAAAAAGGCTGCTGTGCTCAAGGCTGGCGCGGCCCATGTGATTGCAACCCAAGAAGAACCGCTACTGGATAGCTTGAGAGGTATCTTGGGAGCAAACAATTTAAAAGTCGCATTTGATGCTGTCGGTGGGCCGCAGATAGCTGAAATTGCTGAAGCAATGAGCCCTGAAGGAACAATAATAGTACACGGAGCATTAAGTCCCGAAGTCACTCCTTTTCCCTTAAAAATAGCACTTCGTAAAAGTCTGACAGTTAGGGGATATGTGTTTACTGAAGTTATAAAAGACATCGAGCGTTTTCGCAGAGCAAAGCAATTTATCCACTCGGGTTTATCCGAGGGAACACT
>NZ_PVNP01000182.1 GCF_002993365.1 Marisediminitalea alba
AACTGCTGATAAACCTTTTCAAGATAGACCTGTGCACCGATCTGAATGTCCGTATCCGGCCATAGCCGCTGACATTCTTCTAACGCTTTACCGATGAGTTGGTGCCCGTACTTTTTACCTCTGGTGTGCCCCGCGACAGCGACCCGGCCAATACTCACCTGCGGAAAGCTGACGCCGGGCGGTAATAGTCTGGCGTAAGCCACCAGCTCGCTATTACTGGTACCCAACAGGTGATAAACCCCATTGATACGGTCTTTGTCGTCGAGTTCCGGGTAGGGGCAGTTTTGTTCCACAACAAATACGTCGGTGCGTAATTTGAGTAATTCGTAGAGCTGGTCGGTAGTGAGCCCAGAGAAGGGTAACAAGCACCAGTTAAGCATAAAGACCTCCGCGATAATGCTGGCAGAGATGATTGCCGATCCCCCGGGTCATTGCAATGCGTTACGATGAATAAAGCGATTAATCCGCACTGTTTCAACAGGAAAAACCACACAATTATTTAACATTTAAACGGTAGGAAAACTAAACTTATTAATAATTCGTAATTTATTAATTAAGATCAATAAACAACCACCTAATCACAAGGTGCTGTTTTATATAAATTTATACTCTTTTTCGCCATTTAAAGCCAACCATACCCCGGGAATAATTCGTTAATGGTATGTTGACTGTAGTATTATCATACAATAGTATCAACACCCCAAGAATAACAATGATAAAGAATTTAGATTTCGACCTGATTGAAGTCGATACCTTACAACGCGCCAGGATTTTCACAATTGGACGACATACCTGTGAACTGCGCATTCACATATATTTGGAGATAATACATGTTTAAACGTGCTCAACTTGCCAGCGCCGTTTTATTCGCACTTTCCGCACAGCCTCTGTATGCCCAGGACACCGACAGCATGCCCAGCGAGGACGAGGTTGAAGTTATTGATGTACGTGGGGTAAAGGCCAGCCTTAATTCCGCGCAAAACATGAAAATGAACGCTTCGAACATTTCTGACCTTATTGTTGCTCAGGATATCGGTAAGTTACCGGATAACAGCGTAGCCGCAGCACTGCAACGGGTAACCGGTATTCAGGTAGCACGTACAAACGGCGAAGTTGCCCAGGTATTGATTCGTGGATTACCCGATGTCGTTACTACCATGAGCGGCCGTAATATCTTCACAACCACAGGTCGCTCTATTTCACTGGCCGATATTCCGGCTGACCTGGTTTACTCCGTTGATGTGAAAAAATCCATCAGCGCGGCAGATATCGAAGGCGGTATCGCCGGTAGTATCGACATTCAGTTACGTCGTCCGTTTGATTTCGACGATGGCTTTTCAGCCGCGGGTAACCTGCGCTATGAATACAGCGATGAAGCTGAATCATGGAACCCGGTAGGTAGTATTACCATTAATAATAACTGGGAAAACAGCAACGGCCGCTTTGGTGCTATGCTCAGCGTTTCTCACCAGGACCGCGACTTCCAGGACCAGGTAAACTTTGTTACTGCGCCGTTTATCCTGCCAGACAGCGTGGTGAACAACCCGAATTCTGCGCCGCTTAATGTAGCCGGCGCGCCGGCAATGGCGCCAAACGTGATTGGTGGCTACTTCCGCTACGGCGACCGTACGCGTGATTCATTCAATGCCAGCTTCCAGTGGGAGCCAAATAGCAACAGTTCATATTACCTGGACGTGTTCGGTGTTAATTACGAGCAAAACAGCCAGTTGAACTTCTGGGTACCGCTGCCAAGCTGGGGTGGCTGGGGCCAGGGCTACGTAGAGTCATATAAAGAAGGCTCTAACGTTGCGCAGTCCGTAGTTCGTCCGGATGCACCAGGCACTATCACCAGTAACCAGTCGTTCTTCAACGAATCTGACACCTACCAGTTTGCCCTGGGCGGTAAATGGTACTTCGATAATGTTACCGTTGAATCAGACCTGGCTTACACCGATACCGAAGCGAATAACCGTGGCTTTATTCTGGATTTAGCGTTCTTTGCTGACACTATTATCTATGACTTCGACAAGAACGGCGCAGGTATCTCCGACGTTCAGATCCTTAACAGCGACGGTCAGCCTTATGACATGACCGACCTTAGCCAATATTACCTGTGGACCAACTTCGATTCACGTGGTCACCAGGAAGGTGATGCTATCGACTGGACGCTCGATGCCAACATTGCGCTGGACTCCTGGATCCACTCTGTAGACGTAGGCGTGCGGGTTAATAACCGCTCTGCTTTCAACCAGGAAGCCGATACCGCGGGCCGTGGTAATATCTCTGGCCGCGATATTCCATTAACCGAATTCCCGGGCCTGGAGGACTACTCACCCAGCGGTTACATGAGTGACGTAACTAACCTCAACAATACCCAGTGGTTAACGCCAAATGCAGGCTACCTGTTGAGCAACCGTGCCGACATCCGTGAAGCCATGGGTTACTCGCGTGCCGAGCCAGACTTCCTGCCAGCACGTTATTACGATAACACCGAGAAAAACTACGCCATCTACGCGCAGGCTAACTTCAGCAATGAGTTTGGCGATATGCTGCTTGATGGCCAGGCGGGTTTCCGTGTAGTGCGTCTTGAATCTGAGCTGAACGGTAATAGCATTACCGACGGTGTAGTAGAGCCGATTACGGTTGATACGAGCGCTACCGAAGTACTGCCAGCGGTGAACCTGCGTTTACAGGTTACCGATGAAGTCTTCCTGCGTGCGGCTTATGGTAAAACCATTAAGCGCCCTAACTTTGCCGACCTGAATCCAAGCGCGTCTTACTTCCTGCCTACCGAAACCGGTTCAATTGGTTACGGTAACGGCGGTAACCCCGAGCTGAGCGCGGTTGAGTCACAAAACTACGATTTAGCAGCAGAATGGTACTTTGGAGAAGCCAGCTCGTTAACCGGTACCTTGTTCTACCGTGATATCGACGGTTATGTGAAGTACGTAGCCAACGAAGAAATCGTTGATGGCCGTGACTTCTCTATTACCCGCCCGGTTAACTCCGGCGCCGGTTCACTGGAAGGGGTTGAACTTGCCTATACTCAGTTCTTTGAAAACCTGCCAGCAGTACTGGACGGTTTGGGTGTTCAGTTAAATGCTACCTTCATGGACCACGAGGCAGAGAATGCGGAAGGTGTGATGGAACCATTACCAAACGTGTCTGATGAGTCTTACAACGCCATTTTGATGTATGAGCGTGAAGGTCTGAACGTTCGCTTAGCCTACAACTGGCGTAGTGAATGGTATGGTAGCTTTAACGAAGTAGGCGACCAGCCAGGTAGTTCAGTGGTTCACGATCCAATCAGCTCTCTGGACTTCTCAATTAACTACGACGTAAACGAGAACCTGACAGTCAGCTTCGACGGTACCAACCTTACTGACGATGTGGCAAACGACTATTTTGGTGGTGACTCATCTGAAGATGCCCGTTTGTACCCGCGTGATACCTATATCCGCGACCGTACATTTGCATTGGGTATTCGCTACAGAATGTAGTCAGTTCGCTTTGCAATCCCCCCTTTAAAACCCCGCTGACGCGGGGTTTTCTTTTTTAATAGCACGGAAAATTCCGCCTCTTCAATTCAAAAAACAGCGGCTTGGGCTGTCATAGTACGAAAGTATTGTGGCTCAGCGCTTAAAAATCCGGTTGACTGACACAAAATGGCGCACGTCCACAAGACCATTTAAAAAATAACAAGAAGTAGTTGCTATGCAGTTAACCATAAAAAATAAACTCCGCGCGTTAGCAATTCTACCGGTCCTGTTTCTTAGTATTTTTCTACTCTTTTTAAATAACTATGAAGCGGAATCACTGGTTGAATCGCAACTGCAAGAAACCCGCGAGCAACTACTGGAAGTTAAACACCAGGAACTCAGGCACTACATCGACCTGGCCCTCTCATCGGTAAGCGACCTAACGACAGATCCCGCCAACCGTGCAGAGGGGCTGGCTCGTTTGCGCCAACAGCAATTTGGCGACAACGGCTACTTTTTTGGCTACGACAGTCAGGGCATACGACACCTGCTGGGTAGCAGTGACAACGGCCTGGGAGAGAACTTCTGGGATCTTCAGGATAAAAAATCTCAGTACATTGTGCGCGACCTGGTCGCCACCGGTAAACAAACCAATGGTGGCTATTACGTTTATTATTTCCCGCGTCTGGGCGAGAGTACACCGCTGCCCAAACTGTCCTATGTTCGCTACATTCCGGCCTGGGATCTGGTCATTGGTGCCGGTTTTTACATTGATGATATCGATAATTACATCAGTACCTTAAGGGAAGAAGCCAGCGAAGCTCGTCAGGACACTTTCATTCTGACTCTGGTGATTACGGTAGTGATTTTACTGATTGCGGTTGGCACGTCGTTTTTAATTTCCCGAGGGATCCTGCAGCGTCTGCTATCGTTGAGTAATTCATTTCACGAACTCACGCAGGGCGATGGCGATCTGACTCAGCGTGTTAACGACGGTGGTAACGACGAAGTCAGCGGGCTGGCGCGTAACTTTAACGGCTTTGCTTCACGCATCCATCAGTTAATCAGCCAGGTAGCGTCACAGAGCGAATCCGCGTATCAGTCGACCACTGCCATCAGCAGCGATACCAAACACGCCGGTGCACAACTGCGTAAAGGCCAGCAAAGCAGCCACACGGTATCGGGCTTTGTTGGCGATTTGGTGGTCTCAGCCAGAGAAATTGCAACCAATGCTACGCAAACCGCTAATGCGGCGAGCCAGGTGAAAAGCCACTGTGATGAAGCCAATCGCTCTATCGATGAAACCGTACAGGTGATGAGTGGCCTTGAGTCTGAAATTTCCATATCTGCCGAGCAAATCGCCACGCTACAAAAAGACGTAGTGGAAATAGGTAAAGTACTGGCGGTGATTAATGGGATTGCCGACCAAACCAACCTGCTGGCCTTAAATGCGGCGATTGAAGCGGCCCGCGCCGGCGAACAGGGCAGGGGCTTTGCGGTGGTAGCCGACGAAGTACGCGAACTGGCACAACGCACCCAGGGCAGCACCGAAGTAATAAGTCACACCATCACTCGCCTTGAGCAATCGGCAGCTAATGCGGTAGAAACCATGACTGTAAGCAGCGCCAAAAGTGTTCAGGCCAGTCAGGTAACCCAACAATCACAACAAGCACTTAGCCAGGTGAATACCGCACTGGCAACCATTAACGCGATGAGTGATTCAACTGCAGCTGAAACAGAGAGTCAGGTAGCTTTGGGCGATCAGTTGCAACATCACGTTCGAGATCTGGTTACTACGCTTCAAGACATTGTAGAACGTTCTGAGGTGAGTCAGCAGACGGCTGATAAGCTGGCCGGCCAGATGCAGTCATTGCGCCACCTCATGGCACAGTTTGTTATTTAGTTGCTTGGTTAAATTGCGGCAAAAAGGTGATTTTGCCAGGCACGATCTCCATGTTTAACGGCACATTACCAAGCCATGCCAGACCACCTTTTGTCGTATCAATCTGATAAACCGGATGCGTAGCCAGGTAACTGTTAAATAACCCCATATAACGGTCTGCCAGCGGAGTCAGGTTACCCTTAAAACCCGCCGCATCTATCTCACTGCGGGTCAGTGTCAGCGAGCGCACATACAGGGCTTTTTCCTGCTGGTTGTAATACGGCTCACCTTCCAGCCCCAGTTTGACCTTAGCCGGGTAACGCAACCCAAACACTGACACACTGGCAATGGCGTCTGCCCGCAGCGCAACCACTGAACGATTATCCTGCCCTACTATCACCTCCAGCGATGACACACTAAGCATAACTGGTATGCCCGCTACTGAGGTTTTCTGGCTTAGCTGGTCGAGGTGCTCTAACAAACCTTGCTCAATGTCATGCTCAGTGACTGTATAGGAGGCAATGGAAGAAAGAGTGCTACAGGCGCAGATAAGGCCAAGCAGCATAGCAAGAATAAAGCTTCTTAATAACATGCAGGGTACCGGATGAGTTTCAACCCGGTTAATCCTACACCAAAACAACTAAACAAAGCGCTTTTTATGGTTTAAGGCCCACACGCTGGTGGGCCTTTTCCTTCTATATGTCAATTCACCGGACTACAGGGTAAATAACACCTTTACCGAATCATTAACCGCTGCCGCATCGACAAAACCAATGGCATCGGCTGAGCCACTCACCGTACTGAGTACCTCAGCATCGCTGCCCAGCTCTTTTGGCGGCCGGCCACCACCAGTAAATGCAAGTTTGGCCCAGTAAGCTTTATATTGCGACGCGTTTCGCGATAGCACTTTGTCTATAAACTCTTCCGCCACAGCCCCTTTTTGCATAAAAGGGGTGAGCGATTTGTCTTTACCCAGGAAAATCTGCGCCACTTTACTTTGGTCTGGCATCTCAGCGCTTGAGGAATTAACCACCACAGCAACATCAGCAACCACGCTGGTCGATATTGTCATCATGGCGGTTACCAGTACCAGTGTTAATTTATTAAGCATTAATCGTTGTTTCATCACCACGACTCCTTAAAAGACTGTGACTAAAGCAGTCTGGATTACACCCTGATTACCCGCACCTTCAAAATCCACATTGGTGTATTCAACTTTGAGAGCAACAGATGGATGAAAATCCCACCTTACGCCAACGGAATAAAAAGGCCGGGTGTAAGTATTGTTGTCGATTACAGTCTGAGTTGCACCTATCAGGGCATCGAGCTCGGCACTCGCGCCGAGAGGTACCTGCTTAAAGCTTTCGTCATAAGCTTCCACCTTATCCTCGCCAACGGTTGCGTGAATCTGTGCAGAACCAAACCGTTTACCCACTGAGACCATCCATGGCGTGTAATCGCCGATCAAACCGTTATCCAGTGATGACGGAATATACTCAGCCACAAAAAGCCAGTCCTGATTATCAAAAATCACGCCGACCTCAAGACCACTGTAATCATCCTCATTGACATCAAGATCACTACCTACCTGCGGGAAAGGGGTGGCGGACCAGGCATCAACCAGCGGTCCAAGGCCAAGTTCACCGGTGATCTCAAATTGGGTATAGCTGCTGCGAAATGTCCACCAGCCATAATTTACGCTCGCCACTGCACTGATAATGTTATTGATCTCATAGGAGTTAGCGCCGGCTTCAAAGTCCTCCTGACCGTAATACAACCGCAAGTCCAGATTCGCATCACCAACAGTGAAATTATGGATTGAGGCGATACCATCGATAGAGTCAAAAGGGGCTTTGTAGACTTCAGAAGGCGGTGAAATCCAGTGATAAGCATAAGACACATCCAGATAATCGGAGTACAGGTAGAGCGGAATACGCTGCCTTCCGGCCTGAATACGCCAATTCGAGTCAAGCTCATAAGACAGGTAAGCCCAGGTGAATTCAGGCTCCCAGTCATCACTTCCTCGCGCTCTGACCTGAACCGTTGCAGTTAATCCGTCAGTGAGATCCGAATAAGCCTGAAGGGCAAAAAATGAGCCTTGCTTAAATTCAATGTCGTCGGTGTAGCCACGAACTGTTACCTCATCGTCAGTCGCTATTCCGCCGACAACACTACCAAATCCACTGAAATTAATTTCGGCATTCGCGCTGTGCGTTACACCAAGAAGTGAAACGGCTACAGCTATCAGTTGTTTTTTCATAGTATTTTCCAGGTAAATGAATAACCAGCCATCTCACGATGGCAGACCAATTTATCAAGTCCCGTTATCCCCGGGCTTTTAAATCAAACTGTTACGTGATGAATGTCAGACCCTGAACTGGCGGGCGATATTTTCCAGATTCTTGGCCAGACCAGCCAGTTCGGTGCTTGCAGAAGCAAGTCGATCGGAATTCTGCGAGGTTTCATCCGTGCGGGCATATATCTCGTCCACAAACCCAACGATTTGCCGTGCAACCGCCTGCTGATCATCCGTCGAACTGGCAATCTGGCCATTCATGGCGCTGATTCGGTTGATCGTTTCGGCAATAACAACCAGGCTGTCACCGGCTTTATTAGCTTCCGCAACACTCCCCTCAGCCTGAGACGTACCGCTGGACATCACGGAAACAGCCTGATGGGCAGCGGTTTGTAAACGTTCGATAGTTTGTTGAATTTGTTCTGTTGATTGTTGAGTTCTTGAGGCCAGAGTGCGCACTTCATCGGCCACCACAGCAAAGCCGCGGCCCTGCTCACCGGCCCGGGCGGCTTCGATGGCTGCATTGAGTGCCAGTAAGTTGGTTTGCTCGGCAATGCCTTTGATAACATCGAGCACCACACCCACCTGATTAGAGTCATTTTCGAGCTTTCTGATTACTTCAGCTGTTTCTTCCACATTCTGAGCTAAAGCCTGAATATTGGTGACCGTACTGTTGACCACTTGTTGACCGTTGCTAGAGGCAGATGAAGCCTCATCTGCGGCCCTGGCAGCTTCTGCGGCACTCTCGGCCACCGCAATCACCGAGTGATTCATGTTATCAACAGCCTGCTTAGCATGGACGGCAGCGCCCTGTTGCTGACTAATATTCTGATTAGTTGTATCGGTTAGCTGATTCAGGTTTTGAGCAAGATCAGACAGGGGCAGGGTGGTATCAACAATGTCTTTTACCACGCGCTGGAGTTTTTCCATAAAGCGGTTGAAGTATTTCACCAAATCGCCCACTTCATCCTGCGCGTTAGTCTGAATACGAATGGTCAGATCGCCGTCTTCCTCAGCGATGTCACGCAAAGATTTAACCACCCGGGTTAAATTACCGGTAATGGTTTTGGTAACCGGGATGGCCGTACCAAATAATACCAGGGTGGTTAACACCCCCATCAGAAGCCCCAGCCAAAACAGGAAATCCTGAGCACTGTTGTATTGCTCAAAAGCCTTTTCAAAAGTTTGCTGCCGGCTACTTTTAAATCCATTGAGCTGATTTATCGCCTCGTCGTAGCGGCTATTCATGGTTTCGAGCTGGTCACCGAGGGTGGCAAAGTCCGCAGTGTTGTCCAGAATGGAACTGGTCAGCGATAAAGCCATGTCGCTGTAGGCATTAAAGGTATTAAGAATCGTATTAATGTCGCCGGATAATTCCGGTGCAATCCGGCTTATGGAGGTCAGATCGGCTCTCACCACGTCCGCTTTCTGCCTGGCTGTATCCACACCCTCTGTGTCACCAGTGGTCACCGATGAAGCAAGTATGTCGCGGACCTTTTCCATGTTAGTTAACGCTGAGGTACTTAATTGCAGCGCAGGAAAGTCAATGTTTTGGGCGGTCTCAAGCTCGCTGGCATTTTGTGCAGAAACAACACTGTTGATAATCACAAAAATTGCAAAACTGAGGGTACCAATGATCGGGATAAGGAGAATTTTTTGCCCGACAGTCAGCCTCAAAAGTAAGTTCATCAACGCCATAGCTCCAGAGAATTGAATACAACAAGACGGCCAAAATCGCCGCGCCTATATCATGAAAGTAGTCGACGCCCCCTTATTTGCAAGTAAACAGCACGACGTTTATATTGAAAACAGCGTCTTATGTGCTCAAAGAGGTCATCATCGGGAGCAAAACCACAACAAGGGAGACATTATGCGTTGGTTAATTTGTTTAATAGGGCTTCTATGCCATTCAGCTTTAGCCACAGAGAAAGAAGTTGTTGATAATGTAATCAGTAACTTACATAAGTTTGCTGCGCAAGCAAACTATGCCAGTTATTTTGCGCAGTATGATGAGGAAGCCATATTTATTGGTACCGATGCGTCTGAAACCTGGACGCTGGAAGAATTTAAGAACTATGCGAAACCGGTTTTTGATCGGGGGTCTGGCTGGACGTATAAATCCAGGGAGCGTCATATTTACTTTTCGCCCAACAAAGATGTCGCCTGGTTTGATGAACTGCTGGATAATGCTTCACTGGGATTGACCCGGGGGACTGGCGTACTGGTTAAAACCGAGGCAGGCTGGAAAGTTACTCAGTATCACTTAACCATCCCAATTCCCAATGACATTGCCGACAGCGTGGCCGATCAGATCAAAGCTTATAACGGGATGCACTAAGCAAGACCCGCTGGTAAGGCGGGTCAGATTATGCGTGTCTAGTTGGTAATAGGCTGGATAGACAGTTCAACACGGCGGTTCTGCTGACGATTCTCGGCAGAGGTATTTGGCACTTTAGGCTGATACTCGCCCATGCCCACGGTGGTGATCCGCTGGGCGTTTACACTGTATGACATCAGCAGATTTTTCACCGCGTTAGCACGGCGCTCAGAAAGCACCTGGTTATACTCTTCGGCACCGGTATCATCGGTATGCCCCTTGATCATCAGCACGGTTTTTTCGTATTCGTTCAGTACCAGGGCCACGTCTTCCAGCACCGGGTTGAAGTTTGGACTGATAGCCGATGAATTGGTCGCAAAAGTAATATCGCCGGGCATAATCAGATGTAAGGTATCACCTTCACGCACTACGTCCACACCGGTGTCTGCGAGTTCTTCGCGCAGCGCTTCTTCCTGTTTATCCATGTAGTTACCAATAGCACCGCCCGCAATGGCACCTACTACCGCGCCCCAGGCGTAACGGCTTTTATCGTTATCGCCGGTGGCTTTACCTAATAGTGCACCAGCCACCGCACCAATAGCGGCTCCTCGTTGGGTGTTGTTGCTGTTAGCACAACCGGTTAAAGAAATAGCAGCAGAAACGGCACACACTAAAAATAGCTTTTTCATAATTTCCTCAGATAACTTACGCATACAATGTGACGGGAGCAAATCCTGTTCCAACAATAGCTTTGGATTAATGAACGTCAGATGAATCCGCCGCTCAGGTATTGATATCAGGGAGTTGCAGAGGTTTAAAAACGAATGGAGAAGAGGTAATACGGCAGTCATTTCAGCGCCTGCTCAATGCAATAATTGCAATGTTTACACATTCGGCTGTTTCTAAATTGCAACACCGGTTTTTACACCATGATTGACTCTTTAAAGAAGCGATTAATATCAATATTGTATTGCGCCGGGGTGACAGCCTTTACAATATTGATTTGTAAATCTTTACTGAGATCGATGTCTTTGGGCGTTATGTAGTGCCCGCCGCTAATGGAATAGAAAGTTTTAACTACCGGTCGCAGAGGCTGCTGCTCATTTTGATGCATAACCATCGCCACCCGTTGATTGGATAACTCAACCAGTGACCCCAGTGGATAGATGCCCATGCATTTAATAAATTGCTGCAATAAGGTGGCATCCAACTTGGTTTCACTGTCTTTCATCAGGATCTGCAGGGCTTTCTGACTCGGCATTCCGGCTTTGTAACAGCGATCGGCCGTTAGTGCATCGTACATGTCTGTGATGGCCAGTATACGACCGTTGTAAGAAATATCCTCGCCACTCAGACGATTGGGGTATCCCTGGCCGTCGAGTCGCTCGTGGTGCTCACTGACCACTTTTATCAGGCCGGTATCTATTTTCATGGCAGACAAGAACTCAACCCCATACTCAACGTGTTTTTTCATCACGTCCATTTCATCTTCTGTTAACCGACCGGGTTTATGCAGAATTTCATCAGGGATTTTGATTTTGCCCAGATCGTGAAGCAGCCCGCTGTAGGCTGCCGCTTCGATCTCCGGCTGAGACATTCCCAGGGAACGGGCAAAATGAGCCGATAAAATGCCAACGTTCAGGGAGTGTTCGAGTAAGTAGGTGTCTTTCTCGCGGATCCGGGAAAGTAATAACAACGCATCCGGGTTTCTATCCAGCGAGCCCACCAGCGCCCGGGCAAATTCTGCCGGCACAAAGTCGTCAAAGGGGGTGCCTTCCTGGACGGCATCATACAGGCTCTTCTGCAGGACAATTCCCTGCTGATACAAGCTTTCCGCCTTAACCAGTTCCGCGGCAAGCGGCACTCGGGTATCCAGCTCAGGTTGCTTTTGTTCGCTTGCTTTTGGTTTTGCGGTGTGGGAGGACAGGTCGGTATCAATAATTAACCGCTTGATGCCTTTGCGTTTTAACTGGTCAATAATAGCCTGACTGGTTACCCGGCCGCGGGTTTTAATCTGCACCGTACCGGCTTTTTGTTCAGCAATCTGCAGCACGTACATGCCGACTTCCAGCTGTTCAATTCCAATTGTTAACGATGCCATAAAAACCTTGCTCAGAGAGAAGACATTAAAATGCTAATTGATGCAGTAGCACATCCAGCCCCGGCTCCCAGCCATACAGCTTGAGATTTACCCGATTATTCTGCACCAGAACCTGCTCCTCTGCCAATAGCTCACATTGAGTATCAGCTTGTGACGTACCTGCCCGAAAAGCAATCTGGCCATTACTGCGTAATACGCGGTGCCAGGGTAGTGTAAGTGAGGCGGGTACATTGCGCAAACAATACCCCACATAGCGGGCACGCCCTGGTAGTCCTGCCAAATCAGCTATTTTACCGTACGACGCCACACACCCCTCAGGAATAAGACCTACCGTGTGCCAAATTCGCTCCGCTGGGGTAAGCTTACCGTAATCTCTACCAGTCGACGCTTTTATAGTCATGCGCAAAAGATGCCCTAAATGTAGTTACCCGGTTCAAACCTGCCTTTGCCATGCAGTGCACCCAATTACCAATTATACCGAAGTAATCATCATGCAACATCCTAAAGAGTCAGTACACGCTAAGAATACGGTCAGACTGCTTAGCCTGGCACTGTCAAACATCACCGTTGTGACAGGCAAACTGGCGGGCGATTTTACTGAGCTTGAGCAGTACCTGGCGGCTAATCCGGCACCAACTGCGGTGTTTTATCCTGCTGAACATAGTACCGAGTTACTAACCGGAGCTGAAAATGCTTCTGCTCGTATCAAACGGGCGATCTTTATTGATGCCAGTTGGAAGCAGGCCTTCGGTATCTGGCAGAGCAATGCCTGGTTAAACCGCTATCCGTTTTATAAATTACCACTGCACCAGAGAGGTCAGTATTCAATTCGAAATTCAGACCTGGACTATAGCTTTTCGACGTTAGAGGCCGTGGCCTATACCCTGGAGTCTGTCGAACAGCTCGACCCGGCACCACTGCTAAGTTTGCTCAATACCTTTACCAGCCAATGGCAGCGTTTTCTCCCGCGGCGGTATTAATGCCGATCAATCAATCTTTCTTCTGCATTGGCATATAGCCGCGGTGTTCTTCCACCATCGACAACCAACGGCGGATAGCCGGATACTCGTTAAGCATGATACCGGCCTCATGAGACACATGGGTATAGGCGTACAGCGATATATCAGCCAGGGTCATTTCATCGCCAATCAGGAAAACCGTTTGCATTAGCTGCTGCTCCATTACCGCTAAGGCTCTATGGCCGGCCTGTTGCTTTAGCTCATATTCTTGCTGGCGCTCAGCAGGAAGACCAAGGTATATGTTTATAAAGCGCGCTACCGCAATGGCAGGCTCATGCGTATATTGTTCAAAGAACTGCCACTGTAGCATTTTAGCCAGTTCAAATTCGGTGGAGGGGATAAATGCGCTACCGGCGGCCAGATAATTCAGAATAGCATTTGACTCGCTCAGGCATCGGCCATCACTGAGTTCGAGTAATGGGATCTTGCCGACCGGATTAAGCTGTTTAAACGCATCGGTTTGCGTTTCACCGTTTAAGATATCTACTTCTTTCCATTCGCACTGCTTACCTAATAACCCTAACAGCAACTGGATTTTGTAACAGTTGCCCGAGCGGCTGTCACCGTACACTTTCATTTTACTAACTTCCCTAAATTAACCACCACATAAGCACCAAAAAACAGCAAGGTAGACCGGTCGACATAATAAATACTTTGGTATTTACGGGCCCATCTTTTGGCCAGCAACGATGTTGTCTTAAGGCTTCAAGTTGCTGATTAAGTTTATACAGCTTTTCTCCCGAAAACGCTCCGGGATTATCTTTGCCGTTCATAATCAGACTGGCAAGCTGCCCTTCTATTTGCTGAATACTCTGGTTGCGATGCCTACGCATCAGAAAAACTGTTTTGAATACTGGTAGAAACAGCAGAACGATCATAAATGCCGTCGTCGCTGACAGAATTAAACCATCTATGAGCGGCACCGATTTACCAATCCAGAATACAGGTATCAACAGCAACATAAACAGCGAAAATATCACATTGCTGACACCCAGGTCACAAATGGGCTTGCAGTAGCAAAAGTGCTGGTGGATATTCGTCAGCACCAAGCGCTTATAAAGATAATGCGTGAATGACGCTGATTGGATAAGGAACAAAAACAGGAAAAACCAGAAAGGCACGGCGATAACATTAAGCAGCAGTACTGAGAATGGCTGATTAAAGGCCAGAAGATCTTCGCTGATCAGATACACCAGGGTAATTGCGATAGACAGCGTTGCAGCTAGAATAACATGGCGTATCAGCTTTTTTTCCAACGTTTTCATGTGCTGGCGGTATTGCGACAGTTGATTGGTCTGAACCAGAAAATCGGCAATCCGTTTACCGGACCGTCGGTGCAATATCCGTAATGCCAGCCATAAATAACCGATGATCAGCGGCATACCCAGCGCCGCGTTGAAATCACGCTGGGAGCGTTCGTCTGTTATGCTGCGGTAATCCAACGACCCGGTCAGGTAACATAAAGTAAAACAGGCTAAGACAAACAGAAGCGGCAACATCCAGACATGCAGCACTGCGTTTTTGTTATTTTTCATCTGCCTTCTAACTAAATAATGTATTGCGTTGCAAAGTCAATGCGACGCAATACATTACCTTATGCAGCACTGTGATGGTAGCTTTTATGAAAGCGTTTACTTATCGCTCCACACTGCAAACTCGTTACCGCTCGGCTCGGTAAAATGAAAGCGTCTGCCACCGGGAAAATCGAATATCGGTTTTATAATAGTGCCGCCATTAGCCTCTATACGCTGCTGAGTTGTGGCTAAGTCCGGGCTGTAAAATACCAGTAATGCCGCACCATTAGCAGTGACGGAAGCAAGTTCCGACTGATACAACCCGCCTACGATGCCTTTGTCATGAAACTCCACATAAGCCGGGCCGTAATCAGTGAAGGTCCAGTTAAATACCGCCGCAAAGAATGCTTTAGTAGCGGGCAAATCCCGGCAGGGCAGTTCCACGTAATTAATCAGGGTGTCTTTGCTCATGGTTTCTCTCCGGTAGCCGCTGCAAAGACTTCTGCGCCAGTCATATTGGTGGTTTGCTCGGCAAAGTGATAATAGTGCGGTTTACTGTCGATAAAAATCTGATGAGACAGCACCATGTCCTGCTGCTGGGCAAACAACCCAACGGGCACATAGTGGGCGTGACCGTCTTTTAGTTTATAAAAGAGGTGAGTGCCGCATTGCTGGCAGAAAACCCGCTCAGCCCACTCTGAGGAATCGTAATGGCCAACATTGTTGCCAGTTAGGCTAACCTGCTCAGACTCGATGGCTAAAAAAGGGCCTCCCGACCACTTTCGGCAGGTATTACAATGACAAGCGCCTATTTCCATAGACTTAGGTACAACGGTTAAGCTGGTGTCGCCGCACAGGCAACGGGTGGTTAATGGCTCGGGGTTACTCATTTAATCATCTCCTTGTTGAATGAGTTTTACTCTCGGTACGTTATTCAACACCACTCAACACCTGGCTTTTGCCATGATGACAACCTTTGAATAATCTTAAAATACACTGCCAACTGTATACTTATACAGTTATTATTTCAATTCAGGTTTTACATTTATTCCAGGTATAAAAAAACCCGGACAATGCCCGGGCTTTTAGATAATGCTTATAACGATTTACTTGCGCAGTTTTTGAATCAATCGTAACTGGGCAATTGCTTCGGCTAGCTCTAATGCAGCTTCGGCGTAATCAAAATCAGCACCTGGATTGGCGATGTGCTCTTCGGCACGTCGTTTAGCTTCTTCAGCAGCTTGTTCATCCAAGTCTTCTGCTCTTACTGCCGTATCGGCCAGAACAGTTACACTGCCAGGTTGTACTTCAAGTACACCACCAGCAACATAAATAACTTCTTCTTCACCGTGCTGTTTAACCAAACGCACCATGCCAGGCTTAATTGCAGTGATCAGAGGCGCGTGGCCAGGGTAGATACCCAGTTCACCTTCGCTTCCTGTCACCTGCATTGTTTCAACGAGACCAGAAAAGATAGACTTCTCTGCGCTTACTACATCCAGATGAACTGTCATTGCCATAATAACCTCCTGATAGGTACGTAAAGCCTTGCCTGAATAAGACCGGCTGCTTAGCAGAGCCGGTCGGTTTCAAACAGGCTTATTTTTTGGCTTTTTCCAGCGCTTCGTCGATAGAACCAACCATGTAGAAGGCTTGCTCTGGCAGATCATCATAATCACCGGCCAGGATGCCTTTAAATCCACTGATGGTATCTTTCAGAGAAACGTATTTACCTGGAGAACCAGTGAATACTTCTGCTACGAAGAATGGCTGAGACAGGAAACGCTGAATTTTACGAGCGCGTGTTACAACCAGTTTGTCTTCGTCAGACAGTTCGTCCATACCCAGAATCGCAATGATGTCTTTCAGCTCTTTATAACGCTGCAGAACGGTTTGAACGCCACGAGCTACTTCGTAGTGTTCCTGACCGATTACCAGTGGATCCAGCTGACGTGAAGTTGAATCCAGTGGGTCTACCGCAGGGTAGATACCTAAAGACGCGATATCACGCGACAGTACTACCGTTGCATCCAAGTGAGCAAAGGTGGTAGCTGGTGACGGGTCAGTCAAGTCATCGGCTGGTACGTATACCGCCTGGATAGACGTGATTGAACCAGTCTTGGTAGAGGCGATACGCTCCTGCAGAACACCCATCTCTTCAGCCAGTGTAGGCTGATAACCTACCGCTGAAGGCATACGGCCTAACAGTGCTGATACCTCGGTACCGGCCAGTGTATAACGGTAGATGTTATCTACGAAGAACAGTACGTCGCGACCTTCGTCACGGAACTTCTCTGCCATCGTCAGACCCGTCAGAGCAACACGTAAACGGTTACCTGGTGGTTCATTCATCTGACCGTATACCAGTGATACTTTGTCCAGAACGTTTGAATCGTTCATTTCGTGATAGAAGTCGTTACCCTCACGAGTACGCTCACCAACACCGGCGAATACTGAGTAGCCGCTGTGCTCGATAGCGATGTTACGGATAAGTTCCATCATGTTTACGGTTTTACCTACACCCGCACCACCGAACAGACCAACTTTACCACCCTTAGCGAATGGGCAAACCAGGTCGATTACCTTGATACCGGTTTCAAGCAGTTCAACCGCGCTTGATTGTTCTTCGTAGCTAGGCGCTGCACGGTGAATAGACATACGCTCTTCTTCACCAATTGGGCCTGCTTCGTCGATTGGGTTACCCAGTACGTCCATGATACGACCCAGCGTTTTAACACCTACTGGTACGTTAATTGGCGCACCAGAGTTTTCAACTACCAGACCACGACGCAGACCGTCAGTAGAACCCAGAGCGATACCACGAACGACACCGCCACCTAATTGTTGTTGCACTTCCAGGGTTAACCCAGACAAGTCACCTTCGGTAACTTTAAGCGCGTCATATACCTTTGGAACCGCATCCTGTGGAAACTCAATGTCCACAACGGCGCCAATGACTTGGACGACCTTACCTTGACTCATAATTTGTCCTCATTAACTTTTATAAACCTTTGCCTACACCGCTGCGGCACCGCCAACAATCTCACTGATTTCTTGTGTGATTGCGGCCTGACGCGCTTTGTTGTATACCAATTGAAGATCATCGATCAGGTTGCCTGCGTTATCGGTTGCGGCTTTCATTGCAACCATTCTGGCAGCTTGCTCCGACGCGGCATTTTCAACTACGCCCTGATATACCTGAGATTCAATGTAACGAACCATTAATGCTTCCAAAATAGGTTTTGGATCCGGCTCGTAAATGTAATCCCAGCGATGTTTTAACGTTTCGTCTTCTGACTTTGGCAAAGGCAGTAACTGATTGCTCACAGGCTGCTGTGTCATTGTGTTCACGAAGTCATTGTAAACCAGGAATACTTTATCCAGCTTACCTTCGTCGAATGCTTTAAGCATTACGCGAACAACACCCACAATATCGCTTACCGTAGGCGCATCCCCTAAACCAGACTCTGCAGCAAGTACGTTGCCGCCGGACCGGTTGAAGAATGCACAGGCTTTTGAACCCAGCGCAGCAAAATCGACCTCTACGTCCTTAGCACGCCACTCTTTAACCTGTTGCGATACTAATTTGAACTCGTTGGTGTTCAAGCCACCACACAAGCCACGATCCGTAGAAATAACGATATAACCAACGCGCTTGACTTCACGCTCTTCCAGATAAGGATGACGATATTCAAGGTTACCGTTAGCAATGTGACCAATCACTTTAAGCATGCTTTGTGCGTATGGACGTCCATGAGACATACGTTCCTGCGCCTTTTTCATTTTAGACGCAGCCACCATTTCCATCGCACTGGTAATCTTCTGAGTATTCTTGATACTCCCAATCTTACCTTTTATCTCTTTACCGCTGGCCATGACTATCTCTCCGATTACTCAACGTTGTGCTGGTGGTTTGCACCACCAGCCATTGATTACCAAGTTTGTGTCGCTTTAAATTTAGTTAAAGCGTCATTCAACTGAGACTCAATGTCATCGTTGTAGTTACCTGTTTCATTGATAGTCTTCATCAGATCAGCGTATTCGCTGTTCATGAATGAATGTAAGGCCGCTTCGAAATCGAGGATCTTGTTCAGTTCCACGTCTTTCAGATAACCTTTTTCTACCGCAAACAGGGAAACACCAGTATCCGCCACTGACAGTGGAGTGTACTGTTTCTGTTTCATTAGTTCGGTAACGCGCTCACCGTGCTCAAGCTGGGCACGAGTCGCTTCGTCAAGGTCAGATGCAAACTGCGAGAATGCCGCCAGTTCGCGATACTGAGCCAGGGCTAAACGGATACCACCGCCCAGCTTCTTAACGATTTTAGTCTGCGCAGCACCACCAACACGAGATACCGAGATACCAGCGTTAACCGCCGGACGGATACCTGCGTTGAACAGGTCAGTTTCTAAGAAGATCTGACCGTCAGTAATCGAGATTACGTTAGTTGGTACGAATGCAGATACGTCACCCGCTTGCGTTTCGATAATTGGCAGTGCCGTTAATGAACCAGTCTGGCCTTTAACTTCGCCGTTAGTGAAACGCTCAACATACTGCTCGTTAACACGTGCAGCACGCTCAAGTAAGCGTGAGTGAAGATAGAATACGTCACCTGGGTATGCTTCACGACCAGGAGGACGTTTCAGCAGCAGTGAAATTTGACGGTAAGCAACAGCTTGCTTAGACAAATCATCATATACGATAAGGGCGTCTTCACCGCGGTCACGGAAGTATTCACCCATAGTACAACCAGAGTATGGCGCCAGGTATTGCAGGGCAGCAGACTCAGAAGCAGACGCGGCAACAACGATGGTGTGAGCCAGTGCGCCGTGTTCTTCCAGTTTACGTACCACGTTAGCGATAGTAGAGGCTTTCTGACCAACCGCTACGTATACACATTTAACGCCAGTACCTTTCTGGTTGATGATGGCATCGATTGCCATCGCTGTTTTACCAGTCTGACGGTCACCGATGATTAACTCACGCTGACCACGACCGATTGGAATCATAGAGTCAACAGACTTGTAACCAGTTTGTACTGGTTGATCAACTGACTGACGCTCGATTACGCCCGGTGCGATTTTTTCAACTGGCTCGAAAGTATCAGTTTCGATAGCACCTTTACCGTCGATTGCTTCACCCAGGGTGTTTACAACACGACCTAACAGTGAACGACCAACCGGTACTTCAAGGATACGACCAGTAGACTGGACTTTTTGTCCTTCTTGCAGGTCCGAGTAAGGACCCATAACAACTGCACCAACTGAATCTCGTTCAAGGTTTAGTGCAATCGCGTAACGACCACCAGGAAGCTCAATCATTTCACCCTGCATAACATCGGCCAGGCCGTGAATGCGGATGATACCGTCGGTTACTGCGACGATAGTACCTTCATTGCGTGCTTCACTGGTTACATCAAACTGTTCAATTCTTTTCTTGATCAGTTCGGCAATTTCAGTGGAATTAAGTTGCATGCTCTTATCCCCGTTATGCTTGCAACGCGTCTGCGAGACGGTTCAATTTAGATTTCACGGAACCATCGATGACTGTATCACCAGCTTTAACAACTAAGCCGGCTAGCAGGGCAGGATCCACGTTACAAATAAGCTTCACTTTACGTGCCAAACGTTTTTCTAACGATGTGCTGAGTTCAGATTGCTGTGCTTCGGTAAGCTCAGCTGCAGAGGTAACAGATACTTCTACTTCTTTTTCATAATCTGCTTTAAGTAAATCAAACAAAGCAGAAATCTCAGGCAACGCAGTTAAACGTTTATTCTCAGCCAGTACTTTTACTAAGTTCTGACCATGTTCATCGAGCGAGTCACCACAGACATTAATGTACAGGTCTGCCAGTTTGTCTGCCGCCATCGCACCAGTCGATAACTGATGAATCGTTTCGTTTTTCGAAACCTCAGCGGCAAAACTCAGCATTTCCTGCCATTTGGCAATGGCACTTTGCTCAACAGCAAAATCGAAAGCGGCTTTCGCATAGGGACGAGCTACGGTTGTCAATTCAGACATGGCTCATCTCCTATCTCAAAGCTCGGCGACAAGTTTTTCAACAATGTCGCTTTGCGCGCTGGCGTCGATTTCACGTTCAAGGATCTGCTGTGCGCCGGCAATAGCTAATGCTGCTACCTGCTTACGCAGTTCCTCTTTGGCACGATTGCGTTCAGCTTCAATTTCGGCATAACCTTGCGAGATAATTTTTTCACGCTCAGCATGGCCGCGCTGCGTTTCTTCATCAACAAGTTGATTTCCACGCTTCTTAGCCTGCTCGATAATTTCAGCTGCTTGTGCTTTCGCTTCTTTAAGTTGCTCAGAGACTTTCGCCTGAGCAAGCTCCAGGTCTTTCTCAGCGCGATCAGAAGCCGCTAAGCCATCGGCTATCTTCTTCTGACGCTCTTCAATCGCAGCCATTAATGGTGGCCATACGTAGCTTTTGCAGAACCACACAAAAACGACGAATGCGATTAATTGACCAATTAGAGTGGCGTTAATATTCACAACCGCTCCTCCTCATAAATGTTCGCTAATAGACTTGAGTTAATAAAAATTAAGCACCAACAGCGAACAAGAGGTATAAAGCGATACCAACACCGATCATTGCGATCGCATCGATAAGGCCCGCTACAACAAACATCTTAACTTGCAGTTGAGGTGCCAGCTCTGGTTGGCGTGCAGCAGATTCAAGGAATTTACCACCCAGCAGACCAAAACCAATAGCAGTCCCAAGGGCACCCATACCGATCAGTAGTGCAACAGCGATGTATAACATGTACGTCTCCGATTATATTTAAAGTTAAAGTTAAAAGTTAAAGTTAAAACACGTTTCAATGTGGTTGCCGCGAACTTCCAGGTTACTCGCGACAACCGCTTGTTAGTTTCTAGTGATCTTCGCTCGCCAGACTCAGGTAAACGATGGTCAGCATCATGAAAATGAAGGCTTGCAGAGGCAGAACCAGGATGTGGAACACGGCCCAGGCAAAGTGCAACGGCAGCTGGAAGTAGCCGATAGTTGCGATCAGGATGAAGATAAGCTCACTGGCGTACAGGTTACCGAACAAACGTAGCGCAAGTGACAGCGGACGTGCCAGCAGGGTAACGGTTTCCAGAATAAAGTTAACTGGAATAGACGCCGGGTGATTAAATGGCTGCATGGTCAGTTCCTTGATGAAACCGCCTACACCTTTAATTTTAATCGAGTAGAAGATAATCAGTACAAACACACCCAGGGCTAACGCGAAGGTCAGGTTAAGGTCTGTGGTAGGTACTGCTTTGTTGTATACGTGATGGGCATCCACACCAAAGAAGGTTTCGCCAATCAGGCCGGAAATCATTGGAATGACGTCTACCGGTACTAAATCCATCAGGTTCATCAGCAACACCCATACGAAGATGGTCAGTGCTAACGGCGCAATCAGATCACTCTTACCGTGGAAAGTACTCTTTACGTTGTCATCGACGAACTCGATAACTAATTCCACGAATGCCTGCCATTTGGTAGGAACGCCTGTGGTTGCTTTTTTGGCCGCCGAGCGGAATAAAAACAAAAACAGTAAACCTAAACCAATAGACCATGCCAGCGTATCGATATGCCAGGTCCAAAATCCAGCATCGGCACATTGCGCGTTAAACGCGATGCCGTTTTCGGTGCTGCACATGGAGGCATTGGTCAAGTGGTGCTTGATATATTCTGAGGTAGTGTATTCAGATGCCATTGTTCAACCTAAAAAAATTAAAGTTTAAAATGCTTTACTGGTTTCGTCTCTACGACCTTCGCCTTAGTTTATTTACGACTAAGGGCGATACGTTTATTTTTTATTGTTAGTACTATCGTTGACGAAACAACGCCAGCCAGTAGCTGACCGTTGCTATTGCAAATCCGGCAAATACCGGCAGCGGTTCTAACTTTAAACCTGCAAACGCAATAGCAAACAAAATTACTGTTGCAGCCAGTTTTAACTTTGAGCCCTGGCTGAAACTTTTCGTGACCAGTCTTAACTGACTCGCCCCGGCATATCTGAACGCAAACAATGCGAAAATCTGATTGGGTAAGATACTGATGATAGTCCCCGCTGCAAAAGCTAAGGCTTTATCAACGGTACTCAACAACCCTGTTATGAGAATGAAAATCAGCGCACATATAGTCTGAAAAAGCGCCGCTTTTTTGGCCACTGATTTTCCTTTGTCGGCCAAGTTTTTTGTCACATGTATTCTCTGGTTGTGAAACCCAACAAAAAGCGACAGAAGTATACTGTTTTAGCGGTAGAATTCAACCGTTATGGATTTTTTGTATGTTATTGTGAAAATTTTCTGAGTCTATAACAGAAGGTCAGACGAGTTAGCCGCAAAAATCGCCTTAAAAAGGCTATTTTATCCGCGACAAAATACCGTCGAGCTGGTCTAAATCATTAAAGTTTATCACCAGCTTACCTTTCCCTTTCGCGTTATGGTCAATCGACACTTTAGCACCCAGGTTATCCGACAACTTATTCACCAGACTTTTCACATCCGGGTCGATTTCTTTGGGGGGTTTGGGTTCTGCAGGTTCAAGAATTTTACGCACCAGTTTTTCGGTATCACGAACGGTGAGCGCCTTGCCAGAAACAATTTGCGCGGCATCAGACTGAGATTCACCTTCCAGCGCCAGTAAAGCACGGGCGTGACCCATTTCTATATCACCGTGTTCAACCAGTAACTTTACATCGTCGTTAAGATTATTGAGGCGTAACAGATTGGTAATGGTCGTACGTGACTTACCTACCGCCTCGGCCACTTCCTGGTGAGTTAATTCAAACTCGTTCATTAAGCGGTCCAGTGCCTGGGCTTCTTCCATGGCATTGAGGTCTTCACGCTGAATGTTTTCGATCAGCGCAATGGCCACGGCGGCTTCGTCGGGAACGTCCTTAATCAGGCAGGGAACTACATCCAGTTGCGCCAGCTGCGCGGCACGCCACCGGCGTTCACCGGCAATAATTTCATATTTGTCAGTACTTACTAACCGCACAACGATTGGCTGGATAACACCTTGCGATCGGATAGAGGAGGCCAGTTCTTCCAGCGCCTCCAGCGACATATCTTTACGGGGTTGATATTTGCCAGGCTGCAAAAATTCGATAGGCAGTTTTCTCAATTCACTGTTTTGTGAAGTTACGGCTTCGCCATCTTCGCTGCGTGAGGCTGACTGACTGGTAGCTAGCAATGCATCCAGCCCGCGTCCTAATCCTCTTCTTTTTGCTGACATAATATCCTCAATGCCTGAATGTTCTTTTTCTTAACTAGCCTTGGCAGGCATTTCTGACGTTTTATCCCGGCGTCGCAAAATTTCTCCGGCCAGCGCCAGGTAGGCTTTGGCGCCAGTCGATGATTTATCGTAATACATGGCTGGCGCGCCAAAACTTGGGGCTTCAGCAAGACGTACATTGCGAGGGATCACGGTACGGTATACCTGCTCGCCAAAATGCCGTTTGAGTTGTTCAGACACATCATTGGCCAGGCGATTACGCGGATCATACATGGTCCGCAGCACACCTTCTATTTTTAATTCCGGATTAACCACCGAAGCCAGTTTCTGAATCGTGTCCATCAACGCCGTGAGTCCCTCCAGTGCATAATATTCGCACTGCATGGGCACTAAAATTGAATCAGCGGCTGCCAGCGCGTTAACCGTAAGCAGGTTCAGCGACGGCGGGCAGTCGATAAAAATGAAATCGTAGTAATCGCGAACCGACTGCAGGGCATTGCGCAAACGCACTTCGCGGGCAAACTGTTCCATGAGTTTAATTTCGGCCGCGGTAACGTCGCCATTGGCGGCAATTAAATCGTATTTACCCGAGGTACTTTTAACGATGACTTCGTCAACCGGCTTGTCTTCAATCAGCATTTCGTAGCTGGTTGCATCAACCTCGTACTTATCCACGCCGCTCCCCATGGTAGCGTTACCCTGTGGATCCAGGTCAATCAGTAACACTTTGCGTTTTGTGGCAGCCATTGACGCAGATACGTTTACTGCCGTAGTGGTTTTACCCACACCGCCCTTTTGATTTGCGATTGCAATTACTTTAGCCACGTTTGATCCCAACTATGATTTTTGAACCGTCAGCAGGTGACGTTCGCCTTCCAGCCCCGGTACGAATAGCTCTACAGATGATTCCAGAGTACAGGTAGCCGGAATGGCAGCGATTTCGTCGGTCGGATACTGGCCTTTCAGTGCCAGAAACTTCCCTTGAGTATCTACCAGATGCTCACACCAGTGCAACATATCTTTCAGCGAGGCAAATGCCCGACTGAGTACTGCATCATAGTACTGCGCGGGCACGTGTTCCTCAACCCGGCTTTGGATGGGCTCGATATTGACCAATTTCATCTCGAATGCACATTGCTTCATAAAGCGCACCCGCTTACCCAGGCTATCGAGTAACGTGAAGTGCTTATCCGGGCAGGCAATGGCCAGTGGAATACCTGGTAAACCGGGGCCGGTACCCACATCGATGTAGCGCTGGTCGGTTAAAAACGGCGCCACAGCCAGTGAATCCAGGATGTGCTTTACCATCATCTGTTCGGGCTCACGAACCGATGTCAGGTTAAACGCCTTGTTCCACTTGTGGATACGTTCAACATAGTCGAGCAACAAACTTTGCTGTTCTTCAGACAGCACCAATGACATCGCATCGATGCCGTCGCGTAAAATGATACTTAGTTTTTGTCGGTCAAAACTCATTTAGGCAGACTGCTTCTCGTGTTTACGTAACATGCCGTGTTTTTTCAGGTAAACCAACAGCAGCGAAATGGCGGCCGGCGTAATTCCTGAAATCCGTGCTGCTTTGCCAATAGTTTCCGGGCGGGCATCGGTAAGCTTAGCCACTACCTCATTGGACAGCCCGGATATTTTACTGTAATCAAAGTCTGCTGGTAACAGGGTATTTTCATGGCGCTGGGTTTTCGCGATCTCGTCGAGCTGACGAGCGATGTAACCGGCGTACTTGATCTGGATCTCCACCTGCTCGGCAGCAATGGGATCGGCAAGGCCCGGCCCCAGTGATTCAATACTCATCAATGACGAATAGGTCATTTCCGGACGACGGATTAGCTCTTCCAGTGAATGTTCGCGGCTCACCGGGTTTTTAAGCAACGTGTTTAACTCAGCAACCGCGGCGTGTTCAGGATGGATCCACTGACCACGCAAACGCTGTTGTTCCTGTTCAACCGCTTCCATTTTGGCATTAAAGGCCTGCCAGCGCTCATCATCCACCAGCCCGATATCGCGGCCTGCAGCAGTAAGACGCATATCGGCGTTATCTTCGCGCAGCAGCAGGCGGTATTCAGCCCGGCTGGTAAACATGCGGTACGGTTCTTTAGTCCCCATCGTTGCCAGATCGTCAATCAGTACGCCCATGTAGGCCTGATCGCGACGCAGGATCAGCGGATCTTTTTGCTGTACCTGTAAGGCCGCGTTGGCACCGGCAATAAGACCCTGAGCACCGGCTTCTTCGTAGCCGGTAGTACCGTTAATCTGGCCGGCAAAGAACAGACCATCAATGTACTTGGTTTCCAGGGTTTGTTTGAGGTCGCGGGGATCAAAGAAGTCATACTCAATGGCATAACCCGGACGAATGATATGCGCGTTTTCAAAGCCTTTGATGGAATGGATCAGCGCCTGCTGAATATCAAAGGGCAGGCTGGTTGAGATCCCGTTTGGATACACCTCAACGCTGTTCAGCCCCTCAGGCTCAACAAAGATCTGATGTGAGTTCTTATCGGCAAAACGGGTAATTTTATCTTCGATGCTGGGGCAATAACGCGGTCCAACGCCTTCAATCACACCGGTAAACATCGGTGAACGATCCAGTCCGCCACGAATAATCTCGTGGGTTTGCTCGTTAGTATGGGTGATGTAGCACGGGATCTGCTGCGGATGCATTTCACGGTTACCCATAAACGAGAACACCGGTGCCGGCGTGTCGCCAGGCTGTGCCTGCATTACATCAAAATTCAGACTACGGATATCCAGTCGTGCCGGGGTACCGGTTTTAAGACGATCGACTCTGAACGGCAGCGCTCGTAACCGTTCGGCCAGGGCAATTGACGGTGGATCGCCGGCACGCCCGCCACGATAATTCTCCAGACCAATGTGAATGGTACCGCCCAGGAATGTACCAACGGTTAACACCACGGTTTTCGCCCGGAACTTCAGGCCCATCTGGGTTACCACACCACAGACGCGATCGTTTTCGACGATCAGATCATCACAGCTTTGTTGGAACAGCGTGAGGTTTGGCTGGTTTTCCACGATGTTGCGGATCGCCTGACGATATAAGCTTCGGTCAGCCTGGGCGCGGGTTGCACGCACAGCAGGGCCTTTGCTGGAGTTAAGCGTTCTGAACTGGATCCCGCCCTGATCGATAGCCAGTGCCATTGCACCACCTAAGGCATCGATTTCTTTTACCAGATGGCCTTTACCAATACCACCGATCGCAGGGTTACACGACATCTGGCCGATGGTTTCGACATTATGGGTAAGTAATAGGGTACGCACGCCCATACGGGCAGCAGCAAGTGCAGCTTCGGTACCGGCGTGACCGCCGCCAACTACGATGACATCGTAATCCTGCTGATAAAACATAGTTACCTCACTAATTACCTAACTGGACGAAGTATTAGCCAGTGGAGAAAAAAGGGCGCGTATTTTAGCTGAGTTCTTGGCTAATGAAAATGGTTAAATTTTCTACATTTTGCTGGTAAAGCTGAAAAGCGGATCGTGTTATTAAAGTATAGGATCTATTTAGATCTTTTATATTTATTCTTATTAGGGATCGCCAGATCTGTGTGTAAGTCATTTTTCCTTATTTAAAACATGATATTACGCGATCAATAAGATCTGGAATACCCCGATCACAACTCTACTGGGATCCTGTGTATAAGGCACTGTTTTATCCACATGCCAGCACCGACCGGATCTTATCACAATTCAGATCAAAGCTTGTACACAGCTACTTCTCAGAGGTTATTCACAGCAGTGATCTAGCTTTGATCTAACTGGGGATAACTTGTTTAATAGATCCAGGATCCGATCGGCCTGCAACCCGTATTATACGGCTTATAGCGGCGTTTTACTGTGGAAAAGAGTTATTCAGATCTTAATGGTTTTGGATCCGTGGATCACGTTTTCGATCCGATCATGGTGTGCCGCGATGTTGATAAAAATAATGTGAAGCGGGCTATTGAGGATGTTTTTTTATTGTTCGAGGGGAGTTTATAGCTATCGAATGGATGCTTTTATACGTGAATCGTCGAAATAAGCGATAAAAAAACGCCGTATAAACGGCGCTTCTCATTGATTTGTGTGGGCGTTAGCGGACCTGATTAGGCTGATAGCGAGGTGCTGAGGTGACCTGATCTTCTTCGTCGAGAGTGAGGCCTTTACGTCGGCTCGGGCCGGAAAACCTGACCTTGTAGGTATCGTACTCTTTGAGCGATTCAAAGCAGTAGCGGCCCAGAGCCTGTTCCAGATCGCCGAGGTTGTGGTTGGTGATCAGAATACAGTTTTTCTTGTTTACCAGGCGCTGACGCAGCAGATTACCCAGCCAGCTTTGCGAGTTTTTCTTTAATACGGTTTCGTTAACGCAAACTTCGTCGAGGATCAGCATGTCCACATCGAGTAGTTCCTGATGGGCGGCACGGAATTTTTGCCCGGCGTTGTCCTGAGAGCCAAAGTCATAGGCAGAATGACGCATTTCCAGCAGCGTGGAGAGCTGGCGGTACAACACGGTGACTTCATACTGGTCGATAAGTTGATGTGCAATAGCGCCGGCTATGTGCGATTTACCGCGCCCATAGTCTCCGTAGAATATCATCATGTGTGAGCCCGCCTCTCGCCAGGCTTTGTCTTCGTGGGCGGCAATAAAAGACTGGGCAATGCTGACCGCTTCAACCACGTCATCACTGTCTTCAATTAAATTGGCGAAGGTCCAGCGAGGATTAAGGTCTGAGCGACCATGCAGCATTTCGATGCGCTGCTTTTTGGATTGTTGCTGGAGCTGGGCGATTTCCTGATTGGCCTGAGCTTCGTATTGCTTTCGCAGCGTCTTGTAATCGATATATTCAGATTCATTTGGCACCGCTTTACCCAGCGTTCTGGCCAGTGAGTTAAGTTTATCTTTAAATGAATCCATGATTAATTTTTACCTGATTTATTGGCGTATTTAGCAACAAGCTGTCTGGCATTATCATCTGCTTCGATGCCCGGTTCAACGGTGACAACCTGATTACCCACTTTTTTTGTGGCCTGATAGCCTTTGGCGGTGCGGCGGTTCTTCAACGCGTAGGTGAACTTCTGTGTCCATTGATAGCTGCTGAATACCGCTTCCGGACGGCCCAACCAATAGGCCACAAACTCACCAATGTCCTGTTCATCAAAACTTTTATCAATTAATCCAATCAGCGCTGCGATATCATCAAACACCTTTTGTTCTGGTTGCCAGTCGCGATGCATGGCGTAGTGTTGCTGATGAAAGGGCTGATAGCCCTGGGTATTGCTGATAAGGGGTAACAGAACGCGTTTGCCATTAAGCGACATATCCAGGCTCAGTGATTCAGGTAATGACACCAGTCCGGCCTGAGTGAGTTCTTCCAGCAAGGTATTAATCTCACGGCCGCGAGTCACCGGCTCCCGTTGCGGGTCGCTGTTCATCAAAGCCAGTAGCTCTTTGTACTGCAGCGGGTTAGATAACAATGTGTCCTGATTGGCTTTGGGACGTAGTGCCAGACAATATAGTACCCTTGCCGCATTGCTCAGCGGTGAGGTAAGGGCATTTAATTCGGCCTGGGTAAACATTTAGTCCAGCGTGTCGAGAATGGGTTCCAGCCACTCTACGGCGCGATCTTCCGGAATGGGGTGGTGCAGCACGTCAATGTGTAACGGATCGGCCATGAGCTTGGCACCGCCTTTATTCATTAGCGTTTCCATGGCAATGGCGCCGTGGCAATAGGTATCGTAGCTACTGTCACCCAGACCCACCACAAAGTACTCAACATCGCTGAGATCTTCGTTTTCTAGTTGGGCTGCAAAAGACTGAATATTGTCGGGTAAATCGCCGGCACCATGGGTTGATGTACAGATAAACCAGGTGGAATCTGCTTCGATATCGTCCATATCGGGCTGAGTGAGTATAGTAACTTTATATCCACGGGCACGAAGGGCCTCAGCAATGGCATCAGCAACATATTCGCTGGCCCCCAGTACAGAACCTACTAGCAGTGTAAAGTGACGATCCATATTACTCCGGATAAACCTTGTGGCAGTTATGCTTAAAGTGGCGGCATTATACCAATAATAACCGCCAGGGAATATGTTTAGTCGGGGTAGGTTGCCGGCAGCTGGTTACTTACCGATACAGAAGGAGGAAAAGATACGACCGAGTAGATCGTCGGAAGTAAATTCGCCAGTGATTTCGGTGAGCGCCTGATGGGCCAGGCGCAATTCTTCAGCCAGTAATTCGCCAGCCAGATTATCGTTAAGTTGCTGCTCGCCCGTTTCCAGATGCGCCAGCGCGGTATCAATGGCATCCATGTGACGGCGGCGGGCGATAAACTGACCTTCGGTGGTGGTGTCCAGGCCGATACTGGCTGCCAGATGATCTTTTAACACCTCTACTCCGTCACCGGTACTGGCCGACAGCGCGATGGTGGTAAATGCGCCATGAGCTGAATCGATCTGATGCAGGCGGATTTCATCGCCGGTTTTATCAACCTTATTGCGAATAACCGTTACTGGCATGCCAGCAGGCAGCTGTTGCATAAATTCGGGCCAGATGAGGTACGGGTCGATGCTATCGGATTCGGTGCTGTCGACCACAAACAATACCCGGTCGGCCTGATTAATTGCTTCCCAGGCGCGGGCAATACCTATTTGTTCCACTTTATCCGGGCTTTCGCGCAGACCGGCGGTATCAATAATATGCAGTGGCATGCCATTAATGTGGATGTGTTCTTTCAGTATATCCCGAGTGGTACCGGCGATATCGGTTACGATGGCGCTTTCACGGCCGGCCAGCGCATTAAGCAGGCTCGATTTACCGGCATTGGGTTTGCCGGCAATAACTACCTGCATACCTTCCCGTAGCAGCGTACCTTGTTTTGCCTGGCTGCGAACCTTGCCAACTTGTTCGAGAATAGTGGTGAGGTCATTACTGACCTTGCCGTCGGATAGAAAGTCGATCTCTTCATCCGGGAAGTCGATAGCGGCTTCTACATACATACGCAAATGAATAATGGCTTCGCTGAGGGTATTGATTTGTTCTGAGAACTCACCCTGTAACGAGCGTAACGCACTTTTCGCGGCCTGTTGGGAGCTGGCATCAATCAGGTCGGCAATGGCTTCAGCCTGGGCCAAATCCAATTTGTCGTTTAAGAAAGCCTGTTCGCTAAATTCCCCTGGCCGCGCCAGTCTGACATTGGGCACTGCTAAAATGGCTTCCAGTAGCATATCAATAATGACCGGCCCGCCATGACCCTGAAACTCCACCACGTCTTCACCGGTAAAGGAGTGCGGGTTTTTGAAATAAATAGCGATGCCCTGATCGATGATTTCACCCATGGCATTGTAAAAATCAGTGTAAGTAGCCTGACGGGGTGATAATGGGGTGCGTAATATGTGTTCAGCCACTTTTAACGCCTGCGGGCCGGATACCCGCACTATGCCAACACCACCTCGCCCGGGCGGGGTAGCTTGTGCAACAATGGTGTCGGAGTGGCTGATAGTCATAATTAAGCTCTAGTCGCGGAAATTATTAAATTGAAATGGCTGGCCCAGCTCTGCCTGTTTAACCAGTTGCATAACCTGTTGCAGGTCGTCTCGCTTTTTACCGGTAACCCGCAACTGTTCGCCCTGGATAGCCGTTTGTACTTTAATTTTGGCATCTTTGACCAGTTTAACAATCTTCTTAGCGACGGCCTGCTCAATGCCTTCTTTAAACGCTATTGTCTGACGATAATTTTTGCCGGTGACAGTATGCGGTTTGCAGTCGATGGCTGAGGTATCAAGATTACGTTTGGCACAGGCATTTCGGAACATGGATTCCATTTGTTGGAGCTGGAACTCGGCCTGGGCGGCCATTACTACGGTTTTGTCTTTGTATTCGAAGCTGGCTTCTACGCCACGAAAATCAAAGCGAGTCGACAATTCTCGGTTAGCGTTTTCCGTGGCATTGCGGACTTCTTCCATGTTTATTTCTGACACAATATCAAATGAAGGCATGGTGACTGCTCTCCTGTTAACAAAAGCCCGCATGAATGCGGGCTTTAAGTAGTTTATTGGGATTAATTATTTACTTAATGCCACGTTTTTCCATAGAGGCGTATATCATTTTTGCCTGGATTAGGGTAATCACGTTACTGATAAACCAGTAGAGTACCAGACCGGCCGGGAACCAGATAAAGAACACACTCATGGCAACCGGCATCCACTGCATGATTTTTTGTTGCATCGGATCGGTCATGGTGGTGGGTTGCAGCTTCTGCAGCATCCACATGCTGGCACCGGTTAATATAGGCAGTACAAAGTAGGGGTCCATTACCGATAAATCGGTGATCCACAGAATAAAATCGGCATGACGTAATTCCACACTTTCCAGCAGTACCCAGTAGAGCGCCAGGAAGATAGGCATTTGCAGCAACAGTGGGAAGCAGCCGCCCATAGGGTTAACTTTTTCCTTCTTGTAGAGCTCCATCATGGCCTGAGACATCTTTTGACGGTCGTCGCCGTAACGGTCTTTCAGTTGCTGCATCTTAGGCGCCAGATTACGCATCTTAGCCATTGATTCGTATTGTTTCTTGGTCAGCCAGTACATGGCACCTTTAACAATAATGGTAATCAGGATAATGGCCAAACCCCAGTTACCTACCAGGCTATGCAGGAATTTAAGCAGGGTAAATAGTGGCTGCGAAATCCACCATAAAATACCGTAGTCTACGGTCAGGTCTAAGCCATTTGCCAGCATAGCCAGTTTTTCCTGATCCTTGGGACCAAGATAAAGTGTGCTGTTTAATTCAATTACCTGTCCGCTCTCTACTGATGTGGGTTCGCCAGTGTAGCCAACAATCGCGTACTGATTAGCCACCATACGGCTGTAAAGCGAGTTTGTTTCGGTTTGAGATGGTACCCAGGCTGAAATAAAGTAGTGCTCCAGCATACTCACCCAACCACCTGTGGTGGTGATTCGCAGTGGGTCATCTTCGATATCGCCAAATGTGTACTTATTATAACGATCGTCTGCTGTGCCGTAAGCTGCGCCGCGATAGGTTGGCATAAACATGTTACCGCCTTCTTGTTCAGCGGTGGTTTGCTTAAGCTGGGCATATTGTTGAAATTGAGCAGTCTGACCAGAATTATTGGTAATTGCATAGCTCACATCCACATCGTTGTGTCCACGGGTGAATGTAAAGGTTTTAGTAATGCTAATCCCATCATTGCTTGACCAGGTTAACGGTACACTCAGTGTGTCACCGTTTAACTCATATGAATCCGCCTGTGCCTGATATAAAGGTCTGCCTTGTGAGCTGCCATCGGGGCCATTTGCACCTACCAGCCCGCTTTGTGCAACATACAATCCGTTACCAGCGCGCAGTAAGCTGTAGGGTTCGTCTGAGCCCTGCGTAACCGGAAACTTAACCAGGTCGGCGTGAATAACGTCACCACCTACCAAACTAATCGTCAGATTCAGTGTATCGGTAACTACTGAAATCGTTTGCTTAGTACTGTTGCTGGCTGTTGCCTGCGGCAAAGCTTCACTCGCTGCAACAGGCACATCTTCGTCAGTGCCATTGCTGGCAGGGACTGATGAAGCTGAGGGTACACCGGCCGGTACACTGTCTGCCGCTTGCTGGGTTACTGGTTGAACTGGCTGCGGTCCGTAGGCCTCATGCCACTTTTGCCAGAGTAAAAAGCTGATAAATGCGATGGCAATAATCAGAATACTTCGTTGCGATTCCATACTGGTCTCTTTTAATTTGAGTGTTTATTGTCTTGTTTGTTTTCGGGTACCGGATCGTATCCGCCAGAGTGCAAAGGGTGGCATTTTAATATGCGTTTGATAGATAACCAACCGCCAATTAACAATCCGTGCGATTTAAATGCATTTAAGGCATAAACTGAGCAGCTTGGGTGAAAGCGACAACGCTGTCCAAGCACCGGCGAAATAAATAACCGGTAAAAGTAAATGAGTCCCAGCGGCAGCGCAATTAGCCCGTAGTGCAGCGCTTTTCGAGCTTTTTCCATAACTTTTCCAACGTGACAAAGACTTCTTCATTCGACAATGCATCGGCGCCGGTCTTGCCGACCACAATAATATCGATACCGGGGAGTTGCTGCGCGCGATGACGAAAGCTCTCGCGAATTAAACGTTTAATGCGATTGCGCTGATTAGCTTTGCGAATACGTTTTTTGGCTAAGGTGATGCCAATACGGGGATGAGTTAACTGATTATGTCTGGCTAGAACCGTAAAGCACGGTGATACTGCTGGAATTGCTTTATCGAAAACATAAGTAAAGTGGGAGGGAGTAAGAAGCCTTAACTCCCGGGAAAACTGGTTTTCGCCCACTTTTGGTAAATACCATTAAGCAGAAAGGCGAGCACGACCCTTTGCACGGCGAGCGGCTAGTACTTTACGACCGTTTTTAGTCGCCATACGAGCACGGAAACCGTGAGAGCGTTTACGCTTTAGGTTACTCGGTTGAAACGTTCTTTTCATGACCAAAGTCTCACTTTTACGTGGTTAAACATACTTATTGTAACTGCCCAAATAATAGGCGTGCTACAAAAGGACGCTGAATTCTAGAGATCTCCGGGGCTATTGTCAATGGAAAAGCCCGTTAAACCACTTAATAATCCTAATTTTGTTGCCCTATCTCGAATAGAAATTACGCGGACTGTGAATAATTATTTTTGTCAATACAATTTATCCACAGTTTTAGTGGCGATCCACCAAATTCAGGTCTTGTCAAGCACACGATCGGCTACTGATCGCCTATACAGGATCATCGATCAGGCCTGTGCGATCTGATCGTGATTTAAAGATTTTTCTTTAATAAACATAAATTTAAACTTTTCTCGGCGGGGTTTTTTGCTGATCCGGATTTACTTTGGATCGAATAAGTAAGATAATCCACAAGCTAGTTAATCGATCAGCGTGACATCATCAGTTTACTCACAATTCACCTGTTTGTTAGTCGATGCGACCCGCAGCATTTATACACAACATTAAACATCGATAATAACAATAAAAATAAGGCCTAGAGCCAGAACGGAGCATAATAATAATATGTCTTTATGGAATCAGTGCCTGGAGCGTTTGCGTCAGGAACTCCCTACACAGCAGTTTGTTATGTGGATAAGACCACTAACTTCAGAACAAAATCAGGATGCTGTAACGCTTTATGCTCCGAATCGGTTTATTCTGGACTGGGTTCGCGAAAAATACCGCGACAAGATTAATCAGTTATTTGTTGAGTTCAGCGGCGGCCAACAGGCGCCACAGCTGCGTTTCGAGGTGGTTCAACGTCGTGCTGCGCCGGCTGCGTCTAATCCGGCGCCAAGTGCCACCGACAGCGATCCGATCCGCGGATCGGCAAGGGGATCGTCGTTTTCTGCATCTGTTGATAATTACAGTCAGCCGCCTCAACAAACAAACGCTTTCACTAATGGCAACAATGCATCAATGCAAAGTCCGCCAGTTGCACCGGCGCCGGTAAGTGCCAGGGTTAATCCACCAGTATCGGCAGGGCAGACGGTAAATAAGGTCATCCCTATACCGGAAGGCGTGAGTCACAAGAGCAATATCAATCCCACTTATCAGTTTGATAACTTTGTTGAGGGTAAGTCTAACCAGTTAGCCAGAGCTGCGGCGAGCCAGGTAGCCAACAATCCAGGCGGCTCATATAACCCGCTGTTTATATATGGCGGCACTGGTTTAGGTAAAACTCACTTATTACATGCAGTAGGTAACGGCATCCTCAATACTAAGCAGGATGCTAAAATCATTTACATGCACTCCGAGCGTTTTGTGCAGGATATGGTTAAAGCGCTGCAAAATAATGCCATCGAAGACTTCAAGCGGTTTTATCGTTCGGTGGATGCGTTACTTATTGATGACATTCAATTCTTTGCCAATAAAGAACGTTCCCAGGAAGAGTTTTTCCATACCTTTAATGCGTTGCTGGAAGGTAATCAGCAAATCATTCTTACCTCCGACCGTTACCCCAAGGAGATTGACGGGGTAGAGGACCGGCTTAAATCGCGGTTTGGCTGGGGACTAACCATCGCAATTGAGCCACCAGAACTTGAAACCCGGGTGGCGATTCTGATGCGTAAAGCGTCTGAGAATAATATTCAGCTGCCTAACGAGGTTGCTTTCTTTATTGCCAAACGTTTGCGCTCGAATGTTCGGGAACTGGAAGGCGCATTAAACCGCGTTATTGCCAACGCAAATTTTACCGGCAGACCAATCACCATTGATTTTGTGCGTGAGGCATTGAGAGATTTACTCGCGTTACAAGAAAAGCTGGTTACGGTGGATAATATTCAAAAAACGGTCGCAGATTACTATAAAATAAAGGTATCTGATATTCTGTCAAAACGTCGCAGCCGCAGTGTTGCCAGGCCAAGACAAGTCGCCATGGCGTTATCTAAGGAATTGACGAATCATAGCTTGCCCGAGTTGGGTAATCTGTTTGGTGGCAGAGACCACACTACGGTGTTGCATGCCTGCCGCAAAATAGAGCAGCTAAAAGAAGAAAGTCATGATATAAAAGAAGACTATAAGAATTTGATAAGAACACTGTCTTCTTAACAGAAACCAACACAGGTGAGAAAAGAATTCGATGAACTTTACCATCAGCCGGGAAAACTTTTTACAACCATTACAACTAGTATCCGGGGCAGTAGAGAGACGCCATACTCTGCCGATTCTATCTAACGTTTTAATAAAAGTTAGTGAAGGCGCACTTTGGTTAACGGGTACAGATTTAGAGGTGGAGTTAATTTCCAGTACACAACTGGAAGGAGACTTTGCCGAAGGTGAGATCACCGTACCTGCCAAGAAGCTTTTTGATATTTGTCGTGGCTTGTCTGATGGTACAGAAATCAATTTTTCACTTGATGGCAATAAAGCCGTTATTCGTGCTGGTCGCGGTCGTTATACTCTCTCAACGTTATCAGCCAGCGATTACCCGAATCTCGAAGACTGGGAAGGCGAAGTTGAGTTTGAAGTATCAGGTGCAAATCTTAAACGCCTAATCGACAGCGTTCATTTTTCCATGGCACAGCAGGACGTACGTTACTACCTCAATGGTATGTCTCTTGAAACCGAAGAAAACCTGGTAAGAACCGTTGCTACCGATGGCCACCGTTTAGCACTTTGTCGACTTGATTATACTGCCGCTACCTTGCCAGCACGTCAGGTTATCATTCCACGTAAAGGTGTGCTGGAAATTTCCCGTCTGATTGAAGACGACGACAAGCTGTTAAAAATTCAGATTGGCGCGAACCATATTCGCATGTTTTCTACTGAGTTCATTTTTACCAGTAAGTTGGTTGACGGTCGCTTCCCGGATTATCGTCGTGTACTACCTAAAGACGGCGACAAGGTTATCCTGGCCAGTAAAGATGTATTAAAAGATGCGTTCTCTCGTGCTGCTATTTTATCGAATGAAAAGTTCCGCGGTGTTCGTTTAAACATCTCTTCAGGTGAATTAAAGATTACGGCTAATAACCCAGAACAGGAAGAAGCCGAGGAAATCGTCGATATTGATTATCAGGGCGATTCTCTTGAGATAGGTTTTAACGTTGCTTACTTAATTGATGTATTGAATTCTATTAATTCAAACAACGTTAAGATCAATCTTATGGATGCCAATTCCAGTGCGCTTATCGAAGACGCTGATGATGGTGCAGCCCTGTACGTTATAATGCCCATGCGCCTGTAGGTGTAGTGGGCCCATCATTTTTATAACTTTTGAATACATTGCCGAATCTCGATATTCGGCTTTGTTGTATTTAATCCCCGGTTTTTATTTCACCCAGAGCGTAAGTATTGTTTTATGATTTTGGATAAGGTGCAGCTCACAAAGTTTAGAAACTTCGAGTCTGTACAATTCAGTCCGTCGCCATCACTAAGTATCATTACCGGTAAAAACGGTAGTGGAAAATCTTCGCTTTTGGAAGCGCTTCATTACCTGGGATATGGCCGTTCATTCAGAACCTCCAAACACCAATCGGTTATTAAGCACGATAACGATGCGTTCACGATTTTCGCCAGCTGCCAGAATGACGACGGTAAACAATTCAAGATTGGTTTGTCCCGGGGAAATTCAGAACAGTTCAAATGTAGTGTTAATGGCGAACATTTTAAGCGTCTTAGTGATCTGGTGAGTTTACTGCCTATTCAATTGTTCACCCCTCAAAGTACCGATTTGGTGATTGGATCACCTTCAGAAAGAAGACGATTCTGCGACTGGGGATTGTTCCACGTGGAACAATCCTATTCAGAACTGATAAAAAACTATGGAAAGGTACTTAAGCATCGCAATGCGCTGTTAAAGGACTATAATGGACAATCCGCCCAAAATGACACGGGATATTGGGATCAGCAGATTATCGTGCTAGGGGAGCGTATAGATGCATTACGCGGCGAATACGTCAACCGATTAATTCCTGTATTCGAAAGCACATGTAGGCAATTTCTACCTGAGTTTTCTGTCGAAATTTCGTATTATAGGGGCTGGGAAAAAGATAGCGATTTATCGCAGGCTTTAAATAAAAAGCTGCCTTACGATAGAAAGGTGGGATACACCTCTGTTGGTCCTCATAAAGCAGATTTACGCTTTAGGGTAAACAAAACCCAGGCCCAGGAAGTGCTATCACGCGGACAGTTAAGAATGGCAGTTGCTGCATTACAATTAGCCCAGACAAAGCTATTTACGCTGGAAACCAGTAGGCACAGTATCTTTTTGCTCGACGATATTGGTGCCGAATTGGATGCAGAAAAAAGAGAACGGTTCATCGATGGGTTGTTAGAAACTCAGACCCAGGTTTTTGTTACTGCCATAGAACAAGAACAACTTGAATTTGTGAATAAATATAAAGACAAAAAATTGTTTCACGTGGAACATTGCAACGTGAACGAGGAGTAAAACTGAATGTCAGAACAGCACAATTATGATTCTTCCAGTATTAAAGTTCTGAAAGGATTGGACGCAGTACGGAAGCGTCCCGGCATGTACATAGGTGATACCGATGATGGAACAGGTCTACATCACATGGTGTTCGAGGTTGTAGATAACTCCATTGACGAAGCGTTAGCAGGACACTGTTCTGAAATCAAAGTACAAATTCATACTGATGGCTCTGTATCCGTGTCTGATAACGGCCGTGGTATTCCTACCGAACTACACCCGGAAGAGGGTGTGTCTGCTGCTGAAGTTATTATGACTGTACTTCACGCTGGCGGTAAATTTGATGATAACTCCTATAAGGTATCAGGTGGTTTGCACGGCGTTGGTGTATCGGTAGTAAATGCACTCTCCAGCAAACTAAAACTAACAATCCGTCGTGGAGGAAAAACCCACGAGCAGGAATATCAGCACGGTGTACCACAACAGCCACTGGCCGTGATTGGTGATACTGAAAGTTCTGGTACTGCAGTACGTTTTTGGCCAAGTACTGATACTTTCTCGGATGTTGAATTCCACTATGAAATTCTGGCCAAACGTTTACGCGAACTGTCATTCCTGAACTCAGGTGTATCAATTAAACTGAAAGACGAGCGCGACGGAAAAGAAGATCACTTCCATTATGAAGGCGGTATTCAGGCGTTTGTTGAATACCTTAACCGCAACAAAACACCTATTCACCAAAAGGTATTTCACTTCTCCAGCGAACGAGAAGATGGCATTTCTGTTGAGATATCTATGCAATGGAACGATGGCTTCCAGGAAAATATTTACTGCTTTACCAATAACATTCCACAGCGTGACGGTGGTACTCACTTAGCGGGTTTCCGTGGGGCACTAACTCGTACCCTGAATAACTACATGGAAAAGGAAGGGCTGAACAAAAAAGCCAAGACTTCTACCAGTGGTGATGATGCCCGTGAAGGGTTAACCGCAGTTGTGTCAGTAAAAGTACCTGATCCGAAATTCTCGTCACAAACTAAAGACAAACTGGTTTCTTCTGAAGTGCGTCCGGCTGTAGAGTCTGCCATGAACGAAAAACTGGCTGACTACTTACTGGAAAACCCAACAGAAAGTAAAATCATTGCCAGCAAGATTATTGATGCAGCACGCGCTCGTGAAGCAGCGCGTAAAGCCCGCGAAATGACACGTCGTAAAGGTGCATTAGACCTTGCCGGCTTACCAGGAAAACTGGCTGACTGTCAGGAAAAAGATCCGGCCCTTAGCGAACTGTATATAGTGGAGGGTGACTCTGCAGGTGGTTCAGCCAAGCAGGGTCGTAACCGTAAAAACCAGGCTATCCTGCCATTGAAAGGTAAGATCCTTAACGTTGAGAAAGCACGCTTCGATAAGATGCTGTCTTCTCAGGAAGTCGCTACCTTAATTACAGCACTGGGCTGTGGTATTGGTCGTGACGAATATGACCCGGAAAAACTGCGCTATCACAGTATCATCATCATGACCGATGCGGACGTGGATGGCTCGCATATCCGTACCTTGCTGCTGACGTTCTTCTACCGCCAAATGCCAGAAATTATCGAACGCGGCTATGTGTATATTGCCCAACCTCCACTGTATAAAGTGAAAAAAGGTAAGCAGGAACAGTATCTCAAAGACGATGATTCACTGACCAAACATCTGACTTCTATCGCGATGGATGGTGCTGAGTTATATACCAGCGAAGATGCGTTGCCTATCAAAGGTGTGGCGCTGGAAAATCTGGTACAGCAATACCAGGGCGTAGAAAAGATGATTGCGCGCATGTACCGGGTAATGCCAGTGAGCCTGTGGTACAAACTTATTTATACCAAAACACTGTCTACTGACGATCTGACTGATAAAGATGCTTTAGCTGCATTTGCCTCCGAGTTTACCAGCGCGCTGGAAACACAGGAAACCGATGGCGCGTTATACAAATACGAAATTAAACATGACGCTGAGCGTAGCGAATTCTACATTGCTATTATCATGCGTATGCACGGTATCGACTACGAATATAACCTTGGCAGAGACTTTATAGAGTCTGCTGAATATCAGCGCATTAAAGGCCTTAACGAAGCCATTAATGGCATGATGGAAGAGGGTGCCTATGTTAAGCGTAATGAGCGAAAAGAGCCGGTAACCTATTTTGTAGACGCACTGGAATGGCTCATGGGTGAAGCGAAGCGCGGTCAGTATATCCAGCGCTATAAAGGTCTGGGTGAAATGAACCCTGAACAGCTTTGGGAAACCACCATGGATCCGGAAAGCCGTCGTATGCTACAGGTCACCATCGAAGATGCCATTGCCTGTGACCAGTTGTTCACAACGCTAATGGGCGACCAGGTTGAACCGCGACGTGCCTTTATTGAAGCCAACGCCCTGAACGTAGAAAACCTCGACGTGTAGGCTGTTATTGCTAATTCTATAAACTAAAAGCCCGGCAAGACCTGCCGGGTTTTTTTATGGCTTTTCGATAACAGGCAGCTATGCATGACTGATGATCATGACAGCCGATACAAACACAGCTACATTGAACATCTAACAATACAGCCCGACTGCGGAATTGATAATAATGAAAAAACGACTACTACTTGCAGCAGCTATTACTGCATCACTGGGTTTTACCTCGCCGGTTTTAGCCGAGCAAGACACCTTTGAAATGTGGCCAGCTGCCCAATACAACGCCAGCATTCCTACCAGCCAGGATGTGCTCGGTTATGAACTGGGTGAGCGGATTACCAGCCATGCTGATACCTTAAAATACTATTATGCATTACAGGCTGCTGCGCCTGACAATATCAGAGTAGTGGAGTTCGGCGAAACCTGGGAAGGGCGCAAGCTCATCTACGCGGTAATCGGCTCTATAGAAAATCTCGCCAACCTTGAGCAATTTGCTAAAAACATGAACCGTCTGGCTGACCCAAGAACCACCTCTGCCAGTGAAGCCAACAAACTAATTACTTCTTTGCCCTCATCAGTTTGGCTGGAGCACGGTGTCCACGGCAACGAAATTTCCAGTACGGATGCATCAATGGTAACGGCTTACCATTTACTGGCCGCTACTAATCAACCCATGGTAAAGAAGATCCTTGATAACACCCTGGTGTTTATCGACCCGATGCAAAATCCTGATGGCCGTATGCGCTTTATCAATCAGTATTATGCAACAGTGGGGATGGAGCACAGTACCGACCGCCTGAGCGCTGAGCACAACGAGCCCTGGCCGCGTGGACGTTCCAACCATTATCTATTCGATATGAACCGTGACTGGCTGGCTATCACCCAGCCTGAAACCAAAGCTCGCATTCGTGTAATTAACAAATACAAACCCACTGTGGTCATCGATCTGCATGAAATGGGTGGCGACTCGAGCTACTTCTTTGTGCCTGCTGCGCAGCCTATCAACCCTCATATGCAGAAAGAGCAGCTGGAAAATAACGTTACCATCGGTAAGAATAACGCAAAATACTTCGATCAATTTGGCTTCAGCTACTACACCCGGGAAGTGTTTGATGCCTTTTATCCTGGCTACGGTGACAGCTGGCCAACTTTCTATGGTGCTTCCGCGGCAACTTATGAGGTTGCGTCTGCCCGGGGTGAGCAATTTGAAAAGCTGGACGGCAGTATTTTGCAATACCGCGATACAGTGCAGCGCCATTTCGTAGCGTCGATGGCAACGGCCGAAACTACCGCAGAACATCGTGAAAAAATCCTCAGCGACTTTTATCTTTATCAACAAAAAGCGATTGATGCGGGCAAAGATGATGACGAGCGTACCTTTATTCTGCCAAACGTCAGAGACAGGGCTGCAACGCATCGATTAGCCACATTAATGGCTGAGCATGGTGTCGAGGTTAAACAGGCATCAGAGAGCTTTAGAGCGTGCGGTGAGCGCTATAAGGCTGGCGCATTTATTATTGATACCGCCCAGCCACGAGGACTGTTTGCCAAGACCACCTTTACCCAGCAGGTGGATATGGATAAAACCTTTGTAGCTGAACAGGAGCGCCGCCGGGCCAATAAACTTCGCGATCAGATTTATGATGTCACCGGCTGGTCTCTGCCTTTAATGTTTAATGTTGATACCGAAAGCTGTGACGATGCAGTAAAAGTAGAAGGCAAGATGATCACCGCTGATATGCCGCTGCAATCCGAACTGGTTAATGCCGATGCCAAGGTGGCCTACCTTGTGCCGTGGGGCGATATGTCAGCAGGGCGGTTCTTAACGGCGGCACTGCGTGCAGGTATCCGGGTTAAGAGTGCAGACCAGGCCTTTAAGATGGAATCGGGTAGCTATCCTGCCGGTACCCTGATTGTAGAAGTTGCGCAAAACGGTAAAAACCTGGCAGAGCAAATCAGTCAGATTGCCACGGAGACTGGCGCCAGAGTAGTGGGGGTGGATACCAGCTGGGTGGTTGAAGGGCCAAGCTTTGGCAGTGAAAACACGGCAGGCATGAGCGCACCGAAAATCGCCATGGCATGGGATGAACCTACCAGCTCACTAAGTGCAGGCAGTCTGCGTTTTGTCATTGAGCGGCAGTTTAATTATCCGGTCACGGCTATCCGCGCCGGTAATATGAGTTGGGCTAACCTCAGTGATTATCAGGTTATCATTCTGCCTTCCGGTAACTACGCCAGACATCTGGGGGCAGGCGGTGCAGAAAACCTCAAAGACTGGGTAAGCAAAGGCGGTGTATTAATTACCATAGCCAATGCGACTCAGTGGGCAGCCAGCGAGAATGTTGGACTGTTGGATGTAAAGCGCGAGTATGCCTTAAAAGACGAAGACGTAACCGCACAGGGTGATGGTGACGTGGTCGAGGGTACCACCATCGAAAACCGACAAGGTTTCCTTAACGCCATAGAAAACGAGCAGGAACTACCAGACTATGTGGCGGGTATTCTGACCCGGGTTGAAGTTGACCAGGAGCACTGGCTTACCGCAGGGGTGAATCCCGAAGTGGTGGCTATGGTCACCGGAAACGATATTTACAGCCCAATCAAACTGGAGTCCGGTAAAAACGTGGCCTGGTTTAAGGGCCAGGAGGAAGTGGTAGCCAGTGGTTATATCTGGGATGAGTTTAAAACGCAGAGCGCTTATAAGCCGTTTCTGATCCACCAGCCTATGGGACGGGGGATGGTGATCGCTTATACCCAGGAGCCAACAGTCAGAGCTTATCTTGACGGCTTAAATGTGATGTTTATGAACAGCATATTTCGCGCCTCAGCTCATGCCTATCCGCTACGATAACGTTAGTCATCAATAGCCTTAAAGCAAAAACGGCGACATCAATTGAATATTGAGTCGCCGTTTTTATTTGCTTCCCGCTTAAAGGGCAGTGATATTCAGCATCAAACTGGTATTCGGGCTGCCTTTCACCGTGAATCTGTAGGTTGCAGTGCGAGGTGGCGTAAAGCGCATGTTAGCGGCTTCTGCGCCGCAGGTTAGCGACATGGATTGTTTAAGTGCAATGGCCAGGCCTTTATAACTGGCGCCACAGGTTTGACCGGTAGTCCAGTTGGCATTGGAAAACTTAAAGTCGTAGGGCTGCTCATCAGCAATCAATTCAACATCCACGTACCAGCCATTACTACCGCGCTGTAATTGATAAGCCGGTTTGGCTTCCCACCAGTTAAATACACCACGCAGGTACCAGTCTGAAAATACAATTTCTGGCTGTTTTTCCTGAAAGACGGGGTACTGACCGGTCTGCGTACAGGCTGTCATCAACAGGGATAACGGCAGAGCTAGCCAACGTTTTTGCATGATTGACTCCAAACTAAAGAAAATAAAAAAGGGCACGCCTGGTGCCCTTTAATGTACTTTATTGTTATTTGGCTAATAACGAAATGTCTGCGGTAGTGATAAACAGACTACGCAGTAATAACAGCAACGCCAGGCGGTTTGTTTTTACTGCCGGGTCGTCGGCCATCACCATTACGTTATCAAAGAAAGCATCGATACTAGGGCGTAACGTTGCCAGCTGAGCCAGTACTTCAGTGTATTCACGGTTAGCCGCATGGCTGTGAATACCGTCCTGAATCGCTTTAATATCGTTATACAAAGCGACTTCTGCATCTTCTGAGAGCAGTGACTCATCAACTTTCTGATCACCCTCAACGTTATTCTTGGCAAGAATATTCGCTACCCGCTTGTTGGCAGCGGCCAGCGCCTCAGCGGCTTCATTTTGCTTAAAGCCGGCAACAGCATTAATGCGCGCTAAGAAATCGGTGGGCTGTGTAGGGCGACGGGCAGAAACGGCCTGAATAACATCGGTTTCCACATCCTGGTCGTGTAGTAGGGCATTAAAGCGGCCTAATACGAAATCGACCACCTGTTCGATGACGTCCTGATTGGTAAGTTTATCACCGTAGATCTCAGCGGCCTTAGCAACCACATCCTCAAGGTCAATCAGTAATGATTTTTCGGTGATAATCCGCAATACACCAATGGCGGCACGACGCAGCGCAAACGGGTCTTTATCGCCTTTAGGTAACTGCCCTATACCAAAAATACCTACCAGCGTATCGAACTTATCGGCAAGTGCCACTGCAGCACTTTCCGGCGCTTCAGGTAATTGGTCGCCGGCAAAGCGTGGTAAATACTGCTCGTATAACGCATTGGCAACCGGCGCTGGCTCACCATCGTGCAGAGCATAGTATTTACCCATAACGCCCTGAACATCCGGAAACTCCATGACCATGTCAGTCATCAGATCGGTTTTGGATAACAGACCTGCACGTTGCGCGTGGGCATTATCTGCACCAATGATATCGGCAATGTAACCCGATAACGCCGCAATGCGATCCGACTTTTCTTTTAAAGTCCCTAACTGCTTCTGAAACAGCACTGACTCAAGAGAAGCTAAACGTGACTCGAGAGTTTGCTTTTTGTCGGTATTAAAGAAAAACTCGGCATCTGCAAGGCGCGGGCGGATGACCTTTTCGTTACCGTGAATAATCTGAATCGGATCGTGACTCTCGATATTGGTAACAAACAAGAATTTATTGGATAAAGAGCCATCTTTATTCAGCAAAGGCACGTATTTCTGATCGCCTTTCATGGTGTAAATCAGGGCTTCTTTTGGCACTTCCAGGAAAGCTTCGTCGAAACCAGCCTGCAACACCACCGGCCACTCAACCAATGCTGCGATTTCGTTTAACAGGCTTTCATCGTAATCGGCAATCAGGCCCAGTTCGTCGGCTTTAGCATTCAGTGATTCAGCAATGCTGGTTGCGCGGCTGGCGAAATCGGCTACAACATAATGGGCTTTCAACGCACTCTGGTAATTGTCAGCGTGATCCAGTTCAAAGGTTTTCTCACCGTGAAAACGGTGGCCCTGAATTGTTCTGGCACTGCTTAATCCAAGCGTTGCAATATCAATCAGTTCATCACCATAAAGCGCACACAGCGTGTGTACCGGGCGAATAAACTGGGTGTTGTAGTCACCCCATTTCATTGGTTTAGGGATTGGTAGTTTAGCAATCGCCTGACTGACAATGTCTTCCAGCAGCTCACTGATCTTCTGGCCTTTTACTTCGGCCTTGTACATCAGCCATTCACCTTTATCGGTAACCAGACGGTCAGCATCTTCAACACTGATACCATTACCGCGGGCCCAGCCCATGGCGGCTTTGGTTGGATTTCCATCCGCATCGAAGGCAGCAGAGACGGCAGGGCCGCGTTTTTCTACTACTTTATCCTGCTGTGATTCGGCCAGGGTAGTAACGTACACGGCCAAACGACGCGGCGCGGCAAACCACTGTACATTGCTGTAACCCAGCTCTGCTGCGCTTAACGCATCTTTGATGTTATCGGCAAAGCTTGAGCCCAGTTGGATAAGGGCTTTCGGGGGTAGCTCTTCGGTACCCAGTTCAACTAATAAATTTTCGGTGCGCACCTTTTACTGCTCCTTCTTACACAGCGGGAAACCAAGCTCTTCACGGGCATTGTAATAAGCTTGTGCAACGGCTTTGGCAAGGGTTCTAACGCGTAAGATGTAACGTTGTCTCTCCGTAACAGATATCGCGTGGCGGGCATCCAGCAGGTTAAATGCATGGGATGCTTTCATTACCTGCTCATAAGCCGGTAACGGCAGATTCTTTTCAATCAGCATTTGACAAGCCGTTTCGCACTCATCAAACGTTCTGAACATGACGTCAACGTTGGCATATTCAAAGTTATAGGTGGATTGCTCCACTTCGTTCTGGTGGAACACATCGCCGTAGGTCACTTTACCCATTGGGCCGTCAGTCCAGACCAGATCGTAAATGCTGTCGACGCCCTGGATATACATGGCCAGACGCTCAAGACCGTAAGTGATCTCACCGGTAACAGGTTTACACTCAAGGCCACCCACTTGCTGGAAGTAGGTAAATTGGGTCACTTCCATACCATTCAGCCAGATTTCCCAGCCCAGACCCCATGCACCCAGGGTAGGTGATTCCCAGTTATCTTCTACAAAGCGAATGTCGTGCACCAGTGGGTCGAAGCCAAGCTCTTTTAACGAGCCTAAATAAAGCTCCTGGAAGTTATCCGGAGAAGGCTTGAGCATGACCTGAAACTGATAGTAATGCTGCAGACGGTTAGGGTTTTCACCATAGCGACCGTCAGTAGGGCGTCGGCTTGGTTGCACGTAAGCACTGCTAATAGGCTCCGGGCCCAACGAACGCAGGAACGTCATAGGGTGAAAGGTACCTGCTCCAACTTCCATATCCAGTGGTTGAATAATCACACAACCTTGTCTGGCCCAGTAATCCTGTAAGGCAAGGATCAAGCCCTGAAATGTTTTAATATCGTACTTGTGCATACATTAACGAATATAACTGACTGATGACTTAAAGAGGTGGGTTAGTATACATTTTGTCAGGCCATGAATGTAGGCCTAGGGTGGCTTAATTACCCGCTTGTTGACTAAAAAGTCCGGTTTATTCCAACAAAACCGGCGTTGTACAGCGAAGAGTATTACGGTTGTCCTATCACAGGAGAGAAAAATGAGTGAAAGTGTTATTCGGTGTGGCTGGGTGTCGGACGATCCGATTTATCAGCAATACCATGATGAAGTATGGGGGCGGCCTGAATATGACTCCCAACAGCTGTTTGCAAAACTGTGTCTGGATGGGCAGCAGGCTGGCCTGAGCTGGATAACGATTTTAAAAAAACAGGCGGGGTTTGAAGCGGCCTTTCATCAATTCGACCCGGTCAAAATTGCCGCCATGAACGACCAGGACGTTGAGCGACTGCTACAAAACCCACAGATTATTCGTAGCCGGGCAAAAATTAATGCCATTATTACTAACGCCAGAGCCTATCTGACACTTACCGAAAATAGGGAATTCAGTGATTTTATCTGGCAGTTCACCAACCATAAAACCGTGGTAAATCAGTGGCAGGACTACCGGGATGCGCCTACCAGTACCGAAGAGTCTAAGGCGATGGCAAAGGCACTCAAAAAAGCGGGTTTTAAATTTGTTGGCGAGACGATTTGCTATGCCTTTATGCAGGCTGTGGGCATGGTCAACGACCACACCACAGACTGTCATTGTTACGAAAGTGTGCGGGAATTGGCTAACTGCGGATAGCGCTCTTCACAGTAGGCGATAATAGCCGGCAGCTCTTTTAAAACCGGCGTTTCGTGTTGCTCTTCGATAGCTTCGCGGGCTTTGTCTTCATTGAAGCGCTGCTGTTTGGATAATGCCTTACGGTCTTCTAAAATGGCGAAGCCGCTGACTTCAGTAAACAGCGTGTGAATAGCCGGATATTCACCAGCATAGTCGCGGGCTTCTTCCGGCAGTGCTCTGAGTAGCCGGCAGATACGTATAGTACCTTCTGATACATTACACTGTTGCTGCTGCATCGCTCTGGCAATGGTGTGAATACTTTCAAACATCACTACCAGGCGCTTTTCACGGGCATCCTTTTGGCGAGCGTTTTGCTGCTGTAACTGAAAAACCAGTTTGCCGGCGTAAACACCCAGCCCGGCGATGATCAGCAGACCAATGCTAACCAGAATTATCCAAAGCATAGTTATTTCTCGTAGTCGTCCAGTTTCAATGCATCGAGTGCATCTAAATCGTCGATTTCGTCTTCCTCATCTTCTTCATCACTGATACCCATCAGGTCACACAACACTTTATGGCGAGCCATAGTGGTATCCACGTAGTGCTGCTGCTCTTTGGTTATCTTCTCACCGTCATCGAGTTTATCCAGTAAGCTGGCCAGACGATCATCAGCCTCAATGGCCGCTAACTCTTCAGCCGGGGTAGCAAACTTGCGCTTTTCAATCTTAGCCGGTACTGATTTGATCAGTGGCACCGGTTTCTTACTGCCTAAGCGCGGGTCTTTGTTGGTATTGGAAGTGGCTTTATCAGCTTTCTTCTGTTCAACATTATGTCGGCTACCCGGGGCTTTGCCTTTATGCTTTTTAGGCCGTTCAGAAGACTTGGTATTAACATGATCCGGGTTCTTACGAACGCCAATCAAACCTACCTTTCTGGATTTTTTCTTTTTTGCCATAGTATTTTGTCGAGCTCCTGCGCTCTGGTGCAGTGTTTAATAGCTACCATTATAACGTGTTATTACGCGAGCTTCTGCATCAATACAATATCGCGGTCGGGAAAGATCACATTTAACTGATACTCCCGAGCCAGCCAGGTAAAGGTTTCAACAGAAAAAAAGCTGACGTGCGTGGGGTCATTTTTATAATGCCAGTTGGCAAATTTTTCGGCACTTAGTACCCGCTTGGTCATGATGGCCAGCCAGCCCTCGGGCGCGAGTAGCGCCATCCAGCGCCGCCATTCTGTTGCCGGTGTGTGGAAATGTTCAATAGATTCTGTCGCCGTGATCAAATCATAGCTGGTGCCGGGAATTTCGTGCGGGCCGAAAAAGGGGTCGAAACAATCGGTATTAAAGCCCGCTTTGTTAAGTAAGTGCGCCAATGCCGGGCAGGGGCCTGAGCCGTAATCCAACACTTTAGCATCCGTATTCAGATGCGGCGTAACACAGTCTACTAAACGATTTAGGTAGCGTAGGTAGCCTTCGTCTTCGAGGCTGTTCTGATGCAGGCGGTACTCAGCCAGTTCCTGTTTCGGCTCTGGTAAGCATTGCGGATCGACAAACACCAACAGACACTGATTGCAGCGAAAGTAGGTACGTTTTTTATCCTGATGAAACTGAACGTATTGTTTAGACTGGCAAAGTGGGCAATTAAACATGATTTACCGCAATAAAAAAGGTGATGGTATCACACCATCACCTTGTTAATTGAGTGTCAGATGACACCTCTCCCGTTAGTGCACTTCTCTGTGCGGCTGGCTTTCCTGCAGTGCTCCCCTTATTGTTCTTTTTCACAGAGCATTTTTTGTTCTGGGTCTTCCTGACACTTTATAAATTCATCCGTGGACTGACTTTTTATTTTTGTTGTTATTGTCGGGCTGTTTCACAACAGGTTTCACGACGCAAACTAGCTTACACTAACTGTAATAAATTACAACACTGCGTGTTACATTTTATTAACAATGGCGTGTAAGCATTAGTCAGCACGGTAAATTTTAGTGTAAACCCGCGATATAATTCGCCAGGATTTCGATGTCTTCGTCAGTCAGTTTAGAGGCTACGTCGCGCATCATACCGTTCATGTCGTTGTGACGTTCGCCGGCGCGGAAGGCTTTTAACTGAGCAGTAGTATAGGCTGCATGCTGACCACTGATATCCGGGAAACCTGCTAATTGCATGCCGTTACCACTTGGGCCGTGACACGCAATACAAGCTGTTACGCCACGTTCTGCATCACCACCGCGGTACAGAGCTTCTCCCGGCTCAACAAAGTTTTCCGGAGTAGAGCCCGGCGTTGCTTCCTGGCTTGAGAAGTAAGCCGCCAAATCGGCAATATCCTGATCGCTCAGCGGGGCAGCCATACCGTTCATCACGGCATTATTACGACCTTCTTCGCCACCGGTAGAAGAGGCTAAGCGGAATTCGGTTAATTGTTTTACCAGATAGTTCTGGTGCTGACCGGCAATCTTGGGATTGATATCGATCATACTGTTTCCATCAGGTCCGTGACAGGCAGCACAGACAGCTGATTTTGCTTTACCAGCTTCAGGGTCTCCTTCGGCAGTAACAGAAGTGGTAAACCCAAGGGTTAAACAAACCAACAAACACAGTTTTTTCATAATTTTTCTCTTACAAGGATCCAACGGCTGATGTGATATACGTGATATCATGCGTATTTTACACATTTAACGCGTCAGAAAAACCTATTCCATGCTAAAACTATGGAATAACATCGGTTTAATATTGAACTACGACTAATGTAGCAGACGTTCTGACATTATGAGTACCCCATGAGTTATTACAGCAAAGCAAAATTTTTTACCAGTGCCCCCGACATTAAGCACCTTAAAGATGATAGCGGTATTGAGGTCGCCTTCGCCGGACGGTCAAATGCCGGTAAGTCCAGCGCTTTAAACACATTAACCCGGCAGAAAAATCTGGCCAGAACCAGTAAAACCCCAGGCCGCACTCAGCTTATTAACGTGTTTGAGCTGGAAGCCGATAAGCGCTTGGTGGATTTGCCCGGATACGGTTATGCCAAAGTACCGCTGGCCATGAAGCAAAAATGGCAGCGTTCCCTTGGTGAGTACTTACAACAGCGCAAAAGCCTGAAGGGCCTGGTTGTACTGATGGATATTCGTCATCCTTATAAAGACATCGACCAGGATCTTATCCATTGGGCAGTGGAGGCCGGGATCCCGGTTCTGGCGTTATTAACCAAAGCCGACAAATTAAAATCAGGTAAACGCAAAGCGCAATTACTGATGGCCAGGGAAGCCGCGCTGGCATTTTGCGGTGACGTCACTGTGCAGACTTTTTCAGCTTTAAATAAACACGGTTTACCTGAATTTGAAGCAGTGCTGAACCAATGGTTTGGTCTGATCAAAGATGAGCCGGCGGATGAGGAAGGTAGCGCTGATTAGCAGCGCCCAAAAAATAACCCCATTCATGGAATGGGGTTAAGGACTGAGAGAAAACACATAAAAAAACCGATTATAAGAGTACGTAATCACCCCGAAAGTTCAGAAATAATTCATTTATTTTTAAATTAATTTTATTCTTTTTATTTATCAGTATTTTAAGCGTGAAAAAATCGTTGTTCAGGCGTGTTGAGGAAGGTAGAAATACTTTACGGGCAGCTTGAACGGGCCCGCCTGCAGTTTTATTCCAGACATAAAAAAAGCTCCGGTAAACACCGGAGCTCAAATCAAAGGTTTGAAAAATGATTTCTCACCTCTGTACCCTACAGTGGTAAGACTACCTAAGCTAAACGAAAACGGCAAGTCAAAAATGTAATTTTATTACTTATGTAACCGGTGACTTGCCGTAATATTCAGCAATTGTTACGTTTTTTCTGAAAGCTAATTACCTTTTTAGTGTGCTTCTTCCCAGTTTTCGCCATTTCCGGCTTCTACTTTCAGTGGTACCGACAGTGTTGCCGCTTGTTCCATTAGTTCCACTATGGTTGCTACATTGGTATCCAGGGTGTCCTGCTTGATTTCAAATACCAATTCATCGTGCACCTGCATGATCATCACTACGTCATCGTTGTCGGTGCTACGGTTCCAATCATCCACCTGAATCATAGCCATTTTTATTACGTCGGCAGCCGTGCCCTGCATGGGTGCATTGATGGCCGCCCGTTCGGCACCTTTGCGACGCGCACCGTTGCTCGATTTAATTTCAGGCAGATACAGCCGGCGGCCAAATACGGTTTCGACATAACCATGTTCTTTGGCAAATTCACGGGTACGATCCATATACTCGAGTACGCCGGGGTAACGTTTGAAATACAGATCCATATATTCCTGGGCTTCCTGGCGGCTAACATGTAACTGTTTGGCCAGACCAAATGCAGACATCCCGTAAATCAGGCCAAAGTTAATGGCTTTGGCGCTGCGGCGCTGGTTATCGGTGACGTCATCTTCAGCAACATTAAATACTTCCGAGGCCGTTGCCCGGTGAATATCCTTGCCATGGGCAAAGGCGTCGAGCAGTCCCTTATCGCCGGACAAGTGAGCCATAATCCGCAACTCGATTTGTGAGTAGTCGGCCGCCACAATCTTGTATCCCTCGCGGGCGATAAAGGCTTTACGCACCCGGCGGCCTTCTTCGTTGCGAATAGGGATATTCTGTAAGTTAGGATCCGTTGACGATAGCCGGCCGGTGGCGGTCACTGCCTGATGATAAGAGGTATGAACACGACCGGTGCGATGATTAATCATCTTCGGCAGTTTATCCGTGTAGGTATTCTTAAGCTTGGTCAGACCGCGGTATTCCATAATCAGCGCCGGCAGAGGGTAGTCCAGTGCCAGTTCCTGCAACACTTCTTCAGAGGTTGAAGGTGCGCCTTTAGGGGTCTTTTTAACCACCGGCAGCTCCATCTTCTCAAACAGAATGTGCTGCAGTTGTTTGGTGGAGCCCAAATTAAATGCTTCCCCGGCCATCTCATGCACTTCTTTTTCAAGCTCCATGATGCGGGTAGCCAGTTGCTGACTTTGCTGACTTAATTGCTGACTGTCTATCAGTACACCCTGTTGTTCCATGCGGGCCAGAATAGAGGCCAGTGGTACTTCAATTTCCTGCAGAATTTTCTTCAGGGTGTCTTCGGCCGCTACCTTTGGCCACAGCACTTCGTGTAAACGCAGGGTGATGTCGGCATCTTCTGCCGCATAAAAGGCGGCTTGTTCCAGCTCGATCTGATTAAAGGTGAGCTGTTTAGCCCCTTTACCCGCGATCTCTTCATAATGAACGGTACGATGGTTCAGATAGTTTTGTGCCAGGGTATCCATATCGTGTCGACTACCGGTACTGTTTAATACATAAGACTCGAGCATGGTATCGAAACCAATGCCATCGAGTGTAATGTCGTAATTAGCGAGTACATTTTTGTCGTACTTAAGATGCTGGCCTACCTTGATCCGGGAAGCATCCTCCAGCCAGGGTTTTAACTGCTGAAGTAACCAGTCTCTGGATAGCTGTTCCGGTGCATCCGGGTAGTCATGTGCAACCGGCAGGTACGCGGCAACACCAGGCTCCATACAAAAAGACATACCAACCAGCTCCGCTTCCATATAGTCCAGGCTGGTGGTTTCGGTATCAAAAGCAACAATATCGGCCAGTTGGATTCTTTCAAACCACTGCTTGAATGTGGCTTCGTCGAGGATCGTTGTGTAGTCAGTCTCGATATCAGCAGCGGCGGAATCTTCTTCATCGGTCTCTTTACTTTGACTGTCTGAATCTGTTGCGGCCGGTGTGGCCTGACTGCTGGTGACTTCGGTGTACCAGCGCTTAAATTCGTATTCGCTGTACAGATCAGCCAGTTTGTCGTTATCGGCTTGTTCCGGGGTAAGGGTTTGTGGCGAATAGTCGAGGTTAAGGTCTACATCAATGGTTGCCAGCTTATAAGATAAACGGGCTTGCTCTTCATACTCGGCCATTTTCTTGCCCAGTGTTTTGGCACCGCGAAAATCCAGTTCGGCAATTTTATCCAGGTTTTGATAGATGGCTTCGATGCCACCAATACCATTTAATAGTCCCTGGGCGCTCTTATCCCCAACACCCGGTACACCAGGAATATTATCGACTTTATCCCCTTTGAGTGCGAGGAAGTCGATGACCAGTTCTGGCGGGATCCCAAACTTATCCTGCACACCCTGAACGTCCATCAACTGGTTGTTCATGGTATTGATTAATGTTACGTGCTCATTGACTAACTGAGCCATGTCCTTATCGCCGGTGCTGATCAGGGTGTCTATGCCCTGTTCACCGGCCTGGCGGGCGAGGGTACCGATTACGTCGTCAGCTTCTACCCCGTCTTCGATAATCAGCGGTAAGCCCATGGCTTTAATAATATCGTGCAGCGGTGCTATTTGCGAGCGCAGCTCATCGGGCATGGGAGGGCGGTTAGCCTTGTATTCCGGATAGATATCATCCCGAAAGGTCTTTCCCTTGGCATCGAATACCACGCCAATATGCGTTGGGTTGTACTGTTTAATCAAGCTTTTGAGCATATTGATCACGCCATAGATCGCGCCTGTATCCTGACCCTTGGTATTGGTCAGCGGTGGTAATCCATGAAAAGCTCTGAACAGGTATGACGACCCATCGACGAGGATAAACGGGGGCTTTGAAGGGGATGACATGATTAAAATCTTCTTTTGCTATGGTCTGTGGCGAAGCATGCCATACACCTTTAGTGATGGCTACTATTGCGATCCCAGTGGTTGTGGATAACTTTGTGATCTAATGTGATCAACGTAAATTTTTCGCGATCAGATCGCTACGATATTGGTAGCAGATCTTTATGAAAAGTAAGGGAAAAATAAAATTTTTGCGGACTATATCCTGCTTTATTATTTCCATATATTATTGTGGATAACCAAGCTGTCTATTATTTAGGCAGGCGCTGGTACAGAGGATAATTTAGCATATACCAGTAGAAATCCTAGTTTTGGTTGATAAAATTTTAATTGGTTAAAGGCAATTCATAAAATGAAATTGCATAAGCCAGAAAAGACACAGTATGGAGACAAGATCATGAAAAAAGTAGCTGTAATTCTGAGTGGGTGTGGCGTTTACGACGGCGCCGAAATTCATGAGTCCGTGCTAACGCTGCAAAGTATTCTGAAACACGGTGGCAGTTACCAGTGTTTTGCTCCGGACAAGCCGCAGTTGCACGTGATTAATCACCTGACAGGGGAAGTGGCAGAAGGTGAATCGCGTAATGTACTGGTGGAGTCAGCGCGTATCACCCGCGGCAAGGTTCAGGCCATAACTGAGTGTAACGTTGACGACTTTGATTTGTTAATTTTACCGGGTGGTTTTGGCGCAGCTAAAAACCTGTGCACCTTCGCGGTCGATGGCGCCGAATGTGAATTTGACGCCGATGTACTCTCAGTTTGTAAAGCTTTTGCCGACGCTGGTAAACCGGCTGCTTATGCCTGTATTGCACCGGCGCTGGCCGCAAAGGTGTATGGCAACAGCGTAAACCTGACCATTGGTAACGACGCCGGAACTGCAGAAGCGCTGGAGCAATTTGGCATCAAACATCAAAACTGTGCTGTGACCGAGGTTATTATTGATAGCGAAGCTAAACTGGTTACAACACCTGCCTACATGCTTGGCCAGAACCTGCTGGAAGTAGGGGAAGGGCTCGATAAGATGGTGCAGGCAGTGTTTGCTATGCAGACGTAATACTGAAGAGTCTCTTGGTTGTATGTAGCTTTCGCTATATAGTGAGAGCTGCATCAATTCAATAACATAAAAAATAGCCAACATACTATAATGCATTATCGCGCTATCATTCGTATTTTAGGGTTACTGGTTGCACTATTCTCAGTCACCATGATCCCACCAGCGATCGTTTCTCTGATTTACGAAGACGGTAGTGGTTTGCCATTCTTCCTGGCTTTTATTCTATGTATACTGACCGGTTGCGCGTTTTGGTATCCCAATCGCAGCCATCGCCAGGACCTGAGAGCCCGCGAAGGCTTTTTGATTGTGGTGTTATTCTGGTCGGTACTGGCCAGTTTCGGTGCTATTCCGTTTATTCTTCTCGAACAACCTTCTATGACCGTAACCGATGCGTTTTTTGAATCGTTTTCGGGCTTAACCACCACCGGGGCAACGGTAATTGAAGGGATTGATTTTCTGCCCCATTCCGTACAGTTTTACCGGCAGCAACTGCAATGGCTGGGCGGTATGGGGATCATCGTGCTGGCGGTGGCTATTCTGCCAATTCTGGGCGTAGGGGGAATGCAGCTGTACCGGGCCGAAACACCCGGGCCGGTGAAAGACTCTAAAATGACCCCGCGTATAGCCGATACTGCCAAGCATCTCTGGTATATCTATTTATCGCTGACCACTGCGTGCACGCTGGCTTACTGGTTTGCCGGGATGAACTGGTTCGACGCCATATGTCATTCCTTTTCGACCATCGCCATTGGCGGGTTTTCTACCCACGATGCCAGCCTGGGTTATTTTGACAGTCCGGTGGTTAACGCCATTTGTGCCCTGTTTTTGATTATCGCCGCCTTTAACTTTTCGCTGCATTACGCTGCAGCCAGTGGCCGGTCATTAAAAGGGTACTGGCAGGACCCTGAATTAAAGGCCTTTCTATTTATTCAGGCGGCACTGATTAGCGTATGTTTTATGGTGCTGGTTTTCCACAATCATTTCAGCGACGCTGAGGAAGCTCTGGATCAGGCCGTTATCCAGGCCGTATCGATCAGTACTACTGCCGGATTCGCTACCACCGATTTTGCAAACTGGCCGTCATTTCTGCCTATATTGCTGATTTTTTCCAGCTTCATTGGTGGCTGCGCCGGCTCTACTGGTGGCGGGTTAAAAGTGATCCGGGTTTATCTGTTGTTTCTGCAAGGCAAACGGGAAATCGACCGGCTGATCCATCCTAAAGCCGTTTACTCCGTTAAGCTCGGAGAACGTGCGATGCCAGACAGGGTAGTAGAAGCGGTATGGGGCTTCTTCTCTGCTTACGCAATTGTGTTTGTGGTGATCATGATAGGCCTGATTGCTACCGGACTGGATAATATCACTGCCTTCACTGCAACAGCAGCTACCTTAAACAACCTTGGCCCTGGGCTGGGTTCGGTTGCGGGCACCTTTGCCGATGTCAGCGATGGCGGTAAGTGGTTACTGGTTACCGCCATGCTGTTTGGTCGACTGGAAGTCTTTTCCTTACTGGTATTGTTCTCGCCAACGTTCTGGCGGGGCTAAATACCTTCAGGAAATAAGTTATCCTTGGTAACAAGCTGGATATCAGAAATCATATAGCGAACGTCTTCTGATAACCGTTCGTTTTTCAACGCCATTTGACGATTGCGTTCGAATATTTTGCTGTGGCTCTCAATACGTTTACCCATAACTCGCCAGGCTTCAGCCCTAGCTTCATATGGCCAGGCCTCTAATTCGATACGATAAGTATCCAGTTGACCAAGAAGCATTGTTGCAACCGAAGAAATGGACATACCGCCAAATGCATTGCTGTTATTTTCAGGGTCAAAACTAGCAAATGCTGTTACTAATGGTCCGGTATTTTTAAGCCATTCAAAATACTTATTAAAAGCATCTTCGTCATATTCTTCTATATCAAAGTTATAGTTTTTACTGCGATTCACAGAAGTTGATGCCGGCGTGGGTTCCACATAAACCGCTGTTGATACCAGCGGCGGGCTTGGCTCCTGTGGAATAGGTTGCGTTTGTGGCTGGGCATCCTGTGCACCGCTGACCGACAGTGAACCACCGTTACCAAGGCCACCTTCGACTTCCTGAGCTTTGTAGTTCCTCAGTGCTTTAACCATATTATTAAACGAGTCGGCGAATGCGGTTGTCAGCATCTTACCTTCAGGTGTCTTTGAGTACGCTCCACCTGCACCGCCTACACCACCACCAAACATCCCGGCAAACATGCCAAAATCATAGTTCGACGATGAGCCGTAAGAGGATGATAGCTGCACACCTGAGCGGTTATCGATCAGCATTAACGTTGTAGCAGCTTCGTTTTTGTCGAAGGCACCACCCACCAGGGAGCCCAGACCGCCCAGTAACGCCCCACCAATAGCTTTTCCTGAGCTTGTTTTTTCAGCAAACATAACCTCCGGACTTACCGTATAATCTGCAGCTACCATCTGACCTGCGCCAATATTACTGGTGTTACGTAGCTGGCCGGATTGCATTAACTGACGCTCTCTGTTCATCGCATTCATTGCCCGACCACGCTCAACAATCACAAAGCAGTTTGACTGTTGAATCATCAGGCGAAGAATCGGAACTGTACTGCCAACTTTAGGGTAGGTTCTGCGGTAATCCTGCCACCAGGGCAAGGTGGTGTCTTCAAATATCGAAGCGGTACCCAATGGGGTATCGCATTTTTCCAGAGCGGTATTGTTTTCCGACGCATTTGCACCACCAGCGGCGCCGGTAACGGTGCTGTCACTGCCGCCCATCATCGGGTTGGTTGACATACACGCCGTTTGAAAAGCCAAAGCGCTGGCAATGGTTAACAGCTTCAGTGATTTAATAGGGGTTTGCTTGAACGGTTTTACAACCTTTGAATTGATAGTTTTCACGGATCCCTCTCATACAATACTAACAATTAAGGAAACCGATGGGGTATCACGTTTCAGTAAAAACGTTCGAGTGATTATGTACTTAACCTCACCGGCAACGGCGTCGTATAAACAAGGAAAACCGCTGTAATTCGCAATACTCCCTAGCGAAAAATCAACATCCTGATTAACTTCACAACACAGTAAAATCTATCAGTTTAGACGTTTTTTGCAAGCAAACTGGACACTCTTTAGCCAAAAAAGAACGCGCTTGGCTGGAACAGACGCTCCACATCATTGATGTACTTCTTATCCACTAAAAACAGAATGACATGATCGTTAGCTTCGATTACCGTATCGCTATGGGCAATGATGACCTGTTCTTCGCGAACAATGGCACCAATGGTGGTGCCGGGGGGTAATTTAATATCGCCAATTTCTCGGCCTACCACTTTTGACGTATTTTTATCGCCATGGGCGATGGCTTCTATAGCTTCTGCGGCTCCACGGCGAAGTGAGTACACATTAACTATATCGCCGCGGCGGACGTGGGTGAGCAACGCAGAAATGGTTGCCTGCTGGGGCGAGAAGGCGATATCGATTTCGCCGCCCTGAACCAAATCCACATAGGCGCTGCGCTGGATCAGCACCATAGCCTTTTGCGCGCCCATCCGTTTAGCCAGCATGGCCGACATGATATTGGCTTCATCGTCGTTGGTTACCGCAATAAATGCATCAACCTGCTCTACGCCTTCCTCACTCAGCAGTGTAGAGTCGGAGGCATCGCCGCTGAAGACAATGGTTTTATCCAGATGGGCAGATAAATACTGTGCCCGTTCAGGGCTGTATTCGATAAGCTTAACGTTATGATTGTGCTCCAGGCGCTTGGCCAGACCGGCTCCAATTAAGCCGCCGCCGGCAATCATGATGCGTTTATAGCTGGACTCCAGTTTTTGCAGTTCGCTCATGACGGCGCGAATGTGTTTGGTGGCGGCAATAAAAAACACTTCATCATCGGCTTCAATGACGGTGGTACCCAGCGGGCGAATAGGCTTGCCGCGGCGGTAAATGGCCGCTACCCGGGTTTCCACATTGGGCATATGCTCCTTCAAAGCGGATAAGGCATGACCAACCAGTAAACCGCCGTAGTAGGCTTTAACCGCCACCAGGCTGGCTTTACCGTCGGCAAATTCCACTACCTGCAGGGCACCAGGATAGTCAATCAGGCGCTTAATGGCCTGTGTCACCAGTTGTTCCGGGGCAATAATATGATCAACCGGGATGTCCTGCTGCTTGTATAGCTGTTCCTGGTAAATGATGTATTGTTCGGAGCGCACCCGGGCAATTTTAGTGGGGGTTTTAAACAGGCTGTACGCCACCTGACAGGCCAGCATGTTGCTTTCATCACTGTTGGTCACAGCAATCAGCATGTCGGCGTCTTCGGCACCTGCTTTACGCAGCACATCAGGGTGCGAGCCGACACCGGTGACAACCTGCAGGTCGAGGCGGTCCTGCAACGCGCGCAGGATAACGGGATCGGAATCGATTACCGTGATTTCGTTTTTTTCGCCTACCAGGTTTTCAGCCAGTGTGCCGCCAACCTGTCCTGCGCCAAGGATGATAATTTTCATCGTCGTTGTAAGGTGTTTTTAATCTTGGTTATTAAGACTTTAGCAGCCTAGCATAATAGAAACCATCCATTTGTTGCTCGCCGGGCAAAATTTGCCGCCCTGGCTGCTCAATGGTTTCCCCCGGTTGGATTGGCAGTAACTGCGCATCACTGTGCTCTTGCAGGAAGCGGCTAATCTGCGCTGTGTTTTCAACCGGCAGCACAGAGCAGGTAGCATAAAGTAACGTACCGCCGGGTTTGAGCGTACGCCACAGGTTGGCCAGAATTTTATACTGCAGCGTTTGTAGCGCCTCAATATCGGCTGATTTACGGAGCCAGCGTATGTCCGGATGGCGGCGAATAACGCCCGTAGCAGAGCAGGGCGCATCTAACAGGATGCGGTCGAAGGGTTTGCCGTCCCACCAGCTATTTACCTCTGCCGCGTCGGCGCAGACTAAGTTTGCGTGTATCTGCAGACGCTGTAAATTTTCGGTCATCCGTTTAAGGCGGGATGCTTCACTGTCTAAAGCAATCAGCTCCGCCAGCCCGGCGGTGCGCTCCAGAATATGGGCACTCTTACCACCAGGGGCGGCACAACAATCCAGTATACGTTCGCCTGGCTGAGCATCCAGAAGTGGCGCTGCCAGCTGTGCTGCACCGTCCTGTACGCTGAACCAGCCTTCGGCAAAGCCTGGCAGGGTAGTTATTGGCGTTCTGTCGAGCAGGAGCACGGCATCCGGATGTTCTTCAGAGAGTGCAAAGCGAATGCCAGCTTCTGTTAAGGCATTACAGTAATCTGGTTGCGTACATTGCAGCTGGTTTACTCTGAGCCAGACAGGCGCAGGCTGATTCATACCACTCAACAGGCTTTCCAACTTCTGCGGGTAGGCATTAGCAAGGCGTTTGTAGAGCCACTTAGGCAAACCTGACCGAATAATGGGGTTGTCGCTAACCTGTTCGGCCAGTTGCTGACGCTGAAAGTTTCGCAGTATGGCGTTAATGAGTCCTTTAAGACCTTTACCGCCGAGCACTTCCGCGGCGTTAACCGTTGCCGCAACGGCGGCATGGTCAGACACGCGGCTGTAAGCCTGCTGATAAAAACCCAGCAAAATCACATGTTCAAGGATCTTCTTACTGCCCTTAAGAGGCTGCTCAAGTAGCTCTCGAAGCCAAATCTGTAACTGTGGCAAATGACGAAATACGCCCATTGCCATTTCCTGTAGCCAGGCGGCATCTTGTTTGCTGTGTCTGGCCTGTGCCATGGCTAAGGCTTCGCGGGAGGATTTTCCCTGTTCAAGTACCTGAAAGATAACCCAGGCGGTATCGGCGCGAAGGTCGACCTTAGCCGGCAGTTTCATTGTGCTTGCCCAGGCTCACGCGGCAAGACGCTGCCTACCGCAAACCATTCCTGATAACCATTGAGCACGTCCTGAATGGCCATGGGCTTTTTTCCGGGCAACTGCAACTGCTCAATACACAGCGCTTTATCGCCGGTGGCTACCACTATGCCTGATTTATCCGCAGCCAGAATGGTGCCGGGCGTTTTACTGGCAACGGCGTGTTCGCTAACAGACGCCTGCCAGACTTTAATATTCTTGCCGTTAACCTGGCTCCAGCAAACCGGCCAGGGATTAAATGCCCGTACGTTGCGGCTTAATTGTTCGGCCGGCTCCTGCCAGTTAAGAAACGCTTCTTCTTTGCTGAGCTTCTTAGCGTAGGTGGCGCTGTCTTCCTGTTGCGGTTCGGCATTCAGGGAATCAAAATTATCCAGCACATCTACCAGGGCCCGCGGGCCAATTTCTGCCAGTTTGGAATACAGCGTGGCACTGGTATCTGAATCAGTAATTGGCAATCTGGCAATGTGTAACATAGCGCCGGTATCCAGCCCTTCATCCATTTGCATAATGGTTACGCCGGTTTCTTTATCGCCAGCCCAGATGCTGCGCTGAATAGGCGCTGCACCACGCCAGCGTGGCAAAATAGAGCCATGCACATTAATACAGCCGCGCGTCGGTATATCCAGTACCGCTTTGGGCAGCAGTAATCCGTAGGCGACCACTACCATAATATCGGGCTTCAGCGCGACGAGTTCTTGTTGAGCTTCTTCATTTTTTAACGAAACAGGTTGGTACACAGGGATATTGTGCGCCTCGGCCACCTGTTTGGTGGCGCTTGGGGTAAGCTTTTTGCCACGTCCGGCGGGACGATCTGGTTGGGTGTATACCGCTATCACATTATGCTGGCTGTTGAGCAAGCCAGTTAAATGGGTAGCCGCAAAGTCCGGCGTACCGGCAAAAACAATATTCAGTGGCTTGGTCACAGGGCTTTCTCTCAGGCTTTAGCGGCCAGACGGGCTTCTTTCTCGAGTTTCTTGCGAATACGCTGGCGCTTGAGGGGCGATAAGTAATCTACAAATAACTTACCATCGAGATGATCCAGTTCGTGTTGAATACAAATTGCCAGCAGGCCATCTGCTTCCAGCTCGAAAGGCTCGCCTTCGCCGTCGAGGGCTTTTACCGTGACTTTCTCGGCACGATCTACCTTGGCGTAGTTACCCGGTACCGACAAACAGCCTTCTTCGCTGATGGTTGAGCCTTCTTTGTTAACGATTTCGGGGTTAATAAATACCCGCGGTTCTTTCTGCTCTTCGGAGACGTCCATGACTACCAGGCGTACGTGTCTGTTAACCTGCGTTGCAGCCAGGCCGATGCCTTTTTCTTCGCGCATGGTTTCAAACATGTCAGCGACGAGTTGTTTAATTTCGCTGTTGACTTCATCAATGGGCTTAGCCACTGTACGAAGGCGCTCGTCGGGGAATTGTAATACGTCTAATATTGCCATCTGTCGATATTTACACTCTTTCTGTATTAAGAATTATACGCTAAGGCCGATGATGCTATTTATCCTGCCTTAACAGGCAGTATTCTAGCTTAAAGCACGTTTTCATGCAGTATTAATCGCTTCTATACTGAATTATTGGGGATTGTGATCTAATAATACAAGCATAGGGCTGGCTGCGAGACGTTACTGGCGAGGGGATATGATGTTAAAAATTGCAAAAAAATGGGCGGCCACACTGGCTGGGCTGATGCTTTGGGTCGGTGCGAGTTATGCGCTGGCGCTGGAGGTCAAACCCGATGCGCCAACCCGTTATACGGTTAAGAAGAACGATACCCTGTGGGATATCGCCGGTATCTTTCTGGATAAACCCTGGTTGTGGCCGGAACTGTGGCGCAACAATACGCAAATTCTGAACCCTCATCTTATTTATCCGGGTGATGTGCTCGTTCTGCGCATCGTCGACGGTGAACCAGTACTCGATGTTGTCAGACAAAAACCGCAGGTTACGCTGTCACCCAATGCCAACCGCACGGTGAAGCAGGGCGAGCCGATAAACCTGTTACCCTGGTCGGTTATCGAACCTTACATTCAGCATCATGAAATCCTCGATTCCGGTAAGTACGAAATCCTGCCCCATTTACTTGGCAACAAGAATGCCTCCATTCGTTTTGTTAACGAAGATCTGGTAATGAGTCGTCGCAGCGGCCGTGCCAGAGATCAGTATCGCGTGATCCGCAAGCAATCTACAATTGAAGACCTTGATGGCAACGAGCTGGGTGTACAAATTCACCATATCGCCGACGCAAGCATGATAGAAGACCGTGCCGAGGGCGAGTGGCTGGTAAAAATTGACGGGTCTAATTCAGAAGCCAAGCGTGGTGACAAGTTACTCTATGGTGAACCGAAAACCGCAGGCGACATGGCGTTGCAACCAGCGGATGAATCACAGCGTGCGTTTATTGTGGGTAATCTGCACCAGTACGAGCTGTTGGGTAAATATGATGTGGTCATCGTGGACTTAGGTGAAGAAGAAATTGAACCAGGCACTGTGATGGGTATTTATCAGCAGGGGCCGGTGATCATCGATGGTGAAGAACCGAAGTACTCAACTGAAAGCAAGGTAGTGGTAAGTGTGTTCGATGATGGCAGTACTGTTCATCAGCCCGCTTTAAAAGTGGGAGAACTGGTTATCTTCAGTACCTTCACTAATGCCAGCTACGGCATTATCACCCGGGCCAGTGACATGGTTCGAACTGGCAACATTGTCGCCCAGCCATAACCGGTACTGACACTCCCGTCTCAGTACCGAGAACGGGAGTGTGAATGCAAAACCAACTATCACCATTTATTCAGCACTGGCTACGTCTGAGCTTAGTTAAAAAACGATCGCCCGCATTCTGGCTTGCGCTACTGGCCCATTTCGAATTAACCATTGAGCAACTATTCAGTCTGCCGGTTAGAGAACTTAGTCAGTGTGGCCTCAAGCCTGATGAAATAGCCCTTATCAACAGTCCCGGCGATGAGATTGAACGGATTAAACAATGGCTTTGCCAACACCCGCTCAATCAGATTATCGCCATGAGTGATGTTGCTTACCCCGAGCGTTTAAAACAGCTTGATTCGCCTCCTTTGATACTCTATTGCCATGGCAATGCACAGTTGCTGACAGCGCCGCAGCTGGCCATTGTGGGAAGCCGCAAGGCAACCATTAACGGTTTAAATACAGCGCGTCGCCTGGCAAAGGAGCTTGGCGACGCAGGTATAACGGTTACCAGCGGTCTGGCGCTTGGTATTGATGGCGCGGCTCATCAGGGCGCCTATCCTACCTCAGGGCGCACCGTAGCCATTCTTGGTGGCGGGCTGGGCTGCATTTACCCGCGCAGCCATCAGGCCCTGGCATTGAGCCTGGTTGAACACGGTGGATGTCTGGTGTCGGAGTTTCCGCCGTGGGAAACGGTTAAGCCATACCATTTTCCTCGGCGAAACCGTTTAATTGCCGCGCTGTCGAGCGGGGTACTGTTAATTGAGGCGCGTATTAAAAGTGGCTCCATGATTACCGCCAATCTGGCCGCAGACATGGGTATCGATGTATTTGCTACGCCCGGCAACATAAACAATCCACTCAGCGAGGGACCTCATTACCTTATTCAGCAAGGCGCCAGGCTGGTCACCAGCAGCGGCGATATTTGCGAGGAGTTGGGTTGGGTTGTAAAAGACTTAGAGAGAGAAGGTGGCAATCATCAGCAAGATGACGACGATGAACCATTACTAAAAGAATTTACCGGTGAGCCGATAAATATAGACTATCTGGTTGAGAAGACCGGTCTGTCAGTTAATCGCTTAATGCCACGGCTGGTGGAACTTGAGCTTCAGGGCCGGATAGTGGCAGTGCCCGGCGGTTATACCCGAGCTATGGGGCCTGTTGGTAGTTAAGGTCTCTGCTTTCGGGCTAGTTAGCGGCAAGCCTTATTTTGTATGAGAGTCAACCGCTTGCAGGGTAATGCTTCACTTAATCGAAAAAAAGTCGACCCAAAGCTTGGCATTATCCGTATTTTTAGATAAGTTGAACTTAGATGCTTTGCTTTTTTGCATCGACACCGTACGCAAAACTGGTCTTGAGACTTGAAAAAAGACCAGACCACTACAATAGAGTTTGCGAGGTTAGGTAATCACTTTTTAGTGGTTACTTCAAATTGAGGGGGAAAATGCTATGTTCGATATCCTCATGTATCTCTTCGAAAACTTCATCCATAGTGAAACCGAAATTCGCGTCGATCAGGATGAACTAACCGAAGAGCTGGTCCGCGCAGGATTTCATCACGATGAGATATACAAAGCGCTCGCCTGGTTGGAAAAACTCGCCGCGCTGCAAGAAACTGATATTAACCCCTACTTCTGTAAAGGTATCTCCAGCAGCCTGAGCCGTATTTATACGCAGCAGGAACAAATGCGCCTGGATGTTGAATGTCAGGGTTTCTTACTGTTCCTTGAGCAGGTTGGCGTATTGGATGCTTCCACACGGGAAATGGTCATCGACAGAGTCATGGAAATCGACTCGCCGGAGTTCTGTTTAGAAGACCTTAAGTGGGTGGTCCTGATGGTGTTGTTTAATGTGCCGGGCAAAGAAAATGCCTACGCGCAGATGGAAGATCTGTTATTCGAAGAGCATGACGGTATACTGCACTAATCTTATAGATTACGAAGTGTAGGGCTGTGTCGAAGATTGATCATTCACTGTTCGAAGCGCATGAGCACGCTTTAGAACATCAGTACGGGCCTTGCCCGGACTGTGGGCAAGAGCTGCGCATCAGAAACAGCAAGTCAGGCCCGTTTATCGGCTGTAGTGGCTATCCTGATTGCCACTACGCCAAGCCTTTACACGATAATCAAACAACCACATTAAAAGTGATAGAAGACAGCCATTGCCCTGAATGTGGCTCGTCTATGGCCATCAAAAAAGGCCGGTACGGTATGTTCATCGGTTGTACTAATTTTCCGGCCTGTCATCATATCGAAAATGCCAAACCGCAAACCGATACCTCTGTTACCTGCCCTAAATGCCATAAAGGACATCTGCTCGATCGCACCAATAAATACGGTAAGCGCTTTTTTGCCTGTAATCGTTATCCTGAATGCCGTTATGTGGTAAATTTCGCGCCGGTTGAGAAGTCCTGTCCGGATTGCGGATGGGCTATACTGGTTGAAAAGAAGGGCCGTTTAGTGTGCCCGCAGCCATTATGTGGCTATAAAGAAGCACAAAGCGAACAAGAAGCAGAATAAAGAGGTAACAAATGAGCGTTGAATCAGTTCATCAGGATGCTGATGTAGCAGCGTTTGAAAGTGGCCAACTCATGGTGTATCCCACTGAAGCGGTAATGGGCATTGGTTGTGACCCCGATAACGAGGCGGCTGTTATGTCGTTGCTGGCGCTAAAACAGCGCCCGGTAGAAAAAGGCCTTATTCTGCTCGCTGCTAATTATTCCCAGCTGCTGCCTTATGTAGATGATAATGCCATTCCCCAGGATAAAAGATTCAGTATTTTTTCCTGTTGGCCCGGCCCGGTAACCTGGTTATTACCTAAGTCTGCTACGGCGCCAACATGGCTGACCGGCGAGCACAATGCTATTGCCGTCAGGGTGACCGCTCACGAAGGAGCACGGGAGTTGTGTAACAAACTCGGCCGTCCTATTGTGTCGACCAGCGCTAACCTGACCGGGCAGGAACCAGCCAGAACCACAGAAGAAGCCCGCAGTTATTTTGCTAACAGTGTTCACTATGTGGAAGGTTTGGTAGGCGGAGCCGCTCAACCCTCAACTATTAAAGATGCCTTAACCGGTACCACCATTCGGAATTAAACATGAGTATTACCCCCTTAAAGGATACGCCTCAGGCGATTGAGTCGGTTAAAGCGTTTTTACTGGCTTTGCAGGACAATATCTGTCACACCCTGGAACTGGCCGATGGCAAGGGCCACTTTGTAGAAGATGCCTGGGAACGGGAAGAGGGTGGCGGTGGTCGCTCACGGGTGATTAAGAATGGCGCGGTAATAGAGCAGGGTGGGGTAAACTTTTCGCACGTGCATGGTACCCAAATGCCTGCCTCAGCAACGGCTTCGCGCCCTGAACTGGCTGGGCGTAGCTTTCAGGCCATGGGCGTGTCATTAGTGATCCACCCCCATAATCCTTATATTCCTACTTCGCACGCCAATGTGCGTTTCTTCATCGCCGAGAAAGAGGGAGAGACACCAATCTGGTGGTTTGGTGGTGGTTTCGATTTAACCCCGTTTTACCCTTTTAAAGAAGATGTGCAGCACTGGCATAACACAGCGAAGAAAATTTGTAAGCCATTCGGCGAAACGGTCTATGCCGAGCACAAGGCGTGGTGCGACGAGTATTTCTATCTGAAACACCGCAACGAAACCCGTGGGGTTGGCGGGCTGTTCTTTGATGACCTCAACCAGTGGGACTTTGAGCAGTGCTTTGCTTATATTCAGGCCGTGGGCAATGGGTATCTGGATGCCTATGTGCCGATTATCGAAAAACGTAAGAACAATACTTACGGTGAGCGTGAGCGCCAGTTTCAGCTTTACCGGCGTGGACGTTATGTAGAGTTTAACCTGGTATATGACCGCGGTACCTTGTTTGGTTTACAAACCGGCGGACGTACCGAGTCTATCCTCATGTCTATGCCGCCGCTGGCGCGCTGGGAGTATGGTTATGCCGCGCCTGCCGGGTCACCAGAAGCCAAACTGCAGGACTGGCTTACTCCTCATCAATGGTAAAAGCGAGTCTTTGCGCCGGTATCTTTTGACGTAGATCAACCTTAATTCGCAGATTTTTAAACGTATTTTCAAACTTGTTTTAGATCAAATTTTTATTTGTCAGGAGGCGTACATTAGCCTCCATCAACTTAAACGAATGAGAAAATACACAATGAAAAAATCAGCATTAGCTACACTAGTTCTAGCCGCACTAGTATCTGCGCCTTCAGCATTTGCCTATGAAGCCGGCGACATCATTGTACGTGCAGGTTTAACTTCTGTTTCACCAAACGACGATTCAAGCAACGTTAATGTAGACGCCCTGGGTGGCAACGTAGGAATGGGCGTAGAGGTCGATTCTAACACTCAGCTTGGCCTGAACCTGGTTTACATGCTGGATTCTAACTGGGGCCTTGAAGTACTGGCTGCCACACCATTTACTCATGACGTAACCCTTATCGATACTGCAGACAATGGTCTGGGTTTAGGCGACGGCAAACTGGCTGAAGTTACTCACCTGCCACCTACAGTTAGCGCGGTTTACTTCTTTGATACTAACAGCGCCTTTACCCCTTATGTTGGCGTGGGTGTTAACTACACCATTTTCTTCGACGAAGAATTTACCGGTGCCCGGGAAGACCAAACCTTTACGGATCTGGAGCTGGACAACTCTTTTGGTTTAGCAGCTCAGGTTGGCTTTGATTTCCAGGTTGATGACAACTGGTCAATCAATGCTTCTGCCCGTTATATCAAAATCGACACCACTGCAGAATTTACCGTTGCCGACGTAAAAGGTAGCGTAGACGTGGATATTGACCCTTATGTATTCACCATCTCTGCGGGTTACAAGTTCTAAAAAATAGTTTTATCAGTTTCACCTTGTGTTTTTGCACTGCCTGTTGGCCCTTCATTGAAGGGCCTTTTTTTATTTATACGGCTTCGTCTTCACGATTAACCATATGATCGGCAAGTTGATCCAATGCCTTTAGCAACTGATCGGCTATATTCATATCGTTAACGCACTCATACATGGCCTTGCGCATGCAGTACATCCATTGGGCTTTCAGTTTTGGCGTAACGGTATAAGGCAGGTGCCTGGCCCTTAACCGGGGATGGCCACGTTCCTGTTCGTATTGGTTAGGACCACCCAGCCACATGGTAAGATAAAGAAAGAAGATATGACGGATACGATCCAGTGGTTGCGGGTGAATGGCTAAAAGCTCCGCCGCCACAGGGTCATTTTCCATGATGTCATAAAACCGGTTCGCCAGTTGCCTGACGGTATTTTCTCCACCTATTGCTTGATAGGGGGTAGTAACACCAGTATTGTTGTCCGAAGTTTTCTTTCCCATACCCAGTTTCGATAATAGTCCCATGAAAAAGTTTGCCGTCTTTGGAAATCCAATTGCTCAGAGTTTATCACCAACCATTCATCAAATGTTTGCTAAATCCTGTGCTGAGGATATCAGCTACGAGAAAATAGAGGCTCCATTAGATGGCTTTGAAGCCACTATCGACAATTTTTTCGCTGCATCGCAAACGGTAGGTTGCAACGTTACCGTACCTTTTAAAGAAAGAGCCTGCGCCATGGCAAAGCATAAAGATGATGCAGTGGTAATGGCCAGGGCGGCAAACACGCTGATGCGTAATGACGAGGGCGAGTTATGTGCTTTCAATACAGATGGTATTGGGCTGGTGGCAGACCTCACTAATAACGGCTTAGATCTGCAAGGCACCAAAGTGTTGCTGTTAGGCGCGGGTGGCGCTGCCCGTGGTGTTGTCCATCCGCTGCTAAATGCCGGCATTGAAAGCCTGCACATTCTTAATCGAACTATAGAAAAAGCTCAGGCCATTGCCGAAGATGCTAACAACCCAAAGGTAACAGCAGTTAACCACAAACAACTGTTGGCAGATTACGATGTAGTGATTAACTCTACTTCTGCCAGTTTATCCGGCACGCTACCCACCGTACCCGATGCCGTGCTGGCTAACTGCCATCTCGCTTACGATATGGTGTACTCAAAGGATAATGGCGCGACGGTATTTATGGCCCATGCTGAGCAACTGGGTGCCGCAAAGCAGCTGGATGGTCTGGGTATGCTGGTGGAGCAAGCCGCCGCGGCGTTTTATATCTGGACAGGCAAACAGCCGTCGACGGCCAGTGTTATTGAATACCTGCGTAACCGTTAGGGGTTACGCACCTTCAGCAAGGTAGTCGTCTTTTAGCTCAACATAGTTAATGGCAGACTGTTTTAAGAAAGCCATTTCTGCTTCCTTTAACGGCCGCTTCTGTATCATAGGATTACCCACATACAAATAACCGCTTTCGAGGCGTTTATTCGGCGGTACCAATGTACCTGCGCCAATAAACACATCATCCTCTACGATGGCACCGTCCATTACAATCGCGCCCATCCCCACCAGAATACGATTACCCAGCGTACATCCGTGCAGCATACATTTATGACCAACAGTAACATCATCACCAATGATAAGCGGGTTGCCATCGGGGTTGCCGGCTGATTTACGGGTAACGTGAAGAATAGTGCCGTCCTGTATATTGCTACGTGCGCCTATCTTTATATAGTTAACATCACCCCGTGCGGCGACCATATGCCAGATGCTGCTATCGTCGCCGACTTCTACTTCGCCTACCAGGCGTACCGAATCTGCTATATATACATTGTTGCCAATGCGGGGGGAGATACCTTTAAAGCTAGTTGTTGGTTGTTGCATAAGTCACTCTGTAAACGAATAAGAAGAATCGAGGTTTTCGGGTCAATAATAACGCAAAAGTAGATGGCGTTAGAAAATTAACCAACTCCGCAGGCACTTGCAAATCGAATAACTGATAAACTATACCGGTTATAGCAAAACGAAAGAGAAAATCGATGACAAAGCGATATGTTTTATTTGCGACGTTACCCTACGCATACGCTATCTTCCGACCGTTACAGACAGAAATTCTGGCGCGAGGGGACGAAGTTGCCTGGTATCTTGAATCCGGGTGTGAAAACTACCTCAATCAGGAAGAAGTGTTATTAAATAGTATCGATGAGGTTGTTGCTTATAATCCAATTGCTATCTTTGCATGTGGAAATCACATTTATCATTTCTTGCCGGGAACAAAAGTTGCCTTGTTCCACGGTTATGCGGTAGGAAAACGGGGAGAAAAGGGCGATGTTTTGGATGATCATTTTACCATTCGTAACTGGTTCGACATCTATTGCACCCAAGGGCCGAGCAGCACCCCTATATTTAAGATGCTGGAACAAAAACATGGCTTCTTCAAATCTTATGAAACAGGTTGGTGTAAGGTCGACCCTTACTTTACCCAACCCAAATTACAAAATAACGGAAAAACAACCATTCTGTATTCGCCCACTTTCAGCCGTGGGATTACATCGGTAGAAACTTTGTATGACACTATTGCGCATCTGGCAAGCAAGCGCGATTGGCATTGGATAATCACCTTTCATCCAAAAATTACCGACTCAACAATTATTGAACGATATAAAAGCCTGGCAATGCGCTTAGATAACGTTAGCTTTGAACGTAATGAAGGCTTACCAACGTTGCAGAGAGCTGATTTAATGCTATGCGACAGCTCATCTATTATTCTGGAATTCATGCTCCTGGATAAACCGGTGGTGACATACCGTAATACCAACCCTGGCCCCCATCTGCTAGACGTTACTGATACAACTCAGGTTGAGCCTGCCATTGAAGAAGCCTTAACAATGCCGGAAACGCTAATGCAGTCGATCAAAGATTACACCTGGCAACATGAGGCTCACCGCGATGGTAACAATTCTGCAAGGGTGTTAGACGCAGTGGACGACTTTAATAAGAACCATAAAGGTACGTTAAAAGCGAAACCACGTAATTGGCTGCGCAAATTTAAGCTTAGAAAGAAGCTTGGTTATTGGAAATAGTCGATTGATGCTGATTATTTGTTTGTTTTGCTGCATTAATGAGCGAACAAATCAAATATGACAGTTTTTTGAAAATAACCGTTGACCTGCGTGCCCAACTCTCTATAATGCGCCCCACTTCGACGGGGAACGCACTAAAACGCTAACCCAACAATAACGCCTAAGGCCTTATTGGAAGCGGCTTTCAGCCAAATGCGGTGTTTGAAAATACTCAAAAAAAAGCATTGACACAGGAAGCCATTAGCGTAGAATGCGCGCCTCGCTTCAACGAGGTTGAACAGACAAAGTTGAAGCGGTTTTGAGTGGCAACCTTAGAAATTAAATTTCAAAAAGTTGTTGACACTGGAAACAAAGAGCGTAATATACGCATCCCGCTTCGGGGCTAAACATTAAAGCCTGAAGCAGTGAAAGCAAAAATTATCGTAACGATATCAACAGCTTCGCATTGTTCTTTAACAATCTATAACAAGACAATCTGTGTGGGCACTCATTAAGAGTGTCAACAACGACAATTCAAAATTTCGATATTTAATTGAAGAGTTTGATCATGGCTCAGATTGAACGCTGGCGGCAGGCCTAACACATGCAAGTCGAACGGTAACAGGATTAGCTTGCTAATCGCTGACGAGTGGCGGACGGGTGAGTAATGCTTGGGAACTTGCCTTCAGGAGGGGGATAACAGTTG
>NZ_PVNP01000183.1 GCF_002993365.1 Marisediminitalea alba
GAATTAAGGCTGGCCTTTACCCCACGTACATCAATAACTTCAACCTCGTCCTCGCTGGGCATGCTGTCGGTGTCCTGGGCATACAGAGGCTGTGCGGAAAGTGCGAATAAAACGGCGCTGGCAAGTTGAGCACGTTTAAACATGTATTATCTCCAAATATATGTGAATGCGCAGTTCACAGGTATGTCGTCCAATTGTGAAAATCCTGGCGCGTTGTAAGGTATCGACTTCAATCAGGTCGAAATCTAAATTCTTTATCATTGTTATTCTTGGGGTGTTGATACTATTGTATGATAATACTACAGTCAACATACCATTAACGAATTATTCCCGGGGTATGGTTGGCTTTAAATGGCGAAAAAGAGTATAAATTTATATAAAACAGCACCTTGTGATTAGGTGGTTGTTTATTGATCTTAATTAATAAATTACGAATTATTAATAAGTTTAGTTTTCCTACCGTTTAAATGTTAAATAATTGTGTGGTTTTTCCTGTTGAAACAGTGCGGATTAATCGCTTTATTCATCGTAACGCATTGCAATGACCCGGGGGATCGGCAATCATCTCTGCCAGCATTATCGCGGAGGTCTTTATGCTTAACTGGTGCTTGTTACCCTTCTCTGGGCTCACTACCGACCAGCTCTACGAATTACTCAAATTACGCACCGACGTATTTGTTGTGGAACAAAACTGCCCCTACCCGGAACTCGACGACAAAGACCGTATCAATGGGGTTTATCACCTGTTGGGTACCAGTAATAGCGAGCTGGTGGCTTACGCCAGACTATTACCGCCCGGCGTCAGCTTTCCGCAGGTGAGTATTGGCCGGGTCGCTGTCGCGGGGCACACCAGAGGTAAAAAGTACGGGCACCAACTCATCGGTAAAGCGTTAGAAGAATGTCAGCGGCTATGGCCGGATACGGACATTCAGATCGGTGCACAGGTCTATCTTGAAAAGGTTTATCAGCAGTTCGGCTTTGTCAGAAACTCCGAAGACTACCTGGAAGATGGTATCCCTCATGTGGACATGGTGCTGAGCAAAGGGCGCTGATCAGACAACTTTGGCCAACACCCTGTAGCGTGGCTACAGCCGGATAAGCAGCTTGCCTTTGTTGGCGCCGGTAAAAAACAGGTTAAGCGCGCTCATGGCGCTTTCCAGTCCATCTAGTACATGGGTGCGGTATTTTATTTTGCCTGCGGCCACGTAGGGGTTGAGTTGGCTAAGCAGCCTGGGCGCTTCATGCAGATGGTCGGGCATGGCAAAACCCTGAATTAAAATCCGTTTCTTAATTAGCGGGATCCAGTTAGGCCCCGGCGCTGGCGATGCGGCGGTGTAGTCGGCAATCATACCACATACAACTATTCGCCCGTGTACATTCATGCGATCAAAAATGTGCTGTTGCACCGGGCCGCCGGTGTTTTCAAAGAAAACATCTACACCGTTTGGGGTCAGAGACTCCAGCTTACTGGCTACATCATCGGTTTTGTAATTTACCGCGCCATCAAAGCCGAGCTCGTTGACTATCCAGTCAGTTTTTTCGTCACTGCCGACCACACCGATAACCCGCAGTCCTTCGGCTTTTGCCAGCTGACCAACCATAGAACCAACCGAACCTGCTGCGCCGGTGACTACCAGGGTCTCACCGGCCTGAGGCTTGCCAATATTAAATAAGCCCTGGGTGGCGGTCAGGCCCGGCAAACCAAATACAGCCAGCGCAGTTTCACCGTCGACGCCAGCGGGTAATTTGTTGAGTCCTTTTCCGTCGCTCAGGGTATATTCGGTCCAGCCCATCATGCCCATTACATTATCGCCCGGTGAGAAATCCGGATGGTTTGAGGTAATCACTTCGCCGTATCCGCTCGAGCGCATGCGGGTATTAAGGGCCACGGGCGGGATATAGCTGTCTTCATCGGGCGTCATCCAGCCCAGCATGGCCGGGTCCATCGACATATGGGTTTGCTTAATTAACATTTCACCCTTGCCCGGTGTAGGGATACCTTTATTGATTACCTCAAACAGGTGTGGGCCTACTGGCTTGCCGTCTGGGCGTGCCGTTAACAGAATTTCTTTATACTGGCTCATCGCATTCTCCTTTATTAATTGCTGTAGTATGGCATATCGTCTTACTGTCAAAAATGGTATAAAAAAGGAATAACTTTTGTTAATAAAGCAATAATATGGATAAGCTGAGAGCCCTTAACTATTTCGTTGAAACAGCAGAGCACGCTAGCTTCTCCGCCGCGGCGAAGCGCTTTAATGTGCCCGCATCATCGGTATCCAGGCGCATTGCGGATTTAGAAGCCGAATTAGGCGCACAGTTATTAAAGCGCAGTACGCGAACAGTGACTTTGACTGAAGTCGGCAATCTGTTTTTACACCAAGCACAGGAAATACTGGCAAAAGTTAAGCTGGCAGAGCAAACTGTGCATGAGTATCAAACTGAGCCCTCAGGCGTACTAAAAGTGTCGGCGATGGCAGGCTTTGGTGATCAAATCTTACAGCCTGTGCTTGAGCGCTTTGTCGATCAGCACCCTAAGATCACGCTGGACGTGACCATTAGCGATACACTCACAAAGCTTGGCCGGGATGATGTGGATATTGCCATTCGGGGAGGGTTTGCCCCTGATGAGCATGTTATTGCCAAACGTTTAATGGATAACACCTTCATCCCTGTAGCTGCACCACAATATCTTGCCAGACACACTATGACGCAAAATCCGTTGGCATTAACTGAGCATGCTGGCCTGTTTTTTAAAACACCGGCGGGCCCCAACCGCTGGTACTGCGAAATCCAAGGCCAGTGGCACGATGTATCGGGTAAAACACAACTCACCAGCAATAATGGCCGTTGGTTGATCAACAGTGCCGTAAAAGGGAAAGGTATTTTAATGTTGCCACGCTGGTCCGTTAGCCGGGAGCTATCAGCCGGATTACTGACGGAATTAACCTTTGAACACCCGGTACAAGTAAGTCGGGGACAGGATTTAGGTATTTATTTGCTATATCAAAAGGTAGATTACACCAGCCCAAAGATTAAAGCAGCGGTGGATTTTATTGTTGAATCGATTGTTGGAAATTCAGCGACTGGCGGTTAATGAGCCAAAATCTGCACTGCGTGAACGCACAGACGCTGGTTTCAGGAAAACAACCATATAATGATTAAGGTTTATTTTGGGGAAGCGATTTAACTAGGGAAGATGCGAATAAGTCCCCGATGTGAGATCATAGCTGCATAGTAAATCACAGCCATTACCGCCCATGAGCCAACAGTTAACTTTTGCCGATAGTGAGTTTTCCAGCAAGCGCCGCCAGACCCGTAAAGAGATATTCTTATCCAGAATGGATAAACTGCTGCCGTGGCCTCAACTGCTGGAAGTGATTGAACCCTTTTATCCTAAAGCTGGCAATGG
>NZ_PVNP01000184.1 GCF_002993365.1 Marisediminitalea alba
TTCTTCTTGCCGGTCAGAGTGTTATCACGCTTGTTCCGCCGTTTGTATATGCAAGGCGTACGTGAGTTATACGAATCGACGCAGTTACTGTGCTTCGGGGAGTTGACGCAGACCAGTGGCTTTGAACACGCCGGGCACTTTATGGCATGGTGCAAACAGCAACAATCCATGGAATGGGTGGTGTATGCCAAACCGCCGTTTGCAGGACCACAAGCGGTGCTGAAGTACCTGTCGCGTTATACGCATCGTGTAGCGATTGCGAATCGCCGACTCCAATCCATTGATGAAACACATGTCTCGTTCACCTATAAGGATTACCGGCGCAAAGGAAACAACATGCACCGGACGATGCAACTGACGTGTGACGAGTTCATGCGTCGATTTTTATTGCATGTCTTGCCAACCGGGTTTCATCGTATCCGGCATTATGGGTTACTGGCCAGTAAAGCCAAACTCAATATGGCCAGACAAGCCTTGCACGTAGCACCGCCACCAGAAATCAAAAATCCTGCCAATGAATCGAAGGCAGACTCAGCCCCCTTCGTGTGCAGGCAATGTCAATCACCGATGAAGGTGTCGGGGCTCAGGCTACCTGCATACTTACCAAGAGCGCCCCCTAAATAGGCGGGGTGCTTAAAGAGATAAAAAAAGCGCCTTTACTGGTGAGGATGATGCTTTACCTGAAACGCTATAAACCCCATGACAATGAATAGAACGAGACAACCGAGCTGAATAAAAACGTGAAAATCAGATGCCAATAGAAACAAAGCACCACTGGAAACACGTGATCTTGGCGATCATCCTCTACAGCAGACTCACATTCACCATCGAAATCCCCATAGCCAAACCACAGGGGTAACATCCCGCGGTTTCGTCCAACGAAGATTATCTGATATCTGCCCGAGAGTAGGACATCAAGGTGGATCTGAATGGAGGGCAGATAACTGATAATCTAAACATTAGTAGACGTTAAGATTTATTGCAACAACTACTTCCTTCTTGAATAGGTGGGCACTTAACAGTCCCAAAAGAGCAATAAACGCAACAATCACCTATTAAAGGCTTGAGTAGCGCTTTGCATCCCTCACATTCGTAATACCACTGGCAAGCGTTTGTTGGCATAGTCTCGACCTTACTAAAGCCGCATTTGGGACAAGTAATCTTAGATTCCAATTCTATACCTCGCATACGGGTTCCTTAACTGGCTCAACGACATCCAATACTGACATGAATACCATCCATGTGATCCCAAAGTAAAATAAGTAAGTGCTCCAGTCGTATTGCCACAGTGGATAAAGAGTCAGCAATACTGCAATTGGGCCAATTACACTTAATATGCCCCTTACCACATGCTTATGTTGATACCAGTTGTACGAGTTGACCAATAAAGCGAGCGCAGCAAACAATGGTAATAAAGTATTAACCGCTATCCCTTCAAAATGTGATAAAAAACCAAGCCCTAAAGCTGATGCTAGTGAACCAAGTGCGGGGAAACATGCTGTGCAGCTAAGTGCGGCTAGCCAAACGCCACCAGAGCCTACTTTATCTAGAGTTTTATTCATCATAATTACCTCTACTTTTGAGGCAGTCTAAACCCCGTACATAGGTACGGAGTCAATAGTTAATTGAGCGAATTTATTAATGGGCAGGAATTAGGGTCATGGTTGGCTTTACAAGAACTTGTCATATCTTGAATCACATGTTCTAGCCGCTGCAAAATAGCAATTTTCTCTCGAATCAACTTAAGTTTTTGTAATCCCATCGATTCGACATCAGCGCAGTTTCCACTCATCGTCATGAGCGAAGCGACTTCATCAAGTGTAAAGCCCAAGGCTTTAGCTTTTAATATGAATTTAAGTTGACTCACATGGGTGTCGTCATACATGCGATAACCACTATCAGGTTTTAGTGGCTGGACGATAAGTCCTTTACGTTCATAAAATCGGATTGTTTCTACGCTAATGTCTAGTTCTTTAGCCAGCGTTCCAATGGTTTTCATAAGCGGATTCTCTAAAACAATTGGCATTATTCTATCATTATTAGACAAGTGCTGAACTTCCGTTTATCGCACACTAAACCAATTGATTTATCATACTGCCAGTGTCTGCAATACGTACTAAGCCGACTGTCAGATTTGGTCGTGTTCCAAATCCAAAAATGTAAGATTGGGTGCTGACTAATACAGTTGTTGCCTAGCAAATACTGAAAAGGTAGAGCAAACGTCGCTGGGGCTTTCCTTTCAATAGAAATGCATTGCGCAAATGGTAATTATGTCTTTTCAATCAAAGATAATGGCATTGGCATCCCCTCTGCTATGATCAATAAAATGCTTGAGCCCTTCACCCAGTTCGATATGCGCCTGTCTCGAAATTATGATGGGGCTGGCATGGGGCTTTCAATTGCAAAAAGCTTAGCGGAAATAATGGACGGCACTCTTGAAATCGACAGCGAAGTTGACAAGGGAACAAATGTAACCGTAACACTGCCTGAACAATCAAGGCCAAAAGACAATAAAAACGACTAGACCAGAATAGTTTCATTCGATACCTTGTCCAAAATTTAACATTCATTCCACTAAGGGGCGGCGTTTTTCAAGCTAGTTGTCACCTTTAAAGCGTTTTAAGCCGCTTTACTTTCGTTTTTCTCATTCACCCCGCGGGTTGGGTTTAATGTAGTTGGCCCAACTGGCTCGCAGTTTCGTATCTTGCGTTTTCCCCAGCGGCTTGGATTAGCTTGCTTTGCCAGTTCCAGGCGAGACTGTCTGTTCGCTAGTATCGATTTATCTTGTCCCGTGTGGCGCTGATGCGGTGTGACAAACCTAAGTTGACTGTGTTTGTGTTCATAGTTATACCAGCGCGTAAACGTTAACACCCACCGCCTTGCTTCTTCTAGACTTTTGAACCCATGAGAAGGCCAGTCTGGACGATATTTGCAGGTCCTAAACAGTGACTCCGCAAAGGGGTTATCGTTACTCACTCTGGGTCGACTGTATGATGTCGTTACACCCAGTTCATACGCTTTTGCTCGCATCGTTTGCGACTTCATGGGTGCACCATTGTCTGAATGCAATACCACACCAGTATATAACGCATTTTCATGTATCAGCGTGCGTTGCAGTAGTTCAGCTGCATACTCACCCGATTCACATTCATAGACCTCGGCACCCACAATTTTACGACCGAAAATGTCCTCTAACATATAGAGGTAGTAAAACTGCCCGCGTACCACGCTGGGTAAATATGTAATATCCCAACAGAACACTTCACCAGGCCTGTTAGCAACGAACGTATCCGGTAACTTATTGGCATTCGGCGCCATGCTACGCCCACGGTGATGAAGTTGATTATGCGCTTTTAACACCCGATAAAAACTCGACTCCGACGCATAATACACGCCCTCATCAAGCAACGTGGGCACAATCTGTGTAGGCGGCAAACTTGCAAAGCGCGTTTCATTACTCACTGACAATATCATCTGCTGTTCCGCTTCCGACAGCTTATTAGAGGGCGTCGGACGAACGGCTTCAGGGCGTTTATCGGCCTGAATAATACCGCGCTTAAACCACCGTTTATAAGTTCTGAGGCTAATCTCAACTTCTTCACACGCCAAGCGCAATCGAGCGCCGGCTTGTTTAGCGTCTCGAATTAACTTCACTAATTCCGTGCGCTTTGAGATCGAGGTTAATCGTCCTCGTTGTCGTTCTCCCAAAGCGCATCCAGCTTTTTTCTCAATACCAACAATGCGGCTGTTTCTGCCAGGGCTTTTTCTTTTTCACGCAATTCACGCCTGAGCTGTTTAATTTCTTTTTGGTCAGTCTTGCGCTGGCGTTTGACTGTCAATTCTTGCTCGCGTGTTTGGCCAAAGCCTTGTAATGACGCTGAT
>NZ_PVNP01000185.1 GCF_002993365.1 Marisediminitalea alba
TCCAGCAGCACAGAGAAATCACAAACCTCTTTTTCTCCGGTCTGATTATGAGAAAAAGAGCGTAAGTCGCTAATGATATTTTTAACCCGTTGCAGACCATTAAAAGAATCAGCGACGATTGCTCTGATATCTTCCAAAATAAACGGTATACCCGCCTGCTCCTCAAATTCACTGAGACTTTGTTTGAGATGAGCCGCTTTTTGATCCTGCTGAATGTCTATGGCAGTTAACAGCTCACTCTGCATGGACTGCAACTGAATAATGTTATCCAGATAGCTATCCATTGAGGAGAAGTTGCTGATCACAAATGACAGTGGATTATTAATTTCGTGAGCGATGCCCGCTGCCATACGCCCGATACTGGCGAGCTTTTCGTTGTGTGCCAATGCCTGTTTAGTGGATTTAAGCTCCAGCAGCGTATCCCGCAGACGGGTATATTGTTTCTTCAGGCTCGACTCAGCCTGTTTGCGCTCTAACAACACCGTAAGCTGCTCGGCGGCCTTATTGATAATCGTAATCTGCTTCATGGAAACCCTATCCATCTCCTGTTCGGGGATCAGGTAAAGCAATAAACATACTACCCGTTTATACACCACGATAGGGAAAGCCAGATAACTGCCAATACGAGTTGTTATAAGCTGAGTAACCGGCTCCAGCCCGCCGCTTTCATCGAGCAGGTGAATTTGTGGGTGCTGTTCCTCAATGGCCTGAGCAAGGCTGGCCGGCAGCCCGCCCTCTGATAACAATGCCTGCATAGTTTTTGCCAGATCGTTGCTGGCAGTATCGGAACCGCGCACCCGAAAACGCGATGTGTTTTCCAGGTAAATTTCGAAACTGCAGTGGGCATGGCATAATCTCGCCAGCGCATTTGAGAAGGTTGAAAGCAGCGCCGTGAGCTTTTCGTCGCCTCGTGAAAAGCGTGTGATACACACCAGCAATTCTGTTTCTGCATCGTGCTGACGGTAGGTGTTTTCAATATACTCAAAAGTGGCCAGCTCCCGTTTGAGCACACTGGCATTAAACTTGGCTTTCGCTTCAGACGCCGTTAAACAGGCATTGATTTGGTACTCTTCCAGCCAGACTACTTCGTCCAGTTGCTGAGTGGGGTTATGCATAAGAATGATACGGGTATCCTGGTTAACCAGCCCCTGACGAATATACTGGGCTACCGACTGACAGAGGGAAATATCATCATCGGAGCCTACACAGAGTATAACCAGTGAGGGCTTACAACTGCGCAGTGTCTTTTTAGCGTTTCTCAGGCTGGTTAATTTTTCGCAGTGCATTGTGTTATCCGGCAAAAATGCCGCTAAGTCTGGACTCTGACCAACCAAAAACACTGGATTTTCCATACATTTACCCAACACTACCGTTTCTGAAAACTCTGCTATATTTGAAAGATAGTCGTTGCCTGCAGTTACGCAAACAATTACGCAGTTTAGAAAAAAGGAAAGTAAAAATGAAGTTAGTGAGATTGGTGTACTACAGCCATGCCTCGCGGGAAATGTCACTTAGCGATCTGAAATCCATTCTCGACACCGCCCGCCGTAACAATCAGGCCGAGGGCATTTGCGGTATGCTTTCTTACGAACAACAATATTTTTTGCAGGCGCTGGAAGGCGAACGCAGCGCCGTTAACGAGCTTTACCTGGATATTGCTGATGACCCCCGCCATGACGAAATCACTATTATCAGCTATGAGGAAATCACCGCCCCTATTTTCAAACAGTGGAAAATGGGCTACGCCGGCGGCAGTGCCGAGTTTACTAAATTGCTCAAAGAGATGGGCCAGACTGAGTTCCTGCCGGAAACCATGAGCCCTCGACAGGCATTCCAATTCCTGCAACACCTTGCTGGTAATCAGGACAACCTTTAAGGCATAGTGGTTAAGCAATCTAACCTAAGTTAGCCAGGAGCGACTATGTCCGACGCACAGAGTTACACATCGGTAGACCAGTACATTACCGCCCTACCCGTGGAAAAGCAGCGGGTAATATCACAGTTACGCCAGACAATACTGGATAACCTGCCAGCCAGATTTAGCGAATGCATCAACTAAAACATGATTGGCTATGTGGTGCCCCATCAACTGTTCCCTGCCGGTTATCATTGCAACCCAGAATTGCCATTACCCTTTATGAACCTGGCGGCACAGAAAAGCCATTATGGCTTTTATCATATGGGCATTTATGCAATGCCTGAGCTCGAAAGCTGGTTTCGGGTCCGTTACGCCGAAGCGGTACCTACTAAGCTGGATATGGGTAAAAGTTGTATCCGTTTTAAAAACCCCAAACACATTCCCTACAACTTAATTGGCGAGTTGGTCAGCAAAGTGAGCGTTGATGATTGGATATCGGTTTATCAAAGCCTCAAAAAATAGAACTTGTTCCACTTTTACTGTTCTACTCTATTAACGACTTAAATTGCGCTTCTGATAACACTTCTTCTTCCAGTAAAGCTTGTGCAACCTTGCTTATTTGCTCCCAGTATTGGTCAACTAATTGATCAGTTTTCAGGGTTGCTTCCTCCAGCCACTCTTTGACTAACTTTTCAGTCTGAGATTTGAAGTGAACTTCACGGCTCCATTCATGTAACACAGTGGTGTCTAAGTTGTAACTATCGGGATGCATTCCGTATTTGGCAACAGGATTCCAGGCAGACCACATGGCCTGCCTCAAATCACTGCTGGCACCGGTATCTAATCCTTCATCTCCGAACTGTTTTACCTGGGCCGCTCGACCAGCTAACGCTACACATGTCTGCGAGAACCAAAAAGCTTTCGTGTAATCAATTTCTTGTTCCCTGTTGTAGGCCACCATTCCTAAAGCTTGTTCTCTGGGCACAATACTTATTTGTTCTATAATTCTTTCTGGCATCAGAACTTTTGAGATAACCGCATGACCAGCCTCATGAAAGGCGGTTTCTGCCAGCATTTTTGCGCACTTATCAAGTGTCCGTTTAGCGCCATATTTAAGAATATTAATTTCTTCCAGTAACGTACTTTGACCAATTTTGCCAGTATTCTTACTTAGAGCCTGAAGCACTGTCTCTCGATGCACTTTTTCTAAATCTGCACCACTCATACCAGCTGTTAAAGAAACAATTAAATCAACGTCTATAGCCTCTTCGTAAACATCTAACTGCAAGAACTTTTCTATAAACCAGCGCCGGGCATTTTTATCCAAAAATGGAACATGGACATGAAGATCAAGCCTTCCGGAACGTAATAATGCTTCATCAAGCTTATCCAGCCGATTGGTAGCCGCGACAATAAAAACCGCGCCTTTATTTTTACTAAATCCATCAATCTCAGTCAGCAAACGATTCATTAACGCGTCAGCTCCAGGCCCGGCTTCACCTCGCTTCGGCAATGCATCAATCTCATCTATAAATAATATACAAGGTGCGTATTTCCTAACTCGAATGAACAGCTCCTTTATAAAATTATCAGACAGCAGATCAGTACCTGAACAGGTTGCTATTGGCAGGCCAGCCTCACTGGCGAGTGCTCGCGCCAACATAGTTTTTCCCGTTCCCGGGGGACCAAACAACACCATGCCTTTAGGAGGCTCTACACCAGCATGCTCAAGTTGTTCCCGGTGATTTAAAATTCTGACTGTCTCCAGTAAGCGCTGTTTCACGACGTCATGGCCAGCGATGTCGTCAAAGCCAACATCAGGCATATCCAATATAATACCGCCATCAGCTTCCACATCATCCACATGTAAGAGTAATTCTTGCTTTGGATTGGAGTAAGTTAATATCAGTACCTGTTCGTTCGCACGACATGATGCTTCCATGTACAACACTTCTCCGCGTAACGTTAACGCATCGAAATGCTCAGAAAGTTCATTATTGGCCAGCATGTCTTTTATATCTGCGCCTAATGTAATCTGAACTTGGTCAAAGTCCGATTCAGGATGGGCTCTGATAAAGTCAGTTACTGGATCAACCACTTTTGCAGTGATATTCGATTTGATATCACGCACATCAAAAAACGGCGCAAATGTGAATAATAACAGACGAGTTAAATCACTTTCATAGGGCAGAAAATCGATTTTACTTTTTTGAGTGAAAAAGCTTAATTCGCGATTCAACTGTTTGCCAGATAACAGCATTAACTCGTTAACGCCCAGTGAACGAAACAATATAATACTGCCCTGGGATAGGCGGGAAAGTAGCTCTGGTGGTATCGCTTTTACTTCGTGACTTCGTTCGATTTTAGTTTCGTTTCGCAGGTGCGAGAGCATTGCAGCCCGGGCTTGCACAGGCTGGTCCACTATAGTTTTAAGGTAATCCGGCTTATTATAAACAGTCCCACCAAGATTCGACGTAAAAACAATTATAGTATTGCGGAAATCAATATCTTTTTGAGTGAATTCGTCTGTCAAAAAGCCGGCAGAGAGCATTCGAAGCAAAGATAATAGTACCTGGGTGTGAGCCTTCTCAAACTCATCAAAAACAATGATCGATTTCGGAAATTTCTCAACAAAAGTCGTCAGCTCACCTGGCGCAGAGTCATCATAGGTTTTCTTCGCTCCGACTAAGCCAAAACTCTCGTTAGCATTGGAATATTGAGTCATATCAAATGCACGATACTGATATTCATCCTTCAAATGATGAGCAAAGCGTTCCGCTAAAAACGTTTTTCCCGATGCCGGAGGTCCCGCAAAGAAAAACACTCCCTGAGGCCTGTTTTGCTGTGGCTGCCATACGGCTTTCGACATACTGTCAATCAGGTCTTCAATTGCATGCTCCTGACCGACTACTTCTTCACATAAGGCCTTTTTGAGCTGTTCAAGTTGTTTCAGGCTTTCCCGGTAATCAACAGCCATCTCAGGTAAAACAAATATTTCGGTAACTGATACCCAATCATCATTAGAAGCGGCTGGACGAAGCTCTTGTAAAAAAGAACAAACCTGGTCAGAAAAAGGTAAAACCGGTTTCTCAGCCATATAGCTGAGCAACACGCTACTCAGGTCGTTTTTATAACGATCTGCTATAAACTCTTCGCCAATATCAACCGACTTAAACCTGTTTTGAAGTTCCCCAAACAGGGGGGCCGAATGATCTTTGGCAAAAGGTTTCAGGCATAAAAAAGACGCCGCGACGTGGTCTAAATCAATCTTTTTTTGGCTTTCTTCAAGCGCGATATATTTCGCAAAAAGTAACAGCGTTCTCAAGGTAAACGATCCCTGTAATACATGAACTGAGAGTAGTTATTATAGTGGCATGGCGCCTGTAGATTTAATAGCAATAGTTCTGCAAAAGTCTGGCCCTGGTAGTTAATTCAATTAATTATACTATTGAATTAGTGATACTTTTCTATTTAAATGACAACCTAATGTGGTAGATAAGTTCGTACTTATCGCTATTAATATACCCTTACTTGTAGTCAGTTGACGACGTATTTGTAGTTTTTGAAAGGAGTCACTAATGAGTTCAACACAAGAATACCGCGAGCTTCTTACCCGCATCGCAGACCAAAAAGAAAACTGGTCTGTTACCTCACAGCAGCCATTTATTATCTCTCGTCAAAAAGAAGAAAACACATTACCTATTTCGATCAGAATGTATGGTAATGAGAATAAGGTCCACCTCTTTTACAACCTTTACAGCGAAAGTCCGCTTACAGAGTTAGCACAAAAATTTCTGCGCCTGAAAGATAAAGAACAGATTCAGCAAAAAAATGAAGAAGCCGGTTTGGTCATAATGATAGACGAGGACGGGTTCGCCGTCGTTTATGATGCCTCTGGCGAAGAAAGCGGAAGCTTTGAGCAACAATTCGACGCTATTTTAGATAATGCCGAAGCCGTTTTACTCGGTGTTGTAAAAACGGCACATGAAACTGTCGAGAATGCACCGGAGCAAGCACTGCAGGTCGAAGATTCAACCACCGGAGTCGACGCCCCACAATCAATTGCTGATGCGGTAGAGCAATATCTCGAGGAGAAGGATTATTCCTTCAAACACGATGAAGACAAACAGCGGTTTATCTTTGGTTTTTCCACAGACAGTTACATCAACATTAAGGGAGATGCCAGCCTTCGAATAGTCATAAACTACTCAGATAGCGACCTACTGCGTTTTGAAACCCCGTGGCTTTATGAATTTGATCTGAATAAAACGGAATACAGCTTAATAAGTATGGCAATAGCCTGGTTTCAGTTTGAATATAAGTTTTTGTCCATGTCACTGGATCCAAGAGACGGCGAACTAAAAATATCTATCGATATTCCGCTCGGTAAAGGGACGTTACACACCACACAGATACACCGCCTTGTGACTTTTATTTTGCAATTCACAGAACGTACTTATGATGAATTGTTTTCACTAATGCTGAAGGATAGTGAAGCTGCTGAAGTGAAGCTAAAGGGCCTCATCGATAACTATAAAGCCGAATCTGAGAACCATCAGTGGATTGATTCGATTAAAGACAAACTTGGTGGCATAACAGAAGATCAGAGAAAGGCAATTGAAGAAATTCTGTCCAACGGTGCTGATGATAGAAGCCAAGGTGGTATCTAATGAGCAATACCAATACAAAGGTTAATCCAGCAAGCTGGCTTAGAAGGGTCTTGTTTGGGCCTGTTAGCGAACTAATCATACTGACATTATTTTTCGGTACTTTCACTTTTGCCCTGTTTTGGTTGACTATCAAATTTCAATTACTTCCCACCGAGTTAATGAGACCTGACTTATCGCAAGAAGATACTGGCCTATTTGACGCACTTGGTGGCTGGGCCCTGGGCTTCGCCGGCGCGGTCGTCGCAATTCGGATTGCTGGTATCGCCAAGAATACTCAACTCAATGACTCTATACGGGAACAAATTCGCTTATGGGAAGAACATGTTGAACGTATCTCAGATTTGAACTCCCGACTTACACGCTCTATATCTGATACTAAAAGAGCATGTGCAGCCGTTCTTCTGTATGCGAAAGATCTATATATAACTGAGCAGCGAGCTCACCTAATCAACCCCAAACCTGGGAGAGATGGCAAAGCAGTCAAACCTCATGAAACTCATGATCCTGAGGAGATGCTGCAGGAAAAGCTAGAAGAAAAGTTGGAAAAACTGGTCGAAACGATAGAAGAAGCGTTTAAAGACTCTGTATTTCGTTCCGTGTTACAGTTTTCCGTACAAGCTGACACTAACAGTAGATCGGAGCCTGAAAATACACACGTAAAAAATTACTCGGAGAGTTTTTTTAGCTCTTCAAAAGATAGAGAGGCAGTAAAAAGAAGGCTATGTTCTGCTAAATTGTTGCTATACTGTATATGAATACAGTTATTGAGGGTTGATCATGATCCCAGCACAATTTACAAAGCTTATAGCCGAGTTAGAACACTTAACAGATAGTCAAACCCGTTATGTTGAGAAGCTGCTGAAAGGCACTGATAGCGTCTCACAGTTGATAACAGAG
>NZ_PVNP01000186.1 GCF_002993365.1 Marisediminitalea alba
TATACCATATATGGACCCTCTCCGATTGCAAGACACCGTGTTGACTAATTAACGTGATTCATTGCTGCCATATATTCGGCTTTTTAGTGAAGTCATGTGGCTTCTAGCCTTGATGGTTGTTCGCATCTTGTTGTCTCATCAATCCGGCGGCCTCGAAGGCCCTTGGTATAATCTGATTTGAACAAGATGGTTATGAACCGTTAATCATCAGTACGTTGTCTTTTGCAATGCGTTGATAGGCTTCCTGTTTTCGTTTACGTGCTTACTACTGGTTTGGGTTTGACCGGCTAAACCGCAGCTTTATTTATCTGCCCTGGCAGATAATCCTGTTGATGGTGCAGCATGGCCCAGGCCATTCTCGCCATCTTATTGGCCAGCGCGACGCAAGCTTTGTTAAAGCTCATTCGCGCTAAGCAAGCCCGACACCACTGGCTCACTTTATCGGTTTTATCACCGATATGGCGCAAGGCGGCTCTGGCACCGTTAATCATCTGGGTGCGTAAATACGTATTCCCGCGTTTGCTGATACCCAGCAATCTCGGGTTATCTCCCGTTGTATGTTGTTTGGGGACGATACCCAACCAAGCGGCTAAATGTCGACCACTATTAAAAGCCTGTCCTTGTCCAATACCTGCATATAAAGCAGTAGCAATCAGTGGCCCAATACCGGTCATGCTCATTAAGCGCTCGCATACAGGGTGGTTTTGTGCAAATGCTTTCAACTCCTTATCCATTTCCTTAATGCGCTCCCGTAACACCAACAAATCGTTGAATAAACCTTGAAACAGTTGGCGAGCTAGCATACTCAATCCATTATCAGCCTCTTCCAAGGTGAAAGGTAATTCTTTCACCACGGTCGCTACGCCCCGTGCATACACAATACCGTATTCAGCCAACGAGCCTCTTATCTGATTACTCAACGCTGTTTGCTGCGCTATCATACGCTCTCGAATACGATGCATGAGCTGAATATCTTGTTGTTCCTGAGACTTAAACGGCACAAATCGCATCCCTTCACGCTGTGAGGCCTCGGCTATCGCCTCTGCATCATTGTAATCGTGTTTATTGCCTTTTCGGTATGCCACAACATATTGCGGCGCGATGGCTTTGACTTCATGCCCCGCTTTTGTCAGCTCACGACACCAATAATGGCAACTGCCACAGGCTTCCATCACCACGATACTTGGCTCCAGTTGGCTAAAATAGGACAGCACCTGATAACGCTTTAACTTCTTCTTTTTGAGTACTCTGCCGGACTGATTCATAACAACTAAATGAAAAACAGACTTGGCGATATCTAAACCTATTGTTACCTTATTCATGTGACCTTCTCCTTCTTGATAGTGATTCAACAACTCTATCTTGGCTCATTTGAAGCCTTTATGGGAGGAGAGGGTCCATACCATTAATCCGCATAGAAGTTTGCCCTCTCAGAGTGAGACAAAACGACTTAGATCACGACGCGTTCTCTGTGGCATAGTTATTCTATGTCCAGAGGGCGCAACACAGATGTAAGTCGTTTTGGCCACTCCCTTTGGGCACGGCTGTCAGGCTTTCTGGCGTTGTTACGCTTGCTTGATTTGCAACCACCAAACCTGTGCAACCAAGCCTAGCCAGAAAGCCTGACAGTCATGCTGAGTGGGCAAACTTCTATGCGGATTGGTATTAGTGTGCCGGTCTGAGTTGGGACTGTAAAGCAAAAAACACAGTTTGCCCGGCACAATAGCATTTTTGAGTTTATTACTGGCGCTGATATTGCTTTAAAAATGCCCAGATGATATCGGACATGGGCAGGTCATCGGTACTGCCAAGACCATACTTTGCCAGGAGGTCCGCTTTAGGGCTGCCGGGCCAGGTATGACCTGCCTGTTCAGAGCGATAAAAAATCACCGCGACGTCGTCACGGCAGTCAGACCAGACGGTTTTGGTAACGCCTGGGCGAATAGCGGAGGTCGTGCGGTTCTCACAGCCATTAAACGCAACCCAATCCTGAATGGCTGGCTCTACCCCTTCGTGCCAGTACCGCGGTGAATCGGCCTGATGCTGATAATGATTCACCGGATCCTGAGTGCCGTGGTAAGTGAGTACCGGCATGGCCTTAGCCGGCGCACAGTTATCCGCAAAGCGTACACCTGCAATGGGGGCGATGGCGGCAAAGGTGTCTGCCAGATCGCAGGCCAGGCGGCTGCTCATGCGCGCGCCACCAGAAAAGCCGGTAGCATAAATACGAGCGGTATCGATAGGGTAGTGCTGCGCCAGATGAGCAAAAAGCCCTTTAATGAACGCCACGTCATTATACGGGCTATCAAGTTGCTCAACATTCCAGGTGTGACGACCACCAGTCTCATAGCTGAATTCTGCCTTGGGCGCGACAACGATAAACTTATGCTGTTCTGCCAAGCTTTCCAGTTCATTCAGCTCGGTAATCTGCTCTGGAGTGGAACCGGTGCCGTGAAAATTAAACACTAAAGGGTATTCAACACCCTCCTTAATGCCATCTGGCAAAAACAGGCGCCAGCTACGTGACTGTCCATCGAGCTCTGCGGTTTGCATTACAGGCGCTGAAATAACCTCAGAGGCAATTAAAAACAGCAGGGGGGATAGTAGTTTAATAAGTTTTGCAGACAGGTTGTCAGGCATTGCAAAAGACATCGTAATGAGGTGATGACAAAAATGTACCACAAGCAAGTGGCAAATCGTGAGAAGTCTGAAAACAAAAACGCCAGTCGTAAGACTGGCGTTCTGTAATATGGCTGGGGTAGCAGGACTCGAACCTACGGATGGCGGGATCAAAACCCGCTGCCTTACCAACTTGGCTATACCCCAATCAACTGGGTGTTAGCTGATATTGCATCAACTTAACGAAATAATGGCTGGGGTAGCAGGACTCGAACCTACGGATGGCGGGATCAAAACCCGCTGCCTTACCAACTTGGCTATACCCCAAATGGTGCGGAAGGAGAGACTTGAACTCTCACGCCGTGAAGCACTGGAACCTAAATCCAGCGTGTCTACCAATTCCACCACTTCCGCGCAGTGTCTCGCACAATAAAAAACCCATGGACTGGGTTTGCGAGAATGGTGGCTACGGCGAGATTCGAACTTGCGACCCCATCATTATGAGTGATGTGCTCTAACCAACTGAGCTACGTAGCCTCCGATTGTTTACTTCCCTCTCAGGAAGAGGCGCGTATTATGCGTATATGGCGTTGGGTCGTCAACCCCTTTTTTAACACATTTGTTCAACTGCCTAATATCTGTGCGCCAGCGCTTGAAATTCAGTCAAAACCGGCTCAGAAGGCGCTATTTTAACCTTATTCAGGAGAATTCAAAGCGCATTATTTCTTTTAATCAGGCAATAAAAAAGCCCTCGTCAGTGAGAGCTTTTTAAAATTTTCTGGCTTAAGACCGCTAATTTTTACACATTGAAGCGGAAGTGGATAACATCGCCGTCTTTAACGATGTAGTCTTTGCCTTCCAAACGCCATTTACCAGCGTCTTTGGCTCCTTGTTCACCGTTAAACTCCACAAAGTGGTCGTAGCCAACGATTTCAGCGCGGATAAAGCCTTTTTCGAAGTCGGTGTGGATCTTACCGGCTGCCTGCGGTGCCGTTGAGCCTTCAGGGAAGGTCCAGGCACGCACTTCTTTTACCCCGGCGGTAAAATAGGTTTGCAGCGTCAGCAGGTTGTAACCAGCTCGGATAACGCGGTTAAGTCCTGGCTCTTCCAGGCCCATGTCGGCCATAAACTCTTCGCGGTCTTCATCGTCCAACTCGGCGATGTCAGACTCAATCGCCGCACATACGGCAACTACCACGGCATTCTCGCCTACTGCAATGGCGCGCACTTCATCGAGGTACGGATTGTTTTCAAAGCCGTCTTCGTTGACGTTAGCGATGTACATGGTTGGCTTTAGGGTAAGCATGTTCATGTAGCTGATGGCAGCCAGCTCTTCCTTGCTAAGCTCCAGTGAGCGTAACAGGTTGCCTTCGTCCAGTGTGGGTTTAATTTTTTCCAGCACTTTCAATTCGAACTTGGCATCCGCATCACCGCCTTTGGCGCGTTTGGCTACACGGTGAATGGCTTTCTCGGTGGTTTCCAGGTCAGCCAGTGCCAGTTCGGTATTAATGATATCAATATCGTCTTTAGGGCTCACTTTGCCAGCAACGTGAACAATGTTTTCATTGTCAAAACAGCGTACTACGTGGCCGATAGCGTCGGTTTCACGGATATTCGCCAGGAATTTGTTACCCAGACCTTCCCCCTTGGAAGCACCTTCTACCAGTCCTGCAATGTCCACGAATTCCATGGTGGTAGGGATCACGCGCTGAGGATTAACGATTTCTGCCAGCTTGTCTAAGCGCAGATCCGGCACCGGTACCACACCGGTATTGGGTTCAATGGTACAGAACGGAAAGTTTGCAGCCTCGATACCCGCTTTGGTTAATGCATTGAATAGCGTTGACTTACCGACGTTCGGCAGGCCGACAATGCCACATTTAAATCCCATAATGGAGCCCTTGAAAATTTGAAGTTAATTATCTGCTTTAAAACTATGAAGGCGATTTTGCGCCATTTTCAAATCGTTTTTAAGTAAAATTTCGGTGCAGCGTACTGCTTCATCGATCGCTTGTTCTATTGCTTCTCTTTCCTGCTGCGCGGGCTTACCCAGTACATGGCCGGTGACCTTGCTTTTATGGCCCGGATGGCCAATGCCAATACGCAAGCGTAAAAAGTCACGGTTGTTACCCATCCTCGAGACAATATCGCGAATACCGTTCTGGCTTGAGCTGCCGCCTATTTTAAACTTGGCAACACCAGGAGGTAAATCCAGCTCATCGAAAGCAACCAGCATTTGTGAGGGCTCAATACGATAAAAATTAGCCAGTGCGGCAACAGATTGCCCGCTTTTGTTCATAAATGTGGTGGGGTAGAGCAAACGGATGTCCTGACCAGCAATGGTAATTCGGGCGGTTTTGCCAAAGAATTTGCTTTCAGGAGAAAGAGAGGTGTTAAACGTCGATGCGAGTTCTTGTAAAAACCACGCTCCCGCATTGTGGCGTGTTTGTTCGTATTCGGGGCCTGGATTACCCAGGCCCACAATAAGACGAATGTCTTCCAAGGGAATTATTCCTCAGTAGCGTCGTCTTCTTCACCTTCTGCTTCGTCAGCGGCTGGCGCTTTTGGCGCTGGCTTGATAGTTACCACAGCAAGGTCATGTGCTTCGTCTTCTTTAGCCAGTTCAACAGAAGAAACGCCTGCTGGCAGAGTCAGATCTGACAGGTGCAGGGTTTGCTCCATTTCAACGTTAGCCATGTCTACTTCGATAAACTCAGGCAGGTCTTTAGGCAGACAAGTAATTTCAACTTCGTTTACAAGGTGTTCAGCAATACCACCGTCTTTAATGGCCTGGCATTTCTCTTCGTTGATGAAGTGGATTGGAACAGACGTGTGTACTTCCTGACCAGCGATTACACGTTGGAAATCCAGGTGAGTAATCTTAGGCTTGAACGGGTGACGTTGTACGTCTTTCAGCAGCGCTTCAACTTTCTTACCACCGATGTTCAGGGTCAGAACGTGTGAGTAGAACGCTTCGAAATCAGCCGCGTTGATCACTTTGTTGTGGTCAAGCGTTAAAGAAACAGGCGCTTCTTCGCCACCGTAAAGGATCGCAGGCACTTTGTCAGCATGACGAAGGCGGCGGCTCGCACCTTTCCCCAGGTCAGTACGGACTTCTGCATCCAGATTAAAAATTGCATCAGACATCAGATGTCTCCAAATAAAAATAATTGATGTTTACAGATTTTTGCGACCAAAATCTGCCATGAGTAGGGTAAATCAGCCAGATTTGGCTTAAATAATACCCGGCCCTAAATTAAAAGGCGGCGAATTCTACCACCCGATGCCTGAAGATACAAACCTCAAAGGGATTTTAATTTGCGCGGGCCGGACTCGGGCGGCCTGGCATGGCGATCATCCAGCACCTTCACGGCATCTACCTCGAGTAAGTCACCAAACTGGGTGGTGGTAATGATATCCTTATTCACACTACCGGTGATTTCTACTACCAGTCCGTCGAGGCGATAGGCCTCGGGTAAATGGCGCAGAGTGTAGCGTTTATTATCGGTACTGATAAACGCAAAAAAGCCGCCTTCAAAAGTTTTGTACACGATGGTGCCGGTATATACCGCTGAAGCCGCGCTGGTCGCGGGCTTATTATTCTGGCTCACTGGGTCCTGGTTCACTGGCGAAGACTCCTTACTGTCGGCACAGGCAGTCAGCCCGCATATCATGGCTATGGTTAAGATTAATGCACGGAAAGTGCCCATTGATTATTTCCTTCTCAAGTTAACGCCTGATAATACCAGTATGCAAGCCATAGTCTGAACGGGCAATGAATTCCTGGGTAAAGACCGCCGCTTGCGGCTGAGCCTGGCAAATCCGCAATATACAGCAGAATTCAGGCCCTGTTCGCGACCATTATGTTAGAACAGGTTACTCATTGGGCTGCGCAGCGATGAGCGGTTTACTCTGGCTGCCAGCACCGATTTGCAATTGTCAGACACAATAAGGAAGACAAGATGCACTTTTCTTATTAGCTTATTGTACTATTTACCCTAGTGGCTAGCCTGCTTTCCCCGGTTCATGCGGCAGTCAGGAGCGACGCTATTGAACCTTACAATGCCACGCTCGACAATTTTGATTACCCTTTTGATGTAGGTAGGTTTACCTTCGAAAGCCAGGACCAAACGCTTTCGTTGGCTTATATGGATGTCAAACCACAAGGCGCTCCAAAAGCTACGGTAGTGCTGTTACACGGCAAGAATTTTTCAGGGTTTTATTGGGAGCGTGTTGCCAGCGAATTAGTGGATATGTCATTCCGGGTGATCATTCCCGATCAAATCGGCTTTGGTAAGTCAGGCAGACCTGAACATTACCAGTATACGTTTGCCGGGTTAGCCAATAACACCAGACAGTTGCTTGAGCACCTTGAGGTTGAGCAAGCGACAATGGTTGGTCACTCCATGGGTGGGATGCTGGCGGTAAAGTTCGCTAAGTATGTAAAAGATAAAACCGCGCGGCTTATTTTAATTAACCCCATCGGGCTGGAAGATTATTTAAATTGGGTGGATTACCAGGACCCGCAGGTGTTTCTGGCCAATGAACTTAACAAAACGCCTGAGAGCATTCGCCGCTATCAACAGAAAAATTATTACGATGGCAAGTGGCGGCCAGCTTATCAGGCGTTGCTTGAACCCCATATTGGCCAGTTAAAACACCCAGATTACCCGCGCGTTGCGAAGAATAATGCGCTGACATATAACCCCATTTTCAGCGAGTCTATTGTGTAAGATTTGCCGCAGCTAACGGTACCGGTGACCCTTATTATTGGTACCCGCGATCGCACCGGCCCTGGCCGTGCCTTTAAGAAGCCAGGCGGGACGTACAAACTCGGGCAGTATCAGGTTTTGGGCAAAGAGGTTGCCGATACCCTGCAACAAGGCAACCTTATCGAACTGGATGGGTTAGGACACATGCCTCAGTTTGAGAACTGGCAACGGTTTAAGGCGGTCTTTTTTCCATTATTTGCTGGCTAGTTTTTGCTCGGCAGGAGCCGGGCTTCCTTCTTGTTTGGGCTGAGTGTTATTCAGCTCGTCAAGTTTCATTCTGGTAAACTCTAACTGTTCTTTTAACAGATTTTTGTCTTCACCATTGGCATCCTTTAATGCTGCTTGCAGTGCAGCCAGTTGTTCTTCCAGAGCAACTCTATCCTGATGAACGGCTTCTGCTTCTTCTGCTTTATCAAAAATAACCGCTTCAGGGCGATTGTCTTCATGATTGGCGAACTTTGTTTTACGCGGTGCAGCGGGGATCATCACGCTACCCGGTTCCTGTGGTCGGGTATTGGTGAAGGCCGGGGAGACTATTTCGATACCAGCCTGATGTAAACTGTCTAATACTGCTTTATGCAATTTTGAACGCGCGCTGAGCATGCTTTTTACATCTGTTAGCAACCCGGCGATGCGATACGACACGGAATAGTCGCCCAATCCGATGACCTGGACAAAACTGTCTTCCAAACCGCAGTTACTGGCTGCTGATAACAAGTGTTTTTCTATTTTAGAATGGTGAATCTCATAGCCCAGACTTAGTTCAACAGAGATAATCGCGCCTGACGAGCGAACGACAGTTAGCGGACTATTAACCAGTACAGAATTAGCAAAGGAAATGAGTTCTCGGGTTTCCGTTTGAATTTCGGTGTCCAGCAAGCCCATTTCGGCAACCCGGCCAGAGAATCCATTGACCCTGACAAAGTCACCAATTCTAAAGGGTTTATTGAAACGTAACACCAGTCCCGCCATGACGTTGGTCATAATAGAAGTGGAAGAGAATGCCACCATACCTGAGAGTAATATACCGATCAGGGCGAGGATTTGATTCTGAATGGCTTCACTGACTGGTAATGTTAGTACGATTGCTATAATGCCAACAATGTTGGCTACCAGCATGGTGAGTTGGCGGGGGAGCTTTTTTTCACCGCTCAGATGTGAATGGCGCTTTAATAACAGCCAGTTTAGTAAAGATAGAAAAAGCGTTACTAAAACCAGGCTGACCAACAGAGGCCAGAACAGGGTGAATAAATTGGGCTGCAAACAAATGTCTCTTTTACGGTGGGTGTTTGCACCACATTAGCGGTTTATAATCTGCTGTGCAACTCAGCGGACGCTGGGAACAGCACTGATGATGACTACCCGGTTTCGGCCATCATGTTTGGCCTTATAAAGGGCGTCATCAGCTTCTTTGAGAATCATTGCCGGGTCAGTGTCTGGTGTTGGAATAACGCAATAAGCACCAATGCTGATGGTGTAGCGTATTTGTTAGTCACGGTATTTCACCACCTCGGCCTCAGCACTGGTAAGAATAGACTCGGCAAGGCTGGCTATATGGCCTGCGGTTTCATTGCAAACCAACAAACAAAATTCTTCACCGCCTACCCGGGCTGGCAGGTCGCTGGCGCGTCCACTGACTCGCTGGATCAGTGCAGAAAGTGACCGGATCACACGATCGCCTGCCTGATGCCCCAGGCTATCATTGACTTTTTTGAAGTGATCAATATCCATCATTAGTCAGCCAATTAGTGAATGACTACGTAAATGCCATGTAAGAAAGAGAGCGGTTAACCACCATACCTTAACTATAGCAATCGCTCACAGTTTTGCCTGAACGGGGCAAAATTCAGCCAATAAAAAAGCCAGCATAGCTGGCTTTCAGAGGATAAATGGTGATGCTTAGTATTCGAACATTGCCGAGATCGACTCTTCATTGCTGATCCGACGAATGGTTTCAGCAAGCATCTCAGAAAGGGTAAGTTGTTTTACCTTACCAATTGAAGCCATGTCAGCACTCAGTGGAATACTGTCAGTGACAATAATCTCATCAATTACAGACTCTTTAAGATTATTGGCCGCATTACCAGAGAAAATAGCATGGGTGGCATAAGCATACACTTTACGGGCACCGTGGGCTTTCAGCGCTTCCGCCGCTTTGGCCAGGGTACCGCCGGTGTCAATCATGTCATCAACGATAATACAGTCGCGGTCTTTTACATCACCGATAATGTTCATTACCTGGGCAACGTTGGCTTTCGGACGACGTTTGTCGATGATAGCCAGATCGGTATCGTTAAGTAATTTTGCCGTAGCGCGCGCCCTTACTACACCACCAATGTCTGGCGACACTACAATAGGCTCTACGAAGTCGCGCTGAAACATATCGTTCAGCAGGATTGGCGTACCAAATGCGTTGTCTACCGGGACATCGAAGAATCCCTGGATTTGCTCGGCGTGCAGGTCGATGGTCAGTACCCGGTCAACGCCCACGTTTGACAGAAAATCTGCAACCACTTTAGCCGTAATCGGTACACGAGCTGAACGCACACGGCGATCCTGACGGGCATAACCAAAGTACGGGATAACCGCAGTGATGCGGCCGGCGGATGCGCGACGCAGGGCGTCAATCATCACGATCAGTTCCATCAGGTTATCATTAGTGGGTGCACAGGTAGACTGGACAATAAAAACGTCCGAGCCACGGACGTTTTCATGAATTTCTACTGCGATCTCGCCGTCGCTAAAACGGCCGACGGTGGCATTTCCAAGCTTGGTGTAGAGGCGATTGGCAACTTTCTGGGCTAGTTCAGGAACAGCGTTACCTGCAAAGAGCTTCATGTCTGGCACAAGTGTTTCCTCAGTGCATTTTAAGTAGGAGGTGGCTGGGGTAGCAGGACTCGAACCTACGGATGGCGGGATCAAAACCCGCTGCCTTACCAACTTGGCTATACCCCATCAATGTAAGTCGTTCTGGCTCAGGACATCTCTTGTAATTTTAATTGTAACGGTGAGGTATTTACGCCTTTGGCAACAAATCCGTGCCAGTTTTCAGGAAGCGCTTGCTGCACTGCCTTTGCCTGATCCGGGTCACTAAATGTAGCAAATACGCACGCGCCTGTGCCTGTCATCCTCGACGGTGCGTAGTGTAACAACCACTGTAATAATTTTGCAACTTCCGGTTGGCTTTTACAGACAATTTTCTGACAATCATTTTGCGTTGCATCAAAAGTATAATGTTGCCAGTCAATGGGGGTTGTATTACGTGGTAAGTCAGGGTGTGAAAACACCTCTGCAGTACTGATGTTTACCCCGGGGAACACCACCAGATACCAGCTTTCATCGAGGCTGACAGGGTGGATCTGCTCGCCGACACCTTCAGCAAAGGCGGTTTTGCCGTGTACAAAAATCGGTACATCTGCGCCCAGTTCTAACCCGAGTTGCGCCAGCGTCTCGGTGGACAGACCACACTGCCAGTAATAATTTAACGCCACTAATGTGGTGGCCGCATTCGACGAACCGCCGCCAATCCCACCGCCCATAGGTAACTGTTTTTCAATATAAATGTCGCAGCCTTGCGGGGTGTTTACGTGGCTTTGCAATAACCTGGCAGCCCGGTAGATCAAATTATCTTCGGTATTAACTCCGGAAATGGCGGTAGCCAGGCGGATGTCACCACTATCATTGGGAATAAAAGCCAGAGAGTCACCTACATCGAGCATTTGAAACAACGACTGCAACAGGTGATAGCCTTTATCATTGCGCCCAGTGATGTGCAAAAACAGGTTTAGTTTGGCCGGGCTCGGCCACCAGTCGAGACTTACTTGAGTGTCCATTGCGATATTCTTATCTTTATCCACTGCTCAGGCTGAGCTGTGTTAGTCAGTTTGATATTGTGCGGCAGGAAAACATCGTCTACCTGCCCGTACTGAGCGTAATCCACCTGCCAGCCAGCACACTGTCGACAGCCTGGCATGAGCTGTTTGAGCAAACCGTTATCGTTCAGGGTGTAGTCGTCACCGGCTCGGGGCACGCCCTTCACCCAACTCAGCAGCTGATCAAGCGGTATGTCCCAGCCGGTAGTCTGATAGAGCAGGGCCGTGGCCGATGGGTCGGTATACACTTCGTCGTCTGCTTCCAGGCGTGCGCCGTCTACTGTTTGTTCCATATCCACCAGGGTAACGCCAAGAAAGTTACTTAGCCTGAAGGTAAACAGCGGATCGCTGACCTGCCAGCGAAGATTGGCACTCACGGATTTTTCCGGCTCTCTGAGCGCCAGTTTACCGTTAATATTCCACTTTTTAATGGCGTCGAGTTTTATCAGCTGAGCCGGTAAATTTATCTGGCCTTGTGGCGCCTGAGGTCGTGTGGCACAGGCACTGAGGAAGAGGACGAACAGAACAATGAATACCTGACGAAACACGGGCTAACCTATAAAATCTATTAAGGCGATAGTTGAACATAGAACTATCGACACTTTCAATCATTTTGGCTTTTTCGTACAATGCCGCTCCATTGTAGCCGTAAACGAACCCCATGACCCTGATTGCCCTCGGAATTAACCACAAAACTGCTCCGGTAGAGTTGCGCGAAAAAGTTGCGTTTACGCCGGATTCGCTGGTTGAGGCGTTGTCGTCATTAAAGCACCTGAACGGCGTGGATGAGTCGGTAATTGTTTCTACCTGTAATCGTACTGAAGTCTACGTATCCAGTGAGACCAGCTGTGCAGATCAACTGATTGAATGGCTGGCTGAGTTCCATAATGTCGATGCCAGGCAGCTAAGTGCCAACGCGTACATTTACGAGCAGGCCGCAGCCATTGAACATGTGATGAAAGTGGCCAGCGGCCTGGATTCACTGGTGCTCGGCGAACCGCAAATTCTGGGGCAAATCAAACAGGCTTATAATAATGCCAAGCATTCCGGCATGGTAAACACCCAGTTTGATAAGCTGTTTCAGCATACCTTTGCTGTGGCCAAGCGGGTAAGAACCGATACTGAGATTGGTGCCAATGCGGTGTCGGTAGCTTTTGCTGCCGTGCAACTGGCAAAGCACATATTTGCCCGTTTACCTGAGCGCTCGGTATTACTGGTGGGGGCCGGAGAAACCATCGAACTGGTAGCTCAGCATCTTAAGGAACAAGGGGTACAAAAACTCGCCGTAGCAAACCGTACCCGTGCTCGCGCAGAAACACTTGCGGCCAGCTTGGGAGCTGATGTGATGACCCTTAGCCAGTTGCCACAAACCCTGCACCGATTTGATATTGTTATCAGTTCTACTGCCAGTCAGCTCCCTCTTATCGGTAAAGGCATGGTGGAAGACGCGCTTAAACAAAGGCGCAACCTGCCCATGTTTATGGTCGACCTTGCTGTACCTAGGGATATCGAAGCCCAGGTCAACGAATTGGGCGACGCCTACTTATATACGGTGGATGATTTGCAGCACATAGTGCAACAAAACATGGCATCCCGTGAGCAGGCTGCCGAAGAAGCTGTTAAAATCATCCAGCAGCAGGTTATGAGCTATCTGCAATGGCAGCAGTCGCGTCAGACCGTAGATTTGGTAAAGCAGTACCGCGATCGTGGCAACCTGCAGCGTCAGGAACTGGTCGATAAAGCCCTTAAGCAGTTGCAGGAAGGCAAAGCGGCCGAAGCCGTGGTGGAAGAGCTGGCCTACAAATTAACCAATAATTTATTACATGCGCCCACTCGCGCGTTGCGTGATGCATCAACACAGGTTGATCAACGCACCACTAAGTGGTTGAGCCGCGTGTTTGAACTGGACAGTGACGAGTCCAGGTAATCTGTATTTTATTTCAGGAAAAGTATGAAAGAATCCGTTGTCATTAAGTTGGAAAATCTGGTTGAACGTTTTGCCGAGGTGCAGGCGCTGTTGAGCGATCCCGGCGTCATCGGCGATCAGGACAAATTCCGCGCTTTGTCGAAAGAATTTAGCCAGTTAGAAGACGTGGTAGCGGGTTTCAACGCTTATAAACAGGCAGAAGAGGATTTAGCCTCCGCCGAAGAAATGATGGCTGAAGACGACGCAGAAATGCGCGAAATGGCGCAGGAAGAGATGAAAACAGCCAAGCAGGAAATCGAACGCCTTGAGGCGGAGCTGCAAATCCTGCTGTTACCGCGCGATCCTAACGACGATCGCAATTGCTTTCTGGAAATCCGCGCCGGAGCGGGTGGTGATGAAGCGGCCATTTTTGCCGGCGACCTATTCCGTATGTACAGTCGCTATGCAGAAGCCAAAGGCTGGCGCCTTGAGATGATCAGTGCTAACGAAGGTGAGCATGGTGGTTTTAAAGAAGTGATTGCCAACGTAACCGGCGATGGCGCATACGGCGTGATGAAGTTTGAGTCTGGCGGCCACCGTGTTCAGCGTGTGCCGGAAACCGAATCTCAGGGCAGGGTGCATACCTCAGCCTGTACTGTCGCGGTATTACCTGAAATCCCTGAATCTGAAGCCATCGAAATTAACCCGGCAGACCTGCGTATTGATACCTTCCGCGCCTCAGGTGCTGGTGGTCAGCACGTTAACAAAACCGACTCTGCCATTCGAATCACTCACTTGCCTTCAGGCGTAGTGGTAGAGTGCCAGGATGAGCGCTCGCAGCATAAAAACCGCGCCAAGGCGATGTCGGTATTGTCGGCCCGCTTAAACCAGATTGAAGAAGATAAACGAGCGGCAGAAGAAGCCTCTACCCGCCGTAATCTGGTAGGTAGTGGCGACCGCTCAGAGCGGATCCGCACTTATAACTTTCCTCAGGGCAGGGTAACAGATCACCGGATTAACCTTACGCTTTATCGTCTTGATGAAGTGATTGAAGGCAATCTTGGCCTGCTGCTAGAACCTATTCGTCAGGAACATCAGGCTGATCTGCTGGCCTCGCTGGCCGACGATTAACCCGTGGATTGTGAGGATAGCGATGCTGTAACAATTGCTCAGGCGCTGGCCTGGGCATCGGCAGAGCTGCAAGATGGTGAGTCACCTGCGGTAGATAGCCGGGTTTTGCTTTGTGCTGTGCTCGATTGTGAGCGTACTTACCTGTTCACCTGGCCTGATAAAGCCCTGTCAGAGGCACAATATACACGTTTCAAAAACCTTATTGCTAAGCGCCGTGAAGGATATCCTGTGGCTTACCTTACCGGCACCCGGGATTTCTGGTCTCTGACCCTCAATGTTAATGAAAGTACGCTGATCCCGCGCCCTGAAACTGAACTGTTGGTTGAAACCGCACTGGCGCTTGAGCTGCCCGAATCTGCCTGCGTGTGCGATCTTGGCACCGGTACCGGTGCGATCGCGCTGGCACTAAAAACGGAGCAACCTGCCTGGCAGGTTACCGGGGTAGACCGCATCGCCGAAGCTCTCGAGCTGGCGGCGGCTAATGCACAGCTTAACGGACAACTTGAGGTGAACTGGCTGCTCAGTCACTGGTTTGCCGAGCTTCCGACAGACAGTCGGTTTGACCTGATTGTTACCAATCCTCCGTATGTAGAGTCGGACAGTGAGTACCTGCAACAGGGTGATGTGCGTTTTGAGCCGGTTTCCGCTCTTACCGCCGGTGCGGACGGCCTGGAAGATATCCGCGAGATTATTCAGTCTGCCCCCGATTTTTTAAGCCCGGATAGTTGGTTGTTAATAGAACACGGGTATACTCAGCATGAATCGATAAAAACGCTCTTTGCAGAGAGAGGATTTAGCGCTTGCCGGGGCATCAACGATCTTAACGGGTTGCCAAGAATTACCCTGGCTCAGTGGCATAAATCCTAGCTTGTACATAAGCTTAAGGGAAACGTAATTCTCACACAGGATGGAAATGCAGAATGAACGATGACGAGTTTTTATTTGTCGCCGATGATGACGAACCTGAGTCGAACGAAATAGGCTATTGGAAAGTTCTGATTGTTGATGATGAACCTGAAGTTCATGCCATCACTAAGCTGGCACTTAATGACTTTACGCTAAACGGCCGCGCACTGACCTTTATGAGTGCCTTTGATGGCGAAGAAGCCAAGCGTGTTTTGCGTGAGCACAGCGATATTGCGGTGGTGCTGCTCGATGTGGTGATGGAGTCTGACGACGCAGGTCTGAAAGTTGCTGATTATATTCGCAATGATCTGGAAAACCATTTTACCCGAATCATTTTGCGTACCGGCCAGCCAGGCCAGGCACCGGAAAAAGATGTCATTATTAATTACGACATCAACGATTATAAGTCAAAAACAGAACTCACTGCGCAGAAGCTGTTTACCGTGATCATTGCCGCGCTGCGTTCTTACCGCGACATTATTGTGATTGAAGAGGCCCGTGCCGGCCTCGAGAAAATTATTGACGCCTCAGCCGATTTATTCTCGTCACGTTCTTTGGAAGGTTTTATGCGCGGCCTTATCCAGCAATTAGCCTCCATCCTGGGTGGGGCAAAAAACGCTGCTTACATTACCTCTGCCGTGGCATTGCCTAAACCGGTCAGTCAGGCCGGCGAAATGTATATTTTTGCCGGTAACGGCGAATACGCAGGTAAAGAGGGTTATCGCCTGAAAGATTCCCTTAACGAATTTGAATACCGGCTGTGTCAGGATGCACTTCGGGAGCAACAGGTGGTTTATGCCGAGGAACTTTTGGTAGCTTACTGTCGCAGTGAAAAAAATCACGGCTCATTGCTGTTTTTAACCGGCTTACCCCGCCCGGTGAACGATATTGATAAGCGCCTGGTGCAAAAATTTACCGAGAATGTGCAACTGGCGTTTGATAATCTGCTCGACAGCGCCGAGATGAATGAAACCCACCACGAGATCGTTCAGCGCTTAGGCGATGCCATGGATAGCCGAGAAACTGATGAGTACCATGCCCAGCGCTTAAATCACATGAGCGAGCTGTTTGCCCGCCTGGCAGGTATGCCCGAAGCGGAAATTCAGCAATATCTCACCGCCTTGCCGCTGCATAACGTAGGAAATTCTTTCGTACCGTATTCGTTGTTGAATAAAGACGCACCGCTAACGGATGAAGAGTTTCACCAAATCCAGAAACATGCTGAATTTGGCTACCGGATTTTTAAAGATTCCAAACGGCCGGTGATCAGACTGGCTGCACAACTGGCCCGTCATCACCACGAACGCTGGGATGGCAAGGGCTACCCTGACGGACTCGCAGGTAATGACATCAGTTTGCAAAGTCGCATGTTGGCTATTCTCGACGCCTATGATGCGTTGCGTAATAAACGCAGTTATAAGCCAGCGTGGTCGCTGGAGGAAACAGTGGAAACCCTTAAAAACGCTGCGGGCAAACAATTTGACCCGGCGTTAATCGATCTGTTCTTAAAGCATGTCGACAGGTTTGAGGGGATTCAGAATCAATACGCCGGTTAATTGCTATTTGCCGGTAATAACAACAATAAATCAAGGAGTGCTAGTTATATGTACATGATGGCAAAACACCTGCATTTAACCGCAGTGGGCTTAAGTATTTTGTTATTTGTTATCCGCTTTTTATATGGTCAGATGAATCCCGGATTTCTGCAAAAGAAATGGGTTAAGATCGTCCCCCACATTATCGATACCGTTTTATTACTGAGTGCGATTTGGCTATGCGTTATTCTCGCTCAGTATCCTTTTGTTAATGGTTGGCTGACATTCAAGGTTATTGGCGTTATTGCCTATATTGGCCTTGGCATGATGGCATTGAAGCGGGCAAAGACGCCACCACTAAAATGGGGCGCATTTCTAGCGGCGCTTGTTGTGCTGGGATTAACAGCCAAAGTCGCTGTCACCAAACAGGTGTTTTTCTTATAACCGGAAATTGTTTATGACTAAAATTAATCAGGTAACCGTGGCTGACATCCCTGTTGCCAATGACAAGCCTTTCGTTCTGTTTGGCGGAATGAACGTACTCGAATCACGTGATCTGGCGATGCAGATTGCTGAACACTACGTAGAAGTGTGCAGCAAGCTTAATATTCCTTATGTCTTTAAGGCGTCTTTCGACAAAGCCAACCGCTCGTCGGTGCACTCATATCGTGGCCCTGGCATGGAAGAAGGCCTTAAAATCTTTGAAGAAATTAAGCGTACCTTCAATGTGCCAATCATTACTGATGTGCATGAACCTTATCAGGCAGCCCCGGTGGCCGAGGTGGTGGATGTGATCCAACTTCCTGCGTTTCTTGCCCGGCAAACCGATCTGGTAGTTGCTATGGCAGAGACCGGCGCTGTTGTTAATGTTAAGAAACCACAGTTTCTTGCGCCCCATGAAATGCGTCATATCATTAAGAAATTTGGCGAAGCAGGTAACGATAAGATTATCCTCTGCGAACGTGGTAGTTGCTATGGTTATAACAACCTGGTGGTTGATATGCTGGGTATGGATGCCATGAAAGAGTATGCACCGGTTATCTTTGATGCGACCCATGCGTTGCAGAAGCCGGGCGGCAGAGAGACTTCGGCAGATGGCAGACGGGCTCAGGCAGCGCAATTAGCGCGCAGTGGTATGGCTTTGGGTCTGGCCGGACTGTTCATTGAAGCACACCCGAATCCGGATGAGGCCAAATGTGACGGCCCTTGTGCGTTGCCGTTATCGAAATTAGAGGGATATCTTGAGCAAATGAAAGCGGTAGATGAGCTGGTTAAACAGTTTGCGCCGTTGGATACCAGTGCTCAGTAAGCAATGAATGAAGACCTGAAATGCCGCGCAGAGAAACTCTGCGCGGCATTTGCCAGGTGTGAAGGCCAGGAGTTACTCAGTGCGAGTATTTGCTTCCTGGTTGGGCAGCAGATTGCTTTCGCGAGCGATAAGCAGAGCGCCGTTAGTTTTTGAGTGTTGTTGAAGGGTTTTGTTAACCTGATTAATAATGCTCGATTCTATGTTGAGCACGGGTTGATCAATACTGATCTCAACCGACACCATGGCAGTGTTAACAGGCTGTAATTGAGTTGCCTGAAGTTCGTTTGCTAAAGTGGTAACTGACCAGCCCATAGTGGCCAGCATAAAGACTGCTGTAAGTTGTTTTTTCATATTCACACCTAAATAAATTAATAAAGTTGGTTGTAGTAAAAATGTTAAAAATTAACATTTGAGAATTATCTTAACCTTCTGCGTTAAAAGAAGATTTTTTAAATTCCGGGTGAATAATAGACAGTTTATTCAATCCTGAAAAATGAAAAAAATTACCTTGTTTGGATTAGAAAAACTTATGAGTATTTCATTGTCCCGTCATAATAGCCGTGGTGACTGATGCAACGCCGTTTACCTCCCTTAAATGCGCTCAAAGCCTTTGAAGCCGCGGCGCGCCATTTGAGCTTTACCCGCGCGGCTGATGAGTTGTTTGTTACCCAGGCCGCTGTGAGCCATCAAATTAAGGCATTAGAAGATTTCTTATCGCTTAAATTATTCATCCGGCGCAATCGCACGTTGTTGCTTACCGAAGAAGGGCAGGCATACTTTTTAGAATTGAAAGATATTTTTAAAAACCTCCAGGATGCTACCGAGCGGCTGCTGGCCCGGGGCAGTAAAGGGGCTATCACTGTTGCCACACCACCGAGTTTTGCCAGTCAATGGCTGGTTCCCAGGATCAGTCAGTTCAGTCAGCTATTCCCGGATATCGATGTTCGTCTTAAAGCTATCGATTTTGACGAAGGCTTCCTGACAGACGATATCGATGTTGCCATTTATTATGGCCGCGGGCGTTGGAACGGTATTCAGGCAGATAAACTGCACACCGAATTTTTAACTCCGCTGTGTTCGCCGAGTTTGTTTCAGGGCAGTAAACCGCTCAAAACACTTTCGGATCTGAAGCATCATGTGCTGTTACACGATTCCAGCCGTGCTATCTGGAAAATGTGGTTACAGCACTTCAAGGTAGCTGGGGTTAACGTTAATCAGGGGCCGGTTTTCAGTCATTCCATGATGGTGATGCAGGCCGCTGCACTGGGCCAGGGGATTGCCCTGGGTAATTCTGTATTAGCCAAGCCGGAACTCGACGCCGGGCGCCTTATAATGCCCTTCGAGGAAAAACTCGAAAGCCGGGACGCCTATTATCTGGTGTATCATGAAGGGCAGGGCGACATGGGTAAGATTGCCGCATTTCGTGAATGGGTAGTGAATTTAGTCAAAGAGGAACAAGCTTTTGTCTGAGTGGTATGTCGACACGCCGGCTAAACCGGTAGCCACCGTTATTTTAGCCCACGGGGCCGGTGCAGGAGCAGAGTCAGAGTTTATGGTCGATATGGCTGCGCAACTGGCTGCACAGAATATTAATGTGGTGCGTTTTAATTTTCCGTATATGGAAATCATCAAGGAAACCGGTAAAAAGCGACCACCGGATAAAATGCCTAAGCTGGAAACCTGTTTTCATAGCGTGATCGAAAATGTGCAGGCTAAATGGGCGGATTTGCCCCTGTTTATTGGTGGCAAAAGTATGGGCGGACGGGTCGCTACTCTGATCCTGGAGCAATCTAAAGCGCTGGGTGCCATTGCACTTGGCTATCCTTTCCACCCACCGGGCAAACCAGAAAAACTGCGCACCGGACATTTACTGGCGTTAGAAAAGCCGCTGCTGATCATTCAGGGGGAACGGGATACTTTTGGCCGTCGTGATGAAGTGGAAGACTATGGTTTGTCTTCTGCGGTACAAACCGAGTTTCTGGCTGATGGCGACCACAGTTTTAAGCCGCGCAAGTCCAGCGGCCTGACTCAGGATGAGCATATTCAGAATGCCGCGAGGCTGACGGTGTCTTTTATTGAGGCGCAAAAATGAGAATGTATTTATTGATTGGTGCCTTATTAGCGTTACTCGGCGTTATGCTTGGCGCGTTTGGTGCTCATGGCCTGAAAAATATTCTGGACGCCAGCGCTCTGGCCACTTTTGAGGTAGGCGTGCGTTATCAGATGTACCATGCCCTGGCGATTTTACTGGTGGGTGGTCTGGCCGCTCAGGCCAGCCTGGTATGGCGTAAGCGCGCCGCGTTATTGTTTATCATTGGCAGTGTGTTGTTTAGCGGCAGTATTTATTTGTTGGTATTAACCGGCCAGAAATGGCTGGGGCCGGTCACGCCGCTTGGCGGTCTGTGCCTGATGCTGGGTTGGGTAGCCCTGGCGATTAGCGTGATGAAAGGCGCTGACAACAGTGCCGATACCAGGCCTGGGAGTAATGATTAATGAATGACGCACAACAAAGTATTATTGCCTATTGCCGCCCGGGTTACGAAGTGGACACCGGTAATGAGTTAACAGAGCTGGCCACGCAAAAGGCGTTATATGGTTACCCGGTATTTAAAGCCGGTGAGGGCTATATTCGCTTTCAGTTCCATGAGCCGGAACACGCTGAGCAATTTATCAATGAAGTGGCGGTCAGTGATACTATTTTCCCCCGCCAAATGTTTCTGGTTCTGGCCAGTATTGCCATTGAAGATAAATCAGATCGCATCGGGCCGGTAGTACATGCCTTGGCGCAAAGCGATATCAGCCGTTGCGGTACCTTGTTTGTGGACTATCCGGATACCGAAGAGGGCAAAGCGCTGGCTAAGTTATGCCGTAAGTTTGCGGTGCCTTTACGCCAGGCATTACGGGCCAGAGACTACCTGACCCGCAAAGAACAACTTAATTTAGCGGCATTGCACGTCTTTTTTACCTCTGGCGAGGCCTGTTACGTGGGCGTAAGTCAGGCCAAAATGCGCAGTCCTTTTGAGAACGGTATATGCCGTTTAAAGTTTCCGCCTAAAGCACCAAGCCGTTCTACTCTTAAGCTGGAAGAGGCGCTGTTAACTATGCTCAGCGCCCGTCAGCGTGAGGCAATCTGTCGTGCTGGTGCCAGAGCCGTGGATCTTGGTGCATGTCCTGGTGGCTGGACTTATCAGTTAGTATCGCGCGATATGCACGTCGAAGCAGTCGATAATGGTAAAATGGCAGATGACCTGATGGCCACTGGTCTGGTAGACTATCGCGCCGAAGACGGTTTTAAGTATCGTCCGCAGATGGGCCATGTAGAATTGCTGGTCTGCGATATGATTGAAAAACCCGACAGGGTGGCGGCGCTGATGGCGAACTGGTTAACCCGAAATTGGGCAACCCACGCAATTTTTAATTTAAAATTGCCAATGAAACGTCGCTATGAGACCGTACGCGCCGCAATAGAAGCGGTGGGATCACAATTAGCGTCAGCGAATATTAAAGCAACCATGGTTATTCGTCATCTCTATCACAACCGGGATGAAGTCACGGTTGCAGTGATCCGCGAAATTTGATTTATATTTTATTTAAAACAGTAAGTTAGGTGAAAATGGCCGAGTTTTCGCTGGATAAGTTTTAGTCTTTTTTCATAAAGGACTATAAATCCGGTATGGAAATCTTATATAATCGCGCCGTTTTTTTTACTCTGAACCAACGAAAGTGAACTAATGGCAGACTTATCTCATTACAGAAACATTGGTATTTTCGCCCACGTAGACGCGGGTAAAACGACCACTACAGAACGTATTTTGAAACTTACCGGTAAAATCCATAAGACCGGTGAAGTGCACGACGGTGAGTCAACGACTGACTTTATGGAACAGGAAGCTGAGCGTGGTATTACTATCCAGTCTGCTGCGACCACCTGTTTCTGGAAAGATCACCGCATGAACATCATCGATACTCCAGGGCACGTTGACTTCACCGTTGAAGTTTATCGTTCACTGAAAGTACTCGACGGCGGTATCGGTGTATTCTGTGGTTCAGGCGGTGTTGAGCCTCAGTCTGAAACCAACTGGCGTTATGCTAACGAATCAGAAGTTGCACGTGTTATCTTCGTAAACAAACTAGACCGTATGGGTGCAGACTTCTACCGTGTTGTTGGTCAGGTTAAGAAAGTACTGGCGGCTAACCCGTTAGTAATGACCCTGCCAATCGGTATCGAAGACGAGTTTAAAGGTGTTGTTAACCTGCTCGATATGAAAGCCTACATCTGGGATGACTCTGGCCTGCCAGAAAACTACGAAATCGTAGACATTCCTGAAGACATGGTTGAGAAAGCCAACGAATATCGTGAGCAAATGGTTGAAACAGCTGTTGAGCAGGACGACGACCTGATGATGGCTTACATGGATGGCGAAGAGCCGTCTTTAGAAGACCTGAAGCGTTGTATCCGTAAAGGTACCCGCGATATGTCTTTCTTCCCGACTTACTGTGGTTCGGCGTTCAAAAACAAAGGTATTCAGTTAGTACTGGATGCGGTTATTGACTTCCTGCCTTCACCTACAGAAGTTGATCCACAGGATCTGACTGACCCTGAAACGGGTGAGCCTACTGGTGAAGTAGCGACGGTTTCTACAGACGAGCCGTTTCGCGCGCTGGCGTTTAAGATCATGGATGACCGTTTTGGTGCCCTGACCTTTATCCGTATTTACTCTGGTGTACTGAACAAGGGTGACACTATCCTTAACTCAGCAACCGGTAAAACAGAGCGTATCGGCCGTATGGTTGAAATGCACGCCGACGAACGTACTGAACTTACTTCAGCGCACGCGGGTGACATTCTGGCCGTGGTAGGTATGAAGAACGTTCAGACTGGTCACACTCTGTGTGATCCGAAGAACGAGTGTACACTTGAGCCAATGATCTTCCCTGAGCCGGTAATCTCAATTGCTGTTAAGCCTAAAGATAAAGGCGCTAACGAGAAGATGTCTATCGCTATCGGTAAACTGGTAGCAGAAGATCCATCGTTCCAGGTTGAAACCGATGAAGATTCTGGCGAAACCATCCTGAAAGGTATGGGTGAGCTGCACTTAGACATCAAAGTAGACATCCTGAAGCGTACTTACGGTGTTGAGCTGGAAGTAGGTCAACCACAGGTTGCTTATCGTGAAACTATCACTACTCCGGTAGAAGACAGCTACACGCACAAGAAACAGTCTGGTGGGTCTGGTCAGTTCGGTAAGATCGATTACCGCATCAAGCCAGGCGAGCAAAACTCAGGCTTCACGTTCACCTCTACCGTTGTTGGTGGTAACGTACCTAAAGAATTCTTCCCGGCCATCGAAAAAGGCTTTAAGTCTATGATGGATCAAGGTGTTCTGGCTGGTTATCCGGTTCTGGACGTTGAAGTTGAACTGTTCGACGGTGGTTTCCACGCAGTTGACTCATCAGCTATCGCGTTCGAAATCGCAGCGAAAGGTGCATTCCGTCAGTCTATTCCAAAGGCCGGTCCTCAGCTTCTTGAACCAATCATGAAAGTTGACGTGTTCAGCCCGGAAGACAACGTTGGTGATGTAATCGGTGACCTTAACCGTCGTCGTGGTATGATCAAAGATCAGGAAGCTGGCGCAACAGGTGTACGCATTAAGGCAGACGTTCCTCTGTCAGAAATGTTCGGTTACATCGGTCACCTGCGTACTATTACTTCAGGTCGTGGTCAGTTCTCTATGGAATTCAGCCACTACTCGTCTTGTCCGCAAAACGTTGCTGACAAGGTTATCGAAGAAGCTAAAGCGCGTAAAGCGGCCAAATAATTTGGTATCAGCTGATTCGATACTCACTGAGTAAAGCGTACGAAAAAACCCGCCGGATGGCGGGTTTTTTCTGTTCTGTTACCAGCTAAACAAGCACTTATGCTTTAACGGTACTTTTCCTGACTTACGCGAGGGAATACTTCGAACTGTGGTGGTGAAAAGTAATAGCCCTGCTGGTGAGTGATGCCAAGTTCAGCCAGCGTATCCCGTTCTGCTTTGGTTTCTACTCCTTCAGCGAGGATGCCAATATTTAAATCACCGCAAAGTGCAGTTAAAGCGGCCAGGATTTGTTTTTTACGTGAATTGGTATCGATACTTCGAATTAAATTCATATCAACCTTTATGCTGTCTGGCTCTAGTTCGGCCAGCCAGTCGAGGTTAGCGTAACCCGATCCAAAATCGTCCAGCGCAACGTTAAAACCAATTTCTTTATAATACTCGATGATTTTTTGCAGATGGGACGTGTCCCGAATATGTTCAGATTCGACTACCTCAAAGGTGATATTTTCACAAGGGAACTGGTATTTTTCTGCCGCAGCCAGTGTAGTGCGAATGCATATATCGGGTTTATAAACGGCCCCGGGTAAAAAGTTGATATTTAACCGCTCCCGCAGGTTTGCTTTGGCGGCCAGCGCGATGGCCTTCACCCGGCATACCTGGTCAAACCGGTATATATTGCGCGCCGTGATCTGACTGATAATCATACCGGCAGGCTCGTTTTTAAGGCCGCGCACTAAACCCTCATAACCAAAGACCCTTTTACCCGCTAAATCGACCAATGGCTGAAATGCCATGCTGAAATCAAATTCAAGCGCTTCGCCATTTCGACAACCCTCACAGGGCAGTGCTCTGGCGTTTTCTTCAGTAATAAATAAAGGTAGCTCTGTTGTTGTCAGGTTTTTAAAAGTCATCACTTAATTTGTTTCTTAATCTCTTTATCCATGCTAGACGTTTTAGTGGTGCAGTACAAATTCGGTGACTCAGATCAATACCGCTAACGGAAGTTTATATTAGATTTAATCTATATTCCGGAGGTGACCTGTGACCGACCAAAAGCTAATCCTGCTGCTCAAAATCATCATGAGCATTGGCATCAGCCTTATTCTGGCTGGCGTTTACTGCCACATGTACAGCGAAACCATTGAAAAAATGGGTGTCACCGGAATTGTAATCAGTGCCTGTCTGGTGGCAATTGGGATGATTTTATCGTTGCCAACCAAAATGTACCTCACTTTTATCCTGGTTAAGCGGGAAGAGGACAGCAAAAAAGCCCTTTAAGGATGATGTACCAACGCCGCGCAGTGCAGTTAATCAACTAAACAGCTTGAAATTACCCGTCGTTTGGCAACCTTATGAACCGAAGCTGTATTGTTTTTATCCGCTAGTTGGTTGTGCTGACTGGTATTCCCGAGGATTTTGTTCTACACCTTTAGTATAGTTTTCACTCAAAGATATTAATCGTTGCGAAGCTAATTAACTAACGTTTGGAGTGAAGTTGTTTAAAGGGAAAATGTCATGGGTCAGAGTAACGTCATCGAGTTTGTTGAACTCGATATCGATATACAACAAAAGCACTTTTACCGTAAATGCCTGCTGGATCTCAATGATGTGTTAGAACAGATAATCGGTACCGAAGAAAGTGCTGCATTTGTCGGTCTGGTCGCTAGTCGTCTGGCTGATTTTTTCATGGATGCCTATCGCGCATCTTCAGGTCACAGGCGTTATTCAACCACTCAACTGGCAAATCTGCTGGTAGATTTGAAGCGCCGTATTGGCGGCGACTTTTATGTTGAATCTGTTTGCGCAAGCAAAATTGTGTTGCGCAATCGCCGTTGTCCTTTTGGAAATGAAGTCGTTGGTAACACCGCAATGTGCAATATGACTGCTGGTGTATTTGGAAAGATCGTTGCCGATAGTCAAAATTATGCAGCGGTATCGATAGATGAAGCAATCGCCCGCGGTGACAAGCAATGTCAGATCACCATCTTACTTGACATTGATGAGAATTTACCGACGAACTATAAGGAGTTTTTCAATGTCTGATAACGCCATTGAATTACTCAATAAACATATTAACACTGAGACAATCCTGAGTAACATTAAGAATCCGGCCCTCGTAGTGGGGATTTCAGGCAAGGTTGCCAGGGTTAATAACCGCTGTTCTAAGTTACTGCCAGAACTGGTTGAAGGTATGAACCTGTCGGATGTATTTAGTGAAAAAGGCGTATTTGGGTCCTTTACGCAAATGATACGTCATGGTTTATCTGTCTCGGGTTTACACCCTTGTAATATAACCCGGAAATCGCCCGAGAAATCTAATCAGAGCCGCTTTCTGGGCTACTTTGCCATGTTGCGTTCGCAGATCACTCACAGGCCTATCGCGATTTTAGTACACGTAGATGAGCAAAACAGTAAGCGCGAACGTTTTATACGTTTACAACAAGCCTTATCACAACGCGTTTCTGTGCTGCGGCAACTGCATAAAGACGGTTTACACGACCCGCTGACAAAGCTGAAAAACCGCCGGTTTATGGATAGTTTTTTAGCTATGGAGTGTGATCTCAACAAGCGTCAGTTACAGCAAGGTTCTTTGGCAGTAATAGATATCGATTATTTTAAGCATGTTAACGACACTTTTGGGCATACCACAGGTGACAGAGTGATTAAAATAGTGGCCGATGTTATTCGGGAGCGACTGCGAGAGAGTGACGTGTCTTGTCGCTGGGGCGGTGAAGAATTCGCCGTCTATTTGCATAATACCACCGGTGTTGATGCGATTACCCTGGCTGAAGAATTACGCATCTTAGTGCAAAGCAAGAAAATCGTTGAGCAGGGGAAAACCATACGCATCACGGTCAGCCTTGGCATTACAACTATTACTCACAATGATACCCCTACGAGTTTGTTCAGTCGCGCCGATAGCGCTTTGTACAAAGCCAAGCAACAGGGGCGTAATCAGGTATATATCGAATTTTCTTAATAAACCAGGCTAGAGTTTTTGTACCGAATAGCCGCGCTTTATTAACATATCCAAAACGCTGTCCGGCCCCGACAGATGCATGGTGCCAACCAGCACAAACTCAGTTTGCGCCGAAGTCAGCATTTCCTCTATGGCAGGCAGCCAGTTTTCGTTTCGTTGTACCAGCAACTGTTGGTATATTTCAGGAAAATCGTCATTAAAGCTTTTTCCCTGGCTTTGATATAAGGCTTCCATATCGCCGCTCTGCCAGTACTTTTTGAGCTCACCAAGCGCCTGAGGGAGTTGTTTTACATCATCCAGCGCGTAGCGGATCATCTGATCTTCGTCTGCGCCACCCAGCGCGGCAATAAATTCCAGCTGTTGCTGAGGCGACTCAAACCAGTCTAGTGCCTTACCGTCGGTCATGGCTTTAAAATAATAAAATTCATCTACTCCCTGACTGGTTAATCCCAATAATCGCAGTTCGGCGAAGCTCAGGGTAATGCTAATCAGGGCCGGTGTATAATTGGCCATGCTCGTTATGTCCATCTGCCGGGCCGTTAAGTGAGCCTTGAGTGCCTGGTAGGTTTCGTTCGATAAAACGTCTTTTAGTTGTGTACCGTCACCGTAGGTCAGTCTGGCACGGGAGTCTTGCTGGAAGCGAGGGCTGTTGAGCCCGGCGATATCGGTTTCAAATACCAGCTTGTCGGCCTGATTGTAGGCGATGCCATAGGCATTGGGCAGCGGAAAGTCTTCGGGACTTAAAATATGCAGCGTGCCGCCAATATAGACAGTATTGCCTGCTTTGCTTACTTGCCAGACCGACGCAGCATAGGCCCAGCTGCAGGTGAATAAAAATAGCCAGCACAAATGCTTCAGCATGCTCGGATGTCCCTGAACAAAACCATTAATCTACCTGCTAAGTACTTATCCGGCAATGATTAATGGCTTTAAACTGGCGAGGTGAGCGGGTGTAATAACAATAGTTAGTGTTTCCACCAGTGATGACGCCAGGCCGGGATGCCAATTTTCTTGATTTCCTCATAAAGGCGGTGACGGTCAGCCTGATTTAAAAACTCGCCAACCCTTACACTGTGTTCCGGGGTGACCAGAGCAAGCTGCGGTAAATACCAGTCGTGAGGGCTTTCTGACATTTCGAGGTGAGTGTCACGGCGGCTAAGCGTCACAGTTTGTGATGATTTCTGGTTGCTTTGGATATGCACGTAGTCTTTCTCAAATGACAGGGTTTGCGTGCGGTAAGTATTATGACTGACCCGGTAAAGCAAGTAACACAACAAGCCAACTTCAATACCGGCAAAGGGAAAGACGATCCAAATACCAAAAAATGCCCACATGGTTGCAATGATCAGGGCAACGCCTGCCATGCCAGCCATTAGCCATTTATTATGGACCCAGTCGGCGGAACGATTGGGTTGTAAACTGATAAGGCTAAAATGTGGCTGATGCTTTACTGAAACCATAGGCGCTGTTTACCTAAACTTAATCCGTTTTAGTATAGCGGGTAAATGTTGTAAAAATGTAGGTTTTAATAAAAGGGTGTTCGACTTCAACGGGAGATTCTGGCAAAGTGCTGCCGGTCAAAATCAATTGATTGTAAAAGTGAAGAAGACGTTTATTGCCCATCCCTGGCTGAGCCTGCTGGCGGTGTTGTGGTTATCCCTGATAATTATTGTAGGTGGCACAGAGCTACCAGTACTGCTGACTCAGTATGGCGGGTTTTTATTGCTGGGGATCGTTGGCGCTGTTTTTGCCAATGCCACGGGGGCCGGAGGCGGCGTAGTGTTCGTGCCGTTTTTTCAGCAACTGGCATTTTCTCCGGAGGCGGTCATCGCCACCAGTTTTGCCATCCAGTGCTGCGGTATGACCGCCGGTGCCATCAACTGGCTGCAGTTTTACCGGCATATTAAGAGTCAGCAGCCCGACTGGCTGTTGCTACCGGCTGTCCTGAGCCGCTGCATTCCTTTTGGTCTGGCAGGATTATGGCTGGCGCAGTATGGGTTTGATTACCTGGTGCCTCACCTTAGTTTCTCGGCCGTGTCATCACAGTTACACATTGGCTTCGGCGCGTTTTCTATTTTGTTGGCGCTGGCGATTATGGCCTCGTCGAAACGATTAAGCAGTCCTCAGGGGCGCAGTCAGATAACCGCAGCAGATAAAAACTGGCTTGCCGTGATCAGCTTTGTGGGTGGCATCATTACGGCATATTTGTCGGTAGGGATAGGTGAACTGGTTGCCGTGTACCTGATTGTCAGACGCTTTGATGTCACACTGGCCATTGGTGCAGCGGTGATTATTTCGGCGGTCACGGTTTGGGGAGCGGTTGGTTATGGCGCCTTGGTGAGTGCTGCCGTAAACTGGTATGTTGTGTTGTTTGCCGGCGCTGGTGCAGTGATTGGCGGTCGCCTTGCAAGGTATGTGGTGCTGTTCTTTTCGCCCAGACAGGTGAAACTGTTTTTTGCGCTCTGGGTGCTGTTACTGGGCATACTGAGCATTGTATAAACAGCCTGACTGTTATCTGTACTGTACACTCCCCATTGGCTAAATAATTCAGACTTTGGTCTTGCCCTTTAAGATAAGCTGGCAACTCTGCTATGGTGACTTTATCTATTTACTGGTGAACGGATCCTCACTACATGGCTTATTCTCCGGCTAATCTCTACACCCTCACGCAGCCCGACTGGAGCAAAGACGCGGTTATTTACCAGGTCAATACCCGTCAGTTCAGTCAGGCGGGTACCTTCGATGGTGTCACCGAAAAACTGTCTCATATCGCCGGATTGGGCGCCACAATCATGTGGCTGATGCCTATCCATCCGATTGGCGAGAAACATCGCAAAGGTGAGCTCGGCAGTCCTTACGCCGTGAAAGATTATTTTGCTGTAAATCCGGAGTTTGGTGACGAGAGCAGTCTTCGGCGACTCATTAAAGAAGCCCATGCGCTGGGGCTGAAAGTCATCCTCGACTGGGTGCCTAATCACAGTGCCTGGGATAACCATCTGGTGACGCAACATCCCGAGTGGTATGCACGCGATTACAAAGGCGATTTTCGCCCTTCACCCTGGTGGGACTGGAGCGATATCATCGAGTTTGATTACGAACAGCCGGGCCTGCGTGATTATATGATAAAGGCCATGGCTTACTGGGTTGAAGAGTTTGATATCGACGGTTACCGGTGTGATGTAGCAGGCTATGTACCCAATGATTTTTGGCGCCAGCTTCGCGTAGCGCTGGATGACATTAAGCCGGTCTTTCTTCTTGCTGAATGGGAAGATCGCGATCTCCATCGTGACGGCTTTAATATGAGCTATGCGTGGAGCTGGAATGAAGCCATGCATGAAATCGCTCAGGGGCAGGCGCCTGTGGACCGATTACGAAAATATTATTCATGGAACGAACGGGCCTGGCCCCGTTCAGCCTACCGCATGACTTTCGTCAGCAACCATGACAAAAATGCCTGGGACGGCACCCAGCAGGAGCAGTTTGGTGAATGTTTAGAGGCAGCGATAGTATTGTCGGTGCTCGGCGAGGGAATGCCGCTCATTCACAATGGTCAAGAAGCGGGTGAGAGCAAACGGCTGGCCTTTTTTGAGCGCGATCCTATCGAGTGGCAGGCCCATCCGATTGGCGAGTTGTACCGTAAACTTATTCATCTGAAAAAACGGGTACCGGCACTCTGGAACGGCAAGTATGGTGCGCGCATGATACAAGTGCCTAACTCTTTGCCCGGGCAGGTGCTCAGCTTTGTTCGCAGGCAAGACGATGTAAAGGTATTTGTGGTACTGAATCTTTCGGCAGATACTGCTGACGTGGATTTTCATGAAAATCTGTATCGCGATGAATACATTGACCTGTTTGAAGCATCATGTACGGCGGTAGCGCAAACCGATACTCTGAGCCTGCCACCCTGGGCTTACAGGGTGTTTGTGTCGGCAAACTTTCCCCTGATCTAACAGACCCACAGACGAGCTGTAAAAACTTTGGCATAATAGCGCTTTTGCACTCACTCAGGAACAACATGCCCAGTTTAGATGATGTATTTTCGGGCTCGGGATTGCTGGCTAAGGCGATTCAGGGGTTTAACCCCCGTCAGGCGCAAACAGACATGGCAAAAGCCGTCGCCAGCGCCATTAACGATGCCGACAGTTTAATTGTTGAGGCCGGCACCGGCACCGGAAAAACCTTTGCCTATCTGGCTCCTGTGTTGCTGTCGAAGGGAAAATCCATTGTTTCCACGGGCACCAAAAACCTCCAGGAACAGTTATTTCACCGCGACCTGCCGGTGATTAAAAAAGCTCTCGCCAGCAATCGTAAAACAGCGTTGCTAAAAGGCCGGGCTAACTATCTTTGCCTGCATCGTCTTGCTCAGCATGGCGGTAATTCTACTCTGGTGGAATCGGATGTACTGAACGAATTATCAACCGTAAGAGCCTGGGCAAACACCACCAAAACCGGAGATATGGGCGAGGTGAAAACCCTGCCTGAGGATGCTCGGGTGATCCCTCTGGTAACCTCCACGGTGGATAACTGCCTGGGGCGTGATTGTCCCGATTATGAAGACTGCTATCTGGTAAAAGCGCGCAAGAATGCCATGGAAGCTGATATCGTAGTGGTAAATCATCACCTTTTCTTTGCTGATATGGCACTGCGCGACACCGGCTTTGGTGAGCTTATTCCCGAAGCCGACTGCATAATCTTCGACGAAGCCCACCAGATCCCGGAAATCGCCAGTGAATACTTTGGCGAGGCTATCTCAACCCGTCAGCTAACCGAAATAAGCAAAGAGATCACCTTGTTGTATCGTACGGTGTTAAAGGATGCCGATCAGTTGGAAAAAGCCGGTGAGAAGGTACGCATGCAGGCCGCAGACCTGCGTTTGTTGTTTGCCGATAAGCCCCAGCGTGGCCACTGGCTGGAGGCCATGGAACGCGAAGAAGTAGCAACCCAGGTGAGCCGCCTCGAAGATGCAGTGGGCGTACTGTACGATATTTGTAAACTGCACATTGGGCGCGATAAAGACCTTGATAACCTGTTTGATCGTATTGTGCAGAGCCGTGAAAAACTGGCCCTGTTTACCACCAAAGAGCATGACGGAATGAGTTTGTGGTATGAAACCACGCCGCGCCATATTGTAATGCATATGACACCTCTGTCGATTGCCGCGAAATTTCGCCGTTTTGTTGAGTCTGACGATCGCGGCTGGGTATTTACCTCGGCTACACTGGTGGTTGATAACGACTTTACTCACTTTCAACGGCGCATGGGGCTGGAAAAAGCCAGAACCATGATGCTCGACAGCCCGTTTGATTATGAAAGCCAGGCCATGTTATGCGTGCCACGTTATTTACCCGAACCGCACATGCCGACCATGCGCAAGCAACTGGTTACCATAGCCAAGAAGCTCATTAAAGCCAGCGGCGGGCGTTGCTTTTTGCTGTTTACCAGCCATGCTGCGTTGCAAGAAGTCGCTGCAGCATTACAGGAACAAATTGATAATCCGGTACTGGTGCAGGGCAGCACGTCAAAACAGGCTCTGTTAAGTGCTTATCTGTCTGACCCTTCGGCTGTACTGCTTGGTACTGGCGCCTTCTGGGAAGGCGTAGACGTGCGTGGCAATGATCTGGTGTGCGTAATGATCGATAAATTGCCGTTTGCGGCGCCGGATGATCCGCTGCTGCAGGCCCGGCTGGAGGAATGCCGTAAAAAAGGCGGTAACCCGTTTGGTAGTATCCAGATCCCGCAGGCGGTTATTACTCTGAAACAGGGCGCAGGCAGACTGATCCGCGACCCGGCTGATGCCGGAGTGCTGGTAATTTGCGATAATCGCCTGGTTACCAAACCCTATGCCCAAACCTTCCTTGGCAGTTTACCGCCAATGAAGCGGACCCGGGATGTCAGTGAAGTCGAAAAATTTCTGGCCAATATCGAGCAAACAGAACACGTTACAGAAGAATAATCCATGAACATTTTAACTATTGACACTGCCACCGAAGCTTGTTCGGTTGCCTTACAGTTTAATCAGGCACTGTTTACCCGTTACGAGGTTTGTCCGCAACAACACAGCCAGAAGATTCTGCCCATGGTGGATGCGGTGATGAAAGAAGCCGGTGCTTCTTTAGCGGCACTCGACGGCCTGGGTTTTGGCCGTGGCCCCGGCAGTTTTACCGGTGTGCGTATTGCCACCGGCATTATTCAGGGGCTTGCTTTGGGCAGTCAGCTTCCTGTTGCCGGCGTCAGTACTCTGGCCGCTATGGCACAGCAGGTGATCAACTCCGGTGACGTTAATGACGTTGCCGTAGCCATCGATGCTCGTATGGGCGAAGTGTATTTTGCTCATTATCAAAATCAGCAGGGCATAGCGACGCTGGTAGGCGAAGAGCAGGTGACTTCACCTGAGGCCGTCGCTGAACAACTTGATGTCTCTTCAATGGCGGTAGCTGGCACCGGCTGGCAGGCATACCCGGTGTTAAGTGAATTGCTTAAAGTGCAATCAGTAAATGTGTCTTATCCTTACGCAAGGTTCATGCTGCCGCTGACAGAACAAACGCTGAATGCGGGGCAGGGCATGGCGGTGGACGCCATTACTCCAGAGTATTTACGGAATACGGTTACCTGGAAAAAGTTGCCTGGCCGCTAAGTGCCGGCCAGGACTGGCGTGATATTTGCTGTACTTTGAGTTTAACTAACGACGGCTCACTGGCTGTCAGTACTTTGGCAATCGACAGGCGTTATCGGCTTCATGGAAATTCGTCAGCAATTAATCACACCCAATGTAGAGCGCAATGCTCCGCAGCCCAAACCTGCGACAAAATCCGCAGCGGTGGAGCGTGTTGATAAAGCGCCAGCAAGCCAGTTAGATGCTATTCAACCTCGCACCGGCGATGATAATACCCGTGCCCAGGCGGAGTCGTTTCGCCGGACGTCAGGCTACGATCAGCCTCAGGGCCCGGCCATTCTCGCCCTGGAAGCTTACGCCAGTCACGAACGTGAAACCAAGCGCGCAGCCATACGTGAAATGATGGGTGTCGACCTTTACGCCTAATTCGGCTATTGCCAGATTAAACTATCCTTGATTAGCATTGTCATAATCAGTAACTTGTTGATTCATTATAATGAACCACACTGAATTCAGTTTCTATTCAGTTTAATCTTCTACACTAAATAAGAGTATTTCAGGATTGAACCCGAGCATACTGATCCGTTGATAAGATGTGAGCAGTATGATTGATAGGTCAGGCACGGAGCCGCAGGCTTTTGGTTCAGTTGAAATGAACCGTGGGCCGGATGGCTCTTACATGTTTAGCTAAAGCAAGGAACCCATATGTTAGTTCGTGCATTCGTCGTTATCTTTGCATTAAGCCTGTCGGCTTGTGCAGTTGTTCCCGAACCGCTACAGGTACCAGAAAATACGCCGTTGGTGGGATATAACAAGGCAGTGGTTGCTGGTGACGATATTCTGGGTAAAAGCGCTCGTTGGGGCGGCATAATTACTAACGTCGAGAATAAACCCGACCAAACCCTTATTGAAGTGGTGTATTTCCCGCTTAATCACTATGGCAAGCCGAACGCCAGTGAAGAAACACCGGGGCGGTTTAAAGCGGTTATCAATAAATTTGTGGATCCTATCATGTTTGAAGAAGGGCGCACTGTGACTTTTCTGGGCAAGGTGGGTAAACCACTGGCAGGTATGGTAGGCGAACAACCCTATATGTTTCCGTCACTTACGGTCGACAATTACTACAAATGGCGTCGCCAGAGGCTGTACGATACATCTACGGTTTTCTTTGATTTCTACTCAGGCTGGTATTCACCGTTCTACCATCCGTACTGGAGTCCGTGGCGATTTGGCCCGAGTGTACGTATGATCCGCACTTACAAGGATCCTGCTTATTGGTCGGGGAGTAAGAATAACTATCGGCCGCCTTCTAACAGCCGTCCGAGTATGAGTGCGCGCCCACAACCAAGGCAGCAACCGCCGAGTTCCAGAAGTAAAGCTCAGCGCCGCCTGGATCCTTAGGTAATAAGTTGCCGCTTGCGGCAACTTTTAGCCCGGTGCGCGGCAATGTCATGCCTCGGGCTGCGCTACTGTTATCAACAAAGGTTCAACATTTACTCTCGTCGCTGCTAAACTGCTGCTCAATGTCTATGAGTCACAGGGCAATGCCCTCAGGGAGTAGTAATGCAAGCGTGTGAGTTTTCAATATCGTCGGGCACCATCAGAGGCATGACCAATGGCCAGCAAGGCCAGGTCGTGTTGGCGTTACACGGTTTTTTAGATAACGCCGCCAGTATGGCTTGCCTGGCGCCGTCGATGAGCAGGTATCAGTATATTGCTATCGATCTGCCCGGCCATGGACTGAGCGATCACCGCCCCACCGGCGCTCATTACAACCAGATGGATTACATCCAGGACCTGCATGAGCTGGTAGTATCTGAAGACTGGCAGGATGTTGTGATTGTCGGTCATTCCATGGGCGGTATACTGGCCAGTATTTACGCCGCCGTATTCCCCGAGCGGGTAAGCGCTATTGCTATGATTGACGCCTGCGGGCCGCTAACATTGCCTCCTGAAACCAGTTCAGAACAATTAAGAACCTCAATACTTTCTCGTATGCCCAAGCCTGGCCGCACCGGCAGCCCCCGCGAGGTAGATCTGGATGCTGCGGTGGCCGCACGCTGTAAAATGAGCGACATTACTGCTGAGCACGCCGCCACTATTCTGCGCAGAAATATAACCATTCGTGAAGACGGCCTGAGCGGTTGGCGCAGCGATCCGCGTTTACGCACCAAATCATCGTTACGGTTAACCGAATCACAGGCGCAAAATCTAATGGAAGCTATCGAATGTCCGGTCTGGATCGGTGGTGCAACAGACAGCTTTAAGGAAATGGACACAACCTATGAGAAGCGCAAAAGCTGGTTGAAAAACAGTCGGTTTGAACTATTCTCAGGGGGTCATCACTTCCATATGGTTAATCCGTCAGCAGTTAGCAATGCGATTTGTCGGTTTGTTGAAGAAATGTAAACAACGGCGTTTATCTTTTGCTGATCATCCTATACTATATGCAACATGTCAGACCAGTGGCTGACCCAGCAATGACACACAACAAGAACAATCGAGAGACTTAAGGTGACAGGAGAGCTTGGTGGAAAAAATCTGGCTTAATCATTATGACTCGAGAGTAGCACCGGAAATCGACCCGGACCGTTACGCCTCCATTATCGACATACTCGACGAGTCTGTAGCAAAATATGGCGACAAAACAGCCTATATTAATATGGGCCAGACAATCAGCTTCAGTGAGCTCGACAGCCTGTCCCGGCAATTCGCCGCGTACCTGATGAACAATGGCTTTAAGCCTGGTGATGCCATCGCGATCATGATGCCTAACCTGCTGCAGTATCCGGTTGCTCTGTTTGGCATCCTGCGTGCTGGCATGACCGTGGTAAACGTAAACCCGCTTTATACGGCGCGAGAATTAAAACACCAGCTTAACGACAGCCAGGCCAAAGCAATCGTTATCGTTGAAAACTTTGCGCATACGCTGGACAAAGTGGTGGCCGACACCGGTATTCAGGAAGTATTGCTGACATCCCTGGCAGACATGCTCCCGGCGCCAAAGCGTTGGGTAGTTAACTTTGTGGTGAAGCACGTTAAAAAGATGGTGCCTGCTTACAGCCTGTCCGGGGCCAAGTCGTTTATGTCGGCACTGAAAGCCGGCGAGAAACTCACCTATACACGGCCTGAAGTCACTAATGAAGACCTTGCTTTTCTGCAGTATACCGGCGGTACAACAGGGGTCTCAAAGGGTGCCATGCTCACGCACCGCAATATGATAGCTAACCTGGAACAGGTTTCAGGGATATTATCGACGGTCATTACACCGGGCAAAGATTTGGTGGTCACCGCATTGCCGCTCTATCATATCTTTGCATTACTGGCTAACTGCCTGTTATTTCTTAAATTTGGCTGTCCTAACTTACTAATCACTAACCCTAAGGATATGCCTGGCTTTGTTAAAGAACTGGAAAAATATCCTTTTGCCATCTTGCCGGGCGTGAATACTTTGTTTAACGGCTTGCTCAATACACCAGGATTCAGCGACCTGGACTTTTCTAACTTTAAATTTGGTCTCGGCGGCGGCATGGCGGTGCAACGCCCGGTGGCTGAAAAGTGGCAAAAGGTGACCGGTACGGTGCTGCTGGAAGGCTATGGCCTTACAGAATGTTCACCAGTGGTGGCGGTAAATCCGCCACAGCTAGAAGCTTACAAAGGGGCCATTGGATTGCCGGTACCTTCAACAGATATTATGTTGATTGACGACAACGGTAATGAAGTGGCGGCCGGTGAATCCGGTGAGCTATGGGTCAAAGGCCCACAGGTAATGAAAGGCTATTACAACCGTTCGGAAGCCAGTGATGAAATTCTCAAAGACGGCTGGCTGGCCACCGGCGATATCGCCCGTTGCGATGAAGAAGGATATTTCTACATTGTTGACCGGAAAAAGGATATGATTCTGGTATCCGGGTTTAACGTATTCCCGAATGAAATTGAAGAAGTGGCAGCAATGCATGATGCTGTACTTGAAGTCGCCGCCATTGGTGTTCCCCACGATGTAAGTGGAGAGGTGGTTAAACTCTTTATTGTCAGAAAAGATGATTCACTCACCGCTGAAGCCGTGATATCACACTGCCGTACGCATCTGACGGGGTATAAAGTCCCTAAACACGTAGAGTTTAAAGAAGAGCTACCGAAAACCAATGTCGGTAAAATTTTACGACGTGAACTACGAGACTAGGGCGCGTCGTCAGGCCCGAATTTTAAGAGTATAACCGGCCTTAGGCCGGTTTTTTATTTTATGGATTATATTTACATACAGGATCAGGAAACCCTCGATGAGGTGTGTGCCAGAGCGGCACGCCAGCCGGCAATAGCGCTGGACACGGAGTTTGTCAGAACCCGCACGCTGACCCCCGAGCTTGGCCTGGTGCAGCTCTATGACGGACATCAACTGGTGCTAATCGATCCGCTCGCGATCGACGATATGTCGTCGCTGGTCAGCCTGCTGACTAACCCGGATGTGATTAAGGTACTGCATTCCTGCTCAGAAGATTTAGAAGCCTTTCTGGCCACCTATAACGAGGTACCTACGCCCATTTTCGACACCCAGTTTGCAGCCAGCCTGCTGGGCCTTGGCGCAACCATGGGCTATGCCCGGTTAATCGAAATGCTGCTGGAAACCGAACTGGAAAAAGGGGAGTCGCGCACTGACTGGCTGGCCCGCCCGTTAACTGACAAGCAATGCCGGTACGCCGCTGACGACGTGTTATACCTGCTACCCGCATTCCATCAACTCTACGATATGGTGAAAGCGAAGGGCAAGACAGACTGGGTGTTATCTGAATCGGCCTGTCTGGTCGACAAGAAAAAAGCCAGCCTGCCGCCTGAGTTTGCCTATTTGCAAATTAACAATGCCTGGCGTTTATCCAGCCAGCAACTCACGGTGCTGAAACACCTGGCCGCCTGGCGGGTGCGCCGGGCAAGAGAGCGCAATATGGCACTAAACTTTGTGTTTAAAGAGCCACACTTATATGAACTTGCGCTGCGGATGCCGCAATCAAAATCGGCGCTTGCCCGTATACAGAGTTTAACGCCTCAGGAGCGGCGCCTGAATCCTGATATTATTCTCAACGTAGTGAATGCCGGTTTACAGGAATTCGACAATACGCCATCGGGAGAACATATTGAGCGTATATCGCGCCTGATAGACTTTCCCGCGTATAAACAAACGCTTGCCAAGTTTAAGCACGCTGTAAGTGAAATGGCCGTGGAGCACGGCGTGACAGAAGAAGTGCTGGCCTCTAAAAAACAGCTCAATCAGCTGTTAAAATACAAATGGTTTAACGTTGATGAATGTCGCCTGATGGGCCTCAAACCCGACGTACTGACCGGATGGCGTGAACCCTTGTTCGCACCCGTAGTTAACGCGATATTACACGAAGAAAATAACTGAAAAACACCATGTTGATTGCCGTTTATAAAACCGCTAAGAAAGAAGGGATGTACCTTTATGTTCCTAAAAAAGATGATTTTTCTGCCGTCCCTGAAGCGCTGATGAACCACTTTGGTCATCCACAGCTGGTGATGATGCTGCCAGTTCACAAACGTAAGGCGCTGGGCGTAGACAAACAGAAATTACTGGAAGCCATGGAGGAGCCAGGCTTTTATCTGCAAATGCCGCCTAAGGAAGAAAACTGGCTCGAGACTCATCGCACTGAGCTTGGCCTGTCACCCACATCACCTAAGTCTTAAGGGGCGATGTATGCGTAAATTATGCACCGTATTGTTGTGTGCGGGGCTGTTTTTCAGCCCTGTTTTTGCTCAGCAAGCCGATGAACAGCAAGAATTTGAACAGTACAAATCCCAGCTTAAAACCGACGCCATCGACGCCGGCTTTGGCCGCCAGTTCGTTGAGAATGTGTTTGCCACTATTTATTACCGGGCTACGGTGGTTAAGGCCGATAAAAACCAGCCGGAAACTAAGATTACCCTGGATAAATACCTCAAAACCCGGGTGCCGGACTGGAAAGTAAAACAGGCCGTCACCTTGATGGAAGAGCATCAGGCGTTACTTAATCAGGTCGCTAAGGAATACGGCGTACAGCCACGATTTATTGTCGCGCTGTGGGGCAATGAGTCAAACTTCGGGCGTATTCAGGGCAGTTATCCGGTGCTTTCTGCGCTTGCCTCGCTGGCGTTTGAAGGCCGGCGGGAAGCGTTATTTAAAAAGCAGTTTATGGCGGCACTGACGATTTTACAGGAAGGTCATAGTACGCTGAAAGATTTCAACGGCTCATGGGCTGGAGCCATGGGCCAGAGCCAGTTTATACCGACATCCTTTTTGCAATATGCGGTAGATTACGATGGCGATGGTCGCAAGGATATCTGGGGCACGCCGGCAGACGTTTTTGCCTCCATTGCTAACTTTCTGGCTGCCGAAGGCTGGCAGGATGATCAGACCTGGGGACGCCAGGTAAGTGTGAGTAGCAATTTTGATTACACCCTGGCCGGGCTTGATAGGGCTAAGTTTAAGCCCCTGCCTTTCTGGCAGGAGCAAGGCGTACGCCGTTTCAATGGAAACGATTTGCCGCAGGTTGACATCAATGCATCGCTTATTATGCCGGACGGTAAAAATGGCCGTATCTACCTGGTTTATCAAAACTTTCATACACTGATGAAGTGGAACCGGTCGAGCTATTTTGGTGTGTCTGTAAGTTACCTTTCGGAGCGCATCAAGCAGGGGAAATAATATGTATCAACATACCACTTTAACGGGCGAGCGCATCGACCTGCCGGTAGGCAAAGTTGTTTGCGTGGGGCGTAACTACCTCGACCATATTCAGGAACTCAACAACGAAATCCCGGCTGAACCCTTGTTATTTATGAAGCCTGCAACAGCGTTGTGTGAGATCAGCAAACCACTGGTTATCCCTGCTGACTTGGGCGAGTGTCACAACGAGCTGGAAGTAGCGCTGTTAATCGCTCAGCCTTTGCGTGATTGCAGCAGCGAGCAAACCGCAGCTGATGCACTATATGGTGTTGGCCTGGCGCTCGATTTAACGCTGCGGGACGTGCAGCAAAAACTGAAAGACAAAGGTCAGCCCTGGGAGCGCGCCAAGGCTTTTGACGGGGCATGCCCGGTAAGTAGCTTTACGCCGCTGGATGCTTCTGCCGATCTCGGTAACCTCGATTTTTCTCTGACAATAAACGGCGAAGTCCGCCAGCAGGGCAACACCAAAATGATGATGCGGGGCGCCTTAGCATTGCTCTGCGCTATCTCTGAGGTATTTACACTGCAACCCGGCGATATCGTGCTTACCGGCACACCTAAAGGTGTAGGAGCTTTGCACCCGGGAGATAGTCTGCAACTTAAGATGGCACCGTGGTTTGACATTCACACGCAGGTAGGGGAATAAGGTGGAAGACCGTTTTTGGGAAACCAAGTCACTCGATGACATGAGCCGTGAAGAATGGGAAGCGATTTGCGATGGCTGCGCCAAGTGTTGCCTGCACAAATTCATCGACGACGATGATGCCGTGGAAGCAGCGCCTACTGATTACATGGAACATAACGAAACCATTCATTACACCAGTATCGCCTGTGATTTGCTTAATACCAAAACCTGCAGCTGTACCCGCTACGCTGAGCGCCAGCAATTGGTGCCGGATTGCGTAAAACTGACCAAAGAAAACCTTAAAGATATTTTCTTTATGCCCACCAGCTGCGCTTACCGGCGCCTGCACGAGGGCCGCGGTTTACCGTTCTGGCACCCACTGCTCAATCGTGGCAAGAAGACAGCAATGCACCGCGAAGGGATGTCGGTGCGCGGTAAAACGGTGCCTGAATCAGACGCTGATTTGGACAACTTCGAAGAGTATATCGCTATCTGGCCATTGGAAGACCTCGATTAGGCCTTTAATGGTGTTCATCGATTAAACTGGTCAGTACGGGCAGATTTTGCTATCACTGGTATTAACACAAAGGAGTGTCGTTATGCCCTATAAAATTAATTTCTTCGCCCGCCCCATCGATTCGGACTATCGGTTGAACTGGGAAAGTCTGCTCATCGAGTTATCGCTGGCTGTTATCTGCACCACCATGGCTTTGTATGGCTGGGACAAAGGGATGCTATTGATGGCATACCCGGCAGGCTTTGTTGCCCTGATGTGTTATGGCCTGGTTATTTATACCCTGGTCAGCTTTATACGCTCCAGGCTTCAGAAATAAATTCCTGTTCCAATCCCTTTCTATCTACTTGATTAGCTTTACAGCAAGCAGTTTCATTTATTGGTCAAAAGCAGACAAGATCTTGTATGTGGCTTCACGGCTAGTTTGAATCCCAAACCTAGGGAGGATGCGAAAAAGTCCCCGATGTGAGATCATAGCTGCATAGTAAATCACAGCCATTACCGCCCATGAGCCAACAGTTAACTTTTGCCGGTAGTGAGTTTTCCAGCAAGCGCCGCCAGACCCGTAAAGAGCTATTCTTATCCAGAATGGATAACCTGCTGCCGTGGCCTCAACTGCTGGAAGTGATTGACCCCTTTTATCCTAAGGCAGGCAATGGCAGACGCCCGTATGCGCTTGAGACCATGTTTCGCATACACTGTATGCAGCAATGGTATAGCCTCGGTGATGAAGCCATGGAAGATGCGTTATATGAAATTGCCTCGATGCGTCAGTTTGTGCAACTGTCATTGGATAAAGCCATTCCAGACCGCACTACCATTATGAACTTTCGGCACTTGCTGGAAAAGCACAAGCTGACTCGCAAATTATTCAAAACGGTCAACCAATGGCTGTCTGACTGCGGTGTGATGATGACGCAGGGTACACTGGTGGATGCGACGATTATTGAAGCACCCAGCTC
>NZ_PVNP01000187.1 GCF_002993365.1 Marisediminitalea alba
CTGTCACGAGCGGCAAGTCACGCGTGCTCTCGCGTTATCGGGACACAAGGCAATGAAGAATCACTGCTCCGGGACAAATATACAAGAAGGGTCGGAAACCTGGGCGGTGTTTGCGGAGTTCTAAACGATAAAGCGGCGACACGATGAACGAAACAGACTCAGGTATTGACTATGGTCAATACAGACAGGAACCGCCGTGGTACGGAACCGTATGCCCGGTGGTGTGAGAGGACGGGAGTTGCGAAACTCCCTCCTACTCGATCCTGCAAAGCATTAAGTAGTGCCGTCGTTGTAAATTTGTTGTTAAACTACGTGCTTTTATTACAACGAAAATACAGGCGACTTATCATGATAAAGCTTAATAAGATCCTGCTGGCCGGATGGTTAAGTATGGTTGCAGCGGGCCAGGTTTTTGCAGCACCGGCTGAAGTGGCTAAAGCCAGTTCGCCAGTCGTTATCGACGGTAAAGCCGACGAAGCAGCCTGGGATAACGCAAAGTGGCACCCTCTTAAGCACCTCATGGTGGGTACGATGCCGATTCCGGCAGATTTTAGTGGCCGATTTAAGATGCTTTGGGACGAAGATCAGTTGTATCTGCAGGTAGAAATTATCGACGATGTGTTGATCGATACTCACCCTAATCCGCTGCTGACCTACTGGGATGATGATTGCCTGGAAATCTTTATTGATGCCGACGCGTCGGGCGGCAATCATCTAAAATCCTATAACGCTTTTGCCTATCATATTGCGTTAGATGGCAATGTGGTGGATATCGGCCCTACGAGCAATGGCGGTCAGGAATTTGTCTTGCTTAATGAGCATGCCACCAGTCGCTGGACCCGTGAAGACACGCCACCCTATCAAATTACCTGGGAAGTTAGCTTCAGAGTCTATCCGGACACTTTCCACCACAATAAACCGGTACCACCGCTGAGCCTTTCAGCTGAACAGGTGTTGGGTTTTATGCTGGCCTATTGCGACAATGACGGCAGCGAAGAGCGCGAGCATTTTGTTGGTTCTCACGAAGTGGAGCCGGTCAATGGCGATCGCAACCTTGGGTATATCGACGCTTCCGTGTTCGGTAAAATCAAACTGGTAGACTAACCTTCAGATAATATCAGCTTAACTGGCTACCGGCTAACCTGCGGCATGCTTTTGTTCGTACATCAGCATGTCGGCAGCGTGAAGCAATAACGACAGGTCATTGTGCGGAGTATCAATGATTTGCGCACCGACGCTTGCCGATAGCGGGATATGCTGCTCATCAATTTTGATTATCAGATCCTCCAGACGCTGAGCGATACGTTGTTTAACCCTTTCGGCAACATTGCGACTGTGACAGTGGCTCATCACCACAAACTCGTCGCCGCCGAGCCGGCCAACGATATCCTGAGCCCGCGACTGACTGTTGAGAATTTTGGCCAGAATGACTAAGGTCTGATCACCCACCCGGTGGCCGTAGGTGTCGTTGATCTGTTTAAAATCATCTAAATCGATAAACAGCAGTAACAACACACCCCCCTCTTTACTATGGGTCGTCATCATTGTTTGCGCCGACTCTTCCCAACCCCGGCGATTTAATACCGGACAGAGTGGATCGCTTGAAGCTGCAAGATATGCCTGCATCTTATCTGACTGCAGGCGCTTTACACGCTCCGAGGCGGCGATAGCTAATAACAAGGCCTCCACGGTAACCGCTACAATTAACGCATACCGGTGCAGAAACACGTTAACATCAGGCAAATACACCCTGAATATCATGGCAGCCAGCAGCACCAGCAAGGCGATAAGCACCCAACCGGCACCATGTACTTTACGTAAAAAAGCGTAGGCTGTAGCCAGCGTGACAGCAACCATACCAATCAGGGTAACCAGCCCCATTAACTGGTTGGCAATAGCGTGTAAAGGGGCGATGGGCAGTGCGGCTATAACACCCAGTCCCAGCACAACGATGCCGCTGTAAAGAATTATCAGGTATTCCCATCGCTTGAGGATAAGACGCAGATCGAGCAATAAAGTGATGAAGCGTAGAGCAGTGTAAACGGTTGCCCCGGCGAAAATGGCTTTAATCTGGTGGCCATGCAACCAGTGCACCGCAGGGAACAAGATGCGCAGAATCCCTTCCTGTAACACAAAGAAAAAGCCGGCACTAAGAATATACCCGCTGTACGCGTAAAAGCCGGCATTGCGCAGGCTACGACCAAGTATTCCCACATAAATACACAGCGCAATGCAGAATCCGCCAAAAGCGCTGATGGTTAAAATGTGCAGATTGTTATCGCGTTGAAAGGTGCCGAGATCGCGAAGCGACATACTGACTTTGCTGATATGGTCTGATTCGGCAGTCAGGGTAAACTGATATACGCCTTCAGGTAACAGGTAAGCCGCTCTGGCACTGGCCAAAGGCGTGATAATAACATCCTGACCAGTATAGACTGACGGTTTTTGCAGTGCGTCTAAAGGGAAGCTCAATACCCTGGCTTCCGCCAGACGGCATTTAAACTGGATGTCATTTAACCCAAGGCTGATATCCAGCGGTTGTTGTAAAGTTTGTGCTTGCGGAGCAATAATCTGACAGTCTGCGTAGCCGGGCGATGAGAATAACATCATCAGCAGCACACTGATAAAAACTAATTTATAACGCCCTATACCCTGCTTCACAGTTCAACAACCTGATACTAAAAAGTTCGACTATTCATCCATTTAATGCCATGGGCATTACACTGTTGATTACTTTACGCGCACTCTTGCTCGCTGTGAATGAAAAAAAGGTTATGAGGGTATTTATTTCGATTAATATCGGGAGGCGCGATTAGTCGCCTCCAACAATTTGTACCTGAGCGAGGTCTGTATCGCCTTTTATTACTTTGTAGATAGCATCCTGGATAAGGGTTCGCATACCATCCTGCATGGCCTGGGCTTTCATTTCGGCAACCGATGCTTCTTTATAAACCAGCGAGCGCAGCGCAGGGGTCATGCCCAGCAGTTCATGTACACCAGTCCGGCCGCGATAGCCGGTATCCCCGCAGTCGTCACAGCCCTTGGCGCGATAGATTTCAAGATTATCGGGCAGGTTGAGTTCGTTGATATACTCTTCGCCGTACTGGCGTCTGATAAAGGCCATATCAGTATCTGACACCGGGTGCTTTTCCTTACAACTGCTGCATAAGGTTCTGATTAAGCGCTGCGCGAGTATGCCCACACAGGCGTCAGAAAAGTTAACCGGGTCGAGGCCTAAATCGAGTAAACGGGTAATGGTTTCCGGCGCAGAGTTGGTGTGCAGGGTGGATAAAACCAGGTGACCTGTTAATGAGGCTTCAATACCAGCATGCGCGGTTTCTTTATCCCGCATCTCACCAATCAGGATAATATCCGGATCGGCCCGCAAAAATGCCCTGAGTGCATTAGCAAAGGTGAAGCCGATTTTCGGGCTCACCTGCACCTGCTGCAAGCCTGGCTGGGTGATTTCAACCGGATCTTCGGCAGTCCAGATTTTCTTTTCCGGTGTATTCAGGTAGCCGAGGATGGCGTGCAGGGTAGTGGTTTTACCGGAACCGGTAGGTCCCACCACCAGTAGAATTCCGTGAGGTTTTTTGATCATTTCCTCGAGCCGGGTCATATTACCTGGCGCGACATTCATTTTACCCATGGGCATGGCACCGCCAGATGCCAGGATTCGCATCACCACGCCTTCGCCGGCAACGGTTGGAATGGTAGCAACCCGCACTTCCACTAACTGGCCGCTCATTCTGAAAGCCAGTTTGCCATCCTGAGGTACGCGCTTTTCGGCGATGTTCAGGTTAGACATAATCTTTATCCGCGCAATCACCGCACTATGGTGTGAAGCCGGAACCTGGTTGATATCGCGGCAGACCCCGTCGATCCGCATGCGTACCCTGGTTGGGCCGCTCTTTTCCGGGTCGATATGAATATCCGAGGCGTTGAGACGTTTGGCGTCGTGCAGGATACGGCTCACCAAACGAACCACCGCAGGTGCATCGTCTGAAAGTTCATCAACGCCTTCCTCAGACTCCTCGGCTGACGTACCGATTTCATCGAGGATCTCACTCATTTCGCCGGGGGCACCGCCACCTGCTGAATCACCGAGGTATTGCAGAATATGGTTAGGCAGGCCTACTGCAATGTCGTAGCTGTCGATACCCAGCGCACTTTCAATTTCCATTAGCAACGACGCATTATTCGGCTCAGCCATCAGCACAATGGGTTTATCATGTGCATCGGCAATCACGGCTACAAAATTACGCTTCAGATAAGACGTATTAAGGCGACTTTCACTTTGATAGGCGTGGTATTTCTCCGGGTCAAAACCGATGTATGGCACTTGGTAGTGAATTGACAAAGAGGTGCCGAGCTTGCCTTCATTAATGCGGTATTCCGACATTAACCGCTGTACCGTCTGACGAATATCGCTGCTGGTTTCCTGCAATTCCGCGAGTGCTTTCTCACTGAGCAGGTTTTCGTGCAGTAGCAGATCAAAGGGGTTTTGCGTGCCACCGAGTTCAAACCGAAATTTGGTGCCTAAAATATCGTTGAGCTGCTGCGCTAGCTCCATATCGCGGTTGCTGAATGGCCCGTTGTTTTTATTGATAATCTGGAAAACGCCCATGATAACGCCGGCGTTCAGAATAGGAACGCACAAAATATTACGGGTTCTGAAGTCGCTGCTTTTATCAAACCGGTCGGCGAAGCGAAGACGCGGATGAATGGCGGCGAGTTCTTCCTGATCGTAAGGGTCTGAGATAATTAAGGGACGTTGCGACAATGCAACATAACCGGCAATCGACAACGGGCTGATGGGCACCTTGATTTCCATTGTCTCTTTACCGGTTTTAAACCGGGCAACCAAATCCTGGTGCTGCCGACGACGCTGAAAGATACTCATGCGTTGGGCATCAAATAAACCGAGTATAAGGGGCTCTAGCTCTTTATAGGCATCTAACAGCGTGGGCTTTTTCTCAAGCACCGTGTTGATTTTATCGAACACCAACTGGTTTTCATTTATGTCTGACATATTCTACTACAAATTAGTAAGCTGTTACTCACAGGGCAGGAAACATATCCGGCTGTGATGAAGTATAGTATTAATATATATCACCTTATACCCTCTGACCTAATGCAGCAATACTGCAAAAGGTGCAGGTGGGGATAGTTGATGCAGGTCGTGCTGATTACTGACGCTGCTCAGGTGATGATTTTAGTTGTTCTTTCAGCGTCACGTTAAAGTGAAAATCACCGATTTGCATTATGCGGTACTGCGGTTGTTTATATTTGACCTCCAGTGTCTGGAGATGCTCGCGTAGAGTCATCGTTTTATCTTTGCCGGTCGGGCCCAAATCTTCAATATCTATCGGATACCAATTACTGTTTCTGCGCATATACAGGGTGGCATCTACCAGGTAGTCAGTTTCCAGCATTAGCAGGTAGTCGGTTTGGTTATCGCCATCAGGGTCGACCGCCAGCAGGTAAAGTTGTTCAGCCTGGCGCAACAGGTAGTTACTTTTGGTCAGGCTGTCGTAAATGACATCGGCGAGATCCGGTGGCATGTCGCAGTCGTTGAGACATTCGATACTGTTTACCACCAACAGTTTGTCCTGCTCAGGTTCTTGAGCATCTTCCTGATAGGCTCGGGAAAGCCTTAGCGCCAGTGTCGGGTGACTGTCGCCATAGGTTTGCTTTAGTTGCTCTATGGCCAGGTAGCCAGGCAAAGCAAGCTGATTGGCAAAATACGGTATATCTATGTTCTGCAGTTTGGTTTGTCCGGATTCGATACGAGCTAACTGATTGTCAGCCGTTAATCTTCGTAAGTCTGCAAACGGGCTGTTTACCAATATCATCACCAGCATCAGTAGCCAGCCCATCGCAACATTAATGCGACCGAGACCGCCAATCCAGTCATCTCTATAGCGCACTATACAAGTTACATAGCCAACGGAAAAAAGCGCCAGGAACATCCATACTATCATCCCCCAGTAACGACTTACTGACCAGCCATACTGCTCCACCCTTAGAGACAGGCCATAAAATACCAGCCCGCTGTAAACCGGTAACAAGAGTATGCCGAGATAAATAAACCGGTGTACAAAAGGTGAGTAAGGGCGTTCACTCGCATCGCCCTGATATACGCTGTTCAGCGCAAATAGCAGACAGGCCTGCATCCACAGAATGAGATAACTGCCCGGGCCTTCTTCCCATAGCGGCGACAGCCCGGTAAAGGGTAGGGCGAGCAGAAAAATCAAAGAGACAAACATCAGCAGTACCAGAAGGTATTTCAACAGAGCCTGCTGCAACTGTTTAATGGTGTCGACGATAATACTAAGTCGGCGGATAAGCACTACGCCCAGAGCCAGAGCAAGATTAAGCGTCGGGTAATAAAACCATTTTTGCTCAAACAGTTCGTCAAAGAAATCGATATTGATAACCGAGAACAGTGCGGCCCACAGCATCAGAACACCCCAGGTAACCAGGGTAAACGCCAGAGCCAGACCCAGAGTGAGCAGGTTGCGCCACGAATAGTGGAACAACTGCGGATACACGAAGGGTTCAGCAGCCGTTTTCACCTGCACATACATCAGCGCTTTAAAGGTCAGTAAAGCCAGAGTAAATGTCATGGGGGCGAGCAGGGTGTCCAGGCGTGAAGGCGAAGAAGGGATTGCCTGACCACCGGTGTAAAAGGCAAGCAGTGCACAAAGCGCGGCAAAAGGGGCGATGTAGGTAACCAGCCTGACCTTATTGCGGTTGTTAACCCCCAACAGATACATGCCAGGCCCGATAATGACCAGAGCATAAGCCGCAAATAGCCACTGCGGCGCCGTGGCCGGCCAGAACTCAAAGTCGATGGACTGATGTAATAGCAATAGAGCGAGCCCCTGTAGCAGGGCAATAAGTAGCATCAGCCGGGTAGGATAACGCAGTTCTTCCATAAATATCGTCGCCTGATTGTTTTACTTACTAAACTACAGTAGTTTTATGAATTGGTGAAAATTAAATAAAGAGAAGAACTTATGCCCGGTACTGAGCGTTCATTAACGTTGCGCTTTCTGGCAGAGCCTGCGGATGTCAACTTCGGTGGTAAAGTGCACGGCGGTGCGGTAATGAAGTGGATCGACTTAAGTGCTTACGGGTGTGCCGCCGGCTGGAGCGGGAAATACTGTATTACAGCGTACGTTGGCGGCATGCACTTTGTTAAGCCTATTCTGGTAGGCAATATCGTGGAAGTGGAAGCCAAGGTGATTTATACCGGCAAAAGCTCAATGCATATTCGTATTCTGGTGCGTGCCGGCGATCCGAAAAGCAGCGAACGGGAACTCTGTACACATTGTATTGCTGTGATGGTAGCCATGGATGAGAACGGGAAGCCTTCATCCGTACCCGACTGGGTACCCCAAACCGAGCAGGACAAGCGTCAGCGTGACTCGGCATTAAAACTGATGGCAATGCGCGATCAGATCCGCGAAGAGATGACGACCTACGTGGATAACTGAGCCGATTTATTAAGTTTGTATACAGTCATTACACCGATAAGGGCCCCCATCACAATTGCTGAAATAACAATTAAATCAAAAGTCTGTGCTGTATATAATTGCTGTACAGCGTAAATAAGTGAACCAAGACAAATAAAGGCTGAAAACTTAACCCGTTTCACGTTGTCCCCGCGCAGAAGAAGAGGGATAAGTGATACTCCCAGCGTATAAAAGAAGCCTGGTCCGGCAGTATAAAAAATTGATAAGGCCGGTAACGTTGAGGTGTTTAAATGTTCAGGATGTTGTAACTGAGTGACTACAGCCAAAGAAATGCACACTACAATCGCTAGTATTATATACATACGGATAGCCATAACGTCTCCTTGTAGACAAAATTGATACGCCAGACAGATCTGGCGCAGGGAACATTTAGTTGTACATATTTGAGCGGGCATCATCATTCATTTGCCCGCCGGTCGATTCAACACCACTTTCCAGCGCGCCTGAATCAATGACTTCCTCCACAATCATTTGACCTACCACGCCAAGCAAAGTCCAACCAAGTGATCTTAAACCACCTTGCACTGCGTCTAAGTCTGTTTCATTGAGTATTTGCATAATAATCTTCCTTAAAAAATAAAATAGGTAACTTGCGTTTATGTCGCCAGAGAGTGTGTTCAAATTAACTGTAATAGCTTGTTAGCGACGATGTAACTGACCTAAAGCACAGAAACACAGATTTCTAAGCGTATGAAAGCGCTTCACTGCCAGATATCACGCTTATTTTTTAAATGTCGGTAGTTTAATGCTTGCACGTCTGGAGCAAATCTGTATAATTCGCGCCCACTTGCCCCGTACATATGTACCCAGGGCATGGTTTCGGCCGCAGCCACACTGCTTTTAGGGTGGTCGCCAAAGCAACGTCTTATTGATGTAGCGGGAGTGTTAGAAACAAAGAACAAGATTCCAATTGGGAATCACTGGTTTATACGCACATCTTTTCGTCCCAAGAATAAAAGGGAGTGAGAAGATGATTTTTTTGTTCTTTCGATTGGAGCTTAATCGATGCCAAATCAAAGAATTCGTATTCGTTTAAAAGCGTTTGATCACAAGTTGATCGATCAGTCTACGGCTGAAATCGTTGAAACGGCGAAACGTACTGGTGCTCAGGTCAGCGGTCCAATTCCACTGCCTACTCGCAAAGAACGCTATACAGTTCTGATTTCTCCGCACGTTAATAAAGACGCGCGTGATCAATATGAAATCCGTACTCATAAGCGTTTGGTAGACATCATTGAACCAACTGACAAGACCGTTGACGCGCTGATGCGTCTGGACTTGGCTGCTGGTGTTGATGTTCAAATCAGCCTGGGCTAACAAGAGAGGGTAATAACAATGGCGATTGGTCTAGTCGGTCGTAAAGTGGGTATGACTCGCATCTTCACTGAAGATGGTACGTCGATCCCTGTGACTGTTATTGAAGCGACCCCTAACCGTGTTACTCAGTTACGCACTGATGAAACTGACGGTTATCGCGCACTGCAAGTTACTGCAGGTACCAAAAAAGCGAACCGCGTAAACAAAGCTTCAGCAGGTCACTTTGCTAAAGCTGGTGTTGAAGCTGGCCGTGGTCTTTGGGAATTCCGCCTGGAAGATAACGAAGGTGCCGACATCGAAGTAGGCAGTGAAATCACTGTTGAAATCTTCAACGACACCAAGAAAATTGACGTAACTGGTACGTCAAAAGGTAAAGGTTTCGCAGGCGCTATCAAGCGTTGGAACTTTTCTGCTCAACGCGCTACTCACGGTAACTCATTGTCTCACCGTGCACCTGGTTCAATTGGTCAAAACCAATCACCAGGTAAAGTATTCAAAGGTAAGAAAATGGCTGGCCAGCTTGGTAACAAGCAAGTCACCACTCAGTCTTTGGAAGTTGTACGCATTGACGTAGAAAACAGCCTGATCCTGGTTAAAGGTGCCGTACCTGGCGCAACTGGCGGCGACGTTGTCGTAAAGCCAGCTGTTAAAGCGTAACGTCTGGGAGTTGAACTGATGGAATTAACATTGAAAGATGCGCAAAGCGCTCTTGAAGTATCCGAAGCGACCTTTGGACGTGAATTCAACGAAGCCCTGGTTCACCAGGTCGTTGTAGCTTACGGCAATGGTGCTCGTCAGGGTACTAAAGCACAAAAGACACGTTCTGAAGTACGTGGTGGTGGTAAGAAGCCATGGCGTCAAAAAGGTACTGGTCGTGCTCGTGCAGGTACAATCCGCAGCCCAATCTGGGTTGGTGGTGGCCGTGCATTTGCTGCCAAGCCTCGTGACTTTGATCAAAAAGTTAACAAGAAAATGTATCGCGGTGCGATTAAGAGCATCCTGTCTGAACTGGTTCGCCAAGACCGTTTGGTAGTGGTTGAGAAGTTCGGTGTTGACACACCTAAGACTAAAGCTCTGGTTGCTAAGCTGAACGAACTGGAATTAAACGATGTATTAATCGTTACTCCGGAAGTTGAAGAGAACCTGTTCCTTGCTGCACGCAACCTGTACAAGGTTGATGTACGTGACGTAGCTGGTATCGACCCGGTCAGCCTGATTGCATTTGAAAAAGTACTTATCACTGCTGATGCAGTGAAACAACTTGAGGAGGCGTTAGCATGAAAGAAGAACGTCTACTAAAAGTGCTTAAAGCACCACACGTTTCAGAAAAGTCTACTATGGCTGCTGAAGCGGGTAACACAGTTGTATTTAAAGTAGCTAAAGACGCGAACAAAGCTGAAATCAAAGCAGCAGTTGAGAAACTGTTCGAGGTTGAAGTTGACTCGGTTCGTACTGTTAACGTTAAGGGTAAAACCAAGCGTCACGGTATGTCTTTCGGTAAACGCAGCGACTGGAAAAAAGCGTATGTAGCGCTTAAAGAAGGTCAGGACATCGACTTCGTCGGTGGTGCTGAGTAAGAAGGGGATTAGAAATGCCATTAATGAAAGCTAAGCCAACTTCTGCCGGTCGTCGTCACGTAATCAAGGTTGTTAATCCTGACCTGCACAAAGGCGCGCCACACGCACCTTTGCTGGAAAAGAATGACAAAACTGGCGGCCGTAACAACAATGGTCGTATTACTACACGTCACATCGGTGGTGGTCACAAGCATCACTACCGCGTAGTTGACTTTAAACGTAATAAAGACGGCATCCCAGCGAAAGTTGAGCGTTTAGAATATGATCCTAACCGTTCTGCAAACATTGCTTTAGTACTGTATGCAGATGGTGAGCGTAAGTACATCCTGGCACCTAAAGGTATCCAGGCTGGTGACGCAATCCAATCTGGCACCAACGCGCCTATCAAAGCGGGTAACGCTATGCCTATGCGCAACATGCCAGTTGGTACCATTGTACACGCGATTGAAATGAAGCCTGGCAAAGGTGCACAGATTGCACGTTCTGCTGGTGCTAACGCACAGATCCTGGCTCGCGACGGTAACTACGTTACTTTACGTCTGCGTTCAGGCGAAATGCGCAAAGTATTATCTGATTGCCGCGCCACCATTGGTGAAGTTGGTAATGCAGAGCACATGCTTCGTTCATTAGGTAAAGCTGGCGCAAGCCGCTGGCGTGGTGTTCGTCCAACCGTTCGTGGTGTTGTAATGAACCCGGTTGACCACCCACACGGTGGTGGTGAAGGTCGTACTTCTGGCGGTCGTCACCCAGTAACTCCTTGGGGTGTTCCTACTAAAGGTAAGAAAACCCGAAGCAACAAGCGTACCGATAAGCTTATCGTACGTCGTCGTAATAAATAATAGCGAGGATTCACCATGCCACGTTCTCTCAAGAAAGGTCCATTTATCGACCTTCACTTGCTGAAGAAGGTAGAGGCTGCAGTGGAAAAGAACGAACGTAAACCAATTAAAACCTGGTCACGTCGTTCTATCATCATCCCAGATATGATTGGGTTGACCATTGCAGTCCATAACGGCCGCCAACATGTACCTGTCATCGTAAGTGACGAAATGGTCGGCCACAAGTTGGGCGAATTTGCGCCAACGCGTACTTACCGCGGCCATGTCGCGGATAAGAAAGCTAAACGTTAAGGGGTAGGAAGATGGAAGCATTAGCTAAACACCGTTTTGCCCGCACGTCGGCTCAAAAAGCACGCTTGGTTGCGGATCAAGTTCGCGGTATGCACGTAGAAAAAGCACTTGAGCTTTTAACGTACAGCCCTAAGAAAAGCGCTACGCTGATCAAGAAAGTTCTGGAATCAGCAATCGCTAACGCAGAGCATAACGAAGGTGCAGACATTGATGAACTGCGCGTCGCTAAGATCTTCGTTGACGAAGGCCCAACTATGAAACGTATCAAGCCACGTGCTAAAGGCCGTGCGGATCGTATCTTTAAGCGTAGCAGTCACATCACTGTGGTTGTAGCGGATAACTAGGAGTAGATAATGGGACAGAAGGTACATCCTACAGGTATACGCCTGGGTATCAGTAAACCATGGACTTCTACCTGGTACGCTAATACCGCAGATTATGCAGATAACCTGTACAATGACCATCAGGTACGTCAGTACCTGACAAAACAACTGAAAAACGCTTCACTGTCTAAAATCGTGATCGAGCGTCCTGCTAAGAGCATCCGTGTGACTATTCACACTGCTCGTCCAGGCGTAGTTATCGGTAAGAAAGGTGAAGACGTTGAAAAGCTGCGTAACTATGTGTCTAAGCTGGCCGGTGTGCCTGCTCAGATCAACATTGCTGAAGTACGCAAGCCAGAGCTGGATGGTCAGTTAGTTGCTGACAGCATTTCTAGCCAGCTGGAACGCCGTGTAATGTTCCGTCGCGCTATGAAGCGTGCGGTTCAAAACGCAATGCGCCTTGGCGCAAAAGGTATCAAAGTAGAAGTTAGCGGTCGTTTAGGCGGTGCAGAGATTGCACGTTCTGAATGGTACCGTGAAGGTCGTGTTCCTCTGCACACTTTCCGTGCGGATATCGATTACGCGACTTCTGAAGCGTCTACTACTTACGGTATCATCGGCGTTAAAGTATGGATCTTCAAAGGTGAAGTTCTAGGTGGTTTACCTACAACTCAAGAGCCGGCAGCGCCAGCTCAACCTAAGAAGAAAGGCCGCAACGCTAAGCGAGAGGGCTAATCATGTTACAACCAAAACGCATGAAATTCCGTAAAATGCACAAAGGCCGCAACCGCGGTACAGCTGCGGGAGCTACTGTTGCCTTTGGTACTTACGGTCTTAAAGCGGTTGGTCGTGGTCGAATGACTGCGCGCCAAATTGAGGCTGCACGTCGTGCCATGACTCGTCACGTTAAGCGTCAAGGTAAAATCTGGATTCGGGTTTTCCCTGACAAGCCAATTACTGAGAAGCCTCTTGAGGTTCGTCAAGGTAAAGGTAAGGGTAACGTTGAGTACTGGGTATGCCAAATTCAACCTGGTCGTGTTCTTTATGAGATGGAAGGTGTTCCTGAAGCTCTGGCACGCGAAGCGTTTACTTTGGCTGCGGCAAAACTGCCATTTAAAACAACCTTTGTAACTCGGACGGTGATGTAATGAAAGCAGCTGAACTGAAAGAAAAAAGCGTAGAAGAGCTGAATGCAGAGTTATTAAACCTGCTACGCGAGCAGTTCAACTTACGCATGCAGCATTCAACTGGCCAGCTTGAAAAAACCGACCAGTTGAAGAAAGTGCGTCGCAGCATCGCGCGTGTTAAAACCATTCTGACTCAAAAGGCTGATGCGTAATGACTGAGCAAAAAATTCGTACAGTACAAGGTCGTGTGGTTAGCAACAAAATGGATAAAACCATTACTGTTGCGGTAGAACGTTTTGTTAAACACCCTATCTACGGGAAGTTCATCAAGCGTACTACTAAACTGCACGCTCATGACGAAAGCAACGTGTGCAACGAAGGCGATACAGTTACTGTTCGCGAGTGTGCACCAATCTCTAAGAACAAATCTTGGATGTTGGTTGACGTTGTTGAGAAAGCTGGCGTTTAATCGCTACTTTCTAAGCGTTTAAAAAAAGCCGCTCATTAGAGCGGCTTTTTTATTGCCTGTAACACTTGCAGAGTTATAAATTAGGGTGTTTAAGCTGGAATAATAGCTAAAGCCTTGCTAAGTTAGTTATAACTATCTTAAGTCGCTGATAAAAAAGATTTTACCACAGTCCTTTTTATGGTTAAGTTTATATTTAGGATAGGTTAAGTAAAACTTTAAGTTTGATATCTGCGTTTTAAACTCGATCTGCCTTTCAAAGTGACACAGCAGCCATTTTCGCAAAACTACGTATGAGGTTGATTTTGAGAATGGTTTCTATCCTCATGAATATTATGATTTTATTCTTTAGGAATTGCGATTTTTTCAACTGTGTCAAAAATAAACAGCCACACAGTTTTCTATCTGTCCTTTGCAAACATAGATAGTTAGCTATGCAAAGGCGTAGCGCATGGCTTGCCACCTTTGCAAGTGGTCTGAATCAGCTATTCCTAAGGCTATTCATATCAATTACAAATCGGTACTTCACATCACCTTTCTTCATTCGCTCATAAGCGGCGTTGATGTGCTGAATGTCGAGCATCTCTATATCGCAGCTAATGTTATGTGTGGCGCAGAAATTCAGTACTTCCTGAGTTTCTGCCAGGCCTCCAATCAGTGAGCCAAGAATCGAACGCCGTTTCATAACCAAAGCGCCGGTATTAAGAGCTGGTTCCAGCGGCGTTAGCTGCCCTACAACAATGTGCGTACCGTTGTATTTGAGACAATTCAGATAAGGGTTAAAGTCATGTTCAACCGGAATGGTATCAAGCAGGTAGTCGAATTGCTCTGTTGCGGCTTGCATCTGTTGCTCGTCGGTTGAGATGATCACGTGATCTGCACCTTGCTGAAGTGCTTCCTCTACTTTTGATTCTGAACGGGTAAAAATAGTGACTTCTGCACCCATTGCCTTGGCAAACTTAACGCCCATATGTCCCAGACCGCCCATACCCAATACGCCCACTTTGTCTGCCTTTGTCACACCGGCATATTTTAGCGGTGAATAGGTAGTGATCCCGGCGCAGAGAATTGGCGCTGCAGCGGCCGGATCCAGACCATCTGGAATGCTTAGTACAAAGGCTTCTTTTACCACGATAGCTTCAGAGTAGCCGCCCTGGTTGGGTGTTCCATCGATACGATCTGTACCACCATAAGTGCCATGTATACCTTCGTCACAAAATTGTTCCTGGTGATCATCACAGGCCGGACAGCTCCCACAGGAGTCAACCAGGCAGCCAACGCCTACCGTATCGCCAACCTTGTATTTGCTTACCCTGGGCCCTACCGCCGTAACGGTGCCTACTATTTCATGGCCGGGTACAAGCGGGTAACTGGTGCGTCCCCAGTCGTTTTCAACGGTGTGAATATCTGAGTGACAAACGCCGCAATAATCAATGGTGATGGCTACATCATCATCCCGCAGTGAGCGTCGCTGAATCGTTAATGGGTTTACCCCGGAATCTGGTGCGGTGGCGCCGTAAGCTTTAGTGTTCATTGTGTATCCTCATGGGTTTAGTCACAATATTGTGCGAAATTCACCCTCTCAAAGCTTTAACATTTCTCTATCTGTTTTGACTGTTACTCTAAAAATTCGGTGTTATGCTGGTAAATATTGCCGCTTTGGTTGCATAATTCTCTTTACCATCGAGGCGGAAATTACTATGACTATCAGCAAAGAGATACCGTTAACAACCACCGGTGTTAGTCACCCTTACCATCTGGCATTACTTGATAAGGTTAACCAGTTATTACCCGGGGAAGGAGTTATCACAACTGCCATACCCGGCCTCACGGTATTTCACAGTTGTCACCACCGACCTGCTCGTCCGTTTATTTATAAGCCTGGAATAGCCGTTGTGCTGCAGGGTCATAAAATTGGTCGGGTAGGTAGCCGGGAGTTTCATTACGGACCCGGTCAGTATCTTTTGCAAACGCTGCCAATCCCCTTTTACTGCGAAACTATCGGGAGCAAAGAATCGCCCGCCATTGGTGTACGTATCGATTTCGATCCGGCAATTGTTGGGGAACTGGTGCAGGGCCTGCCCGGCTCATGTAAGGATTTTGATCGTCTTGAGCCCACGGTATCAGTCCCCATGCATAGCGATATGGCTTATGCAGTTGTCAGGCTGCTGGAAGCGGGCGCGGACCCGGCTATTGCGGCTGTATTAGGGCAAGCGCGGCTAAAAGAACTTACCTATGAGGCGTTGAAAGGCCCCCATGGCCACGCACTCAGAGCGCTAGCTGTCGATGGGGGGCATTATGCACGGATCGCCCGTTCTCTGAAGCAGATTTCGGCGAACCTGGATGGCGAGTTTAATGTTACCGCGCTGGCCCGGGAGGCAGGTATGAGCGTGTCAGGGTACCACGCCAGTTTTAAACAGATTACACAGACATCGCCCATCCAGTACCTAAAACGTTGCCGCTTGCTCAAAGCGCAGGCCATACTGAGCCGCAATAGCTGCGGTGTATCGCAGGTCGCCAGTGAAGTGGGTTATACCAGTATCTCTCAGTTTAGCCGTGACTATAAAAAGGCATTTGGTTATTCACCCACTAAGGAGCAGGGGATTGGCATTCCGGCCTAATCCGGATCGTGCCGGTTAAGCCAGCTGGTTAATATTGCCTGGGTAATTAACGGTCGGTCACTGTAAAAACCGTGCGCACCGCCTGGCACTACTGCAAGCTCAGCCCCCGGGGTTAAGGCGAGGTAATCCTGAACCGTATCGATGCGGGCTGAGTCGTACTGGCCAATCATAAACAGGGTTTTCGCCGGGTTGATACGGCCGAGTAAGTGAGTGGCGTCGTAATGCTTTAGTACCCCGGTGGAAGAAAATTCACTGGGCCCCCACATGGCGTTGTAAATCACCGGATTAAATCCATTGCCGCCGACGTTCTGGTAATACTCCTGTTTAGCACTGGATGCGGTTCCGGGACTATAGTAAGCAGAATAAAGCTTGGTGTAAGCAGCACTGCATTTGACTTCGCCCGGCGGCTCAGATGACTCGCATTCACGCAGTGTTTGTTGTACTGCCTCGGGAGCAGCCTTAACCAGTAAGTTAGCATCCATGATCCAGTGAGGTGTTGAGATAAACGTGCCGCCAAGCACAGTGGATACCACATTGCTGGGGTACTTTGCGGTATATTCCAGCGCCAGTGCCGACCCCCAACTGTGACCAACTACATGCCAGCGCGGGATATTCAGGTGCTGACGAATAGTCTCAATAGATTCTACAAACCTTTCTACGCGCCAGTTGTCCGGATTATTGGTTTGCTCAGACTTACCGCTGTCGAGTTGGTCGTACATGATTACCATGCGGTCATCTGCGAGGCCTGTCATACCTGCAAAGCCATTGTGTGTACCGCCCGGCCCGCCATGGATAAAGATAACCGGTATCGCTGCCTTATGAGCTAAGCCATTAAGCCTGACATATACCTTACCGCCTTCAACGGGCACCATTAATTCCTTTTCTGCCGCAGCATAGGGCGGTGTTTCAGCAAAAACCTGAGGAACAAAAAGCAATACCAGAGTCAGTAGCAGCGGTGATAACAGTAAACGGCAGGATTTCATTACAACGGAACCTTTAATTTGAGTGGTCCCGGCCAGTATAAAAGGGTTTGAGTTTATGCTCCAGCCGGCCTATCCCTTAATGTGTTGATACAGACTTAAATAGCCTTTTGCCATGGCTTCGGTCGAAAAGTGAGTACTTACATGATTTAATAGAGCTTCACTAAGGGCATGCCTCAAGTCGTCATTGTCCAGGGCAGAGCAGATTGCAGTGGCCAACTTATCTGAATCGCCAGCCGGTGTCAGCCAGCCGGTTTTCTCATGCTTAATAATTTCCGGAATGCCGCCGGACGGGCTGGCGATCACCGGCACTTTACAGGCACCAGCTTGCAACAAAATAACGCCGAGGCCTTCGGCATGTGCCGGATGTACCAGCAAATCAATATTGGGCAGTATTCTGGACACCTGTTCGGTAAAGCCACACAAGCGGACATTATCGCTTATTCCTGCCTGGTCTATATGAAGCTGATAATCATCAGCCAGACTTCCTTTGCCAAACAGCAAGCAGAGGGTGTTCGGCTGCTTTGCAACAACCTGCTTCATTGCCGCAATGATGTCGTGCTGCCCTTTACGCTCGATAAGCTGGGCGAAGTTTGCTAATACGCGGTAACCCTCTGGTATGGCAAACTCACGGCGAAACCAGTCAGGGTCTGCAGCATAGTGAAATTCCGACAAGTCCACCGACGAATGGATAACCTGCTGAAATACCGATGCCGGGCAACGCTGTGAGACCACTTTCCGTACGCCTTCAGAGATACTGATTACGGCCTTATACTCGGCATATTTCAGGCGGCTTATGGCAGACTCCGGGTTATCAACTCGCCGCGTACAAATGGCTGGTATACCCGTATATCTGGCGATTATTGCGCCCCACAGATCGGCACCACGACGACTGTGTACATGCAGAATGTCAGGTTGTAATGCCCTGACTAACCCGGCCAGACGCCACAAAATACTAATGTCCGGTTCACCCGCATAGGGCAGGGCGTGTATTTCACAGTCACTCAGACGCAAAGCGGCAATGTCACTGCCTTCAGCACACACCAGGTGTTGTTCAACCGCGTTGCTTTGTACAGTAATGGCTTTAATGAGGTACTCCACCTGTTTAGCACCGCCATACAGGTGCCTGCCCAGTTCCAGATGCATTACACGCATGGATATTGCAATCCTTGCAACGTGCTGAACACCTGCTCGGAGGTTATTGCCTGCATACAGTCAAAGTGGCCGTCACAGACAGGGCGACGCTTACAGGGGGCACAACTTAAATCTGCATACAAAATACGGGCATGAGGGTTCTGGGTTTGGGTATACGGCCGGGTTGAACCAAAGATAGCTACTGTGGGCCGTTGATAAACCATGCCCATGTGCGTCAGGCCGGTATCAACGCCGATGAGCGCCGCGCATTGCTCAATCACGGCAGCACTCTGGGTCAGGCTCAACGAACCAGCCAGGCTCAGGCAGTGTGAATTGGCGCTGGCAAGATGCTCTGCGTTGTTTTTGTCGGCCGGCCCGCCAAGGATTATCACCTGATATCCATCCTTCCCCAGCATAGCAATGAGCTGGTGCCAGTAGGGGAGTAGCCAATGCTTTTGAGGTCGGGTTGTAAAAGGGGCGATTACGATAAAGTTGCCGTGAACACCCTCTTCTTTAAGCCGGTCATGTACAGTTATCCGATCCTGTTCGTTCACCTGGAGGGTAAGTTGATAGGGTGCGTTACTAAACTTACCGGCCAGAAACTTGTACTCGCTGCTAATGTCATCTGACAGGGGCTTATCGAAAGACTGAGTCAAAAACCACTGGCTGTGTTCCTTACTGTTGAACCCCACCCGTTTACGCGCACCGGTAAACCAGGCTAAAAGCGCACTTTTAAGTAATCCCTGAGCGTCAACAACCAAATCGAACTGTAAAGCTCTTAAGGTGCGACGAAACCGTAGTAGTGCTTTGAACAGGGCAAGATATCGCCGTGATTTCGCCAGTGCCTGCCATTCCTGTTTGGGCCAGTTAATAACGTTATCAACGTCCGGGTGGCCTGCCACAAGGGCGGCATAGGGGCTTTCAACCAGCCAGGATATGGTCACATCGTTGTCAAAATGCTGTTTTAAGCTGGACGGCAGACCTGAGGCCATTACAATATCGCCCATCGCACTTAACCTGATGATGAGTACTGCGGGTTTGGTGGCACTTGATGACATGCAATAAAAAGTAAACGTGAAAACCTGTGTGTCAGTGAAACAAAACTTCACGACATTTTGATGACGGCCAGCATAACGGTGTACAAGGCAACATGAGCAAGCAACGCGCAACATATTCTCCTAAGTGGTATCAGGACGCCTTTCGCTGGTTTTATTCCTTTATTCTGGCACTGCTCATTCCGTTTGCTTTTTTCACTCTCGTCAAACGCGGCATGACCCGCCAGAAGGACTATAACCGCCGCCGCTTTGAGCGGTTTGGCTACGTAGCTCATGCACCAAAGGCGAATGGCTATCTGTTTCATTGTGTGTCAGTGGGTGAGGTGGTCGCGGCGTCGGTACTGATTAAACGCATTATGCAGGAGCAACCAGAGCGACAGATAACTGTTACCACTACCACGCCTACCGGTTCGGCCCGGGTCCGCGCAATTTTTGGTGATAAGGTGCATCACTTTTACCTGCCCTATGACTTACACATGGCCATGGCGGGCATGTTGAGACGGATTAAACCCAGCGTGGTATTCATCACTGAAGTAGAGCTCTGGCCTAACCTGATCCATGCCTGCTGGAAACGTGACATTCCGGTACTGGTGGTCAATGCCAGAATGACCGACCGTTCAGCAAGACGTTATGCGAAGTTCCCCATCCTGTTCGAGCCAATGCTTAACAAGCTGGCGCATGTATGCGCGCAGGGCGACAGGGATTATGCGAATTATCGGTTTTTAGGCATGCCGGAAAGTAAGCTCACGCTAACCAATAATATTAAATTCGACCAGGCCTCTGCCCTGGATGCCTCGGTAAGCGGCTTTTTAGGACTGGAGCACAGTAGCCGGAAAGTTCTTGTGGGAGGAAGTACCCATGATCCTGAGGAAACGGTATTGCTGCAAACCTACCAGGCAGTCAAAAAGCACTGCCCGCAACTCCTGCTGGTGCTGGTCCCCCGCCATCCTGAGCGGTTTGAAACGGTAGCCCGACTGATCCACAAATCCGGCTTAGCCATGACCCAAAGTGCGTCAGCCAACAGTGTATCCGATGATTGCGACGTGTTACTGGTAAATGAAATGGGTAAGCTTAATGCAGTGTACGCCGTGGCCGATTTTGCCTTTGTCGGCGGTAGCATTGCAGACCGGGGCGGTCATAATGCGCTTGAGCCAGCAGCCAGAAAACTGCCGGTTATGATGGGGCCAAATACCTACAACAACCCGGTGATCTGCGCCAAATTAGCAGAGTCCGGTGCACTGTTTATTGTTGAAGATGCCGCTGCCATGACCGAACTTACCCTTTCCTGGTGCAAAAATGCAGATGCCGCAGCGCTGGCAGGCCTTGCCGGTTACACCGTGCTGGAGCAAAATAGTGGTGCGCTGGATAAAACAATGAAAGTTGTTGAGTTATATAACAACTGATAGGCTAAGTCCTGTAGTGATTTTTCTTCAGGGCTTTGATTATGCAAGGAAAGCGTGTCTTCCCCAGCCTGTCACCGGTGACCAGGTTTAACACGCAATATATGCCGCATCGGGCAGTTAATTCAGTCGGCCATCCTGGCATCCGAACCATGCCAGGTCCCTCCTCGGATAATGGCTAACTGAATAAAGGAATATGGGGCAAGGCGACGGCCTGCCCCATTATTCTGAAACATCTTGTCACTACATTTTCTCTTAACGCCATAAACCGCTTATGGTATGCCTGGTTTCAAAACTCCTTTACTTACCGGCATGAATTGCAGACCATGCCTGATAACCATCACAAATAAAAAGGAAAATCAGATCATGGTTATTTTCAGGCTGCTAACGATTCTGCTCGCCATTGCGCTGAGTATCTGGTCTTCGTATAGTCAGGCAAGCACTCCGGCACTTACTCTTGAAGAAGCTAATCGTCTGGCTTCTCTACCACTCAAATGTACCCAGGTGGAGTATCCCAATAAACTCAATCAGGTGCTGGATGGTGACGAATATCTGAAATCACCCAAAGCACTGCACCCGGCCTTTTATGGTTGTTTTGACTGGCACTCTAGCGTGCATGGTCATTGGATGATGGTCAATCTGCTGCGTAATTTTCCGGATCTTGCTGAAAGAGAAGCCATTAAAGCAATCCTGAAAACCAATCTGACGGCAGAGAACATTGCAGTAGAAGTGGCTTTTTTTGCGACGCCCGGTAATAAAAACTACGAACGCACTTACGGCTGGGCGTGGTTACTAACGCTGGCAGCCGAACTGCACAACTGGCATGATCCGCTGGCCAGAAAGCTGGAGCAAAACCTTAAGCCATTAACTGAGCTGATGGTTAGTAAGTATGAAACCTTTTTACCGAAACTTATCTATCCTATTCGCACCGGTGAACACCCCAACACCGCATTCGGGCTTTCAATGGCGTATGACTTTGCCGTGGCAACAGATAACGATGCGCTGGCACAACTCATCAGAGCGCGTGCCTTGCACTGGTACCTTAGTGATAAGCAGTGTCCCCTTGCCTGGGAGCCTAACGGATTCGATTTTCTGTCGCCCTGTTTTGAAGAGTTAAACCTAATGCGCAAGGTACTACCCGGGGAGCAGTTCAAAAGCTGGGCTGGTGATTTTATACCAGAACTGATTAATCAGACATTTACTCTGGAGCCTGCCCGTGTGAGCGATCGCACTGATGGAAAACTGGTTCATCTGGACGGGCTCAATTTCAGCCGGGCCTGGTCGTTGTATGGGGTTGCCAAAGCGTTTCCTGCGGAATACGGTCATCTGCAAGCTATTGGCGATGCGCACGTTAATGCGGCATTACCGACTATTGTAGATAACCACTATGAAGGAACGCACTGGCTAGGTAGCTTTGCCATGTATGCACTGCTTAGTCGCCAGGGGCTCTGACGGCATGCACCGGCTGGGAGCGAGCCCCAGTCACAGGGTTGATGCCAGCGCTATTCCTCAAGCTCAAAGAAAAATGACAGAGTAGCCCTTCGATGGAAGTGCAAAGAAACACCACTAATGATGATTTTTGTCAAAAAATCGGCGAACGGGCAGCCCCCCGAGATTGTATACCGGCCCTATTATTTCTTTGCTAACCATCGAAAAGGAGCTTCTTGCCTACCAGATTAACCAATTTGGTGCGATGAAGCATATTGTGCTTTATTGTGGTGCTTTGTAAGGCATACTTTTGGTGAAATTGGCTGGATATATTTATAAAGTTCCAATATTTCAGTTATTTATAAATTATACTAAAGTTGGCCTGTTGATTGCTATAACCAAGCGACGCTGTAATTAGGCAAAACAAAAATTCAAAAGGTTGCACCTAACGCACCATCTAATTGCTCGTTGTTTCCAGGGAGAGGCACCCTGTCCACAGACAGGGTGCTATTCTGTTAGTCTTTTGCCGGCTTCACGACTTTTTCTGAATCCAGCATCTCAGCTTCCACCAAACTGACCAGCTTACTGCCAGCGCGCGGAATGGTTTCATCTGAACTAAGCAAAACATGCATGCGGTTATTTTCGTTGATGTACATCAGTGGGGTAGCAGCATCACCGTACTTTTCCATATAGTCCTTAAAAGTGAACTCAGGTGTAAGCGCCGTGGTTTTTATTTGCGCACCACGACTAACCGCACTGGCCAGGTACCCGTAGGTAATGCCTTCAGCAAATAACGACAGTTTTTTAGCATAATCCCTGGAAACCTGATGGCTAGGCCGGGTTGCGAGTTCATTGTTGGTCAGGCCCCAGACCTTATCCTTACCCAACGTGTACTCAAAATGATAACCAATCATAGGATTTAGCTGTTTATAGGGCGATAACAGCAGTACCGTACCTATGGTGTTTAAATCCAGATGGATGGCGGCATGCTCAGACGTAGGATTACCAAAATACACCGGGATATCCTGCATTCTGGCCGCGCGGATAGCATCCCAGTTGGTATCGGCTACCCGTACCGGCACCTTATGTTTAATCAGCTCTTTGGCCAGCATGCGACTGAATTCGCTGGCACCAAACAGCAGAAAGCCATTGGGTACCGGAGCGCGCACCTTAAGCAGTGCCGCTACGGGCTTAGCCGTAAGGCCCTGTAACACCACGGTGGCAATGATCACCAGGAAAACCAGTGGCACGATGATTTCTACCTGGGCATAGCCGAGTTGTTCCAGTTTAAGTGAAAACAAAGCTGACACAGCCGCGGCAACGATACCTCGTGGAGCCAGCCAGCTCAGCAAAGCCAGTTCGCGCAGGTTAAGTCCGGTACCGATGGATGAGACAAACACTGCCAGCGGACGGGCAATGAAAATGATCGAGAATAAAACGACCGCTGCTGCCCACCCTACATCAGCCACGGCGCCTAAATCGAGACGGGTAGCGAGTAATATAAACAGCCCGGAAATAAGCAATACACTGAGTGTTTCCTTGAACTCAAGGATGTCCTCAACGTCCACATCCCGCATGTTCGCCATCATGACGCCTATCACGGTAACAGTTAGTAGCCCGGACTCGTGAGCAAAATAATTGGAACCGGCAAAGGCTGCCAGGATGATGGTTAGGACCGCTGTATTGCGTAAGTAGTGGGGAACCAGATTGTGGCGCAGAGTGATCCCCAGGAAGTAGCCCACTGCCATACCCAGGCCGAGCCCGATACCGATCGTTTTACCAAAAGCGACCAGGGTGTGAGACACGGCGCTCTGCGACGAAATGATATATTCGTAAACTAACACCGCCAGTAATGCTCCGATGGGATCAATAATAATCCCTTCCCAGCGCAGTATATTGCCAAGGTTTGTCTGGGGGCGTACGGTTCGAAGCATAGGCACAATAACGGTGGGCCCGGTTACGGTGACGATGGCTCCGAATAAGAACGATAGCTGCCAGCTTATGTCCAGCGCATAGTGGGCCACAGTGGCGGCGATGATCCAGGTGACCAGAACCCCGATGCTACAGAGGTTTCTGACCATGTTACCGTGCCCGGCAATATCACTGTATTTAAGAGTCAGCGCACCTTCAAACAGAATAATGGCGACCGATAGCGACACCACCGGAAAGAGTAAATCCCCGAACAGAGCGTCTGCATCTAATACATTAAAAACCGGACCAACCAGAATACCCACGACTAACAGAGGCAAAATGGCCGGTAAACGGATCTTGTAAGCTAAATACTGACAACTGATTGAAAGCAGGCCGACGGCGACCAGAGCAATAGTTGGATCTGACACTCAAAGAGTCCTTATTATTGTTTGGCTGTTACCTAAAACAACAGCAATTAGATTCCTACCAGATGTTATACACCAGAATTGTATCATGTGTTCACTTTCCGCTTGGGAAACGGTCTAAATGATACAGGTATAATTATGTCGAAGTTCTTTACAAACATGATGACCATGTTGATTTCGACTTTTATAAATCAATGATCTTGAGCTACTTTTTTTAATGGAATGATTATTGCATTTTTTCTTTTTATAACAACGTATTACCGTAGTAAAAAATGAAAAGACAGAACAGAAAAACGTGGTCAGCCCTGATAGCCGCCGTTATGCTCGGGTTTGGTTTATTCACTGTTACGGCCCCTGCTAATGCGGCCCTTATTAAAACCGATATTGTTATGCTGGTGGATGAAAGTGGTTCAATGAGCACTATCCACAATAACCTTCGTGACAGCATAGGTACCTTTGCCAGTATTTTGCAAAACGGTGGGCTGGACGCTCAGTTTGCACTAATAGGCTTCGGCTTTGCAGGTGACAGCATCCGTCTCCTGTCTGATTTCGTTGATGCGGCAGGTTTTGCCAGTGCAATGGCGGGGATCACACCTGTAGGCGCCGATGAACCCGCTTATGATGCCACGGCTTACGCGCTGGAAGCGCTGCCTTCAGAACAGCCAGGGCTCAGTTACCGCGACGATGCGGTGAAAAACCTGATTTTGTTTGCCGACGAAGCCAGCAACAGCGACAACTATTTCGATGCCGACTCACTGGATGGCGTGCTAAAAGACAATTCTGCGTTGTTTAATGTGGTATTGGGCGGCGAATTCGGCGAGCTGATTGACTTAGCTCTGAATAATGGCGGTAACAGCTTCGATTTAAACGAGCTTAATACCGCAGTGCAGAGTGAAATCGATGATTTTGTCACTAATTTCGCCGAAGTGAAATTACAGGAAACCGTGGACTTTTGTGCGGAAAACCCGGATCACCCCGCTTGTACAGACAGTGAACCGGTTCCGGCGCCAGCCGGCATTGCATTGCTTTCTCTGGGTCTGTTGCTCCTGACTCGTAAAAAGCTCGGCTAAACCTCATAAGGGAAGCTGATATACCCGGCAGGCAAAATCGCTGTTTGCCGGGTGAGTACAAATCGCCAGTCTTATTAGCGGCAACAAATGGAACGTTTCACCGCGTTAATTGAGTTATGAAAAATTCTTCTTTTATGGCAGGTGCTGGTAAGGCACTTGCAATGAGCCTGTTATTGCTCCCTGCCGCTTGCAGCAGTACGGATTCTGGCAACGACAGCGGTATCGAAGTGCTCGAAGACATTGTTTTAGACGAACAGTTAGTGGAAACCTCGGGCTTATATTGTGATGCCAACCATATTTACACTATCAATGATTCGGGCAACAGCCCCGACTTATTTACTCTGGATACTTCCGGCACGATTGTAAAAAGTGAGAAATTGCCGCGCAAGAATACAGACTGGGAGTCGGTAACGGCAGACAGCGAGTTTTTCTACATTGGTGATTTTGGTAACAATGCCGGTAAACGCAGTGATCTGGCAGTGTTAAAGGTCAGCAGGGCCGATACGGGCGATATCACGCCTTTGCCGGTCAACTATGAAAACTACGATATCGCCAAAAACGAGTACTACGCGCACGATTATGATGCAGAAGCGATGGTCTCCCGGGGCGACCAGCTGGTACTGTTTTCCAAGAGCTGGCTAACTCGTGTGGTAAAAGTGTATTTGCTCGACAAAGGCCAGGTAACCCCGCTTTTATCGCCGGTAGCTGAGCTATCAGGGATCCCCGGAGTGGTGACTGGCGCTGATTTTGACGCACAAAATAACCGCTATGTAATTGTTGGGTATACCAGTAATGCTCTGGGTATGTTCAAGCCGTTTATTGCCACCCTGTCAGCTGAGTTTGACCTAATCAGTACCTATAAGCTTGACGGCTACGGGCAGGTAGAAGGCCTCTGTGTTCGCGAAAATAATACAATCTGGCTGACCCAGGAAAGCTCACCACTCAGTGTTGCAAAGCTTATTAAGGTGAAGTTGCCCGAGTAACCGGGGCAGAAACAAAAAGGCCAGCCTTGCGGCTGGCCTTTATTCTATAACCGTTTCGGTTACTTATCCTGCTCTGATGTTACCGGAAAGCCACGGTCACGCATTAGCGCTTCAACGTTTGCATCGCGACCACGGAACATGCGATAGGCCTCGGCCGGATCCATAGCATTGCGTACCGAGAACAAGTACTTCACCAGCTTGGCTGACACTTCTTCATCGTAAAAGCCGCCCGGCGCTTCTTCAAAGGCTTCTGCTGCATCCGCGGTTAATACTTCTGCCCACATATAGCCATAGTAACCCGCTGAATAACCCTCACCAGAGAAAACATGGCCAAAGTGAGGAGTACGGTGACGCATTACGATTTCTTCAGGCATTCCCAGTGCTTTGAGTTGTTCACGCTCAAAACTGTCTGGTTCGATACCGGCAGGATCTGTGGTGTGATAGAGCAGATCCATGATGGCTGATGCCATATACTCGGTAGTCTTGAACCCTTCGTTAAAGGTCGATGCCTTCTTGATTTTAGCAATCAGGCTGTCCGGAATGGGTTCGCCGGTTTCATAATGTACCAGGTACTCATCAATGACTTCATCAGTGGTCAGCCAGCGCTCCAGTAACTGCGACTGGAACTCAGTGTAATCTCTGACGCCAGAGTGTGAAGTGGGGTATTTAACGTTTGCTGACAGGAAGTGCAGCGCATGGCCAAACTCATGGAAGTATGTCTCAGCGTCATCCCAGGAAATCAGCGTTGGCTCACCTTCCGGTCCTTTCACAAAGTTCGAGTTGTTAGACGACAGAACGTTTTTGTCACCATCAAAGGTAGTGTGTCTGCGATAGGTAGTTGCCCAGGCGCCGGAGCGTTTACCCTGACGAGCGAACGGATCCAGATACCACAGACCAACCAGTTCACCGGAATCCTTATCGGCCACTTCCCATACTTTCACATCAGGATGGAATACCGGTACCGTGCCCGCCGGAACCGGTTTAAAGTCAAAGTTGAACAAGCGTCCGGCCACATAAAACATGGCTTCGCGCAGTTTATCCAGTTGCAGGTATTGTTTCACCTCATTGGAATCTAGGTCGTATTTCGCGAGACGAACTTTTTCGGCGTAAAAACGATAATCCCAGGGTTTAATTTCGATGTCCGCACCTTGGGCATCGGCAATGGCCTGCATGTCGGCCACTTCTTCCTCAACCCGGGCGAGTGCCGCTGGCCAGACTTTCATCATCAGTGCCATGGCATTTTCAGGGTTCTTCGCCATGCGGTCTTCGAGACGCCACTGAGCGTAGTTATCGTAACCGAGCAGCTGAACGCGTTCATGGCGCAGGGTAAGAATTTGTTTGATGATGTCGTTGTTATCAAACTCGTCGCCGTTATCACCGCGGTCGTAATAGGTGCGCCATACTTTTTCTCGTAAATCCCGCTGCGTTGAGTAGGTCAGGAAAGGATCCATTGATGAACGCGTATTGGTAATGGCATACATGCCTTCCTTACCACGGTCTGCGGCAGCAGCGGCTGCTGCTTTAACAAAACTTTCCGGTAAGCCGTCGAGTTGCTCGGCTGTAATATAGGTGACGTAATTTTCTTCGTCTGCCAGAACGTTATTGGAAAAACGGGTATGCAGGCTTGCCAGCTCTTTGTTGATTTCGGCGTAACGAGCTTTGGCTTCACCCTCAAGGGTAGCCCCATTGCGGGCAAAACTGTTATAGATGAGCCACGTAATACGTTGCTCTTCGTCAGTAAGCGTGTTTAGTTCGTCACTTTCATAAACCGCTTTAATGCGCTCGAAAAGCTTGCTGTTCTGATTGATTTTGGAGCGGTAGGCTGACAGCTTGGGTGATAACTCCCGCTGCAGTTCACGGAACTCCGGACTGGATACGTTAGAGCTCCAGATACCATAATAGGTATAGACCCGGCCAATGGTGTCGCCGGCCTTCTCGTAAGCCACAATCGTATTGGCGAAATCCGGCGCTTCGGGGTTATTGGCAATCGCATCAATTTCGGCCAGGTGTTCGGCCATAGCCGCTTCCATGGCTGGCATCAGATCGGCCAGTTGCATATCTTCAAAGGCTGGTACGCCACCATAGGGGCCTTTAAAAGGTTGCAGCAAGGTGTTTTCAACTGTCTGGCTGGTTGTTTCGGCAGCACCTGAGGCGGTATTTTCGTTGCCCGATGGTGCGTCAGTACAGCCTGCCAGTGCGAGCACTATGGCGGTGGCAGTGAGCGTCTTTTTTATTGTAAGCATAGAGTTCCTGTCATTTTTATTGTTGAATTATATTTTGTGATGCCTTGCCGCTCAGTTGTGTAACTGGCAGGCGTTGTATTCACTGCCAGCGACAAAAGAACTAGGCAAAAACCACAGTTTTGTTGTGATGAATAATGACCCGGTCTTCGAGGTGGTTACGCACACCCGTAGCCAGCGCATTAACTTCGCAGTCTTTACCTTTACGTACCATGTCGGCAGCTGTATCACTGTGGCTGATACGTTTAACACTTTGCTCAATAATCGGGCCTTCATCGAGGTCTCGGGTAACGTAGTGGCAGGTTGCACCAATGAGTTTTACGCCGCGATCATAGGCTTGCTGGTAGGGCTTGGCCCCGGCAAAGGAGGGCAGAAAGCTGTGATGGATATTAATTGCTCTGCCGGCCAGTTTTGAGCAAAGATTGTCGGGCAGGATTTGCATAAAACGGGCGAGTACCGTGAGGTCGATGGCATATTCATCCAAAAGTACTTCAATTTGTTTAAATGCATTTTCTTTCCCCAGGGTCTTAAAGTCTACCCAGTGAAAAGGCACTTTGTACCAGTCAGCAAACTGCTTCATTTGCGGGTGGTTACCAATAATGCAGGGAATATCGCAATGTAACTCGCCGGTATGCCAGCGATGCAAAATATCCACCAGACAATGAGATTCCACACTACTGAGCAGTGCTACTCGCTGGCGCTTGGATGAATCAGTTACCTTCCACTGCATCTGGAACTCATTCGCCAACGGGGTAAATTCTTCAATAAAACGATCATAAGAGAGCGTTAATGAGTCGGTACTGATTTCGTGGCGCATAAAAAACCGACCGGTCTGAACGTCGGTATGATGGCTGGCTTCGAGGATTGACGCATCATGGTCAGCCAGAAACTGAGATACGCGTGCAACCAGGCCAACCTGGTCGGGGCAATCGATAATAAGTCTGAAAGTTTGGTGCATGTTACTGGTGTTCTCTAAAGTGATGTGTCTTTTTACCGAGCAGCGACAGTGCTGTAAAGAGGCAAAGGTTAAAAATTCCCGCGCAGCAATTTTTCGCGCACTGAGTTAGTGTTACGCAGCGGCCAGCTTTGGCGGATAGGGTATGTTACACCAGATTGAGTAGAGACAGATTCAAATAAATGGAACTGACTAAACTGGCAGACAACTGACGGCGGGAAAAGTGGTGGAGGAAAGTCCGCTTTAACGTTGCGGATGATTGTAACATGAGGCTGATAGTCCCGCTTCTCGACGGCGATGTCTGCCTGACGGGCGGCGGCCGTTGCCTTTGCGGCCAGTTCTGACAACGGTTCGGGAACTTGTTCGGGGCCAACATAGAAAATCTTCGGCCCCGACCAAAAACCGGTTGTATCGAGCGACAATTCAAAAGGTTCCGACGTCACCTCAGCGAGGCACTCGGTTACCGCTTCTAACTGGCGTGGCGAAACAGACCCTAAAAAGCACAGGGTAATATGAAAGTTAGCTGCCGGCACCGGACGCGGCTGGCGTATGGGCGCTTTAGTCTTCAGCGGCATTTTGACGCGCGGAAGCTCCGGCAGGCTTTTCTCCCGCCAGCTGTCCAAGGCCAGTTTGTTCGCCGGCGATAAATCCAATCCAATAAAATAACGCATGTTACGTCCGGGCCTGATAAGCTTTGAGGCTAGCTATGTTGGCAGTTTATCCGGCGCAGAACAAGACAGGTTTATGTCTTAACCGGCCATGGCTATACTGCCACTATGTACTAAATTATAGTGCAAAAAAATTAAAGAACACCTATTCTTTATCGCGTTGCCGAATTAATTCTGATGTCGAAACTATTACCCGTAGAAAGCATAATACCTGATTTACTTACCGCTCTGGATACCACTGATGTGTTGCTCAGCGCGCCGCCCGGTGCCGGTAAATCCACCGCTGTACCCATGGCCTTGTTGCGGTCAACCTCCGCCAGGATTCTGCTATTACAACCCCGCCGTGTGGTGGTGAAGCAACTGGCGGGCTATCTGGCACGGCAGTTAGGCGAGGAAGTAGGCGAGACAGTTGGCTATCGTATTCGCGGCGAGCAGAAAACCAGTGCGGCCACCCGTCTGGAAATTATTACCGAAGGGATCCTCACCCGTAGGTTGCAGCAGGATCCCGAACTGGCCGGCGTGGATATTGTGTTGTTTGATGAATTTCATGAGCGCAGCCTGCACAGCGACTTCAGTCTGGCGCTGGCCACTGAGGTGCGACAAACCCTGCGTGATGATCTGCGCCTGGTAGTGATGTCGGCAACGCTGGATGTTACTCCTCTGCGTAACCTGTTGCCGGAAGCTAGGGTATTATCCAGTCAGGGGCGCCGCTTCGATGTGGAAGAAGTGTATGTGGGCGAGTGTCATCTTTCGCAGCTGAGCCCGCGCATTGGCGCCCTGATTACCGATGTGCTCACTAAAGAATGCGGCGACATACTGGTGTTTTTACCTACCGTAAAACACATTAATCAGGTGTTAGGTGCTCTGTCTGGCATAGAGAGCAAAGAAGTAGCAGTCCTACCTCTTCATGGTGCTTTGCCACTTCAGCAACAGCAATTAGCTCTTAGACCTCATGTAGAGGGTTTAAGAAAAGTCATACTGGCTACTAATATTGCAGAAACCAGCTTAACCATTGAAGGTATCCGCCTGGTCATTGATAGTGGCCGGGAGCAGGTCGCTCAGTTTCATCCGACAACCGGCATGACCGAGCTTTCATTAAAGATGATTTCACAGGCATCAGCTGAGCAACGTAAAGGTCGTGCGGGCCGGGTACAGGAGGGCACATGCTACCGGCTATGGAGTAAAGAAGCCCATAGCCGGCTGGCAGAGTTCGCTCTACCCGCCATACGCACTGAAGACATAACGTCTCTGGTGCTACACAGTGCCGACTGGGGCACTTCTCTTGATGCCCTGCCGCTGTTGGACAAGCCGAGTGACGCGCAATTAAATGCCGCGACTCAGACGCTGCAGGAACTCCGATTACTGGATACTAACGGGCGGATTACGCCACTTGGTAAGGACAGTCTTAAACTACCGGTCGATGCGAAATTCGCCAGTATGCTGCTACAGCTAAAAGAGGAAGCTGAATTAACGGATGATCAGACACTGCTGACTGCTGGTTGCGTGGTGACTGCCCTGGCCGAAGAAGCGCCCCGAACGGAACACTGGCTGGTGAGTGATGTTCTTCGCTCCTTACCTCCTCCGATCAGACAATCGGTAAGCCGTCAGGCGTCGAGGTATGCTCGTTTGCTAGGCAGCGACGCCAAAATAGACCCCAGGCTGAATGTGCCGGAACACTACCTTGGCCTGGCAATAGGTCTGGCCAGGCCAGGCTGGATTGCCCGGGCGCGCAATATACAGGAATTTAAGCTGGCTATGGGAACCGGGGCAGAACTGGTTCAGCCGGCGGCGACAGAACATCCCTGGCTGGCGGTATTAGCCGGCCAACGCAAAGATGCTAATTTATTGATTCGTTTAGCACAGCCAATCGAAGAGCAGCTTATCAGTGAGCATTTCTCGGCTTCTGTTTCATCACAGCAGGTTGCCTTTTATGACGCTCAAAGCGACACAATGAAGGCCGAAGAGCGGCGTTACTTCAAGCAAATCCTGCTATCCCGCAAACCGCTGGCTAAGCTCGGCGAAGCGCAAAGAATTCAGTGCTGGCAAAACTGGTTAGGCGAAAAGGGCATTAAAGACTGGCCATTCTTTAACGAGCTTGAAGAGACTTTAAACCGGCTTAATATGGCGCGAACACATAATCTTGTGGCCAGCGGGTTTGATGGCGACGCGACCTGGCCGGAGGTGTCGACAAGCTGGTTACTCGGGCAGGAGGTGGTGCATGCCGTATTAGGGCGATGCGCGTCACTTAGCCAGCTTAAAAAAGCGCACTGGGCGGAGGTACTACTGCAAACATTGAGCTGGCCTCAGCGTCAGGTCGTTGAGCAACAATTGCCCGCGAGCCTTAAAGTGCCCAGCGGCACAACACGACGCTTGCGTTATGAAAGCGAATCGCGGGTAGTGTTGTCAGTCAAAATGCAGGAAATGTATGGCAGTGCTGCACCAGTGACCGTTGCTCAGGGTCGGCAAGTGGTTACGGTAGAGTTGTTATCACCGGCCGGCCGACCGATTCAGACTACTAATGATTTACCGCGCTTCTGGCAGGGTAGTTATGCCGAGGTGAGAAAAGATATGAAGGGCCGTTATCCCAAACACTACTGGCCTGAAGATCCGACCACTGCAATGCCTTCTGTTAAAACAACGAAGAATAAGTAACTGAATACTATTATTAAAATGTCATATAGACCGAATAGGCTATTGACTTGGAGAATAGTTTATAGACCAACGTCTGATTTTCACGGTGGAATATTCAAGCTATAGATGATTATATAGTAATCAGTTGTACGTTGAGCAATATCAAACAAGAAGGAAAGAGCATGAGCAGAGTAGCACTCGTTACAGGTGGAACACGCGGTATTGGTGAAGCAATCTGTACGACACTGAAGGATGCGGGTTATACCGTAGTGGCTAACTATGGCGGAAACGATCAGGCGGCACAGGAATTTACCGAGCGAACAGGCATCGCGGCGATGAAATTCGACGTGTCAGACTTTGAGAAAACCAAAGCTGCCATAGAACAAATCGAGTCGGATTTTGGCCCCGTAGATGTGCTGATCAATAACGCCGGTATCACGCGCGACGGTACCATGCACCGTATGACGTTTGAACAGTGGAACGCGGTTATCCAAACTAACCTGGCTTCGTGTTTTAACACATGCCGGGCGGTTATCGAGGGGATGCGCGAGCGTTCATTTGGCCGTATCGTAAACATTGGTTCAATCAATGGCCAGGCGGGTCAGTATGGTCAGGTGAACTACGCGGCGGCAAAATCCGGGATCCACGGTTTCACTAAAGCGCTGGCTCAGGAAGGTGCTGCTAAAGGTATCACCGTAAATGCTATTGCTCCAGGCTACATTGATACTGATATGGTACGAGCAGTACCAGAAGACGTACTGAAGAAAATTGTTGCGAAAATCCCGGTTGGCCGTTTAGGTAAGCCAGAAGATATCGCTGACGGTGTGTTGTTCCTGATTAAAGATGAGTCGAGCTTTATCACAGGCTCAACGCTGTCTATTAACGGCGGTCAGCACATGTACTAAACCGAAAAAGCCGGACTTGCTGTGATTATAAAGCGCTGTCCGGCTTTTTTTATTCAGTACAATTAAGAGGTCGGAGTAACTTCTATTCCCAGTGCCTGCATGACGGCCAGCGAAGGAAAACCATCGGCAATCATGTCACTACGGCGTTGAAATTCGCGGATCCCCTCGCGGGTAGCCGGTCCTAAAATACCGTCTGCGCCACCAACATCAATTCCTTTTTGATTAAGCTGTTCCTGCATAGCTTTAATATCGTCGCGACGATAATTCGGCAAAGGAGGCAGGGATGCAACCAGTTCACCGTCGCCGGCAATTCTGTCTGCCAGTCGGCCCACCGCAATGGCGTAAAACTCCGAATTGTTCCAGCGCATGATCACTCTGAAATTAGGGTAAGCGAGAAAGGTTGGACCCTCATGACCGGCGGGCATGACTAAATAGGCATTCATATCGCTGCTACCCAGTGTATCTCCGCTGGCACGGGTTACCCCGAGTTCGTTCCAGTCGGTCACGGTGCGACGTTTAGAATAGCCCAGTAATGAGTAATCAAAACCGTCGGGCAGTTTGACTTCTCTGCCCCAGCGAAACCCCGGTTGCCAGCCCAGCTGAGACAGAAAGTTGGCCGCTGATGTTAATGCATCTGCTTCGCTATCCCAGAGATTAATCTGTCCGTCACCATCACCATCGATGGCGTAGTTAGCATAGGCTGATGGCATAAACTGGGTGTGACCCATGGCACCCGCCCAGGAACCCACCATTTTTTCCTGCTCTAAAGACTGCTCTTCCAGCAACTTTACGGCAGTGAGCAATTCACGGGTGAAAAATGTGCTGCGTCGCGGATCACAGGCCAGGGTTGCCAGAGAATCGAGTACCGGCATTTTCCCTTTATAGCCGCCGAAATTTGTTTCCAGACCCCAGAACGCCAGTAAGTACTGAGCGGGAATACCGTATTGCTTTACCAAATCCTGCAGCAGCTCTTTATGCTCGCCGGCCAGGTGACGGCCCTTGTTGATTCGCCAGTCATTAACCCGCTTACTGAAGTAACCGGGAAAAGTTTGCACAAATTCCGGCTGGCTGCGGTCAAGCTCAATGACTCTGGGCTGATATTTGATATTGGCAAATACCTGTTCGGCTATGGCTGGTGTGATACCCGCCTCTAAGGCTGATTGCTGCAGGTTTTGCTTGCAGACGTTGAAGGCCTGAACCGGATCGGCTTCAGCAGAGGGCTGCTCATCGATATTTTGCAGGGCATAAGCAGTCGGCTGAAAACTCAGCGCTGCCACAGACAGCATAAAACAGGAGGTTAACCGTGGGAACAAACACTGACCTTTAGCGGATGTGCAGCGGGGAACAAAGCGCATAGAAATCTCCCTGAAATTAAGAGCACCCATGCTAACCTAAGTTGCCAGCATGGGCGAGATAACGTCAGGCAAATTTATGAATAAAATCGGTGATCAACGGACGAATATGTTTGCGGAACTGTGAACCGCTAAAAATACCGTAGTGACCGGCACCTTGCTGAACGTGGTGTTTACGTTTGGATTTGGGAATGTTCTTACATAAATGCTGAGCTGCTTCGGTCTGCCCCAAACCGCAAATGTCGTCGTTAGCGCCTTCAACGGTTAACAGCGGCGTATTTTCTATAGACTCGAAGTTAACCGGTTGACCTTTGTAGGTGATAGCGCCACGAGCCACTTCATTATTTTTAAATACGCGCTCGATAGTTTCCAGATAAAACTCTGCCGGCATATCCAGTACTGCCAGGTATTCGTCGTAGAATGCCCGGAAACGGTCGGCATCTTCTTCCTCACCCAGAAACAGGTTCTGGTAGAAATCGATGTACTTCCTCATGTGTGCCTGTTGGTTCATGCTAATAAAACCGCCAAGCTGCATAAAGCCAGGATACACCTTACGCCCTTCGCCCGGATAACCATGCGGAACAGTCATAATGGCGACATTACGGAACCAGGACATGGGATGCTTCTTGGAAAACTCATTAACCCGGGTAGGATTTTTACTGGTATCGATTGGGCCCGCCATCAACGTGAGCGTATGAGGCGTAGCCGTGCTCTTCTGCTCGGCCATTACCGCGGTGGCAATCAATGCCTGAACTGTGGGCTGGCAAATAGCCATTAAATGGGTATTCGGACCAAGATACTCCATAAAGTTAATCAGGTATTCAACATAACAGTCAAAGCTGAAAGGGCCCTCGTCCAGAGGCACTTCGCGGGCATCAGCCCAGTCGGTAATATACACTTCATGGTCTGGCAACAGCGCTTCTACCGTGCCTTTGAGTAACGTAGCAAAGTGGCCGGAGAGCGGCGCAACAAGCAATACTTTGTGATCGTCGTGCACACCTACGCGATTAAAGTGAATTAAATCGCAAAACGGTTTGGATACTACAACTTCTTCCTTAACGGCGTGGTACTTGCCATCAATGGTGATCTCGTCAATATTAAAGCCAACTTTCTCGTAACGGCGGGTGAGTCGCATGGCGGTCTCAAGACTCGCCCGGCTAACACGGCCTGGAATAGTGTGGGAAAATGGATTCGACGGGTGGCTGGCAATATCGTTTAGCAGACTAAACCCTTCATGCATGATTTGCGCACCGCGAGCCATGTAGTCGTATGCTTGGTAATTCATTGTTTCACTCCCGGAGGTACTACTTTTTGAGTGATATGTGGACCGACAAAAACGCCCTTGGTTCCACAAATGTCAAAAAAATGTAATACAAATATCAAAAAAGGGCCATTAAGTATAACAGCCCTTTTTCTGGGCCCGAATAACACTTATGTCCTATTTTCAGAGCAAGTGTTGCGGGCATTTTTAGCCTGGCGGAGTCTTACTTAGCAGTAAACTTAGTAGTGAACTCTTCGCTCATGCCTTTCATCATTTCACCCGCTTTTTGCTGGGTTTCAGTGATCAGCGTGTAGCTGCTTTTCGCAGACTCAGTCATTTTTTCCTGCATGCTTTCTAAATACGCTTTTTGCGCTTCAGCAAGGCTCATCAGGTCCTTTTGCTGGCTGGCAGTCTCAACAAAAGACATACCGTCAGACATCAGGGTAGAGAACAGAGAATTTTGCTTTTCAGCTAATTCCTGCATGGTGTTCATGTTCAAAGTCGCAAGTTCAGTTACAGGCTTCATTGCAGTTTGAAATTTTTCAGTCATTTGCTCTAGCATTAGTCTCTCCTTAAAGAGTCGTTAATTAATTGGTTGATTTGGTTTCGGCCGCTTTAGTTGCTGGCTTTTTAGCTGTCGAAGTTGTTCTACGCGTACGCGTGGTTTTCTTTGCAGCCGGCTTAGCTGCAGGCTTTGCCTCAGCTTCAGCAGGTTTCGCCGCTGCTTTAGCTTCCTTTGCCGGGGCTGGCTCCTCTTTTGGCGTCGGGGCCGGAGTAGGAGCTGCCTTGGCTGCCGGTTTTGGCGCTGCTTTCTTCGCAGGCGCTTTTACCGGTGCGGCCTTAGCTGCTGGTTTCTCAACAGCCTTGGTTACCTCTTTCGTGACTTCTTTGGCGGCTTCAGCACTATCTTCAATCGATGATTTCACTACGTCTTTCATGTCAGACTGTAAGTGGCTTAATGTTGAATAAGCGCCTTTAGAAGCAACAGCCAAACGGTCGCGCATGGCTTCAGCAAATTCAGAATTTGCGGCAAAAACACCTTTCGCCTCGGTTTGTACCGACACGGTTTCGAGATATTTCACGCTATCGCTCAATAAACCGGTAAACAACTCGGTTTGGTTTTGCGATAAATCTTCCAGCATTTTTGCATTCACGGCCATCCATGAATTCACTGGCTTGGAAGACTTCTTAAGTTGCTCTGAAAATTTGCCAAACATATAACACTCCCGTTCGAAGTTTATACTTGCTGCGTCGCAGCATTCGTTGGTTATATATTAGACAGCAGAGGGCGGAATGGTCAAGGGGTATTTTGTTGCAATGCAGCAAAATGCCTATAACAATATAGAATAACTATACAACTTTTTATGCTGCGGTGCAGCAAGTGGCTATTTTTTCTGATCTTTTGCTGATTTGGTCCAGGCGTCGATATTCTGTTCCATGATTTTACTGAACATACCCAGCGGGCTGGTATCGACCATATTCTTCATCATTCCCTGTAAACTGTCCTGTTGTTCCATAAAGCTAATCAGGCTTTGTTCCAGGTACTCGCGGAGGAATAACTGCATATCAGAGTCGTAAAAACGAATAAGCTGCTTGAGGAGTTTATTGGTGAGCAGCGACTGATGTTCATTGGTTTCGGACTCACTAATGATCTGTAACAGGATAGTCTTGGTTACATCGTCACCGGATTTTGAGTCGACCACGTTAAAGTCGGTGCGCTCATTTACCAGTGTCTTAATGTAATCCATGTTCACATATTGACTGCGTGATGTGTCATAAAGCCTGCGATTTGGATATTTCTTGATAGTAACCATGGCAACCTGTGCTTATCTTATTTGAACATGAGTAAGTAGCTATTACTTCTACTTATCCGGGCTGGCAGTTACTGCCCGGCAGAGGCATTACCACCCCTGAATCGGGTGTACAGAGTGCTGAAAAAACCAAAAAAGAACCCCGGTGTAGGGCCGGCAGGTTCACCCAAACCCTGTCAGCTATCCTGCAATGTAGCGCAGAACAGGCCGACAGAGCAAATATCGGGCGGTTTATAGTTAGCCGAGACGTCGTTTAACGTAACTGCCTGGTGCATCTTCAATAATAGGGTAAGACTTATGTTTCCCCGGTTTTGGTGAAGTAACCTGTTTATCATTGTGTGACTGCAGCCAGTTGTACCAGTCCGGCCACCAGGAACCCTCATGCTGAGTGGCGCCGTCAAACCAGGCGGCGGCATCTGCCGGCAGGTCTTCGTTGATCCAGTGAGGGTACTTGCCTTTAGCAGGTGGATTAATTACCCCTGCTAAGTGCCCGGAACCAGCCAGCACAAAGCGGGTATCACCACCTACCAGTTGGGTGCCTTTGTAGGCGGCTTGCCAAAGCACGATGTGATCGGCAATGGTAGCCAGGAAATAAACGGGTACGTCGATATTGCCCAGATCGATAGGTACGCCGTCAATTACCATTCCACCAGGTTCCCGCAGTTTGTTTTCCCAGTACATGGTACGCACATACTGTTTAAAGCAGGCGGCGGTGATATTGGTGGCATCACTGTTCCAGAACAGAATATCGAAGGCAGCGGGATCCTCGCCTTTCAGGTAGTTATTGATAAAGTAAGACCAGAACAGGTTGTTTTCGCGCAACAGGCTGAAACTAAGCCCCAGTATGCGGCCATCATATACGCCTTTAATGTCGGCATTCTGCTCCATGGCGTTAAGACTTTCTTCGGTCAGATAGTTACCAATTTCACCTGGCTCACTGAAGTCGGTCAGGGTGGTTAGCAGAGTAAGTGACTGAATTCGCTCATCGCCCTGGGCGCGCAGGTAAGCTGCAGTTACGGCAGACAGGGTGCCGCCTACACAAAAGCCGGTCATGTTAACTTTGGGCTGTTTGGTAATCTCGCATACCACATCCAGCGCGGCCAGCGGACCGTGCTTCATATAACTCACGAAGTCATGGTCGGCCAGGGATTTATCCGGGTTGACCCAGGAGATCATGAACACGCTAAAGCCGTTTTCGAGCAGTCCTTTTACTGCGGATTTCTTTTCATCCAGATCGAGGATGTAATATTTGTTGATAAACGGCGGCACGAACAACACCGGTGGCGCGTAGGTTTTAGCTTTTTTCGGTGTGTAATGAATGAGCTGCATGAGGTCATTCTGGTACACCACCTTGCCTTCAGTTGTGGCGAGGTTTTCACCAAGCTCAAAGGCCGACATATCGGTTTGCGTAATCTTAAACGCTTCAAGCGGACTCTGCTCCAGGTCGCGCATGAAGTTCTCAATGCCTTTGAGCATGCTTTGCCCTTTGGACTTGAGGATTTCTTCACACACATCCGGGTTAGAGAACAGGTAATTGGTTGGCGCTACCGAGTTAATATACTGACGAGTATAAAACTTTACCTGTTCAGCAGATTTAGGATCAGCAAAGGTCATGGAGTCCATCATACCCTGCAGCATTTTGGAATTAATCAGGTAGGCTTGCTTTAAATAATTAAAAACCGGGTTTTCATTCCAGTCGGTGTGGCTGAAACGTTTGTCACCACGTGACTCACTAACTACTGCTTCAGCCTTCTCGCCGAACATGGCCCTGCTTGCCTGCTGCCAAAGCTCGGTTTGCTGGCGCATAAACTCCATCTGGTTTTCAACCAGCTTAGAGGTATCTACTTCTACCTTATCAGCCAGTTTTGTGGTCAGTAGCTGTTGCAAGTGTTGCGGGTCGAACATCTTTGCAGCGTCGTTCGAATCAGCCTGACGGGTAAGAATTTTCTGTACCATGCTATTAAACTGCTCAGCATACTGGTTCAGCGTGTCCAGAATTTCCTGCTTATCCTGTTGCTCCACAAGTGCTCCTTGAAGTTGTTATTTTTTGCCTGAGGCGGTGCTGGTGGCAATGCCTTCCATCATTTTCTGGTAGAAAGAAAAGGCCTGTTGACTGCCATCAAGGTAGGGTTTCAGAAGGGTCATCATTGTTTCCTGGTTACCGTTTTTTAATTGTTCGGTAAACATGGCAATGGTGGCTTCATGGATTTTGGTCATGTCCGGCCAGCCTAAGAGTTCGCGAGCTTCTGACGGTGACAGATCGATATCGACGGTAATTTTCATGGTAAACTCCTTACTTTAGCCAGTATCATGGCTTTCCCAAAGGCTGATTGACTTACAGAGTAAAAAGCGAACAATCACTTGTCTAGTCTGATGAGCCTAAAGTTGCATACAGGTAATTGATACAGCGCAAACAAAACTGCTGTGTCCCTTGCCCGGACTGAATGCCAGCAACCGGTCGTACCCGCAAAGTATTTACAGGAAGCGTTGTGACATCAAAAAAAGCCGAGCCTACTTCTCATCCTAACCGAAAACGCCGACTCTGGCGGTTTTTCTGGAAGTTATCTTTAATTCTGCTGGTGCTGTTCGGGGCCTACATTATTTATCTTGATGCCCAGATTAAGCACCACTTTTCAGGTAATAAATGGCAGGTGCCTGCACAAATCTATGCCCGTCCGCTGCAACTGCAAAAGGGTGAGGAGATTACTCGAAAAGAAGTGCTGGATGAGCTGAAACTGCTGGGTTACCGACGGGTGAATCAGATTCAGGGCAGTGGCGAATACAGTGTTAGTCAGGCCGCTATTAATATTTACCGTCGGGCGTTCCACTTTCCTGATGGCTTTCAGCCGTTGCGGCAGTTAGCTATCCGCTGGAATGGTGCGCGCATCGCCTCTATTACTGACTTACAAACAGACCAGTCATTACAACAGGTCAGGCTGGAATCCTGGCTGGTAACCCGTCTTGCCAGTGGCAGTCAGGAAGATCGTATGCTGGTGACGCTGGAAGATGTGCCGCCGTTACTGGTAAAGGCATTAACGCTTACCGAAGATCGTGACTTTTACAGTCATCACGGTATTGCCCCGTTGTCTATCATCCGTGCGCTACTAGCGAATATCGCAGCGGGGCGCACGGTTCAGGGCGGCAGTACGCTCACTCAGCAACTGGTTAAAAACCTCTATCTGACCCGCGAACGTTCGCTTGAACGAAAAATTAAAGAAGCACTGATGGCCATCATCATTGATGCCCGCTACAGCAAAGACAAGATCATCCAGGCTTATCTGAATGAAGTGTTCCTGGGGCAGAGCGGTGATATGGCTGTACATGGTTTCGGCCTGGCCAGTTATTTTTATTTCGACCGCCCGGTGTACGAACTCGACGAAACCGAAATCGCCATGTTGGTAGGGATGATAAAAGGCCCTTCTTATTACAACCCCCGTAAGTACCCCGAACGTGCCATCGAACGGCGCAATCTGGTGTTGCGTTTGTTGCTGGAAGGCAATGAGTTAACCCCGCAGCAATACGAATTGGCCGTCTCCAGACCAGTAGGTATTGCTACTGGCGACAGCCTGGCGACCGGTAAACATCCGGCATTTATGACTCAGGTGCGTAAAGAGCTACAAACCATTCTTGCTGACCCTAACATTCGGGAGTCGGGCGTGAAGGTGTTCACCACCCTGGACATTTATGCCCAACGCCGCGCCGAACAGGCTTTAACCAGCACTCTGGATCGCTTGCAACCAGGCCGCGAAGCGACCCTGGAAGGCGCGATGGTGGTATCAGACATTGGCAGCGGTGAGGTGCGCGCACTGGTAGGCGGGCGCAATGTCAGCTTTGCTGGCTTTAACCGCGCTCTGGATGCGGTACGGCCCATCGGCTCGCTGGTAAAACCGGCTGTGTACCTGACGGCACTTGAGCAACCAGCGCAGTACAATCTGGCTACACCACTGGAAGATAAGCCATTATCTCTCAGCGATGAACACGGTGATAACTGGCAGCCGCAAAACTTTGATAAAACTTATCGTGGCTCTGTGCCGCTTATTGATGCGCTTAGTTTGTCACTTAATGTGCCTACGGTTAATCTGGGGCTTGAGCTGGGCATCGATAACGTTGCCGCTACTTTAAAAAATCTGGGTGTTAAACGGCCGGTTCCGGAAGTACCTGCGCTTACCCTGGGCGCGGTAGCGCTGACCCCCTTTGAAACCAACCAGATATACCAGACGATTGCTAATAATGGTGCGTACCGACCGCTACATACGGTGAGTGCCATTGTGAGCGTGAATAACCGTTTAATGTGGCGTCAGGCCGAATATGGCGAACAGCGCGTTAACGAGGAGTCAGCTTATTTGCTTAATTATGCGCTTTATAAGGTGGCCACAGAAGGTACGGCAAAAGCTATTGGCAGAACCTATGACAACATAAACATGGCGGGAAAAACCGGTACCACCGACGATTACCGCGACAGCTGGTTTGCCGGATACGATCGCAATAATCTGGCTACGGTGTGGGTAGGCAATGATGAAAACCGTTCAACCGGCCTGACAGGCTCTACTGGTGCGCTGCCGGTGTTTCTCGCCTATCAGCAGTTACAGGAACCTAAATCCCTGTCCCGACGTTTTCCTAATGGCCTGGGGATTGCGCATTTCGATCCTGTAACCGGTGCGGTAGTAACGGCCGGGTGTCAGGGCAGTATGAGTGTGCCTGCCGTACTCGATGCGCTGCCGCCTGCTCAGGGGTGTGTGGGTCAGTTGGGAGAAAAAGCGCCTGCTAAGAAAGCTAAGGATAAGTCCTGGTGGGAAAGGTTGTTTGGTGGTTGATAGGCTCATAAAACCTGGCTAAAACTACCTGGTCGGCGAAGTTTACAACCAGAGTGCAATACATCCTTATTTTTGGTTCTTATTGAGCGAGATACTGTCATTGGGCAGATGAAGTAAAAGCGTAGAGGCGTCATGGACGACGCCTCCGGCCAGCGAGGGCATGGAGCCCTCTCTGGTCGATAGGTTTTACCTGCCCGATGACAGTATGTTTTTCGTGAGTAAGAACTGCGGGGGTCAAGGGGCGTCGCATAACGCCCCTTGGTGCTGTCGGCACCCCGACAAAATGCCAAGACATCTATCGTATTTAAAGTGAACGTTATAGAAAAAATAAGATTGTTGTGAAGAAAAGAGGCTGCTAGCTTGCTATAGACGAGTAACTGCGAGTAATTATTAGTCTCTAGCAGATAAAAAACTCAGGAGATTGCAGAGATCTGCAATTCCTGAGAAGTGGCACTACGGGAGTGTCCAGGGATACAAATGCGGTAAGCCTTTAGTGGATCAATGAGTCTGACGTAAACAGGTAACGAATCCCGTTAAAAATCCCCAGCGCAACGATATAGGCCAGCACCGGACCCAATAAAAGCCAAATTAAAAAACTGTAAGTAATCATAATCTTGAACCTCGCTGTTCGTTACGGGCACACCAATAAGCGATTCACACTTACTGCCCTGTACCCAATCAGAGCCTCATCATGCTCGCCGAGCAGGCTGTCTGTTAATCTAAGTCGCAGAATAGTTAGCGATAGTTGTGCCAGTCAGGTGATTAATTTATAAAGATCTGATTTTTATAGTTTTATTGTGTTTTTGCGAAGGCGGGTAAAACTGAGCGTGTGGTTTTTTTTGCTAATTAATAACTGAATTGCCAGTAAAGTAGCGCAAATGGCTAACGCTACTTTACTGTGATGCGGAGTCTGATTACTGACGGACTTTATTAAAAACAGCCAGGGCGAAAGCGATGATCGTCCCTGCGATTAATCCGGCGATACCATCTGCGGCGATACTGAGAATTAAGGCTATCTGTGGTATCAGCTGGGTTACCGATTCAGCGAGATGATGTAAGAACGGGATACTGTGAGTCAGAATGCCGCCGCCTACCAAAAACATTGCGATGGTGCCAACGAATGACAGGACTTTCATCAGAATCGGTGCTGCTGTCAGTAAAAAACGCCCGCCTATACGCTGCGCACTGTTGTAGCCACCCGTTAGTGATTTACGCAGCAGGTATAAACCGAGGTCATCCATTTTTACAATGCCGGCCACCAGACCGTAAACCCCAATGGTAAAGGCAATACTTAGTCCGCTGAGGACCAGAATTTGCGTGGTAAGGTCGGCACCTTGCAGGCTGCCGAGGGTGATCACTACAATCTCTGCAGACAAAATAAAGTCGGTGCGTATCGCCCCTTTAATTTTGTCTTTCTCCATTTGCACCAGGTCAATGGAAGCATCGGCCAGATTATTAAGGCGCTCATCGGCTTCCTCGGCGCTGTCGGCATGGGGCAGGAAACGATGGAGCACTTTTTCAGCTCCCTCAAAACATAAATAGAGTCCGCCAAGTACCAGCAGTACTGTGATTAGTACCGGTACAAAAGCACTGATCAACAATGCGGCAGGCACGAGTATTAGTTTATTGATGAAGGAGCCCTTAGCCACTGCCCACACCACGGGTATCTCGCGGTCGGGTTTCACGCCCTGTACCTGATTGGCATTCAGCGCTAAATCATCACCCAGCACACCGGCAGTTTTCTTGGCTGCCATTTTCGACATCATGGCGACATCGTCTAGCAGGGTGGCTATATCATCAATGAGTGCAAGTAAGTTGGCTCCGGCCACGGGCAGTCCCTTATTGTTCTGTTTGTTTGTGTTGTCGTTTGTCGATGAATTGTTGGAATTCATTGCGTTGATTGCACTTTACATTGCCTCCAAACAGTCGCGCAACTGTTGCCACAGTACTATTCACTCCCTTTTCGCAATTCACGGCATATTCTCCAATTGTTTGCTCGGCTGGTTTGTACTCACCAATGCGTAAATCTGGTGATTTCTGCTCCAGACGGCGCTGCCGCGTGACTTGTTCGGCGAGTTCATGCTGTTTTTGTGACTGTAGTCCTGCAATCCCCCGGCTGACGGCGTTCGATAGACGTCGTGAAGGCGGTGCGGGGCTGTCCTCTGCCTGGGTGAGTATTTCACCTGAATACGGTGCAGAGGCTTCAGTACTGACATCGGAAATTTCTTCGGCTGGTGGTGTCGCGGTTTCGGTTTGTGATGGTTCGTTTACGGGCTGAGACTCGACTATCTTTGATTCTTCAGGAGGGGCTTCGGTTACAGCGGGTTCGGGCAATTCTTCGGCTGCGGTTTGGATTGGTGCAGGTATAACAGGCGTGTACAAGACCGCTTGCACCGGACTGGATTTCACCGGCGGTGTAGCAGGCGGTGGGAACGATAACGTGGCCAGCACTGCAATATGAACCAGCACCGAGCCGACAATCAGCCACACCAGTCTGCCAGCTTTCTTCGGGGCTGGTTCAGCAGGTTGAAAACGCGTAGGCCCGGTAAAGGCTAAGTCCATTTTTTCCATGCCAGATAGACCGGCTGTTTTACGCTAAGTTCCCTGCGATAAACGACATTACTGACAGGATGAAATGTGGCGGCACCAAAATGGTGCAAACCGGGTCTCATGCATTTTAATGGTGCGTAAAATTGTAAGAAAATATAACAATTTTTAATTTAGTTATTGATTTATATGGGTTTTAATTTGTGGCATAGGACTTGTTCTAGTCACTCTCGCACAACATGAACACTGGTAGCAAACCACTATTATTTTGGGAGCAACACATGAAACTAGTCACAGCAATCATCAAGCCATTTAAGCTGGATGATGTTCGTGAAGCCATTTCAGAAATCGGTATTGACGGTCTGACCGTAACCGAAGTGAAAGGTTTCGGACGTCAAAAAGGACATACAGAATTATACCGCGGAGCCGAGTATCAGGTCGACTTCCTGCCGAAAGTCAAACTGGAAATTGCAGTTCAGGATGATCAGGTGGAACGTTTGGTTGAAGCCATCACAGGTGCTGCGAAAACCGGCAAAATTGGTGACGGCAAGGTCTTCGTTTACGACCTTGAAGGCGCTGTCCGGATTCGTACTGGCGAAACAGATACCGACGCACTGTAAAAGCAGTCGACGAGAAATTTGCGGAGATAAGCATAATGGAAACAACTTTTGAATTAGGGTACGCGTTAGATACCTTTTACTTTTTGATCTGTGGCGCACTGGTAATGTGGATGGCTGCAGGTTTTGCCATGCTGGAAGCTGGCCTTGTACGTGCTAAAAACACAACTGAAATCTTAACTAAAAACATCGCACTGTTTGCGATCGCTTGTACTATGTACATGATTTGCGGTTACGGCATCATGTACGGCGGTGGTGACTGGGTACCTTTCCTGGGCGGCATCGTAGGCGACGGCGCAACTGGTGTTGCTGATGAACCAGCAACCTATGCACCATCAGCTGACTTCTTCTTCCAGGTAGTATTCGTTGCCACTGCAATGTCTATCGTATCTGGTGCGGTAGCTGAACGTATGAAGCTGTGGGCATTCCTTGCATTCTCAGTAGTGATGACTGGCTTTATCTACCCAATGGAAGGTGCCTGGACCTGGGGTGGCGCGTCTGTATTCGGCATGTACACACTGGGCGACCTTGGTTTCTCTGACTTCGCTGGTTCTGGTATCGTTCACATGGCTGGTGCAGCGGCTGCATTAGCGGGTGTACTGGTACTGGGTGCCCGTAAAGGTAAATACACTGCAGATGGCAAAGTTAACGCTATCCCTGGTGCAAACCTGCCTCTGGCAACTTTAGGTACATTCATCCTGTGGATGGGTTGGTTCGGTTTCAACGGTGGTTCAGTACTGGCTACTGCTACTGTAGAAAGCGCAAACGCGGTTGCTGTAGTATTCATGAACACTAACGCTGCTGCAGCGGGTGGTACTATTGCTGCTCTGATTGTTGCTCGTATCATGTTTGGTAAAGCTGACCTGACAATGGCACTTAACGGTGCACTGGCTGGTCTGGTTGCTATTACTGCTGAACCTTCTACTCCTACGCCACTGACTGCGACTCTGTTTGGTGCCCTGGGCGGTATCCTGGTTGTATTCAGCATCGTTACTCTGGACAAACTGAAAATCGATGATCCGGTAGGTGCGATTTCTGTTCACGGTGTTGTTGGTCTGTTAGGTCTGTTACTGGTTCCTGTTACTGGTGGCGCGACTTTCTCTGGTCAAATCATCGGTGCTCTGACTATCTTCGTATGGGTATTCGTAACCAGCTTAGTGGTTTGGTTAATCATCAAAGCAGTTATCGGTGTACGCGTTAGCGAAGAAGAAGAATTTGAAGGTGTTGATATCAGTGAATGTGGTCTGGAAGCTTATCCTGACTTCACTGGTGGCCGTTCATAATCTTCGGACACATTATTGATTAGGCACTTAAGTTAATAATAATAAGCCCAAATCACTTCGACTCAGACCCCGCTTATGCGGGGTTTTTTCTTAGTGCGCCGGGCATGGCGCGTAGTGCGTAAGCACTGTTCGATTCATTGTGGTGGTGAGTCGATGACTTGGAGGTGAAAGTCCTCTGCACACCCGGCAAGGGGAAGTGCTAGCTGAACGGCAAGGGTGTTCATCGCGAGGTGAAATCTCCGGGTGCCGGCCAGAAGCAAGCCGAAGGCAAAATGCTGGCCTGACGAACAGGAAGCGGTTTAGGCGTTGTTGCAGGGTGAGGTGGCTAATATCACTAAAGCCCAATACTTGCACGGGATGTAACAACGTAAAGCCGACAGGCATAAGCAGGAAGGTCGCGCGCATTACCCCGGGAGGTCTGATGTTCTGCCTCTGATTTTTTTTAGTGTGCTACTGACATCGAGAGATGTTGGGATGGAATATCAGAAGTCAGCCGAGGCAGTAGTAGTGATATTAAACCGATAGCATGAAGGGCTGAACATACTTAACCGTGATTAGGACACTGTTACTCGATGTCGATTAATGATGCA